>NZ_SPQP01000003.1 GCF_004571075.1 Blastococcus sp. TF02A-35
GATCTCCGACGTCGAAGCCCAGCTCGTTGAGCCGCTGCAGCCGCTCGGCAACCCGGTAGCGCTGCTCGTCGGTGCGGAAGACCTCCTCGCGGCGGCCGGCGAGCTCGCGGCGCAGCCGGCGCAGGTGCCGGGCCAGGTCGCCGGAGGCGGCCATCGCGGCCAGCACCCGCTGCCCGGCGCGCGGCGGGCGGGCCCCGGTGCGGGTGCGCCGCTCCACCACCAGGTCCCGCAGCACCGGCGGAGCCACCATCCAGCCGACGCCGAGCGTGGGGCTGACGATCTTGCCCGCGGTCCCGAGGTGCACCACGACGTCGGGACCGAGCGCGCCCAGCAGCGGCAGGGGGGCGACGTCGTAGCGCAGCTCGCCGTCGTAGTCGTCCTCCAGCACCCACCAGCCCTCCGCCCGCGCCCGCGCGACGAGCGCCAGCCGCCGCTCCGCGGCCATCCGGCGGCCCAGCGGGTACTGGTGGGCCGGCGTGCAGTAGACGGCGGCGACGTCGGCCGGGACCGCGTCCACCACCAGGCCGTCGCGGTCCACCGGTACGGGCACCACCTCGGTCCCGGCGTCGCGCAGGGCGCCGACCACCCGCTGGTAGCCGGGGTTCTCCACCGCCACCCGGCTGCCGGCGGGGAGCAGGCGGGCGACCTCGGCGACCGCGGCCGAGGTGCCGGTCGTCGCCAGCACGTCGTCGGCTCCCGCCACGAGGCCCCGGTGCCGGAGCAGGTGCTCGGCGACCGCGGCCCGGAAGCCCGGGTCCCCGGCGGGCTCGGGCCCCCGGTCGGGCGGAGAGTCCCCGGCGGCCCGCCAGGCGCGACGCCAGGCACCCCGCTCGAGGACCTCCAGGCACGGTGCCCCGGCCCGGAGGTCGACCAGCTCGGAGGAGGCCGCCGGCCGACCGCCCCGGTGCGGAGGGGCGGTGGCGGACGGCGGCACCGCGCTCAGCACGTACGTTCCCGCGCCGCGGCGGGCACCGGCCCAGCCCTCGGCCAGCAGCTGGTCGTAGGCGGCCGAGGTGACGGTCCGGCTGACGCCCAGGGCGGCGGCGAGCTCCCGCGTGGAGGGCAGCCGGTCACCCGGCCGGAGCGTGCCGTCGGCGGTCGCGGCGCGCAGCGCGTCGGCCAGCTGCACCGGCAGCGGCGTGCGCGAGGCGCGGTCCAGCACCACGGGCGGAACGTCGACCACGGCGCATCCCCCTCGACCGGCAGGAGTGGACTGCCGGAAAGCCGGCGGATTGGCCGTTCCAGGATGCCACTGGTCCTAGCAGCATGATCACCGTGGACACCGCCGCCCCGCTCTCACCCACGCCCCGCAGCACCGTGCGCCGGGGTGCCAAGCGCGCCCGCACCGAGCGGGCCGACCTGTACGCCGTGCTCGACGCCGGCCTGGTCGGCCACCTGGGCGTGGTGCTCGACGGCGCACCGGTCGTGCTGCCGACCGGCTACGGCCGCCGTGGCGAGACCCTCTACGTGCACGGCTCCACGGGTGCGGCGTCCCTGCGGGCGTCGGCCGCCGGCGTCCAGGTGTGCTTCACGGTCACCCACCTCGACGGGGTCGTCTACGCGCGCTCGACCTTCCACCACTCCCTCAACTACCGGTGCGCCGTGGTGCACGGCACCGCCCGGGTGGTCACCGACCACGACGAGCGCCTGCTCGCCCTGGAGGCGCTCACCGAGCAGCTCGCGCCGGGCTCCTGGACGACGGCCCGGCTGCCCGACCGCAAGGAGCTCGCCGCCACCGCCGTCCTCGCGCTGGACCTGGGCGAGGCCAGCGTGAAGGTCCGCACCGGCCCGCCGGGCGACGACGAGCGGGACCTGGCGCTGCCCGTGTGGGCCGGGGTGCTGCCCCTGCGGACGGTCGCCGGGGAGCCCGAGCCCTGCCCGCTGCTCCCCGAGGGGACGCCGGTCCCGCCCCACGTGCGGGAGCGCCGGCTCAGCCCCGGGGCGTGACCCGCAGCAGCTGGTCGTCCCCGCCGTTGTCGGTGAGGGCGTAGAGGGCGCCGTCGCCGCCCTGCTGGACGGTCCGGATGCGCCCGTGGGTGCCCTCGAGCTCGGGGACGCCGAACTGCTCGGCCACGGCGCCGTCGTCGTCGAGCCGCAGGGCCAGCACCCCCTGCGCCTTGAGCAGGGCCACGAGGAGCAGCCCGTCGTAGCTCGTCCACTCCTCGCCGGTCACGAACGTGGCGCCGCTCGTGGCCAGCGTCGGCTGCCCGGAGGACCACACCGCCTCGACCGCACCGTCGATCGCCGGGTCGGTCATCGGCACGCTCTCGTCGTAGGAGCCGCCGCCGTCGGGGTCCCAGCCGTAGTTGCCGCCCTCCCGGAGGAGGTTGACCTCGTCGTCGCGGTCGGGACCGTGCTCGACGGAGAAGACCTGCCCGGTCCCGGGCCGTACCGCCAGCCCCTGCACGTTGCGGTGCCCCGACGTCCACACCGCCACCTCGCCGGACGACGGGTCGACGCGCAGCACCTTGCCGCCCAGCGACCCCGCGTCCTGGGCCACCGTGCCGCGCGCGGAGTCGCCGGTGCCGACCAGCAGCGCCCCGTCGGGCGCGAACTCCAGCCGGCACCCGCCGTGCCGTCCGCTGCGCTCGTTGAGCGGCAGCCCGCCCACCAGCGGGTCGGCCACGCGGGTCGCCGAGGACCAGTCCCCGGCGACCTCCCAGGCGACCACCCGGATGTCGCCGTCGGTGTGCCCCTGGCAGCTGTACAGGCGGCGGTCGGTCTCGAACGCCGGGTCCAGCGCGAGGCCCATGAGGCCGGTCTCCCCGTCGGCGAACAGGTCGGAGAAGTCGGCGGCGACCTCGCGCACCTCGCCGTCGGGCAGGACGGCGGTGAGGCCGCCGGAGCGCTCGTCGACCAGCAGGGTCCCGTCCGGCGCCTGGACGACGTCCCACGGGTGGTCCAGCCCGCCGGCCACGACCTCGACCCGGAGGCCGGGCGCCGAGGGAGGTGGCGGGGCCTCGTCGACGTGCAGGGTGGCGGAGGAGCAGCCGGCCAGCAGCAGCGCCGCGAGGCAGGGGCCCACCACCAGCTCGCGCGCAGTGGCCCCCGGCATGGTGGTCCCGATCAGCTGGTGCGGGTGACCACGTAGTCGCACAGCGCGGAGAGCGCGTCCCGCACGTCGCCGGCCGGCACGTCGCCCAGCCGCGCGCGGGCGCGGTCGGCGTACTCGCGCAGGACCTCCGTCGCGCGGGCCAGCGAGCGGGAGGCCCGCAGCAGCGCCAGCGCCTCGGCGTGCTCGACGTCGTCGGTGACCGGTGCGGCGACCAGCTCCCGCAGCCGGGCCTCGGCCGGGTCCTCGCCGGCGAGCGCGAACAGCACCGGGAGGGTCGCGATGCCCTCGCGCAGGTCGGTGCCCGGCAGCTTTCCGGAGGCGCCGTCGGTGACGATGTCGAGCAGGTCGTCCGAGAGCTGGAAGGCCACGCCGACCTCCTCGCCGAACGCGGTCAGCGCCTCGACCAGGTCCGGCCGCACCCCGGCGAACTCGGCGCCGAAGCGGGCGGAGGTCGCCACCAGCGAGCCGGTCTTGTCGGCCAGCACCTGCAGGTAGTGGGCGACCGGGTCCTCGCCGGGCTGCGCGCCGACGGTCTCCTGGATCTGGCCGGTGACCAGCCGCTCGAAGGTGCGGGCCTGCACCCGGACGGCGTCGGGCCCGAGGTCGGCCAGGATGTCCGAGGCGCGGGCGAAGAGCAGGTCGCCGGTGAGGATGGCGACGCTGTTGCTCCACCGGCTGTTGGCGCTCGGGGCCCCGCGGCGCACGGCGGCCTCGTCCATGACGTCGTCGTGGTAGAGCGTGGCCAGGTGGGTCAGCTCGCAGACGACGGCGCCCTCGGTCACCTGGGGCGCGTCGGCGTCGCCGAGCTGGGCGGCCAGCAGCGCCAGCATCGGGCGGAACCGCTTCCCGCCGGCGGCCATGAGGTGGCCGGCGGCCTCGCGCACGAACGGGTGCTCGCTGCCGACGGCCACGGCCAGCCGCGACTCCACCCGGGCCAGCCCCTCGGCCAGGGCGGCGCCGAGCTCCCCCTCGGGGAGCCAGGGGCCGATGGTCGAGGCCGGCGTCGAGATCCGGTGCCAGACCTCGGTGGGGGTGCCGTCGGTCGCGGCACGGGCTCCGGTCATATCAACCGACGAAGATAGCCGCCTGCTCGGCGAGTTCGAGCACCGCCCCGGGCAGGATGCCCAGAGCCAGGGTGGCCGTCGCCGTCACCGCCAGCACGACCGTGGTGGGGACGCCGGGGACGCCGACCGTCGGGCCGTCGGCCACCGGCTCGGAGAAGTACATGAGCACGATGACCCGCAGGTAGAAGAACGCCGCCACGGCGCTGGCCAGCAGCGCGACGACGACCAGCGGCCAGGCGCCCTGCTCGATGGCCGCGCGGAACACCGCGAACTTGCCGGTGAACCCGGCGGTGAGAGGGATGCCGGCCAGGGCGAGCAGGAACAGGGTCATCACCGCGGCCGTGAGCGGCGAGCGCGCCCCCAGCCCGGCCCACTGCGACAGGTGGGTGGCCTCGCCGTCGCCGTCCCGCACGAGGGTCAGGACGGCGAAGGCGCCGAGCGTGGTCAGGCCGTAGGTGAGCAGGTAGAACATCGTGGCCGCCAGGCCGGAGCCCTCTCCCCCGCCACCGAGGCCCAGCACGCCGGTGAGCAGGAAGCCCGCGTGCGCCACCGACGAGTAGGCGAGCATCCGCTTGAGGTCGGTCTGGGTCAGGCCCAGCACCGCGCCGACGACCATGGAGACGATCGCGACGGCGTAGACCAGCGGCCGCCAGGTCCACTCGGCGGTGCCGAAGGCGACGTACAGCAGCCGGAGGATGGCGCCGAAGGCCGCCACCTTGGTGCAGGCGGCCATGAACGCCGTGACCGGCGTCGGGGCGCCCTGGTAGACGTCGGGCGTCCAGGTGTGGAACGGCGCCACGCTGGCCTTGAAGAGCAGCCCGACGACGAGCAGGGCCAGCCCGAGGACGAGCAGCACGTCACCGCCGCCGTCGGGCCCCGCCGCGCGGATGTCGCTCAGCCGGACGCTGCCCGTGGCGCCGTAGACCAGGGCCAGGCCGTAGAGGAAGAAGGCCGACGCGAAGGCACCGAGGAGGAAGTACTTGACCGCCGCCTCCTGGGAGAGGAGCCGGCGACGGCGGGCCATGCCGCTGATCAGGTACAGCGGCAGGCTGAGCACCTCCAGCGCCACGAACATGATCAGCAGGTCGTTGGCCGCGACGAACAGCATCATGCCGCCGATGGCGAAGGTGGCCAGCGGGTAGACCTCGGTCTGCACGCGGGGCGTGGTCACGAGCTCGCGGTCGCGCGGGCTGCCGGCCGGCACCGCCGCGCTGACGACGAACGCCGACCGCGCCGGGTCCAGGGACCGCTCGGCGAACAGCAGGATGGACAGCGCCCCCAGCCCGGCGATCGTGGCCTGCAGGAACAGCGCGGCCCCGTCGACGGCGAGCGCGCCGCCCGCGGTGACCTCGTGCGTGCCGGCGAGCAGCAGCGTGGCCACGAGCGCGCCGCCGGTGCCGACGAGGGCGATCGCCACCTGCACCGGGTGGCGCACGTCGCGCGGGGCGAACGCCTCCACGAGCACCCCGAGGCACGCGGCGCCGAGCACCAGCAGCAGCGGGGCGAGCGCGGCGAAGGAGAGGTCGGGCACCTCGATCATCGGTCCGTTCCTCCGGTGTCGGTGCCGACGTCGCTCAGGGTGGCGCTCACGGCGGGCTCGATCAGGTCCAGCAGCGGCTGGGGGTACACGCCCAGCCCGATGATCAGCGCGACCAGCGGGGCGACCACGGCGAGCTCGCGGCGGCTCAGGTCCGTGACGCGCAGGGTGCGGGTCGGCGCGGTCAGCGTGGCGGTCGCGCCGTGGGCCTGCTGCGCCTCCTGCGGCGCCTCGGGGCCGGCGTCGGCCAGCAGCACGCCGCGGGGCGGGCCGTGCATCGTGCGCTGGTACATCAGCAGGATGTAGAGCGCGGCCAGAATGATGCCGGCGGTCGCCACGACGGTGAAGACCGGGCGCTCGGGGAACGAGCCGATGAGCACCAGGAACTCGCTGACGAAGCTGTTCGTGCCCGGCAGTGCGAGCGACGCCAGGCCCGCGACCAGGAAGGCGCCGGCCAGCTTGGGTGCGTGCCGCGCGACGCCGCCGTAGTCGCCGATCTCCCGGGACCCGCCGCGGGCGATGAGCATGCCGACCACGAGGAAGAGCAGCCCCGTCGCGATGCCGTGGTTGACCATGTAGAGCACCGCACCGGTGCCGGCCTCGGTGGTGAACGCGAAGATGCCCAGCGCGATGAACCCGAAGTGCGAGATGGACGTGTAGGACACCAGGCGCTTCATGTCGCTCTGCCCCATGGCCAGCAGCGCCGCGTAGAGGATGCCGGCCACGGCCAGGACCAGCACGAACGGCGCGAAGAACCGCGAGGCGTCGGGGAACAGCGGCAGGCAGTAGCGCAGGAACCCGAACGTGCCGACCTTGTCCAGGACGCCGACCAGCAGCACCGCCCCGCCGATCGGGGCCTCGGCGCCGGAGTCGGGCAGCCAGGTGTGGAACGGGACCAGCGGCGCCTTGATCGCGAAGGCGACGAAGAAGCCCAGGAACAGCAGCTTCTGCACGTCGGGGTCGATGTCCAGCTGACGCAGCGCGTCGAAGGCGAAGGTGCCCTCCCCCAGCTGGCTGGTGCTCACCACGTACAGGCCGATGACGGCGGCCAGCATGATCAGCCCGCCGACGAGGCTGTAGAGGAAGAACTTGACCGCCGCGTACTGCCGCCGCGGCCCGCCGAAGCTGCCGATCAGGAAGTACATCGGGACGAGCATCGCCTCGAAGAAGACGTAGAAGAGCAGCACGTCGACGGCGGCGAAGACGCCGACCATCATCGCCTCGAGGAGCAGCAGCCAGGCGAAGAAGACCCGCGGCGGGCGGGGGCCGGTGTCCGCCTCGTGCCAGGACGCCCCGACGACCAGCGGCACCAGCACGCCGATGAGCAGCAGCATCACCAGGGCGATGCCGTCGACGCCGAGGGCGAAGTCCGCACCGAAGTCGGGGATCCACGACACCGACGTCGTCAGCTGGAACCGGTCGCCGTCGGGGTCGAAGGCCAGCGTGGCCAGGACCGCCAGCAGCAGGACCGCGAGGCTGACGCCGAGGGCGACCTGCTTGGCGAGCAGGGACCGCCCGCGCGGCAGCGCGGCCACGACGGCGGCCCCGACCGCGGGCAGCGCGATCATGAGCAGGAGCCAGGGGAAGTCGCTCACGAGGCGCCCTTTCCGGAAGTCGAGGAGGTCATCCCGCCGTCACCGCCAGCAGGGCCCCGGCCACCATGACGGCGCCGCCGAGCATGCCGAGGGCGTAGGTCCGCACGAAGCCGGTCTGCGCCCGTCCCAGCCGCGACGACGACCCGCCCAGGCCCGCGGCCAGGCCGTTGACCGCGCCGTCGACGCCGCGGTTGTCGAACCAGACCAGCGCGCGGGTCAGCCACTGGCCGGGCCGCATGAACAGCGACTCGTTGACCGCGTCGGCGTAGAGCGCGTTGCGGGCAGCCCGGGTGACCGGCGAGACGCGCACGGGGGCGGTGACCGGCACCTCGCGGCGGCCGACGAACAGCCAGGCCGCCAGGACGCCGAGCAGCATCACGACGGTCACGACCAGCCCGACCAGGGCCGGGGCCACGACGTGCGCCGCCTCCTCCGGCTCGCCGAACACCGGCTCCAGCCAGCCCGACAGGGGGACCACCGAGACCAGGAGCGCGCCGGAGAACACCGAGCCGACGGCCAGCACGACCATCGGGGCGGTCATGACCGTCGGCGACTCGTGCGGGTGCAGGCCGTCCTCCCAGCGGGCCCGGCCGAAGAAGGTCATGAGCATCAGCCGGGTCATGTAGAACGCGGTCAACCCCGCGCCGAGCACGGCCACGCCGCCGAGGACCCAGCCCCAGACGTCGTCGCGGTCCAGCGCCGCCTCGATGATCGCGTCCTTGGTGAAGTAGCCCGACAGGAACGGGAAGCCGATCAGGGCCAGGTAGCCCAGGCCGAAGGTGGCGAAGGTGACCGGCAGCTTCCGCCACAGCCCGCCGAAGCGGCGCATGTCCACCGAGTCGTCCATCGCGTGCATGACCGAGCCGGCACCGAGGAAGAGGCCGGCCTTGAAGAAGCCGTGTGCCAGCAGGTGGGCCAGGCCGGCGACGTACCCCGCGGGGCCCAGGCCGACGGCGAGGAACATGTAGCCGATCTGGCTGACCGTCGAGTACGCCAGGACCTTCTTGATGTCGTCGTAGGCGCAGCCGGCGATGGCCCCGACCAGCAGGGTCAGGGCGCCCACGGCGAGGACGACGGCGCGGGCGGTGGGCGTCAGGTCGTAGATCGGCGCGGAGCGGGCGATCAGGTAGACGCCGGCGGTGACCATGGTCGCGGCGTGGATGAGCGCCGAGACCGGGGTCGGGCCCTCCATCGCGTCCGGCAGCCAGGCCTGCAGCGGGAACTGGCCGGACTTGCCGCAGGCGCCGAGGAGCAGCAGCAGCCCGATCGCGGTGATGGTCCCGCCGGCGAGGGTGCCGACGGTCCCGTGCACGCCGGCGTAGGACGTCGTCCCGAGCTGGGCGAACATGATGAAGATGGCGATCGCCAGCCCGACGTCGCCAACCCGGTTCATGATGAACGCCTTCTTCGCCGCGGTGGCCGCGGCCGGGCGGGTGTACCAGAAGGCGATCAGCAGGTAGGACGCGAGACCGACGCCCTCCCAGCCGACGTAGAGCGCGACGTAGCTGTTGCCCAGGACCAGCAGCAGCATCGCGGCCACGAACAGGTTCAGGTAGGCGAAGAACCGCCGGCGGGCGGGGTCGTGCGCCATGTAGCCGATCGAGTAGACGTGGATCAGCGATCCGACGCCGGTGATCAGCAGCGCGAACACCGCCGACAGCGGGTCGTAGAGCAGCCCCGCGGTGACGTCGAGGTCGCCGGCGGAGATGAACGTGAACAGCTCGACGTCGGCCGAGCGCCCGTCGGTCCCGGCGAGCTGCACCGTGCAGGCCACGGCGAGCACGAAGGCGGCGACGACCGTCGCCGTCCCCAGCAGGTGGCCCCACCGGTCGGTGCGGCGGCCACCCAGCAGCAGGACGGCGGCGCCGGCGAGCGGCAGCGCGATCAGCAGCCAGGAGGCGGCGAGCAGCCCTTCAGCAGGCACGGTGCCCATGTCCGTCGACCCCGTCCCCGGTCAGTACTTCAGCAGGTTGGCGTCGTCGACCGAGGCGGACCGGCGGGTCCGGTAGATCGACATGATGATGGCGAGCCCGACGACGACCTCGGCCGCGGCGACGACCATGACGAAGAACGCCATGATCTGGCCGTCGACGGTGCCGGTGGCGCGGGCGAAGGTGACCAGCGTCAGGTTCACCGAGTTGAGCATCAGCTCGACGCACATGAACACGACGATCGCGTTGCGGCGGACCAGGACCCCGACGGCGCCGATCGTGAAGAGGATCGCGGCGAGGACCAGGTAGTAGCTGATGGTCACCGCTGCTCCCCGCTGTCCGCCGGGGCGGGGTCGAGCGTGCCGAGCGCGGCGTCCGGGCTGCCCAGCTGCTCGCGGCCGGTGGGACGGGGCATCTGCTGGACCTCCTGGGGTTCGACACCGGTGGCCACCGTCTCGTCGAGCGTCCGGCCGTCGGGGAGCAGCGCGGGTGCCGCGACGGAGTTGGCCCGGGCGTAGACGCCGGGGCCGGGCAGGGTCTGCGGCCGGTCGCTGGTGAGGAACCGCGCCCGGGACAGCTCCTTCTGCGTCTGCCGGCTGCCGGGCTCGCGCTCGATGTGCGCCAGCACCATCGCGCCGACGGCGGCGGTGATGAGCAGCGCGCTGGTGACCTCGAAGGCCAGCAGGTACCGGGTGAACAGCAGCTCGGCGATGGCCGGGATGTTGCCCTCGGCCTGCGCGTCGCCGAGCCCGGCGACCGGCAGGTCCTCGGTGGCCCGGGCGATCCCCGCACCGACGAGGCCGGCGAAGCCCAGCCCGAGGACGGTGGCCGCGACCCGCTGCCCGCGCAGGGTCTCCACGACCGAGTCCGACGAGTCGCGCCCGACCAGCATGAGCACGAAGAGGAACAGGATCATGATCGCGCCGGTGTAGACGATGATCTGGACCGCGCCGAGGAAGGGCGCGGACTGGACGACGTAGAAGACGCCCAGCGCCAGCATCGTGTTGACCAGCCACAGCGCCGAGTGCACGGCGTTGCGGCTGAGCACCATGCCGAGCGCCCCGGCCAGCGCGACCGGCCCGAGGACCCAGAAGACGACGGCCTCGCCGGTGCCGATGACGACGTCCGCGTCCCCGGGGGTCACGGCCGGGCCTCCGGCGCGCGCAGGTAGTAGTCCTTCTCGTCCTCGCCCAGGCGCATGGCGTGCGGGGGCGCCTCCATGCCGGGCAGCAGCGGGGCCATGAGCTGTTCCTTGGTGTAGATCAGGTCGCGGCGGTTGTCGTCGGCCAGCTCGAAGTCGTTGCTCATCGTCAGCGAGCGGGTGGGGCAGGCCTCGATGCACAGCCCGCAGAAGATGCAGCGGAGGTAGTTGATCTGGTAGACCGCGCCGTAGCGCTCACCGGGTGAGAAGCGGGCGTCCCCGGTGTTGTCGCCGCCCTCCACGTAGATCGCGTCGGCCGGGCAGGCCCACGCGCAGAGCTCGCACCCGACGCACTTCTCCAGCCCGTCCGGGTGCCGGTTGAGCACGTGCCGGCCGTGGTACCGCGGCTTGGTCACCTTGGGCTCGAACGGGTACTGCTCCGTGGTCACCGTGCGGAAGATCTGCGCGAAGGTGACGCCGAAGCCCTGGGCGGGCGCCGGGGTGACCGCGTCGCGCAGGGCCGGCCGGGACGACGACGTGCCGACCTCGGCCGCCGTCCTCCGCACCAGGTCCTGCTCGCCGGGCCGGGAGCCGGTGGGCTCAGACATCGCCGTCCTCCTCGATCGTCGCGGTGCCCCGGCGGCCGGTGCCGACCACTGCTCCGCCGGCGTCGGCGCCCTCCCGGCGCAGACGCGGCGAGGGCGGCACCTTCAGGTCCATCGGGGGCACGGGGAAGCCGCCCTCGGCGCGGCTCGGTGCCCCGGCCGGGCGGCGGCGCGCGGCCGCCGGGGGCAGCACCTCGGGCTCGGGGTCGGTGGCGTGCACCGCGCCCGCCGAGGCCTGCTCGGCCATCACCCGGGTGTCGCTGTTGGCCGACCGGCTGGCCAGCAGCAGGCCGGCGAGGACCAGCAGCGCCGCCGGGACGCCGACGAACAGCGCGACCTGCCCCGTGGAGAGGTCGGCCTCGCGGGACACCGTGCGCATGGTGGCGACGACGAGGATCCAGACCAGCGCCGTCGGCACCAGCACCTTCCAGCCGAAGCGCATGAACTGGTCGTAGCGCAGCCGGGGCAGCGTGCCGCGCAGCCAGATGAAGACGAACAGGGCGGCGACGACCTTGAGGAAGAACCACAGCAGCGGCCACCAGCCGGTGTTCGCGCCGTCCCAGACCGAGATCGGCCAGGGCGCCCGCCAGCCACCGAGGAAGAGCGTCGCGGCCAGGGCGGAGACGGTGACCATGTTGATGTACTCGGCCAGGAAGAACAGCGCGAACTTCAGCGACGAGTACTCGGTGTGGAAGCCGCCGACCAGCTCGCTCTCGGCCTCGGGCAGGTCGAACGGTGCCCGGTTCGTCTCGCCCACGACGGCGATCACGTAGATGACGAACGAGACCGGGAGCAGGACCGCGAACCAGCTCGGGCCGGTGAACTGGAGGCCGAAGAAGTCCAGTTGGTTGCCGTCGGCCTGCGCGGCGACGATCTCGGAGGTGGACATCGACCCGGCGTAGAGGAACACCGCGACGATGGACAGGCCCATCGCGATCTCGTAGCTGACCATCTGGGCGGCGCTGCGCAGGCTGCCCAGCAGCGGGTAGGTGGAGCCGGACGCCCAGCCGGCGAGCACGATCCCGTAGACGCCCATCGCGGAGCAGGCCAGGACGACCAGCACGCCGATCGGGGCGTCGGTGAGCTGCAGCGGGGTGCGCTCGCCGAAGATGCTGACCGTCGGGCCCAGGGGGATCACCGAGAAGGCGAGGAACGCCGGGATCGCAGCGATCACCGGGGCCAGGAAGTAGACCGGCTTGTCCGCCAGCGCCGGCATGATGTCTTCCTTGAACGCCAGCTTCAGCCCGTCGGCCAGGCTCTGCAGGTAGCCGCGGGGGCCGACCCGGTTGGGGCCGATCCGCTGCTGCATGCGGGCGACGACCTTGCGCTCGAAGACGATCGCGAACAGCGTCATCAGCACCAGGACGCCGAAGATGCCGACGACCTTGAGAAGCACGATCCACCAGACGTCGTGCCCGAAGTCCTCCAGCGTCGGCTGGTCGGCCGCTGCCCAGAGGTTCACGACGCACCGCCCGCGAGGTCGGCCACGACGGGAGCGCTCGTGCGGGCCAGCCGCACGATGCCGCCCGGCCCGGTGCCGAGCTGGACGCGGATCTCGCTGCCCGGTGACCGCATCGGCAGCCACACCACCTGCTCGGGCATCGGCGTGATGCGGACCGGCAGGCTGACCGAGCCGGTGGTCCCGCCGACGGTGACCCGGTCCCCGTCGGCCAGGCCGAGCCGTGCCGCGGTCTGCGCCCCGACGCGGGCGACGGGGTGCCGGGCGGTCCCGGCGAGCTCCGGCTCGTCCCGCTGGAGGGTGCCGACGTCGAGCAGCTGCCGCCAGGACGCCAGCAGCGCCTCGTCGTCGCGCAGCACGGGCGCGGCGGGGGCGGCCACGTCGGGCCCCTCGCCGGCCGCGGAGCGCCGGCTGCCCAGCGCGGCCAGCGCGGCCCGCGCGACCTCGGGCGTGGGCAGCCGCAGGTCGACGTCCATCTCCTCGGCCAGGCCGTGGAGCACCCGCCCGTCGGTGAGCGTGCCGGTCCCGTGCAGGGTGGCGTCGAAGGAGCGGGCCCGCCCCTCCCAGTCGAGGTAGGTGCCCGCCTTCTCCGGGGCGGCGGCGACGGGCAGCACGACGTCGGCCCGTTCGGTCACCTCGCTGGGGAACATCTCCAGGCTGACGACGAACGCGGCCGAGTCCAGCGCCGCGAGGGCCAGCGCCGGGTCCGGGAGGTCGCCGGGGTCGACGGCGCCGACCAGCAGCCCCGGCAGCCGGCCGCTGCGCGCGGCGGTGAGGATGCCCGTGAGGTCCCGGCCCGGTGCGGCCGGCACCGCGGCGGGGTCGACGCCCCAGAGCGCGGCCACCTCGGCCCGCGCCTGGGCGTCGGCGACGCTGCGGCCGCCGGGGAGCAGGCTCGGCAGCGCCCCGGCCTCGACGGCGCCGCGCTCACCCGCGCGGCGTGGCACCCAGGCCAGGCGGGCGCCGGTGGCCCGGGCCAGGGCCACGAGGGCGGTGAAGGCGCCGGGCACCTCGGCCAGCCGCTCGCCGGCGAGCAGCACCGCGCCCGGCTGCCGGAGCGCCTCGACGGCCGGGCCGCCCCAGCTGCCGTCGGCCAGCGCCAGCAGCGAGCGGGCCTCCGCGCCGGGCAGCGTGGCCAGCACGGTGGCCTGCAGCTTCTCCGCGGCCCGGGTGGCGTACGGGGCCAGGTCGAAGACGGCGAGCTTCCCGGTGCGCACGGCCCGGCGCAGCCGCAGGAAGAGGATCGGCGACTCCTCCTCCGGCTCGAGCCCGGCCAGCAGGACCGCCGGGGCCGACCCGAGGTCGTCGTAGGTGACCGCGCCGGTCGCGGGGCCGGTGCCGGCCACGGCCGCGCCGAGGAACGCCAGCTCCTCGGCGGAGTGGGCGCGGGCGCGGGCGTCGACGTCGTTGGTGCCCAGCGCCACGCGGGCGAAGGTGGCCCAGGCGTAGGCGTCCTCGAGGGTGAGCCGGCCGCCGGGCAGCACCCCGACGCCGCCCTCGGCGCGCGCCTGCAGGAGGCCTGCGGCCGCGGCGGCCCACGCCTCCGGCCACGAGGCCGGCTGCAGGACGCCGTCCCGGCGGACCAGCGGGGTGGTCAGCCGCTCGTTCGACGTGGCGTAGCGGAACGCGTAGCGGCCCTTGTCGCAGGTCCACTCCTCGTTGACCGCCGGGTCCTCGCCGGCCAGCCGCCGGGTGACCTTGCCGCGCCGGTAGTCGGTGCGCATCGCGCAGCCCGAGGCGCAGTGCTCGCACACGCTGGGCTCGCTGCGCAGGTCGAAGGGGCGGGCGCGGAACCGGTACTGGGCGCTGGTGAGCGCGCCGACCGGGCAGATCTGGGTGGTGTTGCCGGAGAAGTAGGACTCGAACGGCTGGTCCTCGTAGACCGCCACCTGCTGCAGCGCCCCGCGCTCGAACAGCTCGATGAACGGGTCGCCGGCCACCTGCTCGGAGAACCGGGTGCAGCGGGCGCACAGCACGCAGCGCTCGCGGTCGAGCAGGATCTCGGTGCTGATCGGCAGCGGCTTGGGGTAGGTCCGCTTCTCGCCCTCGAACCGGCTCTCGGTCCGCCCGTTGCTCATCGCCTGGTTCTGCAGCGGGCACTCGCCGCCCTTGTCGCAGACCGGGCAGTCGAGCGGGTGGTTGATCAGCAGCAGCTCCATCGTGCCCTGCTGCGCCTTGTCGGCGACCGGGCTGGACAGCTGCGTCCGCACCGCCATGCCGTCGGTGACCGGCATGGTGCAGGAGGCGACCGGCTTGCGCTGCCCCTCCACCTCGACCAGGCACTGCCGGCAGGCACCCACCGGCTCCAGCAGCGGGTGGTCGCAGAACCGCGGGATCTGCACGCCGATCATCTCGGCGGCCCGGATGATGAGCGTCCCCTTCGGCACGGCGACGTCGAACCCGTCGATGGTGCAGTGGACGGCGTCCGGCGGGGTGTGCGGGCCGGGGGCGCCCGGGGGCACGGCCGGCGCCGGCGTCGGGTTCACGAGTGTCACGATGCGACCTTCACTGCGGCGGCTCCCACGGGCTCGAGTCGGAGGCTGCGACCCAGGCGGGCCTGCTCCTCGGGCGGCAGCAGGGCGACGTAGTCGTCCTTGAAGTACTTGAGCGAGCTGGAGATGCAGCTGGTGGCGCCGTCGCCGAGCGCGCAGAACGAGCGCCCGAGGATGTTGTCGCAGGTGTCGACCAGCAGGTCGAGGTCCTGGGCGGTGCCCTGCCCGTCGACCAGCCGCTGCAGGATCTGGACCAGCCAGTACGTGCCCTCCCGGCACGGGGTGCACTTGCCGCAGCTCTCGTGCGCGTAGAACTGCGTGAACCGCAGGGTGGCCTCGACGATCGAGTCGGTCTCGTCGAACACCATCAGCGCGGTGGTGCCGAGCATCGAGCCGGCCGCCCCGACCGAGTCGAAGTCCAGCGGGACGTCGAGGTGGTCGGCGGTGAAGTACGGCGTCGACGAGCCGCCCGGCGTCCAGAACTTCAGCTCGTGGCCGGGGCGCACGCCCCCGGCCATCTCGAGCAGCTCGCGCATCGTCGTCCCCATGGGGGCCTCGTACTGGCCGGGGCGGACGACGCGGCCGGACAGCGAGTAGATCTTGGGCCCGGGCGACTTCTCGGGGCCGAACGCCTTGAACCACTCCGCCCCGCCGCGGACGACGAACGGGACGCTGGCCAGCGTCTCGACGTTGTTGATGACCGTGGGCGAGCCGTAGAGGCCGGCGACCGCCGGGAACGGCGGCTTGAGCCGGGGCTGGCCGCGGTAGCCCTCCAGCGACTCCAGCAGCGCCGTCTCCTCGCCGCAGATGTAGGCGCCGGCACCGGCGTGCACGACCAGCTCCAGGTCGTAGCCGGAGCCGAGCACGTCGCGGCCCAGGTAGCCGGCCGCGTAGGCCTCCCCCACCGCGTTCAGGAGCCGGCGGTGCGCGTGCACCGCCTCGCCGCGGACGTAGATGACGGCGAAGTGCGAGCGGATCGCGTACGCGGAGATGACCACGCCCTCGATGAGCGAGTGCGGGTCGGCCATCATCAGCGGCAGGTCCTTGCAGGTGCCCGGCTCGCCCTCGTCGGCGTTGACCACCAGGTACTTGGGCATCGCCGCGGGGCCGGTCGGGGTCTCGCCCGGCTTCGGCTGCGGGATGAAGCTCCACTTCATGCCGGTGGGGAAGCCGGCGCCGCCGCGGCCGCGCAGCCCGGAGTCCTTGACCATCGTGACCAGCTCGTCGGGGCTCATCGACAGCGCGGTGCGCAGGGCGGTGTAGCCGTCCATCGACTCGTAGGTCGACAGCCGCCAGGACTGGTCGGCACCCCACCGCGAGGTGAGGACGGGGCTCAGGGGCATCGCTCATCGCCTCCGCTGCGGGCCGCGGCCCTCGATGGTCTTCGGCGGGCCGTCGGGCCCCTGGCCACCCGTGCCGGGCTCCTGGCCGGCGGGGGTCTGCGTGCCCGAGTCCTGGTCGGCCAGCGAGCGGCCGGCCGGCTCCGGTGCGTCGGGGTGCGAGGCGGCGGCGCCGGCCTTCTCCGCGGGGGTGCCGGCCGCGGCGACGCGGGCGTCGGCGGCCTCCTTGCCCGGGGTCTCGCCGGTGTCGCCCGAGGGGCGGACCGTCTCCTCCGGCTCCCCGGCGTCGGCCGGCTCGGCCTCCGGGCCGGTCATCGGCGGCGCCTGCTCGCCGCGCTCGGCCGCCAGCCGCAGCCCGACCAGCGTCGGGCCGTACTCGCCGGGCGCGTCGACGGCGGCCGCGGCGGCGGCCTGGTCGGCGTGCTGGGAGAAGCCGGCCAGCTGCCGGGAGATGCCGCGGAAGTCGGTCAGCGGGGCACCGCGCGTGGGGTGCGGCTTCTCCCCGCGGCGCAGGGCCTCGACCAGGGCGCGGGCGCTGTCGACGTCCTGCTGGTCGTAGAACTCGTAGTCGACGGTGACCACCGGCGCGTAGTCGCAGGCGGCCAGGCACTCGGCGTGCTCGAGGGTGACCGAGCCGTCGGCGGCGGTCTCGTCGTGGTGGACGCCGAGGTCGGCGGAGAGCGCGTCCATGATCCGCTGGCCGCCGAGGACGGCGCACAGCGTGTTGGTGCAGACGCTGACCAGGTGCCGGCCGGTCGGCCGCCGCTTGTACATCGTGTAGAACGTCGCGACCGCGCCGACCTCGGCCTTGGTCAGGCCGAGCTCCTCGGCGCACAGCGCGACGCCCTCGGGGCTGACGTAGCCCTGGTAGCTCTGCACCAGGTGCAGCATCGGCAGCAGCGCCGAGCGGGCGACCGGGTAGCGGGCGATGATCTCCCGCGCCTCGACCCGGGTCTGCTCGGTCAGCGGTGGCAGGTCGGCCGGGGCGGGCAGGACCGGGCTGTCGTCCAGCCCGGTCGTCAGCGCCGCCTCGGGGCTGCCGGGAAGTGCACTCACCTGTCGACGCCCCCCATCACCGGGTCGATCGATGCGATCGCGGCGATGACGTCGGCGATCATGCCGCCCTCGCTCATCGCCGCTGTGGCCTGCAGGTTCACGAAGCTGGGGTCGCGCACGTGGACGCGCCACGGGCGGGTGCTCCCGTCGCTGACGACGTGGTAGCCGAGCTCGCCGCGGGGCGACTCGACCGGCACGTAGACCTGGCCCGCCGGCACCCGGAAGCCCTCGGTCACCAGCTTGAAGTGGTGGATCAGGGCCTCCATCGACTGGCCCATGATGTGCGCGACGTGCTCGGGGGAGTTGCCCATGCCGTCCGGGCCGAGGGAGAGCTGCGCCGGCCAGGCGATCTTGCGGTCGCCGACCATCACCGGTCCCGGCACGAGCCGGTCCAGCGCCTGCTCGATGATCTTCAGCGACTCGTTCACCTCGGACATGCGCACGAGGTAGCGGCCCCAGGCGTCGCAGGTGTCGGCCGTCGGGACCTCGAAGTCGTAGGTCTCGTAGCCCAGGTAGGGCTCGACCTTGCGCAGGTCCCAGGGCAGGCCGGCCGCGCGCAGGATGGGGCCGGTGACGCCGAGGGCCAGGCACCCCGTGACGTCGAGGTAGCCGACGTCCTTGAGCCGGCGCTGCCAGATCGGCTGGCCGGTGAGCAGCCGGTGGAAGTCGGCGACCCGCTTCGGCATCACCTGCAGGAACTCGCGGATGTGCTCGACCGCCCCCTCGGGCAGGTCCTGGGCCAGCCCGCCGGGCCGGATGTAGGCGTGGTTCATCCGCAGGCCGGTGATCTCCTCGAGCAGGTCGAGGACCATCTCCCGCTCGCGGAAGCCGTTCGTCATGCCCGTGAGGGCGCCCATCTCCATGCCGAAGGTGGCCAGGGCGACCAGGTGCGAGGCGATGCGGTTGAGCTCCATGACCAGCACGCGGACCGTCTGCGCGCGCTGCGGCACCTCGATGCCCAGCAGCTTCTCGACGGCCATGCAGTAGCCGGCCTCGTTGAACAGCGGGGCCAGGTAGTCCATGCGGGTCACGAAGGTCGTGCCCTGCACCCAGTTGCGGTACTCGGTGTTCTTCTCGATGCCGGTGTGCAGGTAGCCGATCACCACGCGGGCCTTGGTGACCGTCTCGCCCTCGAGGTCGAGCACGAGCCGCAGGACGCCGTGGGTGGACGGGTGCTGCGGGCCCATGTTGACCACGAGCCGCTCGTTCTCGTGCGGGTCGGCCCCGAGCGTGGCGTCCCAGTCCCCACCGGTGACGGTGTAGACCCGCCCCTCGGTGGTCTCGCGGGACCCGGCGTAGGGGTCGCTGGTGGTCGTCATCGGTACGCCCCGTTCACCTGTAGGCCCGACGTGTGTCCGGCGGCGGGATCGTCGCGTCGTGGTACTCGACCGGGATGCCGCCGAGGGGGTAGTCCTTGCGCTGCGGGTGCCCGTCCCAGTCGTCCGGCATGAGGATCCGGGTGAGGCCCGGGTGGCCGTCGAAGACGACCCCGAACATGTCGAACGTCTCCCGCTCGTGCCAGTCCGCCGTCGGGTAGGTGGCGGTCACCGAGGGGACGTGCGGGTCCTCGGCGGTGACGGCGACCTCGAGCCGGATGCGCCGGCGGTAGGTCATCGACGTCAGGTGGTAGACGACGTGCAGCCGGGGCCGCCCGGGCGTGACCGCCGGCCCGCCGCTGTCGAGGTAGTCGACGCCGGAGACGCTGCTGAGCAGCTCGAAGCGCAGTGCCTCGTCGTCCCGCAGCGCGCGCACCAGGGTCAGCAGGTGCTCGCGGGCGACGAAGTAGGTGATCTCCCCGCGGTCGACCAGGACCCGGTGGACCGCGGCGTCGTAGGTCGCCTGCCCGACCGCCTCGGCCAGCGCGTCGGTGACCTCGTCGAACCAGCCGCCGTAGGGCCGCTCGGTGGAGTGCAGCGCGACCGCGCCACCGGGCTCGACGCGGACCAGGCCGCCGAAGCCGGAGGTGTCACCACTGCCGCTGACCCCGAAGGCACCCTTGCGGAAGCCGCCCGCGGGCGCCGTGGCGTCGTCGTACCCGGCCTCCTCGCGGCCCGGGACCACGTTCGACCCGCCGTCGTTGCTCATCGCCCGCGCTCCCCCGGCAGGAGCACCGCGTTGCCGCCGCGCTGCTCGATGGCGAACTGGCCGGTGCGGCCCTGCGCGGCGGCCTCCTCGTAGGCCCGGCGGAGGTCCTTGTCCGCCCGCACGGTCGAGGGCATCTCGACGAGCAGGTCCCGGGCGCGGCCCTCCGCGCGGTCCCGCTCCAGCTGCCGCTCCCGCTTCGCGCCGAGGGGTTCGTGCTGGATCTTGTGGTGCAGCTTGAGGATCGCGTCCATGAGCATCTCCGGCCGCGGCGGGCAGCCGGGCAGGTACATGTCCACCGGGACGATGTGGTCCACGCCCTGCACGACGGCGTAGTTGTTGAACATGCCGCCGGAGCTGGCGCAGACGCCCATCGCGAGCACCCAGCGCGGCTCGGGCATCTGGTCGTAGATCTGGCGCAGGACCGGCGCCATCTTCTGGCTCACCCGGCCGGCGACGATCATCAGGTCGGCCTGCCGCGGGGAGGCGCGGAAGACCTCCATGCCGAAGCGGGCGAGGTCGTAGCGCCCCGCGCCCGAGGCCATCATCTCGATCGCGCAGCAGGCCAGCCCGAACGTGGCCGGCCACAGCGAGGACTTGCGCGTCCAGTTGACCAGCTTCTCCACGCTGGTCAGCAGCACGCCGCTCGGCAGCTTCTCCTCGAGACCCATCTAGATCGCCGGCCCCACGCTCAGTCCCATTCCAACCCCCCACGTCGCCACACGTACGCGTAGGCGATGAACACGGTGGCGATGAAGATCGCCATCTCCACCAGGCCGAAGACGCCGAGCGCCTCGTTGTGCACGGCCCACGGGTAGAGGAAGACGATCTCGATGTCGAAGACGATGAACAACATCGCCGTCAGGTAGTACTTGACCGGGAAGCGGCCGCCGGTGAGCGGCTGGTCGACCGGCTCGATGCCGCACTCGTAGGCCTCGAGCTTGGCGCGGTTGTACCGGCGCGGCCCGATGTAGGGCGCTGCGGCGACCGAGAACAGCGCGAACGCGGCGGCCAGCACGAAGAGCCCGACGATCGGGACGTAGGTCGAGAGCATCAACGGCACCCTAAGGTGAGATCGGTCACGTCCGGGTCACGATGCGGACACGGAGCGTCGGCGTCGGGTCGGCATGTCGGTCCGGTGCCCATTCAGGCCGCCGGGGTGAGTCGGAGGAGGACGGCCATCGCGCGGTCGACCGCGTCACCGTCCCGCCCGTCGGTCAGGTTGCCCATGAGGCGCAGCGCCCCGTCGACCACCGCGGGGCGGCGCAGCCCGCGGGCCATGGCGAGGCGGACCACGCCGGGCCGGGCGAGCAGGGCCAGGAACCCCAGGCCGAGCCGGTGGTGGCGCCCCACCTCGTCGCGCAACCGCACCGGGTACCGCTCGAGCGCGGCCTCGCGCGCGGCGGCCGTGGGTGCGGCGAGCGCCTCGGCAGCGGCCTCGGCGGCCATGCGGCCGCTCTCCAGCGCGTAGCTGATGCCCTCGCCGTTGCAGGGGTTCACCGTGCCCGCCGTGTCCCCCGCGAGCAGCAGCCCCCGGGCGTAGGCGGGGCCGCGGCTGAGGGCCATCGGCAGCCCGGCGCCCCGGAGCGGGGAGACGGCGTCCTCCTCGCGGAGCCCGTCCTCGTCGGGGAAGAGGTCCAGCCACCGGCGCAGGACCGCCCGCCGGTCGGCGCCGCTCCCCCGGCGGGTGTCCAGCAGGCCGTAGCCGACGTTGGCCGTGCCGTCGCCCATGCCGAAGATCCAGCCGTAGCCCGGCATGCAGTCGCGGGTCGGGCCCTCGGCGGTCAGGTCGAAGGCGATGTCGAGGTACTGGTCGTCGGCCCGGCGGCTGCGCACGTACCGGCGGACCGCGACCCCGAGCGGCCGGTCGGTGCGGCGCAGCAGGCCGAGGCTCTTGGCGAGCCGGCCGGACAGCCCCTCCGCGGAGACGACGAGCGGTGCGCGCCAGCTGACCGGCTCGCGGTCGGGGCCCTCCTCGGCGCGCACGCCGGAGACGCGCCCGTCGTCGAGCAGCGGCTCGGTGACGGTGGTGCTGGTGACCAGCCGGGCGCCGGCGGCGACCGCGTGCTCGGCGAGGAGCGCGTCCATCTCCTTGCGGGTGCGGACCAGCCCGTGGTCGGGCCAGGAGTCCAGCCGCGGCCAGTCCACCTCGGCGACCTGCCCGCCCCCGTGCACCCGCAGGCCGCGCCGGCGGACCCAGCCGGGGGCGGAGGTGTCCACGCCCATGTCGTGCAGCGCCTTGACCCCGCGCGGGGTCAGCCCGTCGCCGCAGACCTTCTCGCGGGGGAACTCGGACTTCTCCAGGAGGGCGACGTCCAGGCCGGTGCTCGCCAGGTGCCAGGCGGCGCTGGAGCCCGCGGGGCCGGCGCCGACCACGACGACGTCGGCACGGCGTTCGGCCGTCCTCGCCATGGCCACCACCCCCGGTTCCGTCGTCCAGCCCGGCAGCACTTTGTGAAATGGTTCACAAAGTGGTCGGTCCCGAGTCTAGGACCAGGTGTGACCCAGCTCGCAATGACCCCTCGGGAAGTGGCCCCGGAAGAGCGGTCGGGACATCAGAACGGCGGCGGCCCCACGGGTGCCACGTCGGGTCCGGGCAGCGCCGGTTGGACCACGGGGTCACGCGATCCGGGCGGCCGGGTCGTGCGGGTGACCCCGCTCGGCGTCGTGACCCGCACGGTGCCGTCCGGGAGCAGCTCGAAGCGCCACCCCCGGGCGAAGGTCTTCAGCCGGTGGTGGGTGCGGCACAGGCAGCACAGGTTGTCGCAGCTGGTGCGCCCACCGCAGGCGTAGGGCACCACGTGGTCGGCGTCGGTCCGTCCCGCCTGCCGCGAGCACCCGGGGTGTCGGCAGGTGCCGTCCCGGAGCCGGAGGAACCTCACCTGCGCCGCGGAGGGGGCGTGACCGCTCACCGCGGGAGGAGGGCCGGCCAGGGCGCAGCCGCAGGCGGCGTCCCGGCCGTGGGCAGGGCACCCCCTGGCGGCGAGCCGGCGGACCTCCGCCGGCGTGAGAGATGCCAGGAGCGCACCGTCCGCGCCCGTGACCGCAACGGCGAGGCTCCCGCCCGGCGGCTCCTGCACCCCGAGCGCGCCCAGCCGGGCGAGGAGCTCCCGCACCTGCCCGGCGGTCACCGGGGCACCGTCCACGCTCGGGCCCCGCTCGTCGTCGGGAGCGGCCCCCTCCGGCCGCAGCGCCGACAGCGGGGCGACCACGGTGACGTGCCCGGTCATGGCAGGGCGCGAGGTGTCCCACGGCCGCAGCACCAGGGCCGCGTGCGCCTCGGCCCGGAGCACCCCGATGGGCCGGTCGTCGCCGGTGGTCCTCGCCAGCTGGGCCGCCTGGTCGATCGCCGACCACATGGCCGCCGCCACCGGGGAGGGGAGCTCGCTGGTCAGCGCCGACATCCCGTCGGCGGTGGGACGCGTGCGCACGTCGGCGCGGCGCTCGGCCTCGACCCGGCGCTGCTCGGCGAACTCCTCGTCCGCCGCGGTCGCCGCGGCCACCAGCCGCCGGCGGAGCCTCCCCGAGGAGAGCTGCGCGGCCTCGGGCAGCAGGAGCGGCACCACGGCGGCGACCACCTCGTCGGAGGCGTGCCCGAGCACGTCGGCGAAGACCTGCGCCCGGAACCAGTCCAGCCGGCCCTCGCTGCACGCTTCCCACACCGCGGGCATCCGCTCGACCAGCGCGTAGGAGTCGGCGAGCAGCCCGGCGGCGAAGACGGGCGAGCAGTTGAGCACGAGCGCCAGCTCCTGGGGCAGGAACTCGCTCGTACCGGGGACCGGGGAGCCGGATCCCCGACGCCGGGCACCGGGGTGGCCGGGCGGCGGGTCGTCGGTGTCGGGCCGCTCGGCGGCCAGCGACATCAGCAGCTCCGCCTCGTACGCGCAGTCCATCGCCTTGAGCGCCTGCAGCCGCCGCAGCTCGGTGGCCTTCTCCTCGGCCGTCAGCAGGCCCACCGGCAACCGGTCGACCAACGGCGGGCGCTCGACCAGCCACCCGGCCAGCGCAGCCTCGACCCGGCTGCGGGCGAGCTCGGCGGTGGCCACGACCCGAACCTACGTCCGGGGTACGACGGTTTCCGCAGGTCAGACCTTGCGTCCGCGGTGCAGCGCGACGATCCCCCCGGTCAGGTTGTGCCACGCGACGTCGGACCAGCCGGCCCCCTGCAGCCGGGAGGCGAGCGCCGCCTGGTCGGGCCAGGCCCGGATCGACTCCGCCAGGTAGACGTAGGCCTCCGGGTTGCTGCTCACCGCACGGGCGATCCGCGGCAGCGCCTTCATCAGGTACTCGGTGTAGACTGTGCGGAACGGCGACCAGGTGGGGCTGGAGAACTCGCAGACCACCAGCGTGCCGCCCGGGCGGGTCACCCGGTAGAACTCCCGCAGCGCGGCGTCGGGGTCGGCCACGTTGCGCAGGCCGAAGGAGATGACGACGCCGTCGACGCTCTCGTCGGCCAGCGGCAGCGCCATCGCGTCCCCGGCCACCTTGGGCACCGGCCGGGCGGCACCGGCGCGCAGCATCCCCTGGGAGAAGTCGCAGGCGATGGCGCGCACCCCACCAGCGGCCAGCTCGACGGTGGACACGGCGGTCCCGGCCGCGACGTCGAGCACGGTCTGCCCCGGGCGGGCGCCGAGCGCCTCGCGGGTGGCCCGCCGCCAGGAGGCGTCCAGCCCCCCGGAGAGCACGGTGTTGGTGACGTCGTAGCGCTTCGCCACCCGGTCGAACATGGCCGCGACCTCGGCCGGTCGCTTGTCCAGATCGGCCCTCAGGCCGGCGGTGTGCGGGTTCTCTCGCCGGTCTGCCACACCATCGACGCTACAAGGCCTCCTAGTCTTGTCTCGTGACCGCGGCCGCCCTGACCTCCCCGGCAGCGGCGTCGCGCACCGTCACCACGGTCCGGTCCGACGCCGCCGTCGAGCTGCTCGACCTGCTCCCGGCGGTCGGCGCGCTCTCCTGGGTGCGCCGGGGCGAAGGCCTCGTCGGCTGGGGCGAGGCCGCCCGCCTGGAGGTCACCGGTCCCCGTGCGCTGGCCGAGGCGGCCGCCTGGTGGGACGAGTACACCGCCGGTCTCGACGTGGACGACGAGCTCGAGGTGCCCGGGTCCGGTCCGGTGCTCTTCGGCAGCATCGCCTTCGACCCGGACGCCGGCACGTCGGTCTTCGTCGTCCCCGAGGTCGTGGTCGGCCGGCGCGACGGCGTCGGCTGGGTCACCTCCGTGGGCAGCGCACCGCCCCGCCTCCAGCCGACCGCGCTCGCCGACGGCCCGTCCCCCCGGCTCCGCTACGCCGACGGGGCGCTCGACCCGGCCAGCTGGTGCGCCGCCGTGGCCGAGGCCGTGCAGCGGATCGACGCCGGCGACCTGGCCAAGGTGGTCCTCGCCCGCGACCTGCTGGTCTCCTCCGACGTGCCGCTGGACCCGCGGCGGATGCTGCGCCGGCTGGCCGGCCGGTTCCCCGACTGCTGGACCTTCGCCGTCGACGGGCTGCTCGGCGCGACCCCGGAGCTGCTGCTGCGCCGTACCGGCCGGCGGCTGTCGGCCCGCGTCCTGGCCGGCACCGCCCCCCGCGGGGCCGGCGCGGAGGACGAGCGGCTGGCCCGGGCGCTGCTGGCCTCGCCCAAGGACCGCGCGGAGCACGCGCTCGCCGTCGACTCCCTCGTGCGCGCGCTGGAGCCCTACTGCGACACCCTCGACGCCCCCGCCGAGCCGCAGCTGCTGACGCTGGCCAACGTGCGGCACCTGGCCACCGACGTCGTCGGCTCGCAGGCCGACAGCGGCCGGGCCTCCGCCGCGGGGCTGCTGGAGCTGGTGGGCGCCGTCCACCCCACCGCCGCCGTCTGCGGCACCCCCACGCCCGACGCCGCGGCGCTGATCCGCGAGCTGGAGGGCATGGACCGCGGCCGGTACGCCGGCCCGGTCGGCTGGCTGGACTCGACCGGCAACGGGGAGTTCGGTCTGGCGCTGCGCTGCGCCGAGCTGGTCGGGGACGACGGCGCGCGGCTGTTCGCCGGCTGCGGGATCGTCGCCGGCTCCGACCCGGCCGCCGAGCTGGCCGAGACGCAGTCGAAGTTCGCCGCCTTCCAGGCCGCGCTCGAGGGCTGAGGGCTCAGCCCCGCAGGGCGTCGGCGGCGGCGGCGCGCAGGTCCCTCGCCAGAGCGGCCTCCGCGCGCTGGTCGGTGCCGACGACGACGACGCGCGGCCCGCCCAGCGCCAGTGCGCCGGGCAGCTCCTCGGGCGACCGCACCCGCGACGCCGCCCAGCCCAGCGACTCCGCCACCGCGACCAGGTCACGGCCGTGCGGGGTGCCGAACACCCGCCGGTAGTCGCCCGCGTAGCGGTCCTCCCCCGGCTCCAGCTGGGCGAAGATCCCCCCGCCGTCGTTGTCCGGGACGACGACCGTGAGGTCCGGCCGCCGCTCCCCCTCACCCAGCAGCAGCCCGGTGAGGTCGTGCAGGAACGTCAGGTCGCCGATCAGCGCGAACGACGGGCCGCCGCGCACGAGCGCCGCCCCGACGGCCGTGGAGATCGTGCCGTCGATCCCGGCGACGCCGCGGTTGGCCAGCACGGTGAGGTCGGACCGCGGGACCGCCAGCCGGTCGACGTCGCGCACCGGCGTCGACGAGCCGAGCACCAGCAGCGCCCCGGCGGGCAGGACGGCGACGACGTCGCGCGCGAGCCGGGCGGCGGTCAGCGCCGACGTCGCGTCCAGAGCGGCGTCGACGGCCGCGCCGACACGGGCGGCAGCCGCGGACCACGCCTGCACCCAGCCGGCCTCGACGGTGCCGCCCTCGCCCGGGCCCGCGTTCAGCCCGAGGCCCACACCCGCGCTCGACCGGGTGGCGTCGGCCCACCGCGGCACGGTGGTCACGGTCTCGACCTCGACCCTCGGGTCGGCCAGCAGCGCCGACACCGGGCGCGAGAGCGTCGGCCGGCCCACGACCACCACCCGGTCGGGCCGGTGCCGGTCGAGCCACCCGGGAACGCCGAGGAGCAGTGCACCGCCCCGCAGCCCGGCCGCGCCGCTGGAGGGCTCGGCGATGACCGGCCAGCCGTTGCCCGCCGCCGTCGCGGCCGCGATCCGGCCCCACATCGGCGGTCCGTCCCCGATGACCACGAGCGTCCGCTGCCGCCAGCCCGAGGGCGCCGACGTGGCGTTCGTCCTCGTGCGGGCCGCCGTCCAGGGCGCGCCGTCCGGCCGCCCGGCCCAGGGGCCGGTGAGCTCTCCCGGCTCGTCGTCGGGCATGAGCGGCTCGCGCAGCGCCAGGTTCAGCTGCACCGGTCCCGGGTCACCGGAGAGCGCGCCGGAGGCGGTGACCAGCGCCTTGGACACCACCGACCGCCAGTACCGGTTCTGCTGCTCCTCGCGGCCGGCCTCGGGCGTGCCCACGTCGACCGCCCAGCGCACCGCGCCCCCGTAGAGCCCGGCCTGCTCGATGGTCTGGTTGGCCCCGGTCGCGCGCAGCTCCGGCGGCCGGTCGGCGGTCAGCGCCAGCAGCGGCACCCCGCTCTGGTGCGCCTCCAGCACGGCGGCGTGCAGGTGCGCGGCCGCCGTCCCGGACGTCGTCAGCACCGGCACCGGGCGCCCTGACGCCTTCGCCAGGCCGAGCGCCAGGAACGCCGCCGTCCGCTCGTCGATGCGCACGAAGAGCCGCAGCCGCCCGGCCCGCTCGGCGGCCGCGAGCGCCAGGGCGACCGGGGCGGAGCGGGAGCCGGGTGCCAGGACGGCGTCGGTCACGCCGCCACGCAGCAGCTCGTCGACCAGCACGCGGGCTAAGGCGGTCGAGGGGTTCACGCGGCCAGCACCTCCTCGATGCGGGCCCGCCAGCGGGCGGTGGTCCCGTTCCCGGCGCCCAGGTCGGCGAGCCGGTCGGGCTCGGGGCGCACCACCGGCAGCGCGCCGTCGACCGGCAGCAGGGGGGACGACGACACGTCACCGGTGAACAGCGCGACGGTGGCCAGCCCGCAGGCGAACGGCAGCTCCGGCAGCGCGGCGGCCAGCGCCACCCCGGCGGCGATGCCGACCGAGGACTCCAGCGCGGAGGAGACGACGCAGGGCAGCCCGTGGGCCTCCGCCACCCGCAGCGCGGCCCGCACGCCGCCGAGCGGCTGCACCTTGAGGACGACGACGTCGCCGGCCTCCCGCAGGTCCACCGCCAGCGGGTCGTCGGCCCGCCGCACGCCCTCGTCGACGGCGACGCGCACGTCGATGCGGCGGCGCAGCGCGGCGAGCTCCGCCAGCGTCGCGCACGGCTGCTCGACGTACTCCAGGCCGACGGCGGCGTCGAGCTCGCGGATGCGGCGCACCGCGGTGTCGACGTCCCAGGCGGCGTTGGCGTCGACCCGGACCGCCCCGCCGGGGCCGAGCGCCGACCGCACCGCCTCCACCCGGGCCAGGTCCTGCGCGTGCGTCTGCCCCGGCTCGGCGACCTTGACCTTGGCGGTCCGGCAGCCCGACGCCGCCACGATCGCGTGCGCCCGCTCGGCGTCGACGGCGGGGACCGTGACGTTCACCGGCACCGAGCCGCGCACCGGCGCGGGCCAGCCCTCGACGGCGGCCTCGACCGCGGCGGCCCACCAGCGGCGGCTCTCGGCGGCGTCGTAGTCCCAGAACGGCGAGAACTCGCCCCAGCCGGCCGGCCCGCGCAGCAGCACGCCGTCGCGGACGTCGATGCCGCGGAACCGGGCACGCAGGGGCACCTCGTAGACCGCCACCTCGGTGATCGCCGCGGGCAGCGCGGCGGCACGGGCGACGGTCACGGTGATCAGCGTAGTTCGGCAGGGCCGTAGGCTTGCCCCTCGTGGGTGAGCGGCTGAATCCGGTGCCGGCCGCCGACCTCTCCGACGACGACGTCCGCGCCGCCCTGGACGGTCTGCGCCCGCTGGCCGTGCTGCCGTCGGGCCCCGCCCCGGTCGTCGACGCGGCCCGTGCGGTCCTCCGCCCGGACGAGCCGCTGGAGCCGGGCACCGACCTCGTCGTCGTCACCTCCGGCTCCACCGGCGGTGGGCGGGGCGTGCTGCTGTCGGCCGCCGCGCTGCGCGCCTCCGGGACGGCGACGCTGGACCGGGTCGGCGGCCCCGGCAGCTGGCTGCTGGCGCTGCCGGTCTCGGCGATCGCCGGCCTGCAGGTGCTCTGCCGCAGCCTCCTCGCCGGGCGGACGGCGACCCGGCCGGCGGAGGGCGAGACGCTGGCCGCCGCCGTGGCCCGCATGCCGGCCGGCGACCGCCGCTACACCTCGCTGGTCCCCACGCAGCTGCGCCGCTGGCTGGACACCGAGCCCGACGCGCTGCGCGCCTTCGACGCGGTCCTCGTCGGCGGCGCGGCGGCCGACCCGGCGCTGCTGGCGCGTGCCCGCGCCGAGGACGTCGCCGTCGTCACCACCTACGGGATGACCGAGACCGCCGGCGGCTGCGTGTACGACGGCGTCCCGCTGGACGGCGTCCGCGTGCGCGTGGCCGACGGCGGGGTCGAGCTGGCCGGCCCCGTGCTGGCGCACGGCTACCGCGGTGACCCCGAGGGCACGGCGGCCGCGTTCGCCGACGGCTGGTTCCGCACCCGCGACGCCGGCACGCTGGCCGGCGGCCGGCTCACCGTGCACGGCCGGCTCGACGACGTCGTCATCTCCGGCGGTGTGAACGTGGCGCCCACCGCGGTCGAGGCGGCGCTGCGCGAGCACCCCGCCGTCGCCGACGCGGTGGTCTTCGGCCGCCCCGACCCGGAGTGGGGGCAGCGGGTCGTCGCCGCCGTCGTCCCGGCGCCCGGCAGCAGCCCCGGCCTGGCCGAGCTGCGCTCCTGGGTGGCCGACCGGCTGGGAGCCGCGGCCGCCCCCAAGCAGCTGCACCTCATCGACGCCGTCCCCACGCTGCACACCGGCAAGCCCGACCGCCGCGCCGTCGCGGCCCGCACCCCGGAGGTCTGATGGCCACCCCCGCCCAGTGGCTGGCCGGCGCCCGCCCCCGCACCCTGCCCGCGGCGCTCGCCCCGGTCCTGGTCGGCACCGGCACCGCCGTCGCGCTCGGCGGGTTCCGCCTCGGCCCCGCGCTGCTGGCCCTGCTCGTCGCCCTCGCCCTGCAGGTCGGCGTCAACTACGCCAACGACTACTCCGACGGACGGCGCGGCACCGACGCCGACCGGGTCGGCCCGATGCGGCTCGTGGGCTCCGGCGCGGCCGGCCCGCGGCAGGTGCTCGTCGCGGCGCTGGTCTGCTTCGCCGTCGCCGGGCTCGCCGGGCTGGCGCTGGCGGCGCTGTCGAGCTGGTGGCTGGTGCTGGTCGGAGCGGTCTGCATCGCCGCGGCCTGGACCTACACCGGGGGCCCGCTGCCCTACGGCTACCGGGCGCTGGGCGAGGTCTTCGTCTTCGTCTTCTTCGGACCGGTCGCCGTCGTCGGGACGACCTACGTGCAGACCCGCACCGTCGAGGGGCTGGCCTGGGCGGTGTCGGTGCCGATCGGCCTGCTCATCGTCGCGATCCTCGTCGTGAACAACCTGCGCGACCGCGTCGGCGACGCCGAGGTCGGGAAGCGCACGCTCGCCGTCCTGCTGGGCGACCGGGCGACCCGGTACCTGTTCGCCGGGCTGTTCGTCGCCGCCTTCGCCGTGGTCGCGGCCGTCGGGGCCACCCGGCCGTGGGCGCTGCTCGGCTTGCTCGCCGCACCGCTGGCCGTGCCGCCGTCGCGCACCGTGCTCACCGGCGGCCAGGGCCCCGCGCTGATCGCGGCGCTCCAGGGCGCCGGGCTGGTCACCCTGGCCACCGGCGTGCTGCTGGGGGCGGGCCTGGCCCTCAGCTGAGGGCCGGCCTCGCGGCCCCGCAGCGCTGCGGACCGCTCACCGGAGCAGGCCCGGGAGGTCGAGCACCGCGAACGGAGCGACCCAGAGGACGGCCGACGTCCCCCACCACTGGCGGCCCGACAGGGACGTGGCACGGCGAGCGAGCACGTTCAGCGGCGCGGCGACCAGCACGAACAGCGCCCAGAGCACCGCGACCAGGACGAAGAAGACAGCGACCCCGTCGTCGACGAGGGTCGGGTCGATCGAGGCCCACCCGGCCTGCCAGGCCACCGCCCGCCCCGTCAGGCAGGTCCAGACCAGCGGGTAGCGGCAGAGCCAACCGAGGCCGAGGCCGAGCACCAGGCACAGCGCCCACCCGAGCGGCGCCGGGAGCCGTCCGGCCCCGCCCCGGAGGCCCAGGTCAGCCCTCGCCGCTGAGCCGGCTGCGCAGCTCCGCCTTGGCCGCGGCGCGCGCGTCGGCCCGGGCCACCAGGGCGGCGGTCAGGCGGTCCCGCGTGGGGCGCAGCAGCAGGTAGGACACCGGCATCGACAGGAGCAGGCCGAAGAGCAGGCCCGGGAAGCTGCCCAGGCCGACCTGCCAGAGGACCAGCACCAGCAGCGCGGCGATCGCGAACCGCCCCACGACGTAGGCCAGCAGCAGCGGCAGCACCTTGGGCCGGGCGGTGCCGGCCGCGCCCGTCGGAACGTTCTGCTCAGCCATGACGGCCCTCCCACTTGGTCGACAGGACGACCGTCGTCCGGGTGCGTGCCACCCCTCTGATCCGGTTCAACGCGTTGACGGTGGCCTCGAGTGCCGGGATGTCGGTCACCCGCACCTTGAGCACGTAGCCCTCGCTGCCGGCCACGCGCCAGCAGTCCTCGATCCCGGGGACCTCGCGCATCGCGGCCTCCAGGCCGGTGTCGTCCACCGAGTCGCTCTCGATCACGCCGATCAGCGCGGTGACGTCCAGGCCCACGGCTGACGGGTCGACGACGGCGCGGTAGCCGGTGACCACCCCGGCCGCCTCGAGCTTGCCCACGCGCTCGTGCACAGCGGGCGAGGAGAGGCCGACCTGGCGGGCGAGCTCGGCGTAGCTGGCGCGGCCGTTGGCGCGCAGCAGGTCGATCAGCTGCCGGTCCACGGCGTCGATGGTGGTTCTCCGTCCTGCGGTCGTCAGCGGCGTCCCGAGCGCCGGTGCCGCTCGTCCGCCCCGAGTATCCCCGGCGGTCGTACGCTGGATGACGACGAGGGGGTGGGCCCGTGGTGTTCCTGGTGGTTCTGGTGGCAGCGGTCGTCGTCCTGCTGCTGGTCGTGCGTGCCGCAGCGGTGTCCGGGGACCCGGCCCGCGCCGCCCGCAAGGCCCGTCGTGCACCGCGCCCGCCGCAGGGGCGCACCCGTCCGCTGGCGCCCGACGACGACCCGGAGTTCCTCCGGGAGCTCGGCCGCCGCGTGCGCCGGGACGACGGCTCTCCCGCCTGACCCCCGCGACGGGCCCTCCCGTCAGGCGGCGCGGACCCCGAACAGCCGGCGCCAGCCCCGCTTCGGGCGCGCCTCGGCCGTCCCCGGGCCGGCCGCGTCCTCCGCGGGCTGCTCCGAGCCGCCCGGCCAGCCCAGACCGCCGTCACCGGGGTCCGGCGCGTGCGGGGCCTCGGGCCACCCCAGGCCGCCCTCGTCCGGTCCCGAGGACCGGTCCCCCCGGTGGGCGCCGCCGCTGTCGGGCGACCGCCGGGCCAGCGCGGCGGCCACGAACGGGTCCGCCGCGGCCCCGTCGGCCGCGGTGTGCCTACCCATGCCGCACCTCCGTGCGGACCTGCCGTCGTTCGACGAGCTCCATGGGGGCATGGAAGCACGGCCCTCCGACGCGGTCACCGGTGATCGGCGCGGTCTCGCCCGACAGGGCGACCGCCGGTCAGACGCCGGCGTAGCTGTGCAGGCCGGTGGAGACCAGGTTGACGAACGTCAGGTTGAAGATCATCACCAGCAGGCCGACGACGTTGACCCAGGCCGCCGGGCGCCCGCGCCAGCCGGCCGTCGTCCGCGCGTGCAGGTAGGCGGCGTAGACGACCCAGGCCACGAACGACCAGGTCTCCTTGGGGTCCCAGCCCCAGTAGCGGCTCCACGCCGCCTCCGCCCAGATGGCGCCGGCGATGACCGCGAAGGTCCACACCGGGAAGCCGAACACCGCGGTGCGGTGCGCGAGGCGGTCGAGCGTCGCGGCCGAGGGCAGCCGCGAGACGAAGCCGGTGCCCTGGTCGGCGCCGGGGCGCGAGCGGACCAGGTACAGGACGCTGGCGATGCCGCTGACCATGAAGATGCCGAAGCCGAGGATCGCCGCGGTGACGTGGATGGCCAGCCAGTACGACCGCAGCGCGGCCACGACCGGCCCGGCCTCGGTGTAGAGGCCCAGACCGATGGCGACGAGCGCCAGGATGACCGGGCCCACCACGAAGACGCCGATGTGGCGGAGGTTCGGCACGCGCACGGCGAACCAGATGAAGGCCAGCACGGTGACGAGCACGACCGCGGTCGCGAACTCGTACATGTTGCCCCAGGGCAGCCGGTCGGTGGCCAGGCCGCGCGTGACCAGGACGCCGGCGTGGGTGAGCGCACCGACCGCCGTCACCGCGAGGGCGATCACTCCCCAGCGGTTTGTGCGGGCCGCGCCGTCGGTGGCCTCGGCGGGCGCCGGACGGTCCGCGACGGTGACCCCGCCCCGCCCCGTGCCGGCGGCGGCACCGACGAGCTCGTGGGCGCGCTCGCGCCGCCGGCCGAACGCCAGGTGCGCGCAGAACGCGACCAGGGCGACCGAGTAGAGCGCGACGCTCACGGAGAAGAGGCTGTTCGACAGCTCGGCCAGCGAGGAGTCAGACACGCGGGGGGACCTCCGGATCCGGTGGTGCGGTGCGGGGGGCAGCCGTGGTGAGCGCTCCCTGCAGGTCGTCGGACAGCGCGGTGAACCGCGGACCGCTCTCGCCGCCGCCGCGCGTGAGCGAGGCCAGCGTCAGCACGGTACCGCTCCCGTCCGCGCCGGGCCCGGCGCGGGCGAAGACGCGCTCCCGGCTCAGCAGCAGCATGCCCAGGAGGCCGGCCAGCAGCGCGATCGCCGCACCCAGCACCCACAGCTGCCCGGGGTCGTGCGAGAACTGCAGCGCCGCGAACTCCTTGTAGCCGCTGAAGGTGACCCGGGTGCCGTCGGGCAGGTCGAGTGACTCCCCCACCGACAGGTTCGCCGCGCCCACCTCGGTCAGCCGGCCGCGCTCGATCTGGTCCTGGTCCAGCGAGTAGACCGACTGCGGGAGGCCGGAGTCCAGGCCCAGGTAGCCCTGGTAGGCGAAGATCGCGACCTGCGGGGCGAGCGGGCGCGGGTCGACCGAGGTCAGCACGCCACCCTGCATCAGCCCGGTCGGGGCGAAGAACCCCTCGAGGGCGAGCTGGTCCTCCTGGTCGGCCCCGAGGTCGGGGAGCTTGAGCGCCCCCTCGCTGGCCATCGTGCGCTGGTCGGTCGGGAGGAAGGGCGCCGAGACGTCGGTGAACGCCGTGCCGTCGGGCAGCGTGACGGTGAAGGTCGGGGAGAACCCGTGCCCGGTCACGTGCACCCGGCCGCCCTCGATGCGCAGCGGCTCGTTGACGCCGATCGTCGTCCGCCGCTCCTCGCCCTGCGGGTCGCCGTAGCGGATCGCCGCGGTGAACGACGACGCGGTGAGGTTCTCCTCGTACTCGGCCCGGAACTGGTCGAGGTCCACGCACATCGAGGTGAGGTCGCCGCTGTCGACCAGCGGGCCCGCCGAGTAGGTGTCGTACTGCTGGAACGAGTTGCAGAAGCCCTGCCCCTCGGTGACCAGGATGCTGCCCTCGTAGCCCCACATCTTCCCGCCGGCCAGGCCGAGCAGGAGCGCGAGCAGCGAGAGGTGGAACAGCAGGTTCCCGGTCTCCTTGAGGTGGCCCTTCTCCGCGGAGACCTCCGGGCCGCCCGCCCCGTCCCGCCGGACGACGCGGAACCGCCGCACCCGCAGCTCCTCCTCGACGACGTCGAGGGCGGCCGACGGCGGCAGCGGGCTCTCCAGCCGGCCGGAGTCGGGCAGCCGGAGCAGGTTCCGCGGCGCGGGCGGCGGCGGCGTGCGCAGCGCCCGGAAGTGCTCGGCGGCGCGCGGCAGCACGCAGCCGATCAGGGAGACGAACAGCAGCAGGTAGATCGCGGCGAACCACGGCGAGCTGAAGACGTCGAACAGGTACAGGTCGTCGAGCACCGGGGCGAGGTCCGGGTGGTCGGCGAAGTACTGGCGCACGTTGGTCTGCGACAGCGAGCGCTGCGGCAGCAGCGACCCCGGCACCGCGGCCAGCGCCAGCAGGAACAGCAGGACGATCGCGGTGCGCATCGCGGTGAGCCGCCGCCACGAGCGCAGCAGGAGCCCGCCGACGCGGCGGCCGGCCGAGGGCCTGGACGGCGGCGACGGCGGGGTGGCCGGGCGCGGGGGTGCCTCGACGCTCACAGCGAGGTCTCCAGGAAGCCGGAGGCCGCGAGCCAGGACCGCAGCCAGCCCATCATCTCGGTCCACGCGCCGGTGACCAGCAGCAGCCCGACGACCACCAGGAGGATGCCGCCGAAGCGGGTGACGGCCTGCGCGTGCCGCCGCAGGAACGAGGTGGCGCCGATGGCCCAGCGGGCGCCGAGCGCGACCAGGACGAACGGCACACCGAGACCGAGGCAGTAGGCCAGCCCCAGCAGCGCCCCGCGCCCGGCGGTCGCCTCCTGGAAGGCGAGGTTCTGCACCGCGGCGAGCGTCGGCCCCAGGCACGGCGTCCAGCCCAGCCCGAAGACGACGCCGAGCAGCGGCGCCCCCGCCAAGCCGACGCCGGGCCGGACGGACAGCCGCTTGGTGCGCTGCAGCAGCGGCAGCCAGCCCAGGAACCCGAGGCCGACGACGACGGTGACCACGCCCATCACGCGGGTGATGAGCTCGTTGTGCACCAGCAGCAGCCGCCCCAGGCCGCCGACGGCCGTGGTGAGCGTGACGAACACGGCGGTGAAGCCGAGGACGAAGAGGACGGCGCCCAGCACCATCCGCCCGCGGGGCGAGCGCTCGTCCGCGCGGACCGCCGTGGCGGTCGCGCCGCCACCGGCCGCGGGCGCCGGCACGGTCTCCCGTGCCCCGGCGCCGACGAGCCCGGCGACGTAGGACAGGTAGCCCGGCACGAGGGGCAGCACGCAGGGCGAGGCGAAGCTGACCAGCCCCACCAGCGCGGCGACGGCGGCGGCGACCAGCAGGGGCCCGTCGGAGACCAGGCCGGCGAAGGTGTCCCCCATGTCAGGCGTCCTCCTCCAGCATCCGGTCGAGCACCCGGCGCAGGTCGTCCTGCGAGATCTCCCCGGTGTAGACCGCCGCCACCCGGCCCTCGCGGTCCAGCACGATGGTGGACGGGATGGCCGTCGCCGGGTAGTCCCGGAATGCCAGCGCGACCTCGCCCTTCGGGTCGTAGAGCGACGGGAACTCGATGCCGAAGCGGTCGACGAAGGCCAGCGCGAACTGCTCGTCGACCTCCTTGACGTTCAGGCCGAGGAACTCCACGCCGTCGTCCCGGACCTCGGCGTAGACCTCCTGGAACGCCGGGGTCTCCACGCGGCACGGGCCGCACCAGGACCCCCAGAAGTTGAGGACGGCGACGTCGCCCGCCAGCTCCTCGGAGCTGAACTCCCCGCCGCCGAGCAGGGTGCCGGAGAACTCCGGCGCCGTGGCCCGCTCGGGCTCGGGGATGACCTCGCCCCGGGGGGTGCCCTCCACGAACCGGAACTCGCCGCCGTTGTTGACGTCGACGGCGTCGGACCCCGTGGAGCACCCGGCCAGCAGCAGGCCCGCGAGCATGGCTCCCGCGACTCGTCTCATGCGCCCGGCACCGCGTCGGGGTCGGTGGCACCGGCAGGCTCGGCGTAGGTGACGCCCTCCAGCCGGTCGCCGTCGTAGGTCACCGACGTGACGCTGGCCAGCGCGCACTCGCGGCGGCGCGGGTCGTGCAGGTAGCGGCGGCCCTCGAGGTGCAGGCGCGTGGTCCAGATCGGCAGCTGGTGGCTCACCAGCACCGCCTCGTGCCCCCGGGCGGCGTCCCGCGCGGCCTCGACCGCGGTGATCATCCGCGCGGCGATCTCCACGTACGGCTCGCCCCACGACGGCTGGAACGGGTTGCGCAGCTTCCACCAGTTCCGCGGCGCCCGGAACACCCCGGCACCGCCGGCGACGGCCATGCCCTCGAAGGCGTTCCCGGCCTCGATGAGCCGGTCGTCGATGGTGACGGGCAGGCCGGTGGCCTCGGCCAGCGGCTGCGCGGTCTGCCGGGCGCGCTCCAGCGGGCTGGAGACCAGGTGCACGACGTCGTGGCCGGCGAACCAGGCCGCGGCGCGGCGGGCCATGCCCTCGCCGGCGGTGGAGAGCCGGAAGCCGGGCAGCCGGCCGTAGAGGACGCCCCCCGGGTTGTGCACCTCCCCGTGGCGCAGGAGGTGGACGGTGGTCCGCTCGCTCACGAGCTCACCTCGGACAGGTCCTGGTCGGCCGGCTGCCCGTCGCCGGAGACGGCGGCCGCCGCCCGGGCCGCGGCCGGCAGCGCCTCCAGCACGCGGTCCAGCGCCTCGCCGCCGAGCTGGGCGTTGACGAACCAGGCCTCGAAGGCCGAGGGCGGCAGGTAGACACCGCGGGCGAGCAGGGCGTGGAAGAACGCGGTGTAGCGGGCGACGTCCTGGGTCCGCGCGTCGTCGTAGTCCCGGACCTGTCGCTCGTCGGGCACGAAGAAGATCGAGAACATGTTGCCGGCCTGCTGGACCCGGTGCGGGACCCCGGCGGCGAACAGCGCGGCGGAGGCCGCACCCCGCAGCACGGCGGAGACCTCGTCGCAGTGCGCGTAGACCTCGTCGGTGCAGTTGCGCAGCGTGGCCAGCCCGGCCGCCACCGCCACCGGGTTCCCCGACAGCGTGCCGGCCTGGTAGACCGGCCCGCTCGGCGCCAGGTGAGCCATCAGGTCGGCGCGGCCGCCGAACGCCGCCGCCGGCAGCCCGCCGCCCATGACCTTGCCGAAGGTGAAGAGGTCGGCCTCGACCGGGTCCAGGCCGTACCAGCCCGACCGCGAGACGCGGAAGCCGGTCATGACCTCGTCGAGGACCAGCAGCGCGCCGTGCTCGGCGGTGATCCGGCGCAGCTCGGAGTTGAAGCCGTCCAGCGGCGGGACGACGCCCATGTTGCCCGCGGCGGCCTCGCTGATGACGGCCGCGATCTGCTGGCCCTTCTCCGCGAACACCGCCTCGACGGCGGCGACGTCGTTGTAGGGCAGGACGATCGTGTCGGCGGCGGCCCCGGTGGTCACGCCCGGGGTGTCGGGCAGGCCCAGGGTGGCGACGCCGGACCCGGCCGAGGCCAGCAGCGCGTCGACGTGCCCGTGGTAGTTGCCGGCGAACTTGACCAGCAGCGGCCGGCCGGTGGCGCCGCGGGCCAGCCGGACCGCCGACAGCACGGCCTCGGTGCCGGAGTTGACCAGGCGGACGCGCTCCACCGGGGCGACCCGGCTGCGGATCTCCTCGGCCAGCTCCAGCTCGCCCTCGGTGGGGGCGCCGAAGGACAGGCCGCGGCGGGCGGCGGCCGCGACGGCGTCGACGACGGCGGGGTGCGCGTGGCCGAGGATCATCGGCCCCCAGGAGCTCACCAGGTCGACGTAGCGCCGGCCGTCGGCGTCGGTGATCCAGGGGCCGGACGCCTCCACCATGAACCGCGGCGTCCCGCCGACGGCCCGGAACGCGCGGACCGGGGAGTTCACGCCGCCGGGGGTGATCTCCTGGCCACGGGCGAAGAGGTCCGCCGACACCGGCGCCTCGTAGGGGAAGGGTGAGCTGTCCGGCGAGGTCACGGTCCCAGTGTCCCCTTCGCGGTGAGCAGTGCGGTCCGCAGGGCGCCCGGGTCCCGTGTGGGAACGAGCACGGTCCGCCCGTCCGCCAGCCGCAGCGGCAGGCCGGTGCGGCCCTGCGGCAGCGACCAGCCACCGCCGAGGACCGGGGCGCCGGCGTCGACCCCGGAGTCGACGCCGGCCAGGTGCTCGCCGTCGACCTCGGTCAGCGCCAGCCGCTCGCGGCCCACACTGAGCGCGCCGTCGTCCCCGGCTCCCTCGACGCGGACGGTCCAGAGCCGGCGGGCGGCCAGGCAGCTGCCCGCCACGATGCCGAGGACGACGGCCAGGGCGGCCCAGGCCACCACGGGCAGGTCGGGGCCGGGGAGCACCAGCTCGAGGGCGAGGAAGAGCAGCGCCGCTCCCCCGACGACCCACAGGGGCCGCCAGGAGCCCCCGGGCTCGACGTAGTCCTCCGCCGGCGCGGCCACGGTCAGCCGCGGGCGAGCAGCCGGGCGGCCTCGACCGCCCAGTAGGTGAGCACCTGGCCGGCGCCGGCCCGGCGGATCGCGGTCAGCGTCTCCAGGATCGCCCGCTCGCGGTCCACCCAGCCGTTGGCGGCGGCCGCCTCGAGCATCGCGTACTCGCCGCTGACCTGGTAGGCGCTGACCGGCACCTGCACCGCGTCGGCCACCTTGGCCACGATGTCCAGGTACGGCAGCGCCGGCTTCACCATGACGGCGTCGGCGCCCTCGGCGAGGTCCTGCGCGACCTCGCGCAGCGCCTCGTCGGCGTTGGGCGGGTCCATCTGGTAGGTCGAGCGGTCGCCGAACTGCGGGGCGCCCTCGGCGGCCTCGCGGAACGGCCCGTAGAACCCGGACGCGTACTTGGCGGCGTAGGCCAGGATCGGCACCTCGGTGAAGGCGGCGCTGTCCAGCCCGGCGCGGATGGCGGCGACCTGCCCGTCCATCATCCCGCTGGGGGCGACCAGGTGGGCGCCGGCCTGCGCCTGGGCGATCGCCACGGCCGCGTACCGGTCCAGCGTCGGGTCGTTGTCGACCACGCCCGCCGGGGTGACGATGCCGCAGTGCCCGTGGTCGGTGTACTCGCACAGGCACAGGTCGGCCATGAGCACGAGCTCGTCACCCAGGTCCGACCGCAGGTTCTGCAGCGCCCGGTTGACCACGCCGTCGGCGGCGTCGGCCTGCGACCCCACGGCGTCCTTCTCCGAGGGGATGCCGAAGAGCATCAGCCCGCCGATGCCCGCCTCCGCGGCCTCGGCGGCCGCCTTCCGGAGCGAGTTGTGGGAGTGCTGCACCACGCCGGGCATCGACCCGATGGGGACCGGGGCGTCGATCCCCTCCTTGACGAAGACCGGGAGCACCAGGTCCGCCGGGGCCACCCGGGTCTGCGCGGTCAGCCGCCGCAGCGCGGGCGTCGACCGCAGCCGGCGCCCGCGCGCGAACCCGGGGCTCGCTCCAGCGCTCACTTGCCCTCGCCGTCCTCCGCCTCGCGCAGCGACAGGGCGTACTCGGCGAGCGCGTCGACCAGCGGCGCGACGGCCGCCGTCTCCGGCTGCACGTCCACCCGCAGGCCGAACTCCTGCGCGCTGGCGGCGGTGGCGGGGCCGATCACCGCGACGACGGTCTTCGCGTGCGGCTTGCCCGCGATGCCGACCAGGTTGCGGACCGTGCTGGACGAGGTGAAGCACACCGCGTCGAAGCCGCCGCCCTTGATCGCCTCGCGGACCGACGCGGCCGGCGGGGCGGCGCGCACGGTGCGGTAGGCGGTGACGTCGTCGATCTCCCAGCCGCGCTCGACCAGCCCGGCGGCGAGCGTCTCGGTCGCGATGTCGGCGCGCGGCAGCAGCACCCGGTTGATCGGGTCGAGGACGTCGTCGTACTCCGGGAAGTCGGCCAGCAGGCCCTGGCTGGACTGCTCGCCGGAGGGCAGCAGCTCCGGCACGATGCCGAAGTCCCGGACCGCCTGGGCGGTCTGCTCGCCGACGCAGGCGACCTTCACGCCGGCGAAGGCGCGGGCGTCCAGGCCGAGCTCGACGAACTTCTCGCGGACGGCCTTCACGGCGTTGACCGAGGTGAAGACGATCCAGCCGTAGCGGCCGGTGACCAGGCCCTTGATGGCGCGGTCCATCTGCGCCGGGCTGCGCGGCGGCTCGACGGCGATCGTCGGCACCTCCACCGGCACGGCACCGTAGGCGCGCAGCCGGTCGCTCATGTCGCCGGCCTGGTCCTTGGTGCGCGGCACGAGCACGCGCCAGCCGAACAGCGGCCGGCTCTCCCACCAGGACATGCGGGCGCGCTTGTCGACGACGGAGCCGATGGTGGCGACGACCGGGCCGCTGAGCGGGTCCAGGCCGGCGGTCTTCTCGGCGACGGCCGACAGCTTGGCGACCAGGCTCTTCTGGCCGGTGCCCGAGCCGCCGGTGGTGACGACGACCGGGGTGCTGCCGGACAGGCCGCCCTCGACCAGCCGCGCGGCGGCGTCGGGGAGCTCCTCGGCGGTGCCCTGCAGGACCAGCGTGCCGCCGGTCGCCGCGGTGGCGCCGGCGAGGGCGCCCAGGTCGGCACCGCTGCGCAGGTCGGCGGTCAGGGTGGTGCTGCCCATGGCGACGCCGGCGAAGGCAGGCACCCCGGTCGCGGTGGCGACACCCGGGACGACGTCGAAGGGCACCGAGGTGCGGCCGACGGCGAGCACCTCCTTGACGACCTCGTCGGAGGTGTAGGGGTCGCCGTGGACCAGGCGGACCACGACCGAGCCGCTCTTGGCGGCGGCGACCGCGCCCTTGGCGATGTCGGCCGGCTCGCCGGAGACCGGCGTCAGCTCGGTGCCGGGGTTGGCCTCGCGGACGGCGTCCTGGAGGGGCGCGGCCACGTCGGGGTCGACCAGCACCACGGCGGCCTCGGCCAGCGCGGCGGTGGCGCGGGCGGTGAGCATGCCGGGGTCACCGGGGCCGGCTCCGACGAAGACGACCCGGCCCGACTGGCCTGCGGTCTTGCGGAAGCGCGTCATCGCGTGCTCCTGATCCTGGCCCGAATCGCTCGGGCGTCTGTCATGGCCCGGGTCCGGGCCGTTGCGGGGGTCTGGTGGTGCGACGCCGTCGGGCGTCGCGCGGGGGCGGTCATCCGCCGACCGCCATGAGCTCGGGCGCGCCCCGGTCGAGGAGCTCGTCGGCCAGGGCCCGGCCGAGCGCGGCGGCGTCGGCCATCGGCCCGGTGACCGAGCCGCGGACGCCGTCGCTGCCGTCGATGGCGGTGACGGAGGCGCGGAGGAACAGCTCCGGCCCGGCCTCGCCCTCGGCGACCTCGGCGTAGGCGGCGACCGGGGCGCTGCACCCGGCCTCGAGCGCGGCGAGGGTGGCCCGCTCGGCGACGACGCAGGCGCGCGTCGTGGCGTCCTCGAGCCGGCCGAGCAGCTCGCGGGTCCGGGCGTCGCTGGTCCGGCACTCCACCGCCAGCGCGCCCTGCGCGGGGGCGGGGAGCACCTGGAGCGGGTCGAGGGTCTCGGTGACCTTCGCCAGCCGGCCGATGCGGGACAGGCCGGCGCGGGCGAGGACGACCGCGTCGAGGTCGCCGGGGCCCTCGGCGGCGCCGGGCACCCTTCCGAGCCGGGTGTCGACGTTGCCGCGGATCGGCACGATCTCCAGGCCCAGGCCGAGCGCGCGGAGCTGGGCGACCCGGCGGGGCGCACCGGTGCCGACCCGGGAGCCGGCCGGCAGCTCGCCGAGGGTCAGCCCGTCGCGGGCCACCAGCGCGTCCCGCGGGTCCTCCCGCGCCGGGACGGCGGCGAGGATCAGGCCGGGCTCGGGGGCGGTCGGCAGGTCCTTGTAGCTGTGCACCGCGAGGTCCACCTCGCCGTCGAGCAGCGCCCGGCGGATGGCGGCCACGAACACACCGGTGCCGCCCAGCTGGGTGATCGCGGCCGAGGACCGGTCGCCCTCGGTGCTGATCAGGACCAGCTCGACCGGCACGCCGGTCGCGGCGGTGATGGCGTCGGCGACGGTCTGCGACTGCGTGCGGGCCAGCTCGCTGGCCCGCGTGCCCAGGCGGAGGACGGCGCCCCCGCTCGCGGCGGTGGCCACGGCCTGCGCGTCGGTGGCGGTCATGCCGGGCCTCCCGCGCGGTCGGGGTCGACGGTCACGGCGTCGGCCAGGCGGCCGGCCCCGGGGGTGACGTCGGCGTCGATGCCGAGGCCGAAGAGGGCGCGCAGGGCACCGGCGTAGTCGGTCCCGCCCGGCGCCGCCGCCAGCTCCTTCACGCGCACGGTCGGCTCGTGCAGCAGCTTGTCCACGACGCGGCGCACGGTCCGGACGATCTCCGCCCGTGCCCGCGCATCGAGGTCGGGCAGCCGGCCGGCCAGCCGCAGCAGCTCGGCGTCGACCACCTCGGCGGCCTGGGAGCGCAGGGCGGACACCGTGGGGCCCACCTCGGCGGCGCGGCGCTCGGCCCGCAGCAGCGCGGTCTCGGCCTCGATCATGGCGCGGGCGCTGTTGATGTCGTCGACCGCGACGGGGCCGACGGCGTCGCCGTCGGCGGCGTGCCGTTCGCCCTGCAGCAGGGCGAGGTCGACCACGTGCACGCCGGGCAGCGCGGCCACACCCGGGTCGACGTCGCGGGGCAGGGCCAGGTCGACCACGACCAGCGGGCGGCCCGGGCGGTCGGCCATGGCGGTGCCGACGACGTCGGTGCCCACGACCAGCCCGGTGGCCCCGGTGCAGGTGAGCAGCACGTCGGCGGCGGCCAGCTCCTCGGCCATGCGGTCCAGGGGTGCGGCGCGGCCGCCGATCGTCTCGGCCAGGCGCGCGGCGGAGGCCTCGGTCCGGCTGCTGACCACGACGTCGGCACCACGGCGGGCCAGCGTGGTCGCGGCCAGCGCACCCATGGAGCCGGCGCCCACGACGAGGACCGGGCGCCCGACGAGGCTGCCGATGCGGGCCTCGGCGCGGTCGAGGGCGACCGACACCAGCGACGCGCCGGCCTTGTCGATGCCGGTCTCGGAGTGGACGCGCTTGCCCACCCGCAGCGCCCGCTGGGCGACCGGGTGCAGGGCGCGGCCGACCGTGCCCTCCTCGCGGGCCAGGGCGTAGGCGGCGCGCAGCTGCCCCAGCACCTGGGTCTCGCCGACCACCATCGAGTCCAGCCCGGCGGCCACCGTGAAGAGGTGCTCGACGGCCTGGTCCTCGTAGTGGACGGTCACGTACGGGGAGAGCTCCTCGACCGTCGCACCCGCCTGGCGGGCGAGCACCCGGCCGACGTCGGTGACGCCGCCGTGGAAGCGGTCGACCTCGGCGAAGACCTCGATGCGGTTGCAGGTGGCCAGCACGAGGGCCTCGCTGACGTGGTCGCTGCCGACCAGCTCGTGCAGCGCCTTGACGCGCTCGTCGGGCCCCATCGCGAACTGCTCGAGCAGCGCGACCGGTGCGGTCTGGTGGCTGACGCCCACCGCGAGCAGGCTCACGCGGTCACCTCCGCCGCGCGCACGCCGCGCTGCTGGCCCAGGAAGGCCAGCACCTGCAGCTCGACGGAGAGGTCGACCGGGCGGACGTCGACGCCCGGCGGGGGCGTGAGGGTCACCGGCGCGAAGTTCAAGATGCTCCTCACCCCGGCCGCGGCCAGCCGGTCGCACACCGACTGGGCGACGTCGGCCGGCGTCGCGATCACGCCGATGGAGGCGTCGGTCGCCGTCACGGTCGCCTCCAGCTCGGCCATGGGCTGCACGACCAGGCCGCCGATCTCCTCGCCGACCCGCGCGGGGGCGGCGTCGAAGAGGCCGACGAACCGGAAGCCCCGGCTGCCGAAGCCGGCGTAGTCGGCCAGCGCCGTGCCGAGGTTGCCGATGCCGACGAGCACGCAGGCGCGGGACCGCTCGGCCCCGAGCACGTGGGCGATCCGCTCGCGGAGCGCACGCACCTCGTAGCCCACGCCGCGGACGCCGCACGAGCCCAGGTGGGAGAGGTCCTTGCGCAGGCCGGCCGGGTTCACGCCCGCGGCCGACGCCAGCTCACCGGAGGAGACGGTGGTCCGGCCGCCGTCGGCGAGACTGGTCAGCACCCGGAGGTACACGGCCAGGCGTGCGACGGTGGCCTCCGGGATGGTCCGGGGCCGTGGCTGGATCACGGGCTCTCCACAGCGGTCGCACCCGGGATGCCCGGCGGGCGCCGGGGGCGGATCTGCGACATCGGGACGCGAGCGGCAGGTGCGCTCGCGTCCGCCACGGTAACCGCTTGTGAACGCAGGAACAAAGTCGCTGGGCAGGCGTCGGCCCGCTGACCAGGCAGGATCCGGCCGGTTGTGGTGGACACCACCGTAACCGCAGGTCAGACGCCACCCGGACGGGGCAGGAGGACCCCCTGCCGGAGGCGCCTCAGAGGCCCAGGTCCCTGCGCAGCCGGGGGACGTCGAGCGTGAAGTAGGAGTGCTCCCGGCCGTCGAGCAGCAGCACCGGCACCCGGTCGCCGTACTCGGCCTGCAGCTCCGGGTCGGTGTCCACGTCGACGTCGACCACCGTCAGCCCGGCCTCGGCGGCGACGGGGGCGAGCTGCTCGGCCGCGGTGAGGCACAGGTGGCAGCCCGCCCGCCCCAGCAGCTGGAGGCGCGGCTCACTCACCCGGCGCGCTCCCCGCCGGGACCGCGAGCCCCTCGTCGGCGCCGGTGAGCCCGAGCTCGCGCAGCCGCGCCCGGCTCACCTTGCCGGTCAGGGAGTGCGGCAGGGACGCCAGGAAGTGCACCGAGGTGGGCACCTTGTAGCGGGCCAGGGACTGCCCCGCGAACGCCTGCAGCTCCTCGACGGTCAGCTCCCCACCCGGGGCGAGGACGACGACGGCGCGGACCGCCGCACCCGTCCGCGGGTCCGGCACGCCGATCACGGCGCTCTCGACGACGGCGGGGTGCTGGTCGAGGACCCGCTCGACCTCGGCCGGGTAGACGTTGAAGCCGCTCACCAGGATGAGGTCGCTGCGCCGGTCGACCAGGTGCAGGTCGCCGTCGGCGTCCCGGTAGGCGAGGTCGCCGGTGCCCAGCCACCCGTCGGCGTCCGGACCGTCCGTGCCGTCGGGCCAGTAGCCGGAGAAGAGGTTCGGCCCGCGCACCCAGATCTCGCCGGGGCCCTCGTCGGGGTCGCCGCCGTCGTCCTCCCCCGTCCCGCTCTCCTCGTCGGGCAGGTCGACGGTGACCGCGCCGGTCGCGGCGGTGTCCCGCAGCACCAGCTCCAGGCCCGGGAGCGCCCCGCCGATGCAGGCCGGCTTCGCCCGGCCGGTGGCCAGCGTGCTCGCCACGACCGGCGACGCCTCGGTCAGCCCGTAGCCCTCCCACACCGTGACCGCGGCCCGCTCGCGCATCGCCCGCCAGACCTCCTCGGGCAGCGGGGCGGCACCGGCCGAGGCGACGCGGACGGCGGCGAAGGCGCGGCGCAGGTCGGCGTCGCTGCCGACGGCGTCGGCCACGGCCAGCCAGGCCTGGTACATCGGCGGGGCGCCGGGCACGGCGGTGACCTGCTCCCGGGCCATCAGCGCCAGCGAGGCGTGGGGGTCGAAGGTCTCCTCGAGGACGGCGCAGGCGCCGGTGGCCGCGACCAGGCCGAAGCCCGCGTTGAGGCCGTAGACGTGGAACAGCGGCAGGACCAGCAGCACCCGGTCGTCGCTGCGCACCGGCGGCGGGCTCATGGCCAGGCACTGCTCCTGGTTGGCCCGCAGCGCGCCGGAGGTCAGCATCGCGCCCCGCGGCCGGCCGGTCGTGCCGCTGGTGTAGCAGAGGAAGGCCAGCGCGGAGGGGTCGTCGGCGACCGCCGGCACCGGCCCGTCGTCGTCCGGGGGGCCGGGGCAGACCGGCACACCGGCGAGGGACTCGCGGTCGTGGGCCGCCACCAGCAGCTCGGCGCCGGAGTCGGTGAGCACGTGCTCGAGCTCGGGGTCGGTGTAGGCGGTGTTCACCGGGACGACGGTCAGCCCCGCCCGGAGCGCCCCCAGCACGGCCCGCAGCCAGTCCAGCCCGTTGGGCAGCTGGACGGCCACCCGGGCGCCGGCACCCAGGCCACGACCGGCGTACCCGGCCGCGACCCGGTCCACGGCGGAGTCCAGCTCGCCCCAGCTCAGCCGCTGGTCCCCGGCCACCACGGCGGGGGCCGCGGGGTCGCGCTGCGCGGCCGCCCGGACCAGGGCGGCCAGCGAGGTGCCTGCGTCGGACACGGACGTCTCCTGTTCGTCAGGGGGCGGCGGACCGGCCGCCGGACGCACCCGGAGGGGGCGTCCGGCGAGGCTGCCGTGGACGAGCAGGGGCGATGTTGTCACCATGGGGCCTGCGCCGCAGCCGCGCACGCCGTCCCCCGGCGTGCGCGACCCACGAGACGGTCCAGGCACAGCGGGCCGACGAGGAGGTCGATCGCCCGCATGCCCCCGCCCCTGGACGCCGAGCGTCCCGCCGGTCTGCCTGCACCACCGAGGCCGCGTCCGACCCCCTTCCCCCGCACCAGCGCCGAGGCGCTCCCCGGCGACGAGCCGGCGAGCGACGAGCACCCGGTGAACGACGAGGACCCCCGTCCGGTGACGGCCGAGGACGGGGAGACCGTCGACGGCGTGCCCACCGAGGTCCCGGCCACCTCCGAGCTGCCCACCGAGGTGGCCGAGGAGATCGCCGCCGCGGAGGCCGGGGCGGCGTCGGACGCCCCGGACGTGTGGGCGCTGGTGCGCCAGGCGCAGGAGGGCGACGCCGAGGCGTTCGGCCGCCTCTACGACCACTACGTCTCGCTGGTGCACCGGTACGCCTACCACCGGGTCGGGGACCGAGCGACGGCCGAGGACGTCACGAGCGAGACCTTCGTGCGGGCGCTGCGCCGGATCGACTCGCTGTCGTTCCAGGGGCGGGACGTCGGCGCCTGGCTGGTCACGATCGCGCGCAACATCATCCGCGACCAGGTGAAGAGCAGCCGGTTCCGGCTCGAGGTCAGCACGGCCGACATGCGCGACGCCGACCGGGTCACCGACGGTCCCGAGGACGCCGTGCTGCAGCACCTCACCAACCAGCAGCTGCTCGCCTGCGTGCAACAGCTGGGGAGCGAGCAGCAGGAGTGCATCGTGCTGCGCTTCCTGCACGGTCTGTCGGTCTCCGAGACTGCCGAGATCATGGGGAAGAAGGACGGCGCCATCAAGGCGCTCCAGCACCGGGCGGTCCGGCGGCTGGCGGGGCTGCTGCCCGAGGGCCTGCGGTGAATCACGCTGCGGTAACGGGCGTAACCGACGGCCCCCGCCCGTCGTTGTGCCCCCTGGAACGGTTCCGCCTCGATGGCGGGGCCGGCTCGGACGAGAGGACGGGGGGTCGCAGGTGATCCGGCACGACGGCACGACGGCTCACGACGCCGCCTCCGCAGGTGACCGCGAGGCGGCGGTCGTGGCGCGCCTGCAGTCCCTCGCGACCGTCCTCGACGACGAGCCCGACGCGCAGTACCGGGCCCGTGCCCGCGCACGCCTGGTCGCGATGGCCGCCGTCCGCACCCCCGAGCCCGCACCGCGCCCGCTGGTCTCGCGGCTGCTCACGCTCCGCGCCGAGGACCGCGCGCCCTCCCGCTGGCGCGGGCGGCTCACCGCCGGGCTCGCCGGTGCCGCCGTCGGCGTGACCGGCCTCGCCGCGCTGGTGGCCGTGGCCGCCGGCGCGCAGCCGGGCGACCCCCTCTACGACCTCAAGCGCGGCACCGAGCAGACCCAGCTGGCGCTGGCCGGTGAGAGCCGCGGCCAGACGCTCCTGGAGCTGGCCAGCACCCGGCTGGAGGAGCTGCGGACGGTCACCGGCGACCCCGCCCTGGTCGAGTCGACGCTGCGCACCATGGACCACCAGACCACCGAGGCGGCCGCGCTGCTCACCTCCCGCGCGGTGACGGACCGGGACGCGGAGACGCTGGCGGACCTGGCCGCCTGGACCGACCAGCAGTCCGCGGGCCTGGCCGACCTCCGCGACGAGGTCCCCGCGCCCGCCGACCCCGCCTACGTCGGGTCGGTGGACCTGCTGAAGGCGCTGACGACGCGGACCGCGGGCCTGTCGACGGCGCTCGGCTGTGCCTCGGGCCCCGCCACCGTGGGCGAGGACGCCCTGGGACCGGTGCCCGGCCTCTGCCTGGCCGACGTCCCGCCGCCGGTCGCCGAGGAGCTCCCCGCCCCGCCGCCGGTCGCCAGCCCGCCGGGTGCTCCCTCGGTCGACCCGTCGTCGCCGCCCGCCCAGGGCCCGGCCCCCGCGCCCGCCCCGGCCCCGGGCGGGAACGGTCCCGGAGCGGCCGTCCCCACCCCCGCGCCGGGCGGGCCCGCCGGCAGCGCCCCCACGCAGCTGCCCACCCCGGGCGGGCTCCTGCCCACCGGGCCGGTGCTCCCGCTGCCCGGGACGCCGAGCGGCTCCGCGGCGCGGCCGACGCTCCCGCCGGTCATCGACGTGCCGCTGCCCGGACCGATCCGGATCTGCCTGCCGCCGCTGGCGACCGTGGGGAACTGCTGACCAGGACCTGAACCGACCCGCCGGTACGGCTAGGGTCGGGGTCGTCGGGATCGCTGCGCCGCGAGGCGCGACGAGGCAGGGAGGTCGCTGTGCCGAGACTGACGGTGCGCGGCCGCCGGGTGGGGCGGCCCGTCGTGGACGCCGACGAGAGCACCCGCGCCCACGTGGCGGGGGCCGCGTCCGCGGCCGCCGCGGAGGTCGACGCGCCGTCGACGGTCCACCCGGACCTGACCGGTGCCGCCTTCTTCGACGTGGACAACACGATGATGATGGGCGCCTCGCTGTTCTGGTTCGCCCGCGGCCTGGCGGCTCGCAAGTACTTCTCGACCCGCGACCTGGCCGGCTTCGTCTGGCAGCAGGCCAAGTTCCGCATCGCCGGCAACGAGAGCGCCGACGACATGCACACCATCCGCGAGAACGCCCTGGCCTTCGTGGCCGGCCGCACGGTCGAGGAGATCGTGCAGGCCGGTGAGGAGATCTACGACGAGCTGATGGCCGACCGCATCTGGTCGGGCACCCGCGCGCTGGCCCAGAAGCACCTCGACTCCGGCCAGCGGGTCTGGCTGGTCACCGCGACCCCGGTCGAGCTCGCCTCGATCATCGCCAAGCGGCTGGGCCTCACCGGTGCGCTGGGCACCGTCGCGGAGGTCGTCGACGGCCAGTACACCGGCCGCCTGGTGGGCGAGATGATGCACGGGCCGGCGAAGGCCGAGGCGGTGCTGGCGCTCGCCGAGCGCGAGGGCCTGGACCTCTCCCGCTGCACGGCCTACAGCGACTCGGCCAACGACCTGCCGATGCTCTCCCTCTGCGGCACGGCCGTCGCGGTCAACCCCGACACCGAGCTGCGCGCCGCGGCCAAGGCGCGCGGCTGGACGATCCGCGACTTCCGCACCGGCCGCAAGGCGGCCAAGATCGGCGTGCCGACCGTGGCCGCCGCCGCCCTCTCCGGGGGCCTCGTCGGCGGCGCGGTGGCCCTGCGCCGGAGGAACAAGCTCCCCTGGTGAGCGCCCCCGGCGGCGGGGCCGTCAGGAGAAGACGCTGCGGCGGCGGAGGAGCAGCTGGTACAGGGAGTGCTGGATGGTCTCCCGGACCTGGTCGGTCAGGTTGAACACCAGCATCGGGTCCTCGGCGGCGGCCGGGCCGTAGGAGGCGGTCTCGATCGGCTCGCCGAAGGCGATCAGCCACTTCGAGGGCAACGGCACCAGCCCGAGCGGCCCCAGCAGCGGGAACGTCGGCGTGATCGGGAAGTAGGGCAGCCCGAGCAGGCGGGCCGCCGTCTTCGCGTTGCCGATCATCGGGTAGATCTCCTCGGCCCCGACGATGGCGCACGGGATGATCGGCCTCCCGGTCCGCAGCGCCGCCGACACGAAGCCACCGCGGCCGAACCGCTGCAGCGTGTACCGGTCGCGGAAGGGCTTGCCGATCCCCTTGAAGCCCTCGGGGAACACCCCGACCAGCTCGCCCTCGGTCAGCAGCCGCTCGGCGTCCTCGTTGCAGGCCAGCGTGGCCCCGAGCTTGCGGGCCAGCGCCCCCGCGCCCGGGATCTCGAAGACCAGGTCGGCGCCGAGCAGCCGCAGCCGGCGCGACGCCGGGTGGTCGTCGTGCAGGGCGACCGTGGTCATCAGGGCGTCGATCGGCAGGGTCCCGGAGTGGTTGGCGACCACCAGGGCACCGCTGTCGGCCGGCACGTTCTCCAGGCCGAAGGTCTCCACCCGGAACCACTTCTGGAAGAAGGGCCGCAGGATCGGCAGCAGCACGTGGTCGGTCAGGTCGGGGTCGAACCCGAACTCGTCGGTCTCGTACTCGCCCGTCAGCCGGCGCTGCAGGAACTCCAGCCCACCGGCGACCTGGTCGTCCCAGGCCGGCGGCGGCGTCGTGGGGACGAACGGCTCGTCGTCGTCCGGGCGCAGCGGGATCACGCGGGCCTCAGGCATCGCGCACCGCCCGCAGCCCCGGCGGGGGCGGGGTCGGCCGCAGCCGCCGCTCCACGGCGGTGGCGGTGTCGCCCACCCGGCCCAGCGCCGAGCGGAGCCCGTCGGCGACCGAGCGGACGGTTCCCGGGGCGATCACCGGCGGGACCGTGCGCGCGTAGTCGGCCAGCGCGGCCGCCGTCGTGTAGCGCGGGGTGTAGCCGAACTCGGTGCGCAGCCGCGTGGTGTCCACGACGCGGCCGAAGTTGAGGAAGCGCATCTGTTCCGGGGAGTAGTCGACGAAACCGAACCGGCGGGAGAGCCGGCCCACCGACCCGAGGGTCGGGGACGGCAGCGGCACCTCGATGCGGCCGAGGCGGCGGATGGCCTGGGAGAGCAGGAGGGTCCCCTCGCCGCCGACGTTCACCGTGCCGGTGAAGTCGCCCGTGGTCGCGCGGGTGAGCACCGCCAGGGCGTCGTCCTCGTGCAGCAGCTGCACCCGGGCGTCGTAGCCGAGGGCGGTGGGCACCAGCGGCATGCGGAGGAACCCGGTGAGCAGCGAGTCGATGCGCGGGCCGATGAAGTTGGTGAACCGCAGGACGGCGACGTCGACGTCGGGACGGCGCCGGCTGAACGAGCGCACGTAGCCCTCGATGTCGACGCTGTCCTTGGCGAAGCCGCCGGAGGGGACCTGGCGCGCCTGCATCGACTCGGTGAAGACCGCGGGGTCGCGGGAGGAGGCGCCGTAGACCGCGCTCGTCGACTTCAGGACGAAGCGGCGGACCGACGGCGCGCGCTGGCACGCGGCCAGCAGCTGCATCGTGCCGATGACGTTGAGTTCCTTCATCGGCACCCGGCCGCCGGAGCCGGCGGGCGTGGAGCTGATGTTCATGTGCACCACGGTGTCGACCGACGCCGCGGCGATGACCTTGCCGATCAGCGGGTTGCGGATGTCGGCCCGCACGAACTCGGTACGACCGAGCCGGCGGAGCATCGCGGGCGACGGCGGGACCGTGTCCACGCCGATGACCCGCTCGATGCCCGGGTCGGCTGCGAGCTCGGCCGCCAGCGCGCCTCCCAGCCACCGGCTGACACCGGTGACGAGGACGACCGCGGGCGGCACGAGCGTCAGCTCACTTCTTGTTGCGACGCTGAACGCGCGTCTTCTTCAGCAGCTTGCGGTGCTTCTTCTTCGCCATCCGCTTGCGCCGCTTCTTGATGACCGAACCCACGTGGTGCTCCCGACGTCGTATTTGGAACAGCTCGAGCGCGACTGCCGGGTCCCCCCGGTGCCGCTCGGCGACCGAGCGTACCCGAGCCGCCCCGCGACGACGTCGTCGCGGGCGGCCGGACCGGGGGAAGTACAGCTGGTGCGACTGCTCGTCGCGACCCGTCCGGGACCGGCCCCGCGCTGGGCGGGGTCAGGCGGACGGGGGTCCTGCTCAGGCGATGTCGGTGTAGGCGTCGCGCAGGTAGTCCTGCACGGCGCGCTCCGGCACGCGGAACGAGCGGCCGACGCGGACGGCGGAGAGCTCACCGGCGTGCACGAGGCGGTACACGGTCATCTTCGAGACGCGCATCATCGAGGCGACCTCGGCGACGGTCAGGAAGGTCACGGCAGCGCGGGGGGCCGGCACGGACGGGCGGCCGACGGGCATGGCGGCCGGGTGCGCGGCCGGGACCGGGCGGGCGACGGCAGAGGCGGGCATGGGGCGACCCATCGGACGCGGGACGGGCATCCCCGGGCGGACGACGGTGGCGGCAGCGTGGCGCTGGGGCATGGTCATGTCTTCGTCTCCGGTACCTAGCTCATGTCGTGGCGCCGGCTTCCCCACCGGCAACTGAACACGCATGCGCTGGTACTGAGCGTAAGGGGACGGGCGTGACTGATGCGATGGATGAAACGAACAGGCGGACCGGTCCGTACTAGGCAGAACTACACCTATGCAACACGGGACACACCCGTTCCGGCGCGTTCCGCGACGCCGTGAACGACCGATCACGCAGCGTCCACCCGAAACGGCCGATGACCCGCTACTGTGTTCGGCCCGCTCCGGTCGGTGACGGTCGACGTGTCGACGTCACGACTTGTCGACTCCCAGCTCGACCGAGCGCGCGTGCGCGGCCTCGATCGCGGCGATCAGGGCAGCGCGGACGCCGTGCCGCTCCAGCTCGCGGATCGCGGCGATCGTCGTCCCCCCGGGGCTGGTGACCGCCTCGCGGAGCTGGACCGGGTGCTCCCCCGAGTCCCGCATCATCACGGCCGCGCCGAGCGCCGTCTGCACGATCAGGTCGGCGGCCAGCGCGCGCGGCAGGCCGAGGAGGATCCCGGCGTCCACCATCGCCTCGACGAGGTAGAAGAAGTAGGCCGGGCCGCTGCCCGACAGCGCGGTGGCGGCGTCCTGCTGGGCCTCCGGCACCCGCCGCACCCGGCCGACGGCGGCCAGCAGGGCCTCTGCCTCGTCCAGGTCGGCCTCGGTCACGTGCGACCCGGCCGACAGCACGCTCATCCCCTCGTCCACCAGCGCGGGGGTGTTCGGCATGACCCGGACGACGGGCACGCCGTCGGGCAGCGCCGCCTCGATCCGCGCCGTCGGGACGCCCGCCGCGATGGACACCACGAGGTGCCCGGGGTCGACGTGCGCGGCGACGAGCCCGAGCAGCCCGTCGACGTCCTGCGGCTTGACCGCCAGCAGCAGCACCCGCGCGCGTGCCGCCGCGCCCGCGAGGTCGACGGTGGCCACGCCGTAGCGCTCGGCGAGCTGCCGCGCCCGCTCCTCGCTGCGCTCGACGACCACGATCCCGTCGGGGCCGCCCCGGCGGACGAGGCCGGAGAGCAGCGCCTCCCCCATCTTCCCGCCGCCGACGATCGCCAGCCCGCGCCGGTCCGCGGCGCTCACGCCCGACCGCCCGTGACCGGCACCTGCACGCGGACGGTGGAACCGGCGGCGAGCAGCCGGTGCTGTTCCTCGGTGGGGGCTCCCCAGGGCATGACGTACTCCCAGCTCTCGGGCGGACGGCCGTTCCAGGCCGCGCGCTCTCCGGTGACGGCGATCAGTCGTGGGTCGGTGGTGGCCACGGCCGGCATCCCGCTGCCGGCCATCAGGACCGCGAGGCAGCGGGCGAACGCCAGGTCGGCCGCCCTGCCGCGCCCCGGGGTCAGGCGGACCCGGCGCCCGGCCAGCCGGCGGCACCGCTCCTCCGCTCCGGCCTCGGCGGCGCCGACGACGACGCGCGCCTCGGGCAGCACCGCGGCCGCTCGGTCGACGGCGTCCGCCGGCCCCACCAGCGCGAGGGCCGGCCCCGCCGGCGGGACGCGGCCGGGGACCGGGACCGTGACCTCGCAGGAGCCGGCGACCCCGGCGGCGTCCAGCCGGCCGGTCAGCTCCTCCCACAGCGCGTCGGAGACGGCCCCGTCGAGCGCGAGGTCCACCCGGCGGCCGGCCGCCACCAGGTCGCCGGCCGTGCGGACGGCGTCCTCGACCGCGAGGGCGCGACGGGTCGGCCGCGCCGGCAGACGGCGGGGACGGGGACCTGCGGGCACGTCGGAAACCGTAGTGCGCCCGGGTGTGCCCGCTCCGGCCGCCGGGTAGCGCCGCCCCCATGGCAGGAGAACTGGACGGGATGAGGGTGGCCGTGCTGGCCACCGACGGCGTGGAGCAGGTCGAGCTGGACCGGCCGTGGCAGGCCCTGGAGGAAGCCGGTGCCGAGCCGGAGCTGGTCTCCTTCAGCTCGGGGACCATCACGGCCTACGAGCACATCGACAAGGGCGAGGAGCGCACGGTCGACACCGAGCTCGGTTCCGCCGACCCGGACGACTACGCCGCGCTGGTGCTGCCCGGTGGGGTCATCAACGGGGACTTCGTGCGGGCCGACGCCGATGCCGTCACCTTCGTGAAGGCGTTCTTCGACGCCGGCAAGCCGGTGGCCGCCATCTGCCACGCACCCTGGGTGCTCATCGAGGCCGACGTCGTCCGGGGGCGCCGGATGACCTCGTGGCCGTCGCTGCAGACCGACCTGCGCAACGCCGGCGCGAACTGGGTGGACGAGGAGGTCGTCGTCGACGGCAACCTGGTCACCAGCCGCAACCCCGACGACCTCGACGCCTTCTCCGCAGCGATCGTCGAGGAGTTCGCCGGGGCCCGGGAGGAGGAGCCGGCCGACGCCTGACCCCGAGCGGTCAGGAGGTGCCGAGCAGGTTGGCCGCCGGGGCGATGGTGAGCAGCGTCCCGGCGAAGACCAGCACCGCGAGCAGCCGGGCCCCGACCGGCTCGGCACCCTGCCGGTTCCGCCAGAGGTTCACCCCGGCGACCAGGCCGGTCACCGCGAGCGGCGCCAGGAACATGGCCAGCCGCGGCACCATCTCCCACAGCACGGTGGCCGCGAAGTAGATGCCGACACCCGCCGCGAGGGCGATCAGCAGCTCCCCGCCGAACCGGAGCCAGGCGAGCGCGCTCTCCTGCGGGGTGCCGTCGAGGTCGGTGTCGGGCAGGTCGTCGGCCCGGACCACGGGGATGGGCCCGGTGTGCGGGTGGCTCTCGCGCGCGGCGGTGCGGGTGGCTCCCCGGCGCTCCTCGCGCTCGGCCGTGCGCGCCGCGCCCCGGTCGGCGGACCGCTGGGGACCGGCGGCCTCGGCCGCCCGGCGCAGCGGCGGGACGGGGGCCGACGGCTGCGCCGAGACCTGGGGGACGCCGGGCTTGCGGTCGGGCCGCAGCCCCGGGATGGCCGCGGTGGAGGGGCCGGCCGTCACGCGCTGGGCCGGGCGTCCCGGTCCCGACCGGCGGAGCGGGGGCTGGGTGGCGTCGGGCACCCGGGCGTCGCTGCGCCGCCGGTTGTAGGCCGCGCGCTCGGCCGCGGCCGCGTCGTCGGCACGCCGCTGCCGGATACCGGTGTCGTCGTCGTCGTCGGACCGCCGCCGGCGCGCCTGCTGCCGGGCGGCGGACTCGATGCCGGCCTCGCGCAGGATCTCGGCGAGCGACCGACCTCCCGTGTCCGGGTTCCAGTCCGGTTCGGCCATCACACCCCTCCCAACGAGTCCAGCCTGCGCAGGATGACACCCTCGCGCAGCGCCCACGGACCGATCCGCACGCACGGTACGTCCAGCGCACGCAGAGTTGCGGCAGCGACAACCGCTCCAGCGGGAACCTGGTGCGCGCGGTCGGCCGAGACGCCCGGCAGCTCGGCCAGGGCGGCCGACTCGATCCGCGACACGAAGCCCACCACCTGGCCCAGCCCCACGGCGGTCAGCTCCCGCGGGACGCGCAGCCCGGCCGAGGACGGCGCGGCGCCCGCGAGGCGGGCGAGCGTGCGGAAGGTCTTGCTGGTGGCCACCACCAGGTCGGGGGCGCCCAGGGAGGTGATCTTCTCGGCGGCCGGCGCGAGCAGCTGCGCGGCGTGCTCGTCGAGCGCCTCGAGCGCGGCGAGGTCCGGGCGTCCGCCCTCGCGCGCCTGCGGGAGGAAGCGCCGGGTCATCCGGCCGGCGCCCAGCGGCAGCGACAGCGCCACCTCGGGGTCCTCGTCGATGCCGGCCGCGAGCTCGAGCGAGCCTCCACCGATGTCCAGCACCAGCAGCCGGCCCGCGCTCCACCCGAACCAGCGGCGGACGGCGAGGAAGGTCAGGCGGGCCTCGTCCTCCCCGCTGAGCACCTGCATCTCCACGCCGGTGCGCTCCCGGACGCGCTCCAGGACCTCCATGCCGTTCGCCGCCTCGCGGATGGCGGAGGTCACCAGGGCCATGAACTCGTCGCAGCCCTGCGCCTCGGCCTGCTCGCAGGCGTTCTGCACGGCGGTGAGCAGGGCCTTCTCCCCCGCCTTGGACAGCACGTCGTCCGGGCCGACGTGCTCGGCGAGGCGCAGCACCGACTTGTCGTCGTGCATGGGCGTGGGGTGCGCGCCGCGGTGCGCGTCGACGACCAGCAGGTGGACCGTGTTCGAGCCGACGTCCAGCACCCCGAGTCGCATGGGCACAGTCTGCCTGGCCCTCCCCCGACACTCGCGCCGAGCGGCGTCGGGACCGGGTCCTTCTAGGCTGGGCCGGTGCTGAACGAGCCGCCGGAGGAGGTCGGGCTGGACTTCCCCCGGGAGTGGGTGGAGTTCCCCGACCCGGCCGATCCCGAGCACGTCGTGCGTGCCGACCTGACCTGGCTGACCTCGGCGTGGACGTGCGTCTTCGGCCGTGGCTGCGCCGGGGTGGTCGAGGGGCGCCCGGACGACGGCTGCTGCAGCCACGGCGCCTTCTTCACCGACGAGGACGACCTGCACCGCGTCACCGCCGCCGTCGCCGACCTGGCCGACGAGGACTGGCAGCTCGCCCCCGTGGGGCGCGGTGCCTGGACCGAGGAGGACGACGCGAGCGACGCCGAGGACGGCGTCCGGTCGCTGCGGACCCGGGTCGTCGACGGCGCGTGCGTCTTCCTGAACCGGCCGGGGTTCCCCGGGGGCATCGGCTGCGCGCTGCACCGCATGGCGCTGCGCGAGGGGCTGCACCCGGTCACCACCAAGCCCGACGTGTGCTGGCAGCTCCCCGTGCGCCGGGAGCAGGAGCACGTCGACCGCCCGGACGGCACGCGGGTGCTGGTCTCCACCATCGGCGAGTTCGACCGCCGCGGCTGGGGCCCGGGCGGGCACGACCTGCACTGGTGGTGCACCGGGTCGCCGACCGCGCACGTGGCCCCCGAGCCGCTGGTGGACACCTACGCCGCCGAGCTGACCGCCCTCCTGGGCGGTCCGGCCTACGCCGAGCTACGCCGGCTGACCCAGCTGCGCCTCGACCAGGGCCTGGTCGCGCCCCACCCCGCCAGCCCCGCCCCGGTGCCCGTCGAGCTGCACCGGCGCCGACCGGGCACCTGAGCGGAAGGTCTGCCGGTAGGCGCGCGGGGAGACCCCGCGCCGGCGGGCGAACTGCTCGCGCAGCCCCGCGGCCGTGCCGAAGCCGACGAGCCGGGCGACCTCCTCGACCGAGGCGTCGGACTCCTCCAGCAGCGCCTCGGCGGCGTCGAGCCGCCGGCCCAGCAGCCACGCGTGCGGCGTGGTCCCCGTCGTCGCCTTGAACCGGCGGGCGAAGCTGCGCGGGCTCATCAGCGCCCGGCGCGCCAGCAGGTCGACGTTGATCTCCTCGGCGAGGTGCTGCTGCGCCCACTCCAGGACCGCGCCCAGCCGGTCGTCCTCGCAGGCGGCCACCGGGGCGTCGATGAACTGGGCCTGCCCGCCGTCGCGGTGCGCCGGCACGACCATCTCGCGGGCGAGCGAGTTGGCCGCGTTCGCCCCCCACTCCCGGCGGACCAGGTGCAGCAGCGCGTCCACGCCGGCCGCCGTCCCCGCCCCGGTGATGATCTGGCCGTTGTCGACGTAGAGGACCGACGGGTCGACCTCCAGGTGCGGGAAGCGGCTGGCCAGCTCGCCGGTCCACTTCCAGTGGGTGGTGACCCGCATGCCGTCGAGCAGCCCCGCGGCGGCGAGCACGAAGACGCCGGTGCAGTGGCTGACCAGCAGCGCGCCACGGGCGTGCGCGCGGCGGACGGCGTCCAGCAGCCGGGGCGAGGGGTCGGCGTCGAAGTCCTCCCACGCCGTGACGAGCAGGATGTCGGAGCGGTCGACGCGCTCGAGGTCGTGCTCGACGAGGATCCCGATGCCGGTGTCGGTCCGGCAGACACCGGGGTGCTCCGCGGCGATGCCGAAGTCGAAGCGCGGCAGCCCGAGCCGGGTGCGCTCGTAGCCGAAGACCTCGTTGCAGACGCCGAGGCCGAACGGGGCGACGAGCCGGTCGGCGACGATGACGGTGACCACCAGGGGACGGTCCGGGAGAGCCATGGCGGCAGCATGGCAGAAAACATGCGCTAGCGGTCAGTCCTGCCACTCGTCCGGTGGTCGGGGCCGGGCCAGGCTGCTCCCATGTTGCTGATCACCTGCCCCGTCACCCGGACCGACGAGCTGGTCTCCGACCGGCGCATCCGGTCGGTCACCAACCACCCGTCGCACATCGCGCTGCACGTCGAGTGCCCCTCGTGCGGCAGCGTGCACACCTATCGCACCGGCCGCCGCTGGACCGCGACGCGGGCTGCGCGCGCCGCCTCGGTCGACGCCGCCGCTCGCCGTGCGGAGCACTCCGTCCCGGCCTAGGCTCGAACACATGAGCGAATCGAGCGAGAACACCCAGCCGGCCGCGTCGCCGGAGAAGGACCCGGCCGACTGGGTGACCGGCGACGAGCCGGCCACCGGTGCCCAGAAGAGCTACCTGGAGACGCTGTCCCGCCAGTCCGACGAGGACGTCGACCCCGACCAGCTCACCAAGGCCGAGGCCTCGCAGAAGATCGACGAGCTCAAGAACTGAGCCGTCAGGCCTCGAGCTTGTAGCCCAGGCCCCGCACCGTCAGCAGGTAGGTCGGGTTGGCGGGGTCGGGCTCGAGCTTGGCCCGCAGCCGCTTCACGTGGACGTCGAGGGTCTTGGTGTCGCCCACGTAGTCCGAGCCCCAGACCCGGTCGATGAGCTGCGAGCGGGTGAGCACCCGGCCGGCGTTGCGCATCAGGAACTCGAGCAGGTCGAACTCCTTCAGCGGCAGGGCCACCTGCTCGCCGTCGACCGCGACGACGTGCCGCTCGACGTCCATGCGCACGGGCCCGGCGGTCAGCACGCCCTCGGCCGACGACGACTCCGCCACCTCCCCGCGGCGGCGCAGCACCGCGCGGATGCGGGCGACCAGCTCGCGCGCCGAGTACGGCTTGGTCACGTAGTCGTCGGCACCCAGCTCCAGGCCCACGACCTTGTCGATCTCGCTGTCCTTCGCGGTCAGCATGATGATCGGCACGTTGCCCCGGGAGCGCAGCGCGCGGCACACCTCGGTGCCCGACAGGCCCGGCAGCATGAGGTCCAGCAGCACGATGTCCGCGCCGCCTCGGTCGTACTCGGCCAGCGCCTCGGGGCCGGTCGCGGCCACGACGGGGTCGAACCCCTCGCGGCCGAGCATGTAGGACAGCGCGTCGGAGAAGGACTCCTCGTCCTCGACGACCAGCACTCGGGTCATGAACGTTCGTTCTCCAGGGTCTGCGGAGCGGGGACGGGGTCTGTGGCGACCGGGTGGTCGGCAGGGCCGGCGAGCGGGATGCGGAGGGTGAAGGTCGAGCCCAGCCCCTCCTCGCTCCACACGCTCACCGAGCCGCCGTGGTTGCTGGCGACGTGCTTCACGATGGCCAGACCGAGCCCGGTGCCGCCGGTGCTGCTGGCCCGCGACTGGTCCACACGGTAGAAGCGCTCGAAGATGCGGTGCCGGTCGCTGCGCGGGATGCCGATGCCGCTGTCGGTCACGGCGATCTCGGCGAAGCCGGACCGCGACCGCGCCGCGACGGCGATCCGGCTCTCCCCGGTGCTGTAGGCGACGGCGTTGGCCAGCAGGTTCGTGACGGCGGTGGTCAGCTGGCTCTCCACCCCGCGGACGACGAGGCCGGGCTGCCCGCCCAGGACGATGTCGAGCTGCTTGGCGCGTGCGGCGGTCCGCGTGCGGTCGACCGCCTCGGCGAGCACCCGGTCCACCTCCACCGGGGTCAGCTCGGGCAGCGGCTCGCCGCCCTGCAGCCGGGAGAGGTCGATGAGCTCGCGGACGAGCCGGCCGAGCCGGTCGGACTCGTGCGCGATCCGCGCGGCGAACCGCTGCACAGCCTCGGGGTCGTCGGCGGCGCCCTGGATCGCCTCCGCGAGCAGCGCCAGCGCACCCACCGGCGTCTTGAGCTCGTGGCCGACGTTGGCGACGAAGTCGCGGCGCACCGCCTCGACCCGCCGGGCCTCGGTCACGTCCTGGAGGACCAGGGCGACCGGTCCCGGGCGGGCGACCGTGCCGCTGTCCAGCCGCACCCCGTGCGCGCCCACCAGGCGGGGGCCCGAGCCCACCAGGTCGCCGGGCAGCCGCACGTCGACCCGGCGGCTGCCCGCGCGGCGCACGTCGCGGGCGAGCGTCAGCAGCTCGGGGACCAGCAGCCGGTCGCCCCGGACGATGCCGAGGGCCCGCGCGGCCGGGTTGGCCAGCAGGATGGCGTCGTCGCTGCCCACGAAGACGATCGCGGGGTCGATGAGGTCGACCAGGCGGCGGGTCAGCGCCGCCTCCGGCGAGGTCATGACGACGTCGTCGACGGAGGCCTCGCCCATGTCGGAGCGGAAGCGGAGGATGACGGTGGCGGCCACCACCCCACCGAGGAGGAGGCCGACCACCAGGGCGACCAGCGGACTCACGGCCCAGATGCTAGGTGGGCGACGGCCCGGGAAGCGCCACGCCGCAAGGGTTCACCGCCCGGACGGGTCAGTGTTCACCGGAGGGTGGTGGCTCGTTCACCTGGCAGCGACCAGGCCGCTCCCGGGACCGCCTACCGTCGCCCGGGAACACCGACGAGAGGGACGAGAGCGTGCGCGACAGCTACCACGAGGAACTGGACGACATCAACGCCTGCCTGGTGGGGATGGCCAACGCGGTCGGCTCCCAGATGAGCACGGCGACCACCGCGCTTCTCGACGCCGACGTCGAGCTCGCCGACCGGGTCATCGCCGGCGACGACGCGATCGATGCGACGCGGGAGAGCATCGAGCAGCGCACCTTCACCCTGCTGGCACGCCAGCAGCCGGTGGCGGGCGACCTGCGGACGATCACGACGGCGATGCGCATCGTCAGCGACCTGGAGCGGATGGGCGACCTCGCGGCGCACATCGCCAAGGTCGCACGGATGCGCTTCCCCGACCACGCGGTGCCGCAGGAGGTGCGCCCGGCCTTCCTCGAGGCCGGCAACGTCGCCGAGCTGCTCATCACCAAGACGGCGACGGTCATCGCCAAGCACGACGTCGAGGCGGCCCGGGAGCTGGAGACCGACGACGACGCGATGGACCGCATCCACCGCGAGCTGTTCCGGCAGCTGCTGGGCGACCAGTGGCCGCACGGCATCGAGTCGGCCATCGACATCACCCTGCTCGGGCGCTACTACGAGCGCTTCGCCGACCACGCGGTCAGCGTCGCCCGCCGGGTCTGCTACCTGGTCACCGGTGAGCGCTGGGAGCGCGAGCCCGCCGAGGCCTGAGCGGCCCTGACGCGCCGTCGTGCGCCGTCACCCCTGCATCGGGCAGAGGGGTGGACGGGCGCACGGCGGCGCAGCCGTCAGCGCTTCCCCTGGTTCTTGACCGCCTCGATGGCGGCCGCGGCGGCCGCCGGGTCGAGGTACTGGCCACCCGGCTTCGTGGGCCGCAGGTCGGCGTCGAGGTCGTAGCGCAGCGGGACGCCCGTGGGGATGTTCAGCCCGACGACCTCGTCGTCACCCATGCCGTCGAGGTGCTTCACCAGGGCGCGGAGGCTGTTGCCGTGCGCGGCCACCAGCACGGTCCTCCCGGCCCGGAGGTCCGGCACGATCGCGTCGTACCAGTAGGGCAGCATCCGGACGACGACGTCCTTGAGGCACTCGGTGGCCGGCCGGGCCTCCGGGGGCAGGAAGGCGTAGCGCACGTCGCCGTCCTGGGAGAACTCGTCGCCGGGCGCGATGGGCGGCGGCGGGGTGTCGTAGGACCGGCGCCAGATCATGAACTGCTCCTCGCCGTACTCGGCGAGGGTGGCGGCCTTGTCCTTGCCCTGGAGCGCGCCGTAGTGGCGCTCGTTGAGCCGCCACGACCGCTTGACCGGGATCCACTGCCGGTCGGCGGCGGCGAGCGCCAGCTCCGCGGTGGTGATGGCCCGCTTCATCAGCGAGGTGTGCAGGACGTCGGGGAGCAGGCCGTGCTCGGCGAGCAGCTCACCGCCGCGGGCGGCCTCGGCGCGCCCCTTCTCCGAGAGCGGGACGTCCACCCAGCCGGTGAAGAGGTTGGCCTTGTTCCACTCGCTCTCGCCGTGGCGGAGCAGCACCAGCGTTCCCGTCGAGGTCGTCACGTCGGTCATCCTGCCCGACGGTGTCCGCGCAGGCAGCAGGGCCGTCAGGCCAGCGCCATCTCCCACTCGCCGTCGCGCGCCCGGCGGACGGCCGCGGCCACGACCTGGGCCGCCTCGCGGAGCTGCTCGTCGGTGTGGGTCGCCATGACGGTCAGCCGGAGGACGCCCTTGCCGCGCGGGACCGCCGGGTAGGCCACCGCGTTGGTGTAGACGCCGTCGTCGAAGCAGGCCCGCCAGGCGCCCGCCGTGACCTCCTCGGCCCCGGTCGGGACAGCGATGACCGCGCCGCGGCCGGGCACGGGCTGCGCGCCGGCGTCGGCGAGCGCGGTGCGCAGCAGCTCCCCGTTGCGCTGGAGCCGCGCGACCCGCTCGGGCTCGGCCCGCAGGATGCGGAGCGCGGCCAGGGCAGCGGCCACCGAGGCCGGGTCGTTGGCCGCGCTGAACACGTAGGGCATGGCCCCGGCACGGATGCCGTCGGCGGCGGCCCGCGAGGTCATGACGGCGCCGCCCACGCTGGCCAGCGACTTGCTCAGCGCCACGGTGACCGCGTCGACCCGGTCCAGCACGCCGAGCTGCTCGGCCGCGCCGCGCCCGCCGGCGCCGAGGACGCCGAGACCGTGCGCCTCGTCGACGACCAGCCGGGCGCCGTAGCGGTCGCACAGCGCCACGACGGCGTCCAGCGGCGCGAGCTCACCGGTCATCGAGTAGACGCCGTCCACGACGACGACGGCCCCGGCGCGCGCGTCGAGCCGCTCCAGCCGGGCGGCCAGCGAGTCGAGGTCGTTGTGCCGCCAGCGCACGACGCTGCCCCGGCTCGCCGCGGCGGCGGCGTGCAGGCTGGCGTGCACGTGGGCGTCGACGAGCAGGACGTCCTCCGGCCCGCAGACCGTGGACAGCAGCGCGAGGTTGGCGTTGACCCCGGACGAGGTGAGGACCGCCGCCTCGGTGCCGTAGTGGTCGGCGAGCTCCTCCTCGAGCTCGAGGTGCAGCGCGGTGGTCCCGTTGAGCACCCGGCTGCCCGAGGCCGAGGTGCCGTACCGCCGCAGCGCCACCGCCGCCGCCTCGACGACCCGCGGGTCACCGGCCAGGCCGAGGTAGTTGCCGGTGCCCAGGTTGATGCGGGCGCGGCCGTCGGCGTAGGTGGTGACCGGCAGCGGCGCCCCGCCGGTGGGGACGGAGTGGGTGGCGGCCCCGGCGTCGCTGTGCGCGCGCAGCAGGGCGGCCAGCGGGTTCTCCAGCAGCGGCGCGAACGGGTCGCGACGGCCTCGCAGGGCTCCGGTCGGGTCGGTACGGGTGGCGGCCGGGCCGTCGGTCACAGGTTGCACTCCCACACTTTGGACCGCGCGGATCCCCTCGCCGCGCGGTTACCCGGCCAGCCTGTGCGGATCGTGACTGAGCGTCAACGGTCTGGCGCGTGTTCACCTCAACGGGTGGCCGGGACCACCCGATCGCGGCGCCCCGGGAGCCAGATCAGCACGACGACGGTAGCGACCAGCGTCGCCGCCGCCGTGCCGATCGCGGTGACGTGCATGGCGGAGACGAAGGCCTCCTGCGCCGGCCCGACGACCTCCGCCGCGGCCCTCGCCGCCTCCGGCCCGCCCTCGGCCTGCACCCGCCGCACGGCCTCGAGCGTCGCGACGATCGACTCGCCGGCCTCGTCCCGGACACCGGCCGGCAGGGCGTCGACCGTGCTGCCCAGGTGGGCGGCGTAGGAGCCGGCGAGGAGCGAGCCGAGGATCGCGACGCCGAGCGCACCGCCGACCTGGCGCACCGAGTTGTTGACCGCCGCGCCGGCGCCGGCCTTCTCGCGCGGCACGACCGACATGATCGACTCGGTGGCCGGCGCCATCACCGTGCCCATCCCGACCCCCTGGACGGACAGCACGGCGAGGAGGACCCACACCGGCGTCGTCAGGTCCAGCAGCTGGACACCGGCGAAGGACAGCGCGATCAGCAGGAAGCCGACGGCGCAGACGGCCTTCGCCCCGAAGCGCTCGGCCAGCCCGGAGCTCAAGGGAGCCATGACCGCCATGCCGAGGGCCACCGGGATGAGCGCGGCACCGCTCTCCAGCGGGGTGAGCCCCCGCACGCCCTGCAGGTAGAAGACCAGGTAGAACGTCGCGCCCAGCAGGGCGAAGAAGTTCAGCCCGAGCGCCCCGGCCGCCGCGGAGAAGGCGGGGTTGCGGAAGAGCGAGACGTCGAGGGCCGGGTGGGCCGAGCGGCGCTGCAGCCAGACGAACAGCGCCAGCAGCACCAGCCCGCCCAGGAGCGGGACGAGCACCCTCGGCGTCGTCCACCCCTCGCCACCGCCGCCGCGGATGATCCCGTAGACCAGCCCGGCCAGCGCCGCGATCGACAGCAGGACGCCGGGGACGTCGAGCCGGCCGGGGCTGGGGTCCCGCGACTCCGGGACGAAGGCGACGACGGCCAGGACCCCGAGGAGCGCCACCGGGACGCCCACGAGGAAGACCGCGCCCCACCAGAAGTGCTCGAGCACCGCACCCCCGGCCAGGGGGCCGCCGGCGACGGCGATCCCCGCGGTGCCGGCCCAGACGCCGATGGCCCGCCCGCGCTCGCGCGGCGGGAAGACGTTGGTGATGACCGCGAGCGTGGTCGGCTGCACCGCCGCCCCGCCGACGCCCATGAGCGCCCGCCAGGCGATCAGCTCCAGCGCACTGTCGCTGAAGGCGGCGAGCACCGACCCGAGGGCGAAGATGCCCAGCCCGATGAGCAGGACCCGGCGGCGGCCGATCCGGTCGCCGATGACGCCCCAGGAGAAGAGCAGGCCGGCGAACACGAGGATGTAGGCGTCCACCGCCCACTGCAGCTCGCCCTGGGTGGCCCCCAGCTCGCGCTGGAGGGTCGGGATGGCGACGTTGAGGATCGTGTTGCCCATGATCACCACGAGCAGGCAGACCGTCATGGTGGCCAGCACCCACCAGCGGCGGGCGTAGCCCGGGCGCTCCTCCTCGCCGGGCGGCACCGCGCCCGGCTGCGACCGCTCGGTCGCCGTCACGCCTCGCCGTCGGGGGCCGACGGGCGGCGGCTCGGGTCGGCGAAGGCCGCGAAGGCCTCCAGGTTGCGCAGCGACTCGCCGCGCTTCACCCGCCAGTCCCACTCCCGGCGGATCGAGGTGCCGAAGCCGATCTCGAGCATCGCGTTGAAGTGGTCGTCGGCATAGCTGAGCACCGCGCCGAGCAGCCGGTCGAGCTCCTCGGGGGTGACGGCGGCGTGCGGCAGCCGGCCGGTCAGGTAGACGTCGCCCACGGAGTCGATCGAGTAGGCGACGCCGTACATGCGGGCGTTGTGCTGCAGCAGGTAGGTCCACAGCTGCTCGCGGTTCTCATCGGGCTGGCGGCAGACGAAGGCCTCCACCCGCAGCGAGTGCTCCCCCACGACCAGCCCGCACACGGTCTTGAGCTTCTTGGTGCCCGGCAGGTCGACCAGCCAGGTGCCGGGGGCGGGGTGCTCGTGCACCAGCTCGCTGTCCCGGAGCGTCTGGTCGATGACGGCGTCGAGCTCGGCCGTGCTCCTCGTCCCCGCGGGTCGGCTCACCGGGCGACCTCCAGGCCGGGCAGCGAGCGCAGCGGGCCGCCGGGGCGCCGCTCGCGGGCCGGGCGGGGCGGCGCGGCGGCCATCTCGGCGGCGGCGGAGGCGTAGGCCTCGACCAGCGCGTCGACGGTGCGCTCCCAGGAGAACCGGGCGGCGTGCCGCCGCGCGCCGGCGGCCAGCAGCTCCCGGCGGGCGAGCACCGCCCGTACGGCCGCCGCGTAGTCGGCCGGGTCGTGGCCGGGGACCAGGACGCCGGAGACGCCGTCGCGCACGGCCGTCGGCAGCCCGCCCACCGCGGCGGCGACCACGGGCGTCCCGCAGGCCTGGGACTCCAGGGCCACCAGCCCGAAGGACTCGTTGTGGCTCGGCACGACGGTGACGTCGGCGGCCCGGTAGAAGTGCGCCAGCCGCTCGGGGGGCTGCGGCGGGTGGAAGCGGACGACGTCGGTGATGCCGAGCCCGGCCGCCAGCTGCTCGAGCTGGCGCGGGGCGTCCAGGCCGCTGCCGCTGGGGGCGCCGACCACGTGCACCTGCAGGCGGGAGCGCAGCCCCGGGTCGTCGGCGAGCATCCGGGCGGCGGTGTGCAGCAGGACGTCGGGCGCCTTGAGCGGCTGGATGCGCCCCACGAACAGCAGCACGACGGCGTCCTCGGCCACCCCGACCGCACGCCGGGACGCGACCCGGCTGCCCGGCGCGAAGCGGTCCAGGTCCACCCCGGGCGGGACGACGAGCGTGCGCGCGGGGTCGGCGCCGTAGAGGCGCACCAGCTGGCGGGCCTCCTCGTCGGTGTTGGCGATCAGCCGGTCGGCCTCGGCGACCACCTGCTCCTCGCCGATGACGCGCGAGCGCGGCTCGGGGCGGTCGCCGGCGGCCAGCGCCTCGTTCTTGACCTTGGCCAGGGTGTGCGCGGTGTGCACCAGCGGCACGCTCCACCGGTCCCGCGCCAGCCAGCCCACCTGGCCGGACAGCCAGTAGTGCGAGTGCACGAGGTCGTAGTAGCCCGGCTCGTGCTGGGCCTCCTCGCGCAGCACGGCGGCGGTGAACGCGCACAGCTGCGCGGGGAGCTCCTCCTTGCCCAGGCCCTCGAAGGGGCCGGCGCTGACGTGGCGGACCGTCACGCCCGGGCTCATCTCCACGACCGGCGGCAGGTCGCTGGAGGTCGCGCGGGTGAACACGTCGACGGCGATGCCACGGGCGGCGAGCCGCCGGGAGACCTCGACGACGTAGACGTTCATGCCCCCGGCGTCACCGGCACCGGGCTGGTCGAGCGGGCTGGTGTGCACCGAGAGCGTCGCCACCCGCCGGGGCAGGCCGGGGCCTGGGAAGCGGCGAGCGGGCACCCTGCGACCTCCCGCTCTGCGCTTCACGGGGCGCACACGACGCACCCCTGTCTCCTGCCCATCCTGCAACAGCGCGAGGATGGCCCGCATGCCCGACCCCGCAGACCTCACCCGGTCCGAGCACTCCCCCCTCCCCGGACGCGGCCGCACCGCCGTCGTCACCGGTGCCTCCAGCGGCATCGGTGCCGCCACCGCCGCCCGCCTGGCCGCCGAGGGGTTCGACGTCGTCCTCGGGGCCCGCCGGGTCGACCGGCTCGAGGAGCTGGCGGCCTCGACCGGCGCCCGGGCCCTGCCGCTGGACCTCACCGACGCCGGCTCCGTGGCGGCCTTCGCCGAGGCGCTGGACCGGGTCGACGTGCTGGTCAACAACGCCGGCGGGGCGTTCGACGCCAACCGCGTCGAGGACGCCGACCTGGAGTCCTGGGCGCGCACCTACGACGTCAACGTGCTCGGGACGGTGCGGCTCACCAAGGCGCTCCTGCCGGCGCTGAGGGCGTCCGGCGCCGGCGACGTCCTGTTCGTCAGCTCGACCGCCGGGCTGGTCACCTACGAGGGCGGGAGCTCGTACACGGCGGCCAAGCACGGCGTGCACGCCCTCGCCGGGGCGCTGCGGCTGGAGCTGGTGGGCGAGCCGGTGCGGGTCATCGAGGTCGCGCCGGGGATGGTGCACACCGACGAGTTCTCGCTCAACCGGCTGGGCTCCCAGGAGAAGGCCGACGCCGTCTACCGGGGTGTGCGGGAGCCGCTGGTGGCCGAGGACGTCGCCGACTGCATCGCATGGGCGCTCACCCGGCCGCACCACGTCAACATCGACCTCATGGTGGTCCGCCCCCGCGCCCAGGCCGCCCAGCACAAGGTCGCCCGCGACGCCTGAGCCACCCGCGGTCCGCGCTGCGGGTCCCGGCCGGCGACCCGGTCGCGGCGGGGGTTGACCCGCGTCACCGAGCCTGGAGCCGGACCACAGCGCGGCTCGACGGCCGGTGGCGCGGGTCGAGCCGCGCGCCGAGAGCCCGCGCGGAGCGAGCCGAGGTCAGCCCTCCGCGAGCAGCCTGCGGGTCCACTCCTCGTCGCTCGCCTGCCCGCTCGGACTGGGCTCGGGAGCGGAGAGCACCGCGTAGAGGGCGCGCAGCCGCGCCTGCCGGTCGTCGGTCACGGCCGCACCGCCGTCGGCTCGCGCTCGAGCGTGACGCCGAACCTCTCCTGCGCGGTCGCCACGATCCGGTCGGCGAAGGCGAGCAGCTCGGCGGCGGTGGCGCCGTCCTCGGTGGTCAGCGCCAGGCTGTGCCGGGACGACGTCCCGACCCGGCCCTCGCGGGTGCCGCGGCCGAACCCGGAGTGCTGCACCAGCCAGGCGGCGCTCAGCTTGACCAGGCCCTCACCCGCCGGCCAGCTCGGGCAGCCCTCGACCGCGCGCTCGGCCGGGACGATCGGGTTGGTGAAGAACGACCCGGCGCTGCGGCTGTCGGGGTCCGCGGGGTCCCAGACCATGCCCTTGCCGCGGCGCAGCCCCAGGACCGCCTCGCGGACGTCGGCCAGCGGCGCCCGCTCGCCGATCTCCACCCCGAGGGTGCGCGCCAGCTCCGCGTACCCCACCGGGCGCGACAGCTCGCTGGGCTCCAGCGCGAACTCCACCTCCAGCACGACGAACCGGCCGGGCTCCCGCTTGAGCCGGCTGTCGCGGTAGGCGAACCCGCACTCGGCCGGGGACAGCGTCCGCTCCGCCTTCTCGTGCCGGTCGTGGACCCGGACGGCGGTGATCGTCTGCGCGACCTCCTGGCCGTAGGCCCCGACGTTCTGCACCGGCGTCGCGCCCGTGGAGCCCGGGATGCCCGAGAGGGCCTCCATGCCGGCCAGCCGGTTCTCGACGGTGAAGGCGACCAGCGCGTCCCAGTCCTCCCCGGCCTGCACGGTCAGCCGGTCCCCGGTCCGCTCGATGCCCCGGGACCGGACGGCGACGACGTCGCCGGGCCAGCCCTCGTCGGGCGCGATCAGGTTGGAGCCGCCACCGATGAGCAGCAGCGGGCGTCCGGACTCGTCGGCGTCGCGGACCGCGGCCACCAGCTCGGCCGCCGTCTCCACCTCGACCAGCCGCTCGGCGGGGCCACCGACGGCGAGGGTGGTGAGCTCCGAGAGGGGGACATCCGATCGCACCTGCACCCCTCGACGGTAGCCGGGACTACGCTCCCTCCCGGTGAGCGAGGCGGGCAACGAGCACAAGCGGCGGGCCTCGCTGTCTTCTCAGCCGCAGCGCAGGGCACCTCGCCTGGCTGCCGGCCGCGCCCGGGCGCTGGGCCTGCCGACCCGCGGGACCACCAACGCCAACCGGCTGCGCCGGGTCGACCGCTGGCTCGTCGCGACGCAGGTCCCGCGGCTGCGCGACTCCGCGCGGCCCCTGGTCGTGGACCTCGGTTACGGCTCGTCCGCGGTGACCACGCTGGAGCTGGTGGAGCGGCTCGGCCCCGAGGTCGACCGCCTGGAGGTCGTGGGCCTGGAGATCGACCCCGAGCGCGTGAAGGCCGTCGAGGCGGACCGGGACCCGCCCCGGGTGGACTTCCGCGTCGGCGGCTTCGAGCTCGCCGGCCTGCAGCCGGTGGTGGTGCGCGCGTTCAACGTGCTGCGCCAGTACGACGAGGAGTCCGCGGCCCGGGCCTGGGACACCATGCGCGGCGCCCTGGCACCCGGCGGGCTGATCGTCGAGGGCACCTGCGACGAGTGGGGGCGCCGCTCGGCCTGGGTGGCGCTGGACGCCGACGGCCCGCTGACCCTCACCCTGTCGGCCCGGGTGTCGGACATCGCGACGCCGTCGGACCTGGCCGAGCGGCTGCCCAAGGCGCTGATCCACCACAACGTCCCCGGCCGGCCGGTGCACGAGTTCCTGAAGGCCTTCGACGCCGCCTGGGCCGCGGCGGCGGGGATGTCGACGTTCGGCCCCCGCCAGCGCTGGGCCGCCGCCGTCGAGGCGCTCGGCGAGCAGGGCTGGCCGCTGGTGGGGTCCAGCCGGCGCTGGCGGCACGGCGAGGTGACGGTGCGCTGGTCGGCCGTCGCCCCGGGCTGAGCCGGTGCGGATCCCGCCCGGGCCCACGCCCGTGGACGGTGGCACCGCGGAGCTGCTCGGCGACGCCGACCGCGACGGCGCCTGGGTGCTGATGCTCAACGGCACCCCGCAGTCGCACGTGGACCTCGACGACCCGGCGCACCTGGAGTTCGAGTACGTCCGGCGCATGGGCCACGTCCTCGACCTCGCCGCCGAGCCGGGGGCCGCGCTCGACGTCGTGCACCTGGGCGGCGGGGCGCTCACCCTGCCCCGCTACGTCGCGGTGACCCGCCCCGGCTCCCGGCAGCGGGTGGTGGAGATCGACCAGCCGCTCACGGACCTGGTGCGCGAGCACCTGCCGCTCCCCCGCAACGCCCGCGTCCGGGTGCGGGCGGCGGACGCCCGCGAGGCGCTGCGGTCCATGCACCCCGGCAGCGCGGACGTCGTCATCACCGACGTCTTCGCCGGGGCCCGCACACCGGCGCACCTCACCAGCGCGGAGTTCGCCGCCGAGGTCGCACGGGTGCTGCGCCCCGGCGGGGTCTACGCCGCCAACGTGGCCGACGGCCCGCCGCTGCGCTTCGCCCGCGCCCAGGTCGCGACGCTGCGGACGGCGTTCCGGCACGTGTGCCTGCTCGCCGAGCCGGGCACCCTGCGCGGCCGCCGCTTCGGCAACCTCGTCGCGGTCGCCTCCGACGTCGAGCTGCCGCTCGCCGCGCTCACCCGCGCCTGCGCCCGCGACCCCATGCCCTCGCGCGTGGTCGACGGCGAGGACCTCGACCGGTTCGTCGGCAAGGTGGGACCGGTGTCCGACGCCGAGGCCCAGCCCTCGCCCGAGCCGCCGGCGGGCGTCTTCGGCCGCTGAGGACCGCGCCCGCCGGCCGTAGGGTGGGCGGATGACGACTCCTGCGCCGACCCGGCTCCGCCGCGACACCCGGAACAAGGTCCTGGGCGGCGTCTGCTCGGGCCTCGCCCGCCAGTTCGGGCTCTCCCCGGGCGGCCTGCGCCTGGCGTTCGTGATCTCCTGCGTGCTGCCCGGCCCGCAGATCGTGGCCTACCTGCTGCTCTGGCTGCTCATCCCCGCCGGCTGACCGGGGGGCGCGGTCACCAGCTGTTGCCGCGGTGCAGGCCGCGCACGGCCGGCCGCACGTCGACCAGGTAGACGATCGCGGCGATGATGGCCGGCAGGCCGAGGAAGCTCACCAGGCCGAAGGCGTAGACGACCACCGCAGCCAGGGCGGTGATGCCCAGCCAGGCGGGCTTGGTCAGCTTGCCCATGGCGACGAAGGCGTTCGCCGGCCTGGTCAGCGCGTCGACGAAGGCCCAGGCGGCCAGCCCGAGAGCGCCCAGGCGCAGGGCGTTCATCAGGAACCACTCGAACTCGGCCATGGCGGCAAGGTTACCCGCGGCATCCCGCCCGGCTGCCGGTCCCGCCCGCGCCCACCCGGTCGTGCCCCGGACGCGACAGGGCCCCGGAGCGCCGTAGCAGCTCCGGGGCCCTGGTCACGGGACCGGTGAGGTCAGTTCTTCTTGGCCGGCACGGCGGTCGGGTCGCTGCGCCGCGCGGTGCGGGCGCGGGTGACGCGAGCCGAGGTGGCCGGGGCCTTCTTGGCGGCGGCGGCGCTGTTCTTCTTGGTGGCCTTCGCCTTGGGAGCCGGGGCCTCCTCGGCGACCTCGGCCACGGAGGCCTTGGTCTGCTCGGCGGTCTCGTGCACCGTCTCCTCGGCCTTGGCGGCGGCCTTGGCGGCCTTGCCGGCGGTCTTCTGGACCAGCGAGGTGACCTCGTTCGACGCCTCGGTCACGGCCTCGGCGGTCTCCTCGAGAGCCTCCTCGAGGGTGTCCTCGACGGTGTCGACGGCCGACTCGGCGCGACGGACGACCCGGCGCACGGCCGGCTGGCGACGCAGCTCCTCGACGACCTCGGCACCGCGCTCGGCGAGCTGCTCGACGGTGCTGGCGGCCTGCGTGCGGGCGACCTCGACCAGCCCGGCGACGGTGCTGCGCAGCGCCTCGGGACGGACGGCGGTGGCCAGCTGCTGAGCGGTGGTGCGGGCGGTGCCGGCGGCCTCGGTGGCCCGGGTGCGGGCCTCCTTGACGGCGAGGTCGGCCTGGACCTGCGCCTCGCCGGGCAGCTGCTCGGCGCGGGAGCGGAACGAGCTGACGACGGTGCGGGCGCGCTCGACGGCGAGGTCACCGGCGCCGACGACGGCCAGGAGCGGGGTGCGGGCCTGCTCGGCGAGGGTGCGGCCCTGGGCCACGGCGAGCTCGCCGTACTGCTTCACGGTCTGGCTGGGGGTCATGTCGACTCCTTGGTCTGTGTGGGGGGTCAGCTGGCGGCCGGGGAAGAAGCCCGGTGCTCCCGGACGTAGGTCTCGTAGAGCTCGAGCAGGACGGCCTTGTGGCGTTCGGACAGCGACTCGTCCGACCGGATCGCCGCCACGGTGTCCGGGTTGCCGGAACGCCGGTCGAGGATCCCCGCCTGCTCGTAGAGCGACTCGGCCGAGATCTTCAGGCCCCGGGCGATCGAGGCGAGGATCTCCGCTGACGGCTTCCGGAGACCCCGCTCCACCTGGGACAGGTACGGGTTGCTGACCCCCGCGGTGCGGGCCAGCTCGCGCAGGGACACCCGGGCAGCACTGCGCTGCTCGCGGATGAAGTCCCCCACCGAGGAGCTGACGGCCGAGACGCTGGGCGCCTCGGCGACCGTCTCGGCCACGCTGCCGGCCACCCGGTCCACCTTCTCGCGGACCGTGGTCACCTGCTCGCGGACGAACTCACCGGGGGTCTGCACGGATACGACGCTAACCCCGGGTGCTAGCAGTTGCAAGCGGAGGAGTTAGCACACCGACGTGAACACCCTCACAACCGGAAAACCCCGCTCAGGCGTTTAGATCAGCCGATTCCCGCACGTCGCCGACGACGCCGTCACCGCCGGAGACCGGCGTGCGCGACCACGGAGCAAGCACCTCGGCCGGCACGCCGAGCCGGCGCAGCCCCGCCGCGAGCGCCGGCGTGCGCCCGCGGTCACCGCCGTCGTCCAGCTTGAGGGCCACCGCCCCGGCACCGGGCAGCGCCGCCACGTGCACGCCGTCGGCACCGCCCTTGACCAGCAAGCCCGGCAAGGCGCGCATCAGGTCGGTGTCCTCGCGCCCCGTGCCGGCGACGAACCACGGGTTGGCCCGCATGGCATCGGCCACCGCGCGCTCCCGCGACCCCTCGGCGGCCTGCACCAGCGAGAGCACACCCCGGGCCAGCCCGGTCACCGACAGCGCGTGCTGGGGCGCCCCGCAGCCGTCGACGACGACCGCCGCCACCGGCTCGCCGGCGGCCTCGGCCAGCCGCGCCTCGATCGCCTGCTGCAGCGGGTGCTCCCGCGCCAGGTAGCCATCGGTCGGCCAGCCGGCCGCGACGCAGGCGGCCAGCATCGCGGCGTGCTTGCCCGAGCAGTTCATCGCCAGCCGCTCCGGTGCCCGGCCCGAGGCCAGCCAGGTGGCCCTCGTCGCCTCGTGCGACGGCAGAGCCGGAGGGCACCCCAGCGCCTCGGGCCCCAGCCCGGCGGCGGCGAGCATCCCGGCGGCGGTCTCCCGGTGGCCGTCCTCGCCGTTGTGCGAGCCGGCCGCGATCGCCAGCTCCTCCCCGGACGCGGGCACCCAGCCGGCGGCGAGCACCGCCGTTGCCTGCACAGGCTTGTTCGACGACCGCGGCAGCGTCGGGCGGTCCACCGCGCCCACGGCGAACGTCACCTGACCGGCGGCGTCCAGCACGACCAGCGAACCGCGGTGCACCGACTCCAGGAAGCCCGACCGCCGGACCTCGACCAGGACCGGGTTCAGCGGCCAGCCGCCGCTCAGTGCCGACCCTCGTCGGCGAGCAGGGCGGCGACGTCGGCCTCGCCGTCGCGGTAGCGGCGGCCGAGCTCGGCGGCCAGCCCGTCCATGACCTGCTGCACGCCGCGCCGCCGCTCGCACAGGCCCTTCTCGGCCTCGGCGAGCGCGCGGGCCGCGGACTCCAGCTTCTTGTCCGACAGCTCGGTGATCGCCGAGAGGTCGGCGCCCGGGGTCAGCGAGTTCACCCAGGACTCGTACTCCTCCGGGCTGGCCGGCTGCACCGTCTGGTGCCGGCCCAGCCCGTGCGCCGGGCCGCGGCCCTTCTCGGCCAGGATCTCCGGCAGCAGGTCGACCAGCGACCGTCCGTCGTGCTCCGCGCGGCGCTGCAGCTCCCGGCGCACGATGTCGAGCCGGCCCTGCAGCAGGCGGCGCGTGTAGGAGAGGTTGACCTCCTCCTGCTCCGCCTCGCGACGCAGCCGCCGCACCTCGCCCATCGGCCGCTGGACGGCGCTGTCGAGGAACGACGGGTCCAGGAGCGCGTCGACGGCGGCACCCCCGGCGGGGGACGGCTTCGGACTCACGGGGCGGCCTCCAGGTGCGTGTTCCCCGGCATCGTGCGGGCGTCGGCGGTGGTCATCAGCGGGCGCTGGGCGGAGCGTAGGTCAGCGGACCGCTGGGGTCACTTCCCGATCGTCGCAGACCGGATCGCCCGGACCCGGTCGCGCGCCGCCGCCCGGGTGTCGTCGAGCTCGGCCGGGGCGTCGTCGGGGTCGATGGCGGCCGTGGAGCCGCCGACGGTGAGCACCGCGTCCTGCGCCACCGACTGCTTCACCAGCGCCAGCGCGACCACGCCCAGCTCGTGGTGGCGCACCACGGTGCCCACGCGGCCGACCACGCGCGTGCCCGCGAGCACCTCGGCGCCCGGCTGCGCCAGGTCCTCGCTCACGCCGTCCAGGTGCAGCAGCACCAGCCGGCGCGGCGGCCGGCCCAGGTTGTGCACCCGGGCGACCGTCTCCTGGCCGCGGTAGCAGCCCTTCTCCAGGTGGACGGCGGTGCTGAGCCAGGACAGCTCGTTGGGGATGGTGCGGTGGTCGCTGTCCACGCCGAAGCGCGGCCGCCGGGCCTCCACGCGCAGCGCCTCGTAGGCCGACGACCCGGCGGGCTGCGCGCCGGCCGCGACCAGCCGGTCGGCCGTGGCCGCGAGCTCGGCCCGCGGCACGACCAGGTCCAGCACCACGGCCCCGCCGTCGCCGATCGGGGGCATCCGGCGGACGAGCCCCGGCCCCTCGGGGAGGACGGCGTGCTCGCGCTCCGGGACGGCCATCCCCGCGGCGGCGAGCACCCGCGGCGCCTCCGGGCCGACCACGCTCAGCACCGCCCAGGCGTCGGTGACCAGCTGCGGCTCGACGCGCAGCATGAAGCGCATCCGCTCGAGGAAGGCCAGCAGCGCCGCGCCGGTGCCCGGCTCGACGTCCACCCAGGTGGTGCCGCCCAGCTCGGCGACGACGAGGTGGTGCTCCACGTGCCCGTTCGGGGAGAGCACGAGCGCCTCGCTGCCCGCGCCGTCGGTCAGCTGCTCGAAGTGCTGGCTGGTGATGCTGTGCAGCCAGGACAGCCGGTCGGCACCGGGGACCACGAGGACGTCGCGGTCGCTGCGGTCGACCAGCCCGGCCCCCTCGGCCAGCGTGCGCTGCTCGCGCAGCGGGTCGCCGTAGTGCACGGCGACCTGGCCGCCCTCCTCCTGCACGGCACCGGGGCGGGACAGCAGGGGTGAGACGGTCACGGCTTCTCCTGGGCTCGTTCACGGCAGTCGCGGCACGTGCCCGACAGGGCGACGTGACCCACGTCGACGGTGAAACCCAGCTCGGCCGCCAGACGTTCCGCGGCCTGGTCCAGCAGGTCCGGCGCCGCCGAGGAGATCTCGCCGCAGGAGGCGCAGACGACGTGCAGGTGCGGGCGCTCGGCCGCGTGGTAGACCGGCGCGCCCCGCCCCAGGTGGGTGTGCCAGACCAGGCCCAGGCTCTCCAGCAGCTCGAGGGTGCGGTAGACGGTCGAGGTGTCCGGCGCCGCGCCCCCCGGCCCCGCCTCCTCGCGCAGGCGGGCCCCGATCGCCTCCGGCGTCGCGTGCGCCAGCGCGCTCACGGCCGCCAGCACCCGCGCGCGCTGCGGGGTCAGGCGCAGGCCGCGCGCCCGCAACTGCTCGGCGAGCGGCGCCGCGACGTCGTCCGGACCCATGCCGTGAGCCTATGCCGCGCGTGCGGCAGGCTGAGGGGGTGACGGAGCAGCGCAGGGTGGCGGTCTGGCGCGACGGCGCCGCGGTCGCGGTGCCCGCCGACCAGCCCGTGGTGACCGCGTTCGACCAGGGCCTGGCCCGTGGCGACGGCGTCTTCGAGTCCGTGGCCGTCGTCGACGGGCGCACGCCGCACCTCGACGCCCACCTGGCCCGGCTCACCCGCTCGGCGGCCCTCCTCGCCATCCCCCACCCCGGCGACGGGACCTGGCGGGCGCTGGTGTCCGCCGTCCTGGCCGACTGGCCGCCGGCGCTGGAGGGGGTCTGCCGGCTGTTCCTCACCCGCGGCCTCGGCGAGGGCACGGCCCCCACCGCCCTCGCCCTGCTGGCCCCCGTCCCGGAGGAGACGCTCCGCCAGCGCACCGAGGGCATCTCGGTGGTCAGCCTCGGCCTCGGCATCCCCGCCGACTTCCGGGCCGGCGCGCCCTGGCTGCTCGGCGGCGCGAAGACGCTCTCCTACGCGGTGAACATGGCCGCCCAGCGGCACGCGCACCACGCCGGGGCGGACGACGTCGTCTTCACCAGCCTCGAGGGGCGCCTGCTGGAGGGGCCGACGTCGACGGTCGTCTGGGCCGCCGGCGGCACGCTGCACACCCCGCCGCTGGAGACCGGCATCCTCGCCGGCACCACCCAGGCCAGGCTGTTCGCACAGGCCGAGGCCGCGGGCTGGCCCACCTCCGTCACGCCGGGGACCGTCGCGGACCTGCACGCCGCCGACGCCGTCTGGCTGCTGTCCGGCGTGCGCGGCGCGGCGGCCGTGCACACCCTCGACGGCGTCCGACGGGGCGACGGCGGGCTGTCCGCGCGGGTGCGGGAGCTGCTCAGCCGGTAGCCTCGGCCCCTAGGTGAGCCGGGAAGTCTGGTCGGCAGTGTCCTTCTCGACCCTTCCGTCTGGAGCCGCCCCCCATGCCTTCCACCGCCGCCCCCGCCCGCCTGTTCGGGCGTGGCTCCTGGACCGAGGCCAGCCGGGTCGCCTCGGTCCTGCGCAAGGAGACCGTCGGCGGTGTGCTGCTGCTCGTCGGCACCGTCGTCGCGCTGGTCTGGGCCAACTCCCCCTGGGCGGAGGGCTACGAGGCGCTCCGCGACACCCGCGTCGGCCCGGCGTCGCTGCACCTGGACCTGCCGCTGGGCACCTGGGCGGCCGACGGGCTGCTCGCCATCTTCTTCTTCGTCGCCGGCCTCGAGCTCAAGCGCGAGTTCGTCGCCGGTGACCTCCGCGACGTCCGGCGGGCCGCGCTGCCGGTGGCGGCCGCGGTGGGCGGCATGGTCGTCCCGGCCGTCCTCTACGTCGCGGTCAACGCCGGCGGCGACGGCGCCCTGGGCGGCTGGGCCATCCCTACCGCCACCGACATCGCCTTCGCACTCGCCGTCCTCGCCGTCATCAGCACCCACCTGCCGAGCGCGCTGCGCACGTTCCTGCTGACGCTGGCCGTGGTGGACGACCTGCTGGCGATCACCATCATCGCGATCTTCTACACCTCCTCGCTCGCGGTGACCCCGCTGCTGCTGGCGCTGGTGCCGCTCGCCCTCTTCGGCTTCCTGGTGCAGAGGCGCATCCGGTCCTGGTGGCTGCTCGTCCCCCTGGCCGTCGTCACCTGGGTGCTGGTGCACGAGTCCGGCGTGCACGCCACGGTCGCCGGCGTGCTGCTCGCCTTCACCGTGCCCGTCGTCCGCAGCGAGGCCGCCGGCGGGCCGGAGGCCGGCCCCGGCCTGGCGGAGCACTTCGAGCACCGCATCCGGCCGATCTCCGCCGGGGTCGCCGTCCCCGTCTTCGCCTTCTTCGCCGCCGGCGTCACCATCGGCGGGCTCTCCGGGCTCACCGAGTCGCTGACCGACCGCGTCGCCCTCGGGATCGTCGTCGGCCTGGTCGCCGGCAAGGCGGTCGGCATCACGCTGGCCACCTGGCTGGTGTCCCGCTTCACGCGGGCGGAGCTGGCCGACGACCTCAGCTGGTGGGACGTGATCGGCCTGGCGCTGCTGGGCGGCATCGGGTTCACCGTCTCGCTGCTCATCGGCGAGCTGGCCTTCGGCCAGGGCAGCGAGCGCGACGAGCACGTCAAGGTCGGGGTCCTGGTGGGCACGCTGACCGCCGCGCTGCTGGCCACGGTCGTGCTGCGGGCGCGCAACCGCATCTACAAGCGGATCGCGCTGGAGGAGACCTCGGACGTCGACAGCGACGGCATCCCCGACGCCTGGGACACCGTCGACGACCGCGCCCGGCACGAGGTCGACAACCCTAGTGACACGCCGCCCGGCCGCCCTGCCAGGCCGTTCGCCGAGGGCTGACAAATGCGGTTGCAGGCCCCGCTTTCCCGGTCGTACCTTCGTCGTACACGAGAGAGGAGGTGGTCCGTAACTTGCTGAGCTACAGGACTCGTGAGGTGGCTGTCCGCTAGCCGCCGTCCAGATGGGCCGCCCGTCCGGCGTGGAAGCCGGACGATCGGCAGAATCGCCCGTCCGTCGCACGGCGGCGAGCGAGAACCGGACAGTCACCCGACCCCCGGGCCGCCGACCATTGTCCAGTCGGCCCGCGTGCTGCTCCCCCTCACCGAGGGCTGGGCGCCGCGGAGCAGCCCGGGGGTTGTCCGTTCTCCGGGGGAGGTCAGGTGCAGCTCGGCGGGCTGCCGATCGAGCGGGACGTCGCCGTGGGCACCTGGGTCTCCGAGGCGGTGGGCCGCGCGCACTGGAGCACCGTCGGGTCGCTCGTGCCGCCGGTCTTCCCCGCCTACGCGCGGGTGCTGCACCCCGCCTACCGGTACGACGGCGACCTCGACGTCGAGATCCCCTGGGCCGCCGTCGCCGAGCTGAACGGCACCACCCCCCACCCGCGCATGCAGTGGCCGGCGGTCACCGGCGGCTGGGAGTACGTCAGCGAGGACAGCCAGCCACCCACCTGGGACGGCACCCCGGCCGAGGGGCACCTCCCGTGCACGCTCGCCGAGCGCATGGCCGCCGTCCTGGCGCGCCACACGAGCACGCCGGAGAGCTGCTGGTTCGGGCGCTGGACCGGCTTCGGCTACGACACCGCCGAGCTGCGCGGCGCGCCCCGCCTGCCGCTGCCCCGCGCGCGGGACGTCGTGCTGGTCCGCGGCCGCGTCGACGACGCCGTCCGCAACCTGGCCCCCGAGCCGTCGGAGCAGAGCGCCAACCTGTGGTGGCCGGCCGACCGCGCCTGGCTCGTGGCGACCGACATCGACCTCATGAGCACCTACGTCGGCGCCAGCCGGGCCTGCGTCGCCGAGCTGATGGCCACCCCTGGCCTGGAGGTCGTCCCCGCCGACCCCGGTGACCGGGTCGGCCACGGCGACGACCCGCTCAACCCGGTCCCGCCGCGCTAGCGGGACCGGGTCGGCTCAGAGCGCGGCGAGCTCCGCCTCGAGGTCGTCGAGACCCAGCGAGCCCTGCGACAGCGCGGCCATGTGCCAGGCCTTGAGGTCGAAGCCGGCCCCCCGCGCGCGCTGCGCGGCCTCCCGCCCGGCCCGCCAGGCGCGCTCCCCCAGCTTGTAGCTGATCGCCTGCCCCGGCATGCCCAGGTAGCGCACCAGTTCGCTGTCCAGGAAGGCCGGCTCGGCACCGGAGTGCTCGCCCAGGAAGGCCCGCGCCAGCTCGGGGGTCCACGGCCGGCCGCGGTGCTCGGCCAGCACGCCCTCGGCGTCGTCGGGGACCGGCAGCTCCAGGTGCATGCCGATGTCGATGACGACGCGCACCGAGCGCAGCTGCTGGGCGTCGAGGAAGCCCAGCCGCTCACCGGGGTCGGTGAAGTAGCCCAGCTCGTCCATGAGCCGCTCGGCGTAGAGCGCCCAGCCCTCCACGTTCGCGCCGACCGACCCCACCGACGTCTGGTAGGTCGAGAGCTCGCCGGAGACCAGCGCCCACTGGGCCAGCTGCAGGTGGTGGCCCGGGACGCCCTCGTGGTACCAGATCGAGACCAGGTCCCAGAGCGGGAAGCGGGTGCGGCCGAGGGTCGGCAGCCAGGTGCGCCCGGGCCGGGAGAAGTCCTGCGCCGGGCGGGTGTAGTACGGCGCCGCCGCGCTGCCGGGCGGCGCGATCATCGCCTCGACCTGCTTCACCGGCTCGGCGAGGTCGAAGTGCGTGCCGTCCAGCGCGGCGATGGCATCGTCCATCATCTGCTGGAGCCGCTCGCGGATGGCCTCCTCGCCCTCGACCGCCGGGCCGTTGGCGCCCAGCCAGCGCATGGCCTCCATGGGGGTCGCCCCGGGCAGCACCCGCTCCGCCTCGGCCCGCTGCTCGGCCAGGATCCGCCGGTGCTCGGCCCAGCCCCAGGCGTAGGCCTCCTCCAGGCCGCGGCCGGCACCGAGGTCCGACCCGGTCCACCGTCGCGCGGCCACGGCGTAGCGCTCCCGGCCGACGGCGTCCGGGGTGCCCTCGGCCATCGGCGCGTACTCGTCGCGCAGGAAGTCGCGGATGTCGGCGACGGCGGCGTCGGCGGCGCGGGCGGCGGCGTCCAGCTCCGCGCGCAGGGCCTCGGGACCAGGGGCGACGAACCCGGCGAAGTAGGGGCCGGCCAGCCACTCGTCGAGCTGGGCGACGACGGTGCGCACCTGGCGGGGTGCGACCAGCAGGCCGCGCCGGCCGCCTTCGGCGAGGGTCTCCCGGTAGCCGCGGTAGGCCTCCGGCACCCGCGCCAGCCGGCGCGCGAGGACGGACCAGTCCTCCTCGGTGGCCGCCGGCATCATCGAGAACACCTGGCGCATCGAGTGGATCGGCGTGAAGAGGTTGTTCAGCGACCGGAACCCCTCGCCCGCCTCGTGACCGGCGAGCTCGGCCTCCAGCCGCTCGCGCAGCAGGCGGGCGCAGCGGCGCTCCACGGGGTCGTCGTCCAGCGACGGGTCGGCGGCGAGCACCCGGTCGAGCTCGGCCAGCGTCCGCCGGGCCAGCTCGGCCTCGGCCTCCAGCCCCGCGGGGCTGGTGTCGGGCAGCCGGTCCTCGCGCGGTCGCGTGCCCAGCGCGGTCCCGAGCGTGGGGTCCAGCTCGGTGGCGTCCTCGACGTAGCGGTCCGCGACCTCCCGCGGGGTGCGTGCGGCGCTCACCGGAGCCGCTCCAGGCGGGCCGACATCGTCGGGCGCAGCTCGCCCTCGCCGACCGCCCGGTCGATGGCGTACATCAGGGCGCCCTCGACGATGCCGTACAGCCGCACCGAGCGGCTGACCTCCGGGGCGTCGGGCGTCCGCGCGACGACGTCGCTGGTCAGCTCCCAGCTCGTCGTCGTCCGGGCGGTGCCGACGTAGATCTCGACCAGCCCGTCGGGCCCGACGACCAGCAGCTCGACGTCGTCCTCCCCGACCGGTCGCCAGAAGCCGGACTCGCGGACGTCGGGGCCCATGATCTTCCCGTCGTCGGTGAGCCGCCAGGTCCGGGACTCGTAGGCGAGGAAGCCGCGCCCGTCGTGCGCGAACCGCACCCACTGCCCGAACCGGTGGTCGCCCCCGGTGCCGGCCGCCTGCCCCTCGCCGTGCCACTCGCCCAGCAGCGGCAGGACCGACAGCAGCTCCGGCGCGACCTCCGGGCCGCTGCGGACGTCGGCGGTGTCGGGGACCGGGAGCTCGGTCTCCCCGCTCATCGCCGCGCCGCCTTCGGGCGCCGGGACAGCCGGACGGCGCCGTAGCCGAAGCCCAGCGCCGTGCCGGCGGCCAGGATGACCAGGACCCAGGCAGAAACCATGGGAACCACCGTAGTGACGGCCCGGTCCGCCGGCCGCACGGCGGTGGACCGGGCGGTGCCGCGACCCGGTCGGGAACGTTCCTGGTGGCTCGGGGCGTTGTGGGGCAGGCTTGGACGACCCAGGACGCGAGCGCGAGGAGCAGTCATCGAGATGGCCGAGGCCGGCCCCGGCGGAACGGTGCCGACCACGGAGAGCGAAGCGCTGCCCGGGACCCCGTCCTGGTACTCCGTGCTGCACGACTCCGCCTTCATGTTCGCCTCCGTCTGCGACCTGCGAGGGCGGCTGCTGACCAGCAACCTGCTCGCCGTCGAGGGGTGCGGGTTCGACCGGTACGAGCAGCTGGGCAGGCCGTTCTGGGACACCGGCTGGTGGGCCGGCAGCACCGCGGTCCAGGAGCAGGTGCGGCGCTGGGTGCACGCCGTCGCCACCGGAGGCGAGCCGGTGCGCGCCGTCACCCGGTACTTCCTCGCCGACGGCACGGAGCGCGCCGCCGACTTCACCCTGCAGCTGGTGCGGGAGGGCGAGAACCCCCAGTACCTCCTGGCCACCGGCATGGACATCACCGACCGGCTGGAGGCCGAGCGCACCGTCGCCGAGGCCCGGGCCGCCGGCGCCGAGGCCTCGACGCTTCGCCAGGTCGCGGCCAGCCGCGCCCGAGACCTGGAGTCGCTGCGGGAGACCGAGGCCAAGCTGACCCGGGCCCTGGCGATCAGCGACCGCGTCCTGGCCAACGTCGCCGACGGCATCTACGGCCTCGACGCCGAGGGCCGCGTCGAGTTCGTCAACCCGGCGGCACAGCGCATGACCGGCTACTCCGCCGAGGAGCAGCTGGACCGCGACCAGCACTCGCTGATCCACGGGCACCGGCGGGACGGCTCCCCGTACCCGCGGGAGGAGTGCCCCGTCTGGCGGGCGCTGCGCAGCGGGCGCACGGTCGTCGCCGAGGACGAGACCTTCTGGCGCCGCGACGGCTCCGCCATGCCGGTCGAGATGATCGTGGTCCCCACCGTCGAGGACGGCGTGCAGACCGGCGTCGTCGTCTCCTTCCGCGACCTCACCGAGCGGGTGGCCGCGAAGCAGCAGGCGGCCGAGCTCGAGGCCCTCGCCCTCCGGGCGGCGAGCGACCGCGCCCTGTCCGACCGGCTGCAGCAGTCGCTGCTCACGCCGCCGCCGGAGCCCGACCACCTGCAGATCGCGGTCCGCTACCGCCCGGCGGCGCACGAGGCGCAGGTCGGCGGCGACTGGTACGACGCGTTCCTCCAGCCCGACGGCGCCACCATGCTCGCCATCGGCGACGTCGTCGGGCACGACAGCAACGCCGCCGCGGCGATGGGCCAGCTGCGCGGGCTCCTCCGGGCGCTGGCGTACGACTCCGACGACGCGCCGGCCCGGACCCTGACCCGGGTGGAGCACGCCGCCCAGGGGCTCGCGGTCACGACCCTGGCCACCGGCGTCCTGGCGCGCATCGAGCGCCACCCCGACGTCCCCGCCACGGGCACCCGGCTCCTGCGGTGGAGCAACGCCGGCCACCCGCCGCCGCTGCTCCTGGCCCCCGACGGCACCGTGACGGAGCTGACCACCCGCCCCGAGCTGATGCTCGGCATCGACCCGGACGCGCCGCGCAGCGACCACGTCGCGGAGCTGCCGGACCACCACACCCTGCTGCTGTTCACCGACGGGCTGGTCGAGCGCCGCGACATCGACCTCGACGAGGGGACGAGCCGGCTGCGCGAGGCGCTCGGCGACCTCGGCGACCGGCCGCTGGAGGACCTGCTCGACGAGGTGCTCGCCCGGCTGGTCCCCGACGCCGGCGCCGACGACGTCGCCATCGTCGCCGTCCGCCCCTTCCCGGAGGACCGGCCCCGGCCGCCGGAGGCCGGGCCCAACCGGCTCCCTCCCGGCATGGGCTGAGAACGCGACAGCGCCCGCCCGGCTGGGGAGCCGGGCGGGCGCTGCCACTGGTACTGGGCGGGGGCCTCAGTCGAGGACGACGGTGGTCTCGTTCAGGCCGACCTCGGCGTCGAGGACGCGCTGCCCCTTGCCGGCCGGGGCCAGCGCGCGGAGCTTCCACGTCCCCGGAGCGGCGAAGAACCGGAACTCACCCTCGGGGCTGGTGACGACCTCGGCGGTGAACTCGTCGGTGCCGTCCAGCAGCCGGACGTAGGCGCCGGCCACGGGGGCGCCGTCGTGCCAGACCGAGCCCTGGATGACCGTCTGCGTGCTCAGGTCGATCCCCGCGAGGGAACCGCCCTGCTTCGGGGCTCCGCACATGTCAGCTCACTTCTCGATCGGGACGCCGACCAGGGAGCCGTACTCCACCCAGCTGCCGTCGTAGTTCTTGACGTCGGTCTTGCCGAGCAGCTCGCGCAGCACGAACCAGGTGTGGCTCGAGCGCTCGCCGATGCGGCAGTAGGCGATGGTCGGGCGGCTGTCGTCGAAGCCCTGCTCGGCGTAGAGCTTGGCCAGCTCCTCGTCGCTCTTGAAGGTGCCGTCCTCGTTGGCCGCCTTGCTCCACGGGATGTTGATCGCCGTGGGCACGTGGCCGGCCCGCTGCGACTGCTCCTGGGGCAGGTGCGCCGGGGCGAGGATCTTGCCGGAGAACTCGTCGGGCGAACGCACGTCGACGAGGTTCTTGCTGCCGATGGAGGCCACGACCTCGTCGCGGAACGCACGGATCGACAGGTCGGGCTCGGAGGCCTGGTACTGGGTGGCCGGGCGCTCGACGGCATCCTTCGACAGCGGGCGCCCGTCGAGCTCCCACTTCTTGCGGCCGCCGTCCATCAGCTTGACGTCGCGGTGGCCGTAGATCTTGAAGTACCAGTACGCGTAGGCGGCGAACCAGTTGTTGTTGCCGCCGTAGAGGACGACGGTGTCGTCGTTGCTGACGCCCTTGGACGACAGCAGCGCCTCGAAGGCGGTCTTGTCGAGGTAGTCACGGCGCAGCGGGTCCTGGAGGTCCTTCTTCCAGTCCAGCTTCACCGCGCCCTCGATGTGGCCGCCGTCGTAGGCGCTGGCGTCCTCGTCGACCTCGACGAAGACGATGCCGGGCTGGCCCAGGTGCTCCTGGACCCAGTCCACGTTGACGAGCACGTCGTTGCGGCTCATAGGGGTGTTCCTCCGGATGTCGGTGTGCGGTCGGTCGGTTCGGCGGTGCGAGAAGAGGACGCGGATCGCTCGAGCGCGGGACTCACGGGAGAAAGGGGCCTTCCCGGCGGCGCGGAGAGCGCGTCCGGACGGCGCTGTGCCGCCCTCAGAGGGCGGGACACAGGCAGCTGCCGACGCGGCACAGGTCGACTGTGCGGCGCGAGGTCAGCAGGATGCCCACGGCGCGAGGGTAGCGGATCACGACACGCCGCCGGTCCGGGCGTCCACCAGGGCCGCCAGGTCGGCGAGGGCCGGGGCGCCGGACATGCGCCGGACCACCGTCCCCGACCGGTCCAGGAAGAAGAGCGTCGGCGTGACGCGCACGTCGAGCTCCCGCACCTCCGCCAGGTGGCTCTCCGCGTCCACGTGGACCGTCGCGAGCCCGGGGCGCGTCGCCTGCAGCTGCCGCAGCCGCGCGGTGGTCGCCCGGCAGGGGCCGCAGAAGGCCGTGGAGAACTGGACGACGGTCAGCTCGGCGTCGCCCGCGCGCACCCCCAGCCGCTCGAACACCGCGGAGGTCTGCAGCTCGCCCTCCTGCCGCGTCGCCGTGGTCCCGGTCACCCACGGCACAACCGGCGGCAGCGGGCGGGCTATTCCGCCGCCAGCACCGTGTCGCGCGCCTCGACCCGCACCTCGACCCCGTCGTCGGCTGGCGAGACGCCGGTCAGCCGCAGGCCGAAGGGCAGCTCGACGGGGTAGCGCAGGTCCAGCAGGTCGCTGGCCCGCTCGACGAGGAAGCCCGGCACGTCGACCCCGGCGCCGGAGGCCCGCTCCACGTCGACGACGAGCACGTCGCCGTCCAGGCCGACCGTGCCCACCGCCGTGAGCGGGAGCGTGACCCCGAAGACCTCGACGGTCCGGGTGATCCGCAGCCCGTCGCCCTCGCGGCGCAGCGTCGTGTCCCCGCCCAGCTCCTGCGCGAGCAGCTCGTAGGACAGCGTGGCCGTCCCGTCGATGCTGTCGACCGGCACCTCGCGCACCTCGCCGCTGACGACGGAGGACAGCGGCAGCCGCACGCCGCGCAGGACGACGTCGGCCGTCGTGCCCTCCGGGCGGCCGAGCTGCTCGGCGGTCAGGGAGATCCGCACGTCCCGGTACCGGCCGCCGAACGCCTGGCTGAGGAACGGGAAGCCGCGGATCTCGACCTCCGGCCGCCCGGGCAGGTCGCCCTGGGCGGCGATCTGCCGGGCGACCTGGCCCTCGGCGACGCCCACCGCCACCCGGTCGAGCAGCACCCCCAGCCCGACGAGGAGGACCAGCAGGACGACGAGGGCCCTCACAGCACCGACAGCAGGCCGAGCGCCACCGGGGCGGCCCCGGCCAGGGGCAGCACCACCTGGACGACGGTCAGCACCCACGGCGAGATCGCGTCGGGCACCCCGTCGGCCGCCGCCTCGACCGCGACGTAGCTGGCGGCGACGGCGACCAGCGCCACCACGCCCGCGACGACGGCGCCGACGAACAGCGACCGAAGCATCCCCAGGTCCGCGAGGTCCCGGGCCGCCCACGCCACCGCCGCGCCCGCCAGGACCGACAGCACCGTGCCGGCGAGGCCGCGCGGCACGCCCTCGGCGACGACCGGGCGCGGCAGCACCTGGTCGAGCAGGTGACCGACGACGAGGGCGACGCCCGCCGCCAGAGCGGTGACGACGAGCCGCCCCTCGGCGGAGCGGTCGAGCAGCAGCAGCGCCGCCAGCGCGCCCACGGCGGTGAGCAGCAGGGCGGCGCCGGCGAGCGAGTCGACCAGGCGGTGCCGCGGGGAGCGCAGCATCTGCTGGAGCACCGAGACGATGAACCCCACGGCCAGCACCCCGAGCAGGCCGCCCAGCTCGGGCCGGTCCGGCAGGACGAGCACCAGGTCGGCGGCGACGGCGGCCGCCGTCCCGACGACGAGGGAGGCACGGGCCCCGCGCATGCGGGCGACCACGACCCAGGAGAGGACCAGCGCCAGCTGCAGCACCAGCACCGCCGCCAGCGCGCCGACGCTGCCGAGCGCCAGCGGCAGGCCGGCCAGCACCCCCGCGGCGACCGCCGCCAGCCCGGCGGCGGGCAGGTGGTGCGCCCGGTCCGGCGTCGCGCGGAGGACGGCGGTGGGGCTCACGCCCCCGATCGTCTCAGAAGTCCGGCCCGCGACGCGTCCGACGAGCGGAGCGGCCGGCATCTCCGGCTGCCCGTCCCCGGCCCCACGGGGGGATCGTCCCGCTCGGCGCACCCCCGCCGAGCAGCGCATCCGCTATCCTGCGCACTCACCTCGACAGCGTTGTCGTAGGTCCGGTCGGCGCCCGCCGGCCCTGGACCCGTGAGGAGACGACATGCGACTCGTGCTCATGACCGGCGCTCGTCAGGCCACCACCGAGGTGCTGCCCGCCCTGGGGCTGCTCCCCCACCAGGTCCGCGTGGTCGCCCCGGAGCTCTCCAGCCTCCTCGACGGGGACGCGGGCGACGTCGTGCTCGTCGACGCCCGCCACGACCTCATCCAGGCCCGCACGCTATGCGGCCTGCTGTCCTCCACCGGCGTCGCCGCCGCGCTGGTCGCCGTGCTCTCCGAGGGCGGCCTGGTCGCGCTCTCGGCCGACTGGGGCGTCGACGACGTCCTGCTCGACACTGCCGGCCCGGCCGAGGTCGACGCCCGCCTGAAGTGGGCCACCGCCCGCCGGCTCGCGGCGTCCACCCCCGCCGACGGCGGCGACGGCGGCCTCACCCAGGCCGGCGAGCTGGTCATCGACGAGCACAGCTACTCGGCGAAGCTGCGCGGCCGGTCGCTCGACCTCACCTACAAGGAGTTCGAGCTCCTCAAGTACCTCGCCCAGCACCCGGGCCGGGTGTTCTCCCGCGCCCAGCTGCTGCAGGAGATCTGGGGCTACGACTACTTCGGCGGCACCCGCACCGTCGACGTCCACGTCCGCCGGCTGCGCGCCAAGCTCGGCACCGAGCACGAGGCCCTGATCGGCACCGTGCGCAACGTCGGCTACAAGCTCGACCAGCAGGTCGCCGACGCCGGCGCCAAGGCCGCCCAGGCCTCCGAGGACAGGGCCGACGCCGAACTGGTCTGATGGCCGGGTGAGCTCCCCCGCCCAGACCCCCGTCGACGTCCCCGAGGTCCTCGCGCTGCTGGACGCCGCCGCCGCGGCCGACGGCGTGCGGCCGCTGTCCGAGGACGCGCAGCTGCGGCTGCAGCACCGCACGCCCGGTGGCACCGACCTGGTCGTGCGCGACGACGACGGCGCGCTGGCCGGCTACGCGCGGCTCGACGACGGCGTCGCGGAGCTGGCCGTGCACCCGGACCGCCGGCGGCGCGGCGTAGGCCGGTCCCTCCTGCGGCAGCTCGTCGGCCTCGCCGGCGACCGGCCGCTGAGCATCTGGGCGCACGGCGACCTGCCGGGCTCGGCCGAGCTGCTCGCCGCGCACGGCTTCCGGCGGGCGCGCGTGCTGCTGCAGATGCGGCGCGACCTGGCCGGCGTCGACGCCGACCCGCGCCCGGACCTGCCGGCGGACGTGCGGGTGGTGCCCTTCGTACCGGGTCGGGACGAGGACGCCTGGCTGCGGGTCAACGCCCGGGCCTTCTCCTGGCACCCCGAGCAGGGCCGCATGACGCGGTCCGACCTGGAGCTGCGCGAGGCAGAGCCGTGGTTCGACCCGGCGGGCTTCCTCATGGCGTGGCGCGGCGAGCCGGGCGCCGCGGGCGAGCTCCTCGGCTCGCACTGGACCAAGGTGCACCCCGCGGGCGACGCCGGGCCCGACCCGGTCGGGGAGGTCTACGTCCTCGGCGTGGACCCCGCGGCGCAGGGCATGCGGCTGGGCCGGGCGCTCACCGACCTGGGCCTGGCGCACCTGCGCGCCCAGGGTCTCGGCGAGGTCCTGCTCTACGTCGAGGAGGACAACGCGGCGGCCGTGCGGCTCTACGAGGGGCGGGGCTTCACCCGGTTCGCCGTCGACGTCTCCTGGCTGCTCGAGCCGGGCACCGACTGACTGCCCGACGGGCAATCCTCCCTCTGCGTGACCGGCGCCACCACCGCTCGACGAAGACCTCAGCGGTCGTTCACCCGTCGTTCACCCGACTCCGGTGATCACGCCACCTGCGCTCCCTAGCGTCCCTCTCGAAGGTCCACTGCTGCCCGGAAACGGTCCGGGCCCACGTCGAGAGGCAACTGAGTTGAAGCTCAGCAGCACGACCCGCGCCACCACCCTGTCCGTGGCGCTCGCCGCCACCCTGGCCCTCACGGCCTGCGGCGCCTCCAACGAGTCCGACGCCGGCACCTCCGGCGGCGACTCCGCCGCCGAGCTCAGCGGCGACCTCATCGGCGCCGGCGCCAGCAGCCAGCAGGCTGCCATGGAGGCCTGGCAGGCCGGCTTCGAGGGCGAGTACCCCGACGTCACCTTCAGCTACGACCCGGCCGGCTCCGGCGCGGGCCGCGAGCAGTTCATCGCCGGCCGCTCGGACTTCGCCGGCTCGGACGCCGCGCTCGACGAGGAGGAGCTGGCCTCGGCGCAGGAGCGCTGCGCCGGCGGCGAGATCTTCGAGCTGCCCAACTACATCTCGCCGATCGCCGTGGTGTTCAACCTCGAGGGCGTCGACGAGCTGAACCTGCAGCCCGCGACCATCGCCGGCATCTTCACCGGCGCGATCACCAACTGGAACGACCCGGCCATCGCGGCGGACAACCCCGACGCCACGCTGCCCGACCAGCCGATCACGGCGGTGCACCGCGCCGACGACTCGGGCACCACCGACAACTTCACCGACTACCTGTTCCAGACCGCCGGTGACGTGTGGACCTCCGAGCCCGACGGCGAGTGGCCGCTCCCCGGTGGCGAGGCCGCCAACCAGACCAGCGGCGTCATCGGCGTGGTCGAGAGCACCGTCGGCGCCATCACCTACGCCGACGCCAGCCGCGCCGGCGACCTGGGCGTGGTGAGCGTCGCGGTGGGTGACGACTTCGTCGCCCCCTCCGCCGAGGCCGCTGCCGCCGTCGTCGAGAACAGCCCGGCCGTCGAGGGCCGCGGCGAGTACGACTTCGCCATCGAGGTCAACCGGCAGACCGAGGGCTCGGGCGAGTACCCGATCGTCCTGGTCAGCTACCACGTCGGCTGCATCGAGTACGACGACCAGGAGACCGCTGACAACGTCAAGGCCTTCATGGAGTACGTCATCAGCGAGGACGGCCAGCAGGCCGCCGCCGACAATGCCGGCAACGCCCCGATCTCGGACTCGCTGCGCGAGCAGGCGCAGACCGCGGTCGACGCCATCACGGCGGCCGGCTGACAACTCGGAACCAGCGCGGTGCGGCGGCTCGGGGTGTCATGGACACCTCGGGCCGCCGAGCCACGTGACCGGTCCACCACGATGCGACGCACCAACCCGACGGAGAGGCCCCGGTGACGACCACCAGCGCACCCCCCAGCCCACCGCAGCCGAAGCGGCGCGTGGGCGACCGCGTCTTCGCCGGCACCGCCAAGGGCTCCGGCATCCTGATCCTGCTGATCCTCGCCGGGGTGGCCGCGTTCCTCGTCAGCGAGGCGATCCCCGCCATCACCGCCCCTGCGGAGGACATCCCCGGCGGCGAGGGCCTGGCCCACTACGTGTGGCCGCTCATCGTCGGCACCCTGCTCGGCGCCGTCCTGGCGCTGCTGATAGCCACACCGCTGGCCGTCGCGATCGCCCTGTACGTCACCTACTACGCCCCCCGGCGCCTGGCCGCTGCCATGGGGTACGTGATCGACCTTCTCGCTGCCATCCCCAGCGTCGTCTACGGCTTCTGGGGCCTGGCCGTCCTCGCGCCCACGCTGGTGCCCTTCCACGAGTGGGCCGCGGACAACCTGGGGTTCATCCCGCTGTTCGAGGGGCCGGCCTCGAGCACCGGCCGCACGATGCTGACCGTCGGCATCGTGCTGGCCGTCATGATCCTGCCGATCATCTCCGCCATCTCCCGTGAGGTGTTCGGCCAGGCGCCCGCGCTGCACCGCGAGGCCGCCCTCGCACTCGGCGCCACCCGCTGGGAGATGATCAAGATGGCGGTGCTGCCCTACGGCAAGTCCGGCGTCATCGGCGGAGCGATGCTGGGGCTCGGCCGGGCACTGGGCGAGACGATGGCCGTGGCGATCGTGCTCTCCGGTGGCGGTGCGGCCGCGCTCACGCTCATCACGAGCACCAACCCCTCGACCATCGCGTCGAACATCGCGCTGCGGTTCCCCGAGGCCACCGGGCTGGGCGTCAACACCCTCATCGCCAGCGGCCTGGTGCTGTTCGTCATCACCCTCGCGGTCAACATGCTCGCCCGCTGGGTCGTCAACCGCCGCGCCGACTTCTCCGGAGCCAACTGATGAGCACCGACACCCCGACGGCGCTGCGCTCCTCCACCCCGACCCAGGGTCCGGTCAGGGTCGAGCGGCGCCTGCCCCGCTTCGCACCGCTGGGCGCCTACCTGGCCGGCCTCGCCGTGGGCGCGCTCCTGTCGGCGCTGACCGGCTTCAGCGTGACCTCCACCCTGATCTACGGCGTCGTCCTCGGGACGCTGGCGGTCTACGTGCTCACCCGCACCGTCGAGGGGCGCCGCAAGGCGGCCGACCGGCTGGTGACCGCCCTGGTCACCACGGCCTTCGGGATCGCGATGATCCCGCTGGTGTCGCTGGTCTACACCGTCCTGGACAACGGCCTGCCCCGGTTCGATGCCCAGTTCTTCACCAACTCCATGTACCGGGTGGTGGGTGAGGGCGGCGGCGCGTACCACGCGATCCTCGGCACGCTCATCATCACCGCGCTGGCCACGCTCATCTCCGTGCCCATCGGCCTGATGACCTCGATCTACCTCGTCGAGTACGGCAGCGGGCGGCTGAAGCGGGCCATCACCTTCTTCGTCGACGTGATGACCGGCATCCCGTCGATCGTCGCCGGCCTGTTCGCCTTCGCCCTGTTCACCCTGCTGTTCGGCAACCAGGTCCGGATCGGTGTCATGGGCGCGGTCGCGCTGTCGGTGCTGATGATCCCGGTCGTCGTCCGGTCCTCCGAGGAGGTCCTCAAGCTCGTGCCCAACGAGCTGCGCGAGGCGAGCTACGCCCTGGGCGTGCCGAAGTGGCGCACGGTCGTCAAGGTCGTCCTGCCGACGGCGATCGCCGGCCTCGGCACGGGCGTGACGCTGGCCGTGGCCCGCGTCGTCGGCGAGACCGCTCCCCTGCTCATCACCGTCGGCCTGATCACCGGCACGAACCTGAACCCCTTCGACGGGCGCATGGCCACGCTGCCGGTGTTCGCGTACTACCAGCTCACCCAGCCGGGCACCGCCACGCAGGCGTTCCTCGACCGGGCCTGGACGGCGGCCCTGGTCCTCATCATCCTGGTCATGGCGCTCAACATCGTCGCTCGCCTGATCAGCCGCTTCTTCGCCCCCAAGACCGGTCGCTGACCGACCCACCGGAGGAAACTGTGGCCAAGCGCATCGAGGTCTCCGACCTCAACATCTACTACGGCGACTTCCTGGCCGTGGAGGGCGTCAACGTCGCCATCGAGCCGCGCAGCATCACCGCGCTGATCGGCCCCTCGGGCTGCGGGAAGTCCACCTTCCTGCGCTCGCTGAACCGGATGCACGAGGTGCTCCCGGGCGCCCGCGTGGAGGGCAAGGTCGCCATGGACGGCCAGGACCTCTACGGCGCCGACGTCGACCCGGTCGACGTGCGCCGGCAGATCGGCATGGTCTTCCAGCGGCCCAACCCGTTCCCGACGATGTCGATCTACGAGAACGTGCTGGCCGGCAACCGCCTGAACAACAAGCGGATGAAGAAGTCCGAGGCCGACGACATCGTCGAGAAGTCGCTGCGCGGCGCCAACCTCTGGAACGAGGTCAAGGACCGCCTCGACCGCCCCGGCTCGGGCCTCTCCGGTGGCCAGCAGCAGCGCCTGTGCATCGCCCGCGCGATCGCCGTCGAGCCCGACGTCCTGCTGATGGACGAGCCCTGCTCGGCGCTGGACCCGATCTCCACCCTCGCGATCGAGGACCTGATGACGGAGCTGAAGGAGCGCTTCACCATCGTCATCGTCACGCACAACATGCAGCAGGCCGCCCGGGTGAGCGAGTCCACCGGCTTCTTCAACCTCAACGGGGTGGGGCAGCCGGGCCGGCTGATCGAGTTCAACCCCACCGAGCGGATCTTCAGCAACCCCGACGAGAAGGCGACCGAGGACTACATCTCGGGCCGCTTCGGCTGATCGGCACGGGACAGGATGCCGGGGTGCTCCCCCCACCCCGGCTGGTCACCCTCGACGACGCCCCCGCCCTCGCCCGGCTCCTCCGGGAGAACCGGGAGTTCCTCGCACCCTTCGAGCCGCACCGCGAGGAGTCGTACTACACCGACGCCGGGCAGCGGGCGGTGCTCGAGGAGGCCCTGGCCGGGCACGCCGCCGGCACCGGTCTCCCGTGTGTCGTGCTGGCGCCCTCCGGCGAGGTCGCCGGTCGCATCACGCTGAGCGGCATCGTCCGGGGGCCGTTGCAGTCGGCCGTGCTGGGCTACTGGGTCGCCCGGCAGCACACCCGCCGGGGCCTGGCCTCGGCGGCGGTCGCCCACGTGCTCCGCACCGCCTTCGGCGAGCTGGGCCTGCACCGCGTGGAGGCCGGGACGCTCGTGGACAACGTCGCCTCGCAGGCGGTGCTGGCCCGCAACGGGTTCCAGCGCTACGGGCTGGCCCCGCGCTACCTGCGCATCGCCGGGCGGTGGCAGGACCACGTGCTGTTCCAGGTGCTGGACGAGCGGCCGGAGGCGCTCAGCACCTGACCGTGGAGGGCTGGGGTGCGGGCGTGGCCGGGGCCGGCTCGGGAGCGGCCTCGGCCGCGACCGGTGCGCCGACCTGCACCGGGACCACGGTCGAGTAGCCGGGCCCGATGACCAGCTGCACCGCGCCGCCGATGGCGTCGCTGGGGCGCAGCACCGAGTTCGGCACGGCGGCGGCCACGGTCCGCGCCTGCTCCTCCGCCCCCGGCCCGAAGCGGACGACGGTCTCGTTCACCGTCCCCTCCTCGTTGCCCACGGTCCCGACGGCGAAGCCCTGACCGCGCAGCGCCTCGGCCACCGTGCCGGCCAGGCCGGTGGTCGCCGTGCCGTTGAGGACGTCCACGGTGATCTCCCCCGGCGCGGCGGTGAGCGGCGCGGGGCCCGCTGGCTCCTCGGGGGCCGGCTGCGGCGCCTCGGCGGCCTGGCTGGCGGCGGCCTGCGCGGCCCGCTGGGCCTCGATCACCTCGGCCGGGAGCCGGGTGCCGTCGATGACCTCGTCGAAGAGCGCCCGGGTCGCCGGCCGGTCGAGGACCACGTAGGCCTGGTCCGAGCCGACCGGCACGTAGCCCACCTGGGCCACGGGGAGCCCGGCGCGCTGGACGGCGTCACCGGAGAGGTCGCCGAGCGAGCCGGCGAGCACCCGCAGGTCTCCCAGCGTCGTCTGGTCGTCGACGGTGAGGCTGTCCGACGCCCGGTTGAGGAACGTCGCGAGGGTCACCGGGTTCAGCAGCGTCTCCGACGACATCGCCGCCCGGAGGGTGGCGGTGAGCAGCCGCTGCGCCCGCTCCGCGACCGCGGCGCCGGTGACGTCGGTGCCCGTGTCGCCGGGGGCCAGGAACCCGGAGGCTGCCGCACCGGAGAGCTCCGAGGGGCCGGGCGGCGGGGGCTGCGCCGCCGCAGCGGTCGCCTCGGAGGGGATGACGCAGACGGGGACGCCGTCGAGGGCGTCGACCATCGTGGGGAGGCCGGCGAGGTCGACGCCGAGGTAGTGGTCGATCCGCAGGCCCGAGAGCTGCTGCACCGCCCGCACCATGCAGGCCGGCCCGCCGTCGAGCAGCGAGCTGGCGAAGGCCTCGGTCACCGGGTTGCGCAGGTCGCCGTCGGGCGTCCGGCACATCGGGGTGTCGACCATGGCGGTGGGCGGCACGCTGACCAGCACGGCGCGCTCCCCGTCGGCGGAGACGGAGGCCACCAGCGTGGCGATCGAGGCGGCGCCGGTCTGGCCCGGGACGCCGGAGCCGACCACGAGGTAGGTCTCGGCCGCGTCCTGCAGCTCGGCGGCGAGCACCTCGGGGCCGTCGGTCGCGAGGGCGTCGACGCGGTCGATGCGCTGGTCGACGTAGAAGTAGAGCGCCAGGTGGTAGAGGACGACGACGCCCAGCAGCGCGGCCAGCGCCGTCGCCACCCGCAGGGCACGCCGGCGGGCGGGGCTCGGCGGCGGGCGGTCCTCGGCCCGCTTGCGGCGCGGGGCCGGCGGCGCCGGCGGGGCCGGTGGGACGGCCAGGCCGGGCAGCGGCGGGATGGGACCGCTGCAGCGGGAGGGCCGCTCGGCCGGCGCCCAGAGCGAGGCGCCGCTCCCCGGCACCGGCGGCAGGCCGGGCTGGACCGCGGGCACGACCGGCGCAGCGGCGGCGGAGGGCGCGACGCCCGGGACCGGCGGCAGGCCCGGCTGGACGGTGGGCAGCGGCGGCTGGGCCGGTGCGGCACCGCGGACCGGGGGGAGGCCCGGCTGCGGGCCCGCAGGACGGGCGGCGCCCGGGACGGGCGGCAGCCCGGCGCGCACCGCCGGGCCCTCCTCGGGGCGCGGGAAGAGCTCGTCACGCCCCCGGGCAGACGAACCGCCGCGCACGGGCGTGGCGGGGAGGTCGCGGGCCGGCGCGGCCGACGTGCGGCGGGAGGCACGCCGCCGGCCCACCCCGTCGCCCTGCCGGGCGAGGAGCTGCTCGACGGTCACCGGCTCGACGGCGCCGGCCTCCGCGGAGTGCCCACGACGAGCACGGCCGGGGACGCCGCGAGCGCCCCCACCGTCCCGGGTCGGCTGATCCCCCACAGGTGTCGACACCTTCTCGTCGGTCCGCACGTACGTGTCCGTCGACCCACGATACGGGCGTCCGGGCCTCCGCCACGCCGACGCGCGGCACGGGTGGCGACGTGACGAGGTCAACCGGATGGTGCGCCACAGGTGCGGTGCGTAGCGTTGCCGGCGTGCGTCTGCCCTCCGTCCCCGGCCCGTCGGACGTCCTCGGTCTGGTGAGCGGGGTGCGCGACGGCGTGAGCGACGCCCTCGACCTCGTGCCGCGGGCGTTCGGTCTCCTCGGCCGGATGGAGGAGCTGCTGGACCGCGTGAGCCTGCTGCTGGACCGCGTGGACACCGTGGTCGACCGGGCCGACGGCGCCATCGACCGGCTGGAGGACACCCGCGCCCGGGCCGACGAGGCGATCGCCGGCGTCGGGAAGACCCAGGCCAAGGCCGACGAGGCGATCGAGCGCGTGGGCGAGACCCAGCAGAAGGCCGACGACGCCATCGAGCGCGTCGGCCAGACCCAGCAGAAGGCCGACGACGCCATCGAGCGCGTCGGCCAGACCCAGCAGAAGGCCGACGACGCCATCGAGCGCGTGGGTGAGACCCAGCAGAAGGCCGACGACGCCATCGAGCGGGTCGGTGGCACGTCGGGCCGCGCCGACGCGATCGTCGACCGGGCCGAGGGGATGCTCGGCCGGGTCGAGCCGATGCTCGGCGACTACGAGCCGGCCCTCACCGCGCTGGCCCCGGTCGTGCGGCGGCTGGCGGCCTCGGTCGACCCCACCGAGGTCGACGCGCTCATCAAGCTGATCGACCAGCTGCCCCAGCTGGTGACGCACCTGGACGAGGACATCCTCCCGGTGCTGGAGACCCTGGGGACCGTGGGCACCGACGTGCACGACCTGGTCGACACCGTCCAGGACATGCGGCAGATCGTGAAGGGCTTCCCGGGCTCCCGCCTGTTCCGCCGCCGGGGGGCGGAGGAGATCGCGCAGGACGAGGCCCGGGAAGCCGACGAGGCCTAGGCCCCGGGGTCGAGCAGGGTCACACGTCCGAGGGGCCCGGCCCGGGGCCGGTCTCGGTCGGGTAGCCCAGCGCACGGACGACGTCGCCGATGCGCTCGTAGGTCTCGCCGTCCGGCAGCTTCTGCAGCTCGGCGACGACGGCGTCGGGGGCGCGGTGGTCCAGCGCCGCCTCCACCAGGTCGGGCCCGGTGCTCGGGAAGTCGGCGCGGTCGAGCCAGCGGGCGAGCTCGGCGCGGACGGCGACGGCGTCCTCGGTCATGCCCACCGGCACGCCGCCGACGAGCGCGCCGGTGGGGTCGGCCGAGATGTCCGGGTCGCCCTCGGCGACCGGCTCGACCTCGCGCCACTCGTGTGAGCGGGTGGCGCGCTCGGCCTTGAGCATCCCCTGCATCTCGTGCTCGAGCTCCTCGTCGAGGCGCGGGTTGTGCTTGGTGCTGCGCTCGGACGCTCCGGCGAACTGGCCTGCGGACTCGGTCACGGCGTCTCCCTCATGTGTCTGGCCCGGGGCCCGGGCCGGTGGGTCAGTCCTCGTGCAGGGCGCCGGGCTTGTGCACGGCGGTCTTGCCGGTCTTGTCGCTCTTCACCTCGAACTGCGGGTCGTCCTCGCTGGCGCGCACGGTGCGGCCCGAGGCCTCGGTGTCGGAGGTGATCTTCCGTTCGACCGTGCCCTCGACCTCGTTCCCGTGGCTGCTCCAGGTGACGTGGTCGCCCTTCTTCGGTTCGCCCGACATGACCTCTCCCCACTCGCGGACGGTGCTGGTCCTGCCGTGCCCCCGGGGACGGCAGGGCACACATCGGGCACCGGCATCGGGCGCACACCTAGGCTGGAGCGACGTGACCTCTCCTGACGGCGCCGTGTTCACCGACGGACTGCGACCGGTCGACGTCCTCACCGTCGTCGCGGTCACCGACGTGACCCCCTCCGTGCGCCGCGTGACCCTCTCCGGCGAGCCCGCCGCCGTGGCCGCCGCCGGCCCGACGGTGAACCTGCTCGTGCCCCGCGTCGGCGACCCGTCGCCGGACTGGCCGCGCATCCAGCGCGACGGCCGGATCGTCTGGCCGCAGGGCAGCCACGGCGTCGCGCTGCGCAGCTACACCGCGCGCCGGCAGGACCCTGCGGCCGGCGAGGTGGACATCGACTTCGTCCTGCACGGCGACGGCCCCGCCGCTGCCTGGGCGGCCGCCGCCCGTCCGGGCGCCCTGCTGGCGGTCGCCGGTGCGGCGTCGCTGGCCGAGCGGCCCGCCGCGTGGCTGCTGCTGGCCGGCGACGAGACGTCCCTCCCCGCGATCAGCCGCCTGCTCGCCACCGCCGCCCCGGGGACGACGGGGGTCGCGTTCGTGGAGGTCGCCGGGCCGGAGGAGGAGCAGCCCCTGGCCGGGCCCCCCGGGATCGAGCTGCACTGGCTGCACCGCGGCGGCACGCCGCCGGGCGAGAGCACCCTGCTGGTGGACGCCGTGGCGGCGCTCGAGCGGCCGCCGGGCGAGGACGTCTTCGCCTGGGTGGGCGCGGAGTCGGCGGCCGTCCGGGCCATCCGCGCCGACCTGCGCGGCCGGTGGAAGCTGGGGCGGGCGCAGCACCACGCGATCGGGTACTGGCGGCGCGGCCGGGCCATGTCCCCCGCCGGGTGACCGCTCCCGGGGATGCGGCCCGCCTCCCAGCCGATTCACAGGTAGCGTCCAGTACCGGCGCAGACGGCGGACCGACACTCGGACCATGACGACCTCAGCGGCGCGCGCGACCGGAGGAACTGTGTCCGGCAACCAGCCCGGCGGGAGCACCGCCCCCGAGGCGCGCCTGCTCGTCGTGGACGACGAGCCGAACATCCGCGAGCTGCTCTCGGCCAGCCTGCGCTACGCCGGGTTCGAGGTCGCCACGGCCGCCGACGGGCAGCAGGCGCTGGAGCTGGCCACCTCGTTCCGCCCCGACCTGCTGGTGCTGGACGTGATGATGCCGGGCCTGGACGGCTTCGGCGTCGTCCGCCGGCTGCGCGAGTCCGGCCGGCACACCCCGGTGCTGTTCCTGACCGCGCGCGACGCCGCCGAGGACAAGATCTCCGGCCTCACGCTCGGCGGTGACGACTACGTCACCAAGCCGTTCAGCCTGGACGAGGTCGTCGCCCGGATCCGCGCGGTGCTGCGGCGGACGGCGGGTGCGCAGAAGGCGTCCGAGGCACCGCGGCTGAGCTTCGCCGACATCGAGCTGGACGAGGAGACGCACGAGGTCATCAAGGCCGGGGAGGTCATCAGCCTCTCCCCCACCGAGTTCAAGCTGCTGCGCTACCTGATGGCCAACGCCGGGCGGGTGCTGTCCAAGGCGCAGATCCTGGACCACGTGTGGAACTACGACTTCAACGGCGAGGCCAACGTCGTCGAGTCCTACATCTCCTACCTGCGCCGCAAGATCGACACGACCGAGCCTCGGCTGCTGCAGACGATCCGCGGCGTGGGCTACACGCTCCGCCTGCCGCGGGGGTCCTGACCGACCATGCCCCGCACGCCATGACCCGCACGCCATGACCAGCACGCCATGACCCCGCCCCCGGGCCCCCGCGTGCCCCTGCGGGTCACCCTGGTGGCGCTGCTCGTCGCGCTGGTCTCCGTCGCGCTCGTGGCGACCGGGTTCGCCGCCACCTCGCTGCTGCGCGGCTACCTGACCCAGCAGCAGGACACCCAGCTCCGCCTGACCGCCGACCGGCTCTCGGAAATGCGCGTCTCGGTGCTGCGCCAGTGCACCGTCGGGGCGCAGGCCTACCCGGCCAGCGACTACCTCGCCTGCCTGGCCCCGGGTGGCGAGGAGCTGGTGGTCCTCGCCGGGCCGACGGCCGACGAGCAGCAGCGCCCCGACCTCGGCCGGCTGGCCGCACGGATCGCCGACCGGGACGACGAGGACCGCCGCGGGCCGGAGGGACCCGAGCCGCCGCACATGTTCACGGTCCCGGCCGAGGACCGCAGCACCTCCTGGCGGGTGGCCGCCGTCGAGCTGCCGGAGGGCTACACGGCGCTGCTCGCCCGCGACCTGCGCGGCGACGAGCAGGTCATCGGCCGGCTCGTCGCGATCGAGGTCGTCGTCGGCCTCGTCGTCCTCACCCTCCTGGGCGTCGCGGGCTACGGCCTGGTGCGCAACAGCCTCCGGCCGCTGGCGCAGGTGGAGGACACCGCCCGTGCGATCGCCGCCGGCGACCTGTCCCGGCGGGTGCCCGAGGGCAACGACCGCACCGAGGTGGGCAGGCTGTCGACCGCGCTCAACGGCATGCTGGCCCGCATCGAGAGCGCGTTCCGCGCCCAGCAGGCGTCCGAGGAGCAGGCCCGCGGCTCCGAGCAGCGGATGCGGCGGTTCGTCGCCGACGCCAGCCACGAGCTGCGCACCCCGCTGACGTCGATCCGCGGGTTCGCCGAGCTCTACCGGCAGGGCGCGGTCCGCTCCGAGGAGGACGTCGCCCGGCTGATGCAGCGGATCGAGGCCGAGGGCGGCCGGATGGGGCTGCTCGTCGAGGACCTCCTGCTGCTGGCCCGCATGGACCAGCAGCGACCCCTGGCCACCAGCCCGGTGGACCTGGCGGCCGTCGCCGGCGATGCCGTGCACGACGCGCGCGCCGTCCAGCCCGACCGCCCGATCAGCCTGCACCTCGACGAGTCGCTCACCGACGTCCCCGTCGTCGTCGGCGACGAGGGCCGCCTGCGCCAGGTGGTCGGCAACCTGGTCACCAACGCGCTGACGCACACCCCGGTCGGCACCCGCGTGACCGTCACCGTGGCGGAGGCACCCGACGACCCGGACGTGCTCGTGCTCCGGGTCGCCGACGAGGGGCCGGGCATGGCGGAGGCCGACGCCGCCCGGGCGTTCGAGCGGTTCTACCGGGCCGACGCCTCCCGCACCCGCGCGGCCGGCGGCACCGGGCTGGGGCTGTCCATCGTCGCCTCGCTGGCCGCCGCCCACGGCGGGTCGGCCAGCCTCGAGACCGCCCCGGGCGCCGGGCTGAGCGTCACGGTGCGGCTGCCCCGCGGCGGCCCCACCGGGGGTGCCGCGACGCCGGCGTGAGCGGGCTTGCGACCATCAGGGCGTGACCACGAACGACGGCGCCCCCGCGGCCGGAACCCCGTACGACGCCGACCTGATGGCGGCGTCCACCGATCTGGGGGCGGCGCTGCGCGAGCTCATCGAGGCCTCGGTGGTCAGCACCGTGCCGGCCGCGGAGATCGCCGCCGCCGTCGAGCTCGTGCGCGAGGCCACCGCCCGGGTGGGCGCGTCCCGGCGCGCCGCCGCCCAGCTGCCCGTCCTCGACGACCCGTCGGTGGGGCGCCGGGTGTTCAACCCGGTCGTCGGCATCGGCAACGCCATCGCGCCGCCGCTGATCGTGCGCCGCGAGGAGGGTGGTGTGGTCGCGGAGGTGACCCTCGGCGTCGCCTACGAGGGCCCGCCCAGCTACGTGCACGGCGGCATGAGCGCACTGTTCATGGACCAGCTGCTGGGCAGCGCGGCCGGTGCCGCCGGCCTGTGGGGCATGACCGCCCACCTGGAGCTTGACTACCGCGGCCCGCTCCCGCTGGAGACGCCGCTGGTGCTCCGGGCCTGGGTGGAGAGCAGCGAGGGCCGCAAGTCGGTCATCGCCGGCTCGATCGCGCTCGCGGCCACGCCGGAGAAGCCCCTGGTCGAGGCGCGGGGCATCTTCGTGATGCCGCGGCCGGAGAAGGCCCAGGCCTACTTCGGCACGATCACCGACGCCTCGGGCAACCACGCCCCGCCGCGCCGGCCGGGCGACGCGACCTCGGTGCAGTGGGCCTGACCGACGTCGCCGTCGCGTCCGCGGCGGCACGGGCCGCCGCCGAGACGCTGCTCCCCCTCCGCTCCGGCGGCCGCTCGGGACGCGAGCTGGGCGACGCCGGCGACGCCGCCGCGCAGCGCGCGATCCTGGCCGTCCTCAACGCCGAGCGCCCGGACGACGTCGTCTTCAGCGAGGAGGCCGCGGACGACGCCCGCCGGCTGGACGCGGCCCGCGTGTGGATCGTCGACCCGCTCGACGGCACCCGCGAGTACTCCGACCCGGCGCGGGGTGACTGGGCCGTGCACGTCGCGCTGTGGTCGGCCGGGGAGCTCGTGACCGCCGCCGTGGCGCTGCCGGCCCACGGCCAGGTGCTCGTGACCGACCCGGCGCCGGCGCTGCCCGCCCGGCCGGACGGACCGGTCCGGATCGCCGTCAGCCGCACCCGCCCGCCGGCCGAGGCCGAGGCGGTGGCCGCCGCCCTGGACGGCGAGCTGGTGCCCCTGGGCTCGGCCGGCTACAAGACGCTCGCGGTCGTGCGCGGCGAGGTCGACGCCTACGTGCACTCCGGCGGGATGTACCAGTGGGACTCGGCCGCACCGGTCGCCATCGCGCGCGCGGCGGGCCTGGTCACCTGCCGGCTGGACGGGTCCCCGCTGGTCTACAACGCCCCCGACCCGTCGCTGCCCGACCTCGTGGTCACCCGGCCGGAGCTCGCCGATCGGGTGCTGGCTGCGGCGCGCTCCGGGCGATAGCGGACACTGGAGGGGAATCCGCACCTTCCCGGTGAGGTTGCTCGCCCTGATGTCGAATCCCCGGAGCCTGCGCGCATGACCGGCCACACAACGGTGCCCGACTACCGGCTCAGCCAGCTGGAGACGCTGGAGGCCGAGTCCATCCACGTGATCCGCGAGGTCGTCGCCGAGCTCGAGCGGCCGGTGCTGCTGTTCTCCGGCGGCAAGGACTCGATCGTGATGCTGGAGCTGGCCCGCAAGGCCTTCGCGCCCGCCCGCATCCCCTTCCCGGTCATGCACGTGGACACCGGGCTGAACTTCCCCGAGGTGCTGGAGTTCCGCGACAAGCGGGTCGCCGAGCTGGGCGTGCAGCTCGTCGTCGCCTCGGTGCCCGACGCCATCGCGGCCGGCACGGTCAAGGAGGAGCCGAACGGCTCCCGCAACCGGATCCAGACGCCGGTGCTGCTCGACGCGGTGGAGGAGCACGGCTTCACCGCGCTGTTCGGCGGCGCCCGCCGCGACGAGGACAAGGCCCGCGCCAAGGAGCGGATGTTCTCCTTCCGCGACGAGTTCGGCCAGTGGGACCCCAAGAACCAGCGCCCCGAGATCTGGGACCTCTACAACGGCCGGATCCACCTCGGCGAGTCCATCCGCGTCTTCCCGCTGTCGAACTGGACCGAGCTCGACATCTGGCAGTACATCGCCCGCGAGCAGATCGCGATCCCCCCGCTCTACCTCGCGCAGGAGCGCGACGTGGTGGAGCGCCAGGGGATGCTCTACGCGGTCAACGAGTTCATCACCGCGCGCGAGGGCGAGCAGGTGCGCCGGGAGAGCGTCCGCTACCGGACCGTGGGCGACGCGAACCTGACCGCCGCGGTGCTCTCCACGGCCACCACCGTGGACGAGGTCATCGCCGAGATCGCCGTGACCCGCATGACCGAGCGCGGCGCCACGCGCGGCGACGACAAGGTCAGCGACGCAGCCATGGAGGACCGCAAGAAGGAGGGCTACTTCTGATGCCCTCCGCGGCCGCCCCGGCGTCGCCACGCACGCAGCGCGAGGCGCGCGACGACGAGGAGCGCGAGCAGCCCCGTCGTCCAGCCGGCCGGCTCCGAGGGCGCGCCCACGAGGCCCGACAGGGCGTGGCCGACGACGTAGCCCAGCACCACCACGAGGAACGCGGGCGCCGCGAACACGAAGACGAACATGCGGCCCCTTCCCGGGCGGTCCGCCCCAGCGTCCCCGCCCCCGCCGCACCGCGCCATCGAGCTCCCCGACCGGAGAGGAAGGGCCACCTCCGATGAAGCCCGTCGACGTCCACTCCCCCGAGGCCGAGCAGGCCCACGACCTCGCGGTGGCCCGGAAGGACATCATCCGGATCGCCACCGCCGGCTCGGTCGACGACGGGAAGAGCACCCTCATCGGCCGGCTGCTGTACGACAGCAAGGCGATCTTCGAGGACCAGTACGAGGCGGTCGAGCGCGCCAGCAAGGGCGACTACGTCGACCTCGCGCTGCTCACCGACGGCCTGCGCGCCGAGCGCGAGCAGGGCATCACCATCGACGTCGCCTACCGCTACTTCGCCACCCCGCGGCGCACGTTCATCCTGGCCGACACCCCCGGCCACGTGCAGTACACGCGGAACATGGTGACCGGGGCGTCCACCGCCGACCTGGCCATCGTGCTCGTCGACGCCCGCAAGGGCATGGTCGAGCAGAGCCGCCGGCACGCCTTCCTCGCGTCGCTGCTGCGGGTGCCGCACCTGGTGGTCGCGGTCAACAAGATGGACCTCGTCGACTGGTCGGAGGAGACCTTCGAGGCGATCCGCGAGGAGTTCAGCGTCTTCGCCGCCAAGCTCGACGTCCCCGACCTCACCGTCGTCCCGATCTCGGCGCTGCACGGCGACAACGTCGTCCGCCGCTCGGAGAACACCCCCTGGTACGACGGCCCCTCGCTGCTGCACCACCTCGAGCACGTGCACGTGGCCAGCGACCGGAACCTGGTCGACGTCCGGTTCCCGGTGCAGTACGTGATCCGGCCGCAGTCCGACGCGCACCACGACTACCGGGGCTACGCCGGGACGGTCGCCAGCGGCGTGCTCCGCCCGGGCGACGAGGTCCAGGTGCTGCCCAGCGGCCTGACGACGACGGTCGCCGGCATCGACGGCCCCCGCGGGCCGGTCGAGGAGGCCTTCGCGCCGATGGCGGTGACCGTCCGGCTCGCCGACGACCTCGACGTCTCGCGAGGCGACCTGATCTGCCGCCCGGCCAACGCCCCGCACGCCACCCAGGACCTCGACGCGCTCGTCTGCTGGATGACCGACGAGCCGCTGCGCCCGCGCCAGCGGCTGGCGGTCAAGCACACCACCCGCACGGTGCGCGGGATGGTGAAGGAGCTGCAGTACCGGCTCGACGTGAACACGCTGCACCGCGACCTGGAGGCCGGGGAGCTCGGGCTCAACGACATCGGCCGGGTCAGGCTGCGCACGACCCAGCCGCTGTTCGTCGACGACTACTCGCGCAACCGCGTCACCGGCCGCTTCATCCTGATCGACGAGGCCACCAACGCCACCGTCGGCGCCGGGATGCTCGTCCCCGGCTCCTGAGGGCCGACATGGCCATTACGGCCCCTAGCGCAGGGTGACCGGGAGCCGCTCGAAGCCGCGCAGGGTCTGCAGGTCGCGGCGTTCGGGCGTGCCGGCCACCCGCAGCTCCGGGAACCGCTCGCTGAGCGCCCGCAGGCCCACCACGCCCTCCAGCCGCGCGAGGCCGGCGCCCACGCAGTAGTGGATCCCACCGGAGAACGCCAGGTGCTCGCGGGCGTTGGCCCGGGTCACGTCGAATCGCGACGGGTCGGGGAAGACGTCGGGGTCCCGGTTGGCCGCACCCAGCAGCAGCGTGACGCGGGTACCGGCCCGCACGGTGCGCCCGCCCAGCTGCACGTCGGCCTTCGCCGTCCGCCCGGTCAGCTGCACCGGGCTGTCCAGCCGCAGCACCTCCTCCACCGCGCCGTCCCAGCCGGCGGGGTCGGCGCGCAGGCCGTCCCACTGGTCGCGGTGGGCGTCGAGCAGGACGACGGCGTTGCCGAGCAGGTTGACCGTCGTCTCGAACCCGGCGCCCAGCAGCAGGAGCACGGTGGCGTGCAGCTCGCGGTCGGTGAGCGCCTCCTCGGGCGGGAGCGTGACCAGCCGGCTCACCAGGTCCTCCCCCGGGTCGCGGCGCAGCCGGGCGAAGTGCTCGTCGAGGAAGCCGTGCATGGCCCGCAGCGCCCGCTCCGCGGCCAGGTACCGGCGCAGCGGGAGCCCGGGGTCCAGGGTGGCGGCGGCCGCGGCACCCCAGCGGAGGAAGTCCTCGCGCCGCTCGGTGGGCACCCCGAGCAGCTCCGCGATGACGAGGACGGGCAGCTGGGCGGCGTAGGTCCCGATGAGGTCGACGGTGGCCTCGCGCCGCTCGAGGTCGTCCAGCAGGGCGTCGGCGGTGCGGCGGATGGCCGGCTCGAACGCCGCCGTCGCCCGCGGGGTGAAGGCACGGCTGACCAGCCGGCGGAACCGGGTGTGGTCCGGTGGGTCCACGACCAGCATGGACGGCGGCTCGGCGACACCGGCCGCCCCGGGGTCGTCACCGAACTCCAGGGCCCAGCGGATGACCTTCGGCGCCGCGGAGCGGTCCCAGCCGACGCCGAACTGCTCGGAGCGCAAAACCTCCTGGGCGACCGGGTGCGCGGTGGTCACCCAGCCGAGGCTGCTGGGGCTGAGCGGGCCGCGGGCGCGCACCTGCTCGTAGGTCTCGTAGGGCTGCTCGCGCAGCGCCCGGTCGCGCATCAGCCGGCCCACCGGGTCACCGCGCCGCGCGCTGCGGGAGAGGTAGACGGCCGGCAGCCCGTGCCGCACGGCCCAGCGCATCGCCGTGCGGGTGGGGCGGGCCAGCGGTCCCAGGGCCGCGCCGGCGGGCCCCTGCCTCGTCTCGGCTGTGGCGCTCATCACCGCAGTCTGCCAGCCCGGCGACCGGCGACCGACGTGGCACCGCCCCCGGCCCGCGGGGCGGGACGGGGGCGGTGCGCCGGCTCGTCGGGGCGCTCAGGCCTCGTCGGTCGGTGCGGGCGCGGCGCCCGGGTCGCCGTCCCAGTCCTTGCCGGCGACGTCGGCGTTCTCCGACGCGCTGTCGGTCTGGCCGGCGACGGTCTCGATCATCTCCTCGTCGGAGATCCCCTCGCCTGCCGCGTGGGTGTTGGGCTCGCTCATCGCAGTCCCCTTCCTGTGGGTCGCTCCTGCCAGGAGCCTCCCCGCTCGGGGGACGCGGCAAACCAGCGACGCGTCACAGCCGCCGGCCCGAGCCGAGGTCAGAGGCGCGCGGGCCGCAGCTCGAACCAGACGCGCTTGCCGCCGCGGTGGTCCTCGCACCCCCAGCGGTCGGCGAGCACCTCGACCATGTGCAGGCCGCGGCCCCGGACGCTCTGCGTGTCCAGCTGCTGGAACGCCGGACGGGTGGGCGAGCAGTCGACGACCGCCAGCCGCAGCCAGTCCTCCGAGTAGGTGGCCTCGAGGGTCAGGCAGTCCGAGCCGCCCACGTGGTCGACCACGTTGGCCACCAGCTCGGTGACCAGCAGCGCGGCGTCCTCGTGGTCCTGGCGGGCGCCCCACGCCTGGAGCAGCTCACGCACGAGCCGACGCGCGACCGGCACGCTCGCGGCGGTCGGCGGCAGGTCGAGGCTGGCGGTGAGCGTGGACATGGTCTCGGATCCGTTCTGCCGGCGGGCGGTGGCGGCCTGGGGTGCCCGTGTTCTCCTTATCGGCAGACCGGACCCTCTTCCCGACTGGGTTGCACGCAACTTTCCCCGATGGGGGGACGGGGCGCAACCCCCGTTGCATGACACATCCGTTGCGTGCAACACATCGTGCCCGCCGCCGCGGTCCGCGTCCCCGCGCCGACCGAGAGGAACCGCATGAGCACGCCCCCGCCGTCCTCCGACGACGCCGCGATCCGGGCGCTGGAGGCGCTCGTGCAGGAGATCGACCGGTCGGTCGAGGAGCTCCAGCGGGCCCGGGTGCGAGCGGTGCAGCTGCTCGCGGACCGCCGGGCCGGGCGCCCCTGGCTGGAGCTGGTGACGGCCGAGGCGCGCCCCCTGGTGGTGGAGAGCATCTCCACCGTGCTGTCGGCCCTGGCCACCGCCGGTCACACCTGGCGCCGGGAGGAGGCCGCGGCCCTACAGCGGGAGCAGGTGAGCATCAACCGCATCGCCGCGCTGTTCGGCGTCACCCGCCAGCGGATCTCGGCCCTGCTCAAGGGCACCGACCCCACCGGCTAGCCCAGGATCGCGTCGATCGCCTTGTAGATCCGCTGCTCCGAGACCGGACGCGGGGTGCCGACCCCCTGCGCGAAGAGGGCGACCCGGAGCTCCTCGACCATCCAGCGCACGCGGACCACGGGGTCGTCCGGCGCCCCGGTGGAGGGCACCTGGCGGCGCAGTTGCTCGTACTCCTCGGTGACGGCGGCGACCTGCTGCATGCCCACCTGGTCGCGTGCGGCGTTGGCCGGCAGCTTCTCCAGCCGGTGGCGCATGGCGGTGAGGTAGCGGACGAGGTCGGGCAGCCGGCGGCGGCCCGTCGCCGCGACGAAGCCGCGGTGCAGGAGACCGGTCATCTGCCGCCGGAGGTCGGTCACCGCCGCCTCCGGGACGCGCCTGCCCGGCGCCGCGCCGATGGCCACCGCCACCTCGCGGGCCTGGGTGAGGACCGCCTCGACCCGCCGCACCGTGTCGGCCGTGAGCTGGGCCAGCTGCCCCTTGGCGGCCGCCACGAGCGCGGCGAAGGCGGCCTCGTCACGGGGCGGGCCACCGGCCGCGGCGACCAGCTCGTCGGCGGCTGCGTCCGCGCAGTCGGCGACCAGGTCCGGGATCTCGCCGTCCGGGTTGAACTGCAGGGCCAGCCGCGTCGCCGGGCCCAGCCCCTTCACCACCTGCTTGACCGGCGAGCCGGCGACCAGCACGAGGAGCCGCCGGGCACCGAGCCGGGTGAGCCTGTCGGCCTCGGCCTCGGTCGGGACGACGCGGACGCCGACCGTGGCGCCCTCGTCGACCAGCGCCGGGAAGGCGATGACCACGTGCTCCCCGCGGCGGACCTCCACGGTCCGGGGCAGCGAGCCGAACTCCCAGGCGGTGCAGCCGGTGCGCTCGAGCTCCGACGCCGCCCGCGCGAGGCTCGCCCGCGCCTGCGGCGCCACCTGCGCCTTGAGCGCGACGAGGTCCTTGCCGGTGGCCAGCGTCCGCTGCTGGTCGTCCAGCACGCGGAAGGTCGCCCGCAGATGGCCGGGGACCTGGTCCGGCTGCCAGGCGTCGGGCGGGATCACCGTGCCCACCGCGCGGCGGAGCTCCCGCTCCAGCGCCGGCAGCAGCGGCTCCCCCGCGTCGATGCGCGGCAGCACCTCGCGCACGCGGTCGGGGATCGGCACCAGGGCGCGGCGGTACTGCTTCGGCAGCGTCCGCAGCAGCGCCGTCACCAGCTCCTCGCGCAGCCCCGGGACGGTGAAGGCCAGCGACTCCCCGGAGGTCCGCTGCACCACCGAGTCGAGGACGCCCAGGGGGACGTCGACGGTCACGCCGTCCTCGCTCGCGCCCGGGGCGAAGGCGTAGGAAAGCGGAAGGGTGAGGCGACCGCCCGTCCCGCCGTCCAGCCGCACCTCGTCGGGGTAGTCCTCGGCCCGCACCTGCGCCGCCGCCGCGGCGTTGGTCAGCATCTCGGGCGTGAAGGTCAGCAGGTCCGGCTGCTCGTGCCGCGCGCGCTTCCACCACCTGTCGAAGTGCCGGGTGGAGACGACGTCGGCCGGGATGCGGGCGTCGTACAGCTCGAACAGCGTCTCGTCGTCGACACCGATGTCGCGGCGCCGGGCCCGCTCCTCCAGCTCGGCGACCCGCTCCATCGCCCGCTGGTTGTCGGCCCAGAAGCGATGGTGGGTGGTCCACTCCCCCTGCACCAGCGCATGCCGGATGAACAGCTCGCGGGAGACGACGGGGTCGATGGAGCCGTACTGGACCCGGCGGCCCACGACCAGCGGCAGCCCGTAGAGCGTGACCCGCTCGGTGGCCACGACGCTGCCCCGCTTGGCGTCCCAGCGCGGCTCCGAGTGCTGGCGCTTCACCAGGTGGTCGGCGAGCCGCTCCACGTCCTCGGGGTCGATCCGCGCGACCGTCCGGGCGAACAGCCTGCTGGTCTCCACGATCTCGGCGGCGACCACCCAGCGCGGGGGCTTCTTCGCCAGCGGGGTCCCCGGCGCGATGACGAAGCGGGTGCCACGGGTGCCGAGGTACTCGCGGCCGGGGCGGCCGGGCTTGCCGTCGCGACCCTTCACCGGCTCCGCCTGCAGGCCCACGTTCCCGAGCAGGCCGGCGAGCAGCGCGGCGTGGATGCCGCGCTCGTCGGGCTCGGCCGCCGGCTCCCGCAGGTCCATGCCCAGGCGCCGAGCCGTGCCGCGCAGCTGGCCGTGCAGGTCCTGCCACTCGCGGATGCGCAGGTAGTGCAGGAACTCCCGCTTGACCGTGCGGCGGAACTGGTTGCCCGACAGGGCGTCCTGCTGCTCCTCCAGGTACCGCCACAGGTTGAGCAGCGCCAGGAAGTCCGAGTGCTCGTCGGCGAACCGCGCGTGCGCCTGGTCGGCGGCCTGCTGGTGCTCGGTGGGCCGCTCGCGGGGGTCCTGGATCGTCAGGCCCGCCGCGATGACGAGCACCTCCTCGAGCACGCCGCGCCGGTCGGCCTCGACGACCATCCGCGCCAGCCGCGGGTCCAGCGGCAGGGTCGCCAGCGCCCGGCCGGTGTCGGTGAGCCCGCCGTCGGCGCCCAGGGCGCCGAGCTCCTCGAGCAGCGCCAGCCCGTCGGCGACCGCGCGCCGGTCCGGCGGGTCGACGAAGGGGAACTCCGCGACGTCCCCGAGGTCGAGCGCGGCCATCTGCAGCAGCACCGAGGCGAGGTTGGTGCGCAGGATCTCGGGGTCGGTGAACTCCGGCCGGGCCTCGAAGTCCGCTTGCGTGTAGAGCCGGATCGCGATGCCCGGCCCCAGCCGCCCGCAGCGGCCCGAGCGCTGCCGGGCCGAGGCCTGGCTGACCGGCTCGATCGGCAGCCGCTGCACCTTCGTGCGATGGCTGTAGCGGGAGATCCGCGCCGTCCCGGGGTCGATCACGTACCGGATGCCCGGCACGGTCAGCGAGGTCTCGGCGACGTTGGTCGACAGCACGATCCGCCGTCCGGTGTGCGGGGCGAAGACCCTGTGCTGGTCGGCGGCCGACAGCCGTGAGTAGAGCGGGACGATCTCGGTGCCCGGGTGCGCGCGCTCGGCGAGGGCGTCCTGGGTGTCGCGGATCTCCCGCTCGCCGGCGAGGAACACCAGGATGTCGCCCGGGCCCTCGGCCACCAGCTCGTCGACGGCGTCGACGATGGCGGTGACCTGGTCCCGGTCCTCGTCGGCCTCCGGGTCGTCCGGGTCGACGACCGGCCGGTAACGGACCTCCACCGGGTAGGTCCGCCCGCTGACCTCGACGACGGGGGCGTCGCCGAAGTGCTTGGCCACCCGCTCGACGTCGATGGTGGCCGAGGTGATGACGAGCTTGAGGTCGGGGCGCCTCGGCAGCAGCTGGGCCAGGTAGCCCAGCAGGAAGTCGATGTTCAGGCTCCGCTCGTGGGCCTCGTCGAGGATGATCGTGTCGTACTGCCGCAGCAGCCGGTCGTGCGCGATCTCGGCGAGGAGCACGCCGTCGGTCATCAGCTTGACCAGGGTGGAGTCCGACACCTGGTCGTTGAAGCGCATCTTGTAGCCGACGGCCTCGCCCAGGGGCGTCCCCAGCTCCTCCGCGATCCGCTCCGCGACGCTGCGCGCGGCGATCCGGCGCGGCTGCGTGTGCCCGATGCGCCCGCGCACGCCACGGCCGAGCTCGAGAGCGATCTTCGGCAGCTGGGTCGTCTTGCCCGAGCCCGTCTCACCGGCGACCACCACCACCTGCGCGTCCCGCAGGGCGGCGGCGATGTCGTCGCGACGCCCGCTGACCGGGAGCTCCTCGGGGTAGGTGACCACCGGGACGGCGGCCCGCCGGCGGGCGATGCGCTCCTCGGCGACGGCGACGTCGGCGGCGATCCGCTCCCGCTGCCGGTCGCGGGCCTGCGGGTCGCGGGTGCGGCGCAGCCCGTCGAGCCGACGCCGCAGCCGGTGCTCGTCGGCCAGGGTCAGCCCTGCGAGGCGTTCCCGGAGGTCGTCGCGCCGCGACCGGGGGTCGGGGTGCTCAGAACTCACGGGTTCCTCTCCGGTGGTGCGGGTACAGGGGGCGTCGCGTCAAGGATCCCACCCGCCACGGCCGGTGGCGCCCGGCCGGGAGGGGCGGTCGGCCAGGTCACATTGCGCCCGCCGCACGCCAGGATGTTTGCTTGATGCAACGGCATGCACTCTGCACAGATTCCGGAAGGCCCTTCGTGACGACGTCCGCCCCGCCCGGCTCCGGCCCGGAGCGGTCGGCGCACATCCGCACCCTGGCCGAGGAGCTGCCGCGGTTCCTGCGGCTGGTGCAGGCCGCACGCACGCGGCTGTCCAGCCCGACCCGCGACCGCGCCGCCCTGCTGCTGCTCAACCCGCTGGCCCGGCTCGGGCCGCTGCGCCAGGGGGCCCTGGCCGACCTGGTGCACTCCGACCCGTCGACGATCAGCCGGCACGTCGCCGCGCTGGTCGAGGCCGGGCTGGTCCGCCGCGTCGCCGACGAGGCCGACGGCCGCGCCAGCCGGCTGGTCATCACCGACGCGGGCCTCGCTGCGCTGGTCGCGCTCCGCGACGAGCGCGAGGTCCACCTCGCGTCCGTGACGGCCGCCTGGAGCGACGACGACGTCGCCACGCTGACCGCCCTGCTGAGCCGGTTCCTCGACGACCTCGCCGCCGTCCTCCCCGGCTACCCGGGAACCGCGCCCACCTCCGCACCACCCACCGACGTCACGCCCCCGGGGGAGAACCCATGAGCCAGACCACCCAGCGGCCCGGCGGGCCCGCACCGCACGGCGCCTCCACGGCCGGCGGCGCGGACGGCGCGTTCACCCACCGCCAGATCGTCACGATCCTGGTCGGCCTGATGGTCGCCATGTTCCTGGCGGCGCTGGACCAGACGGTGGTGGCCACCGCCATCCGGACGATCGCCGACGACCTGCAGGGCTACGACCTCCAGGCCTGGGCGACGACGGCGTTCCTCATCACCTCGACGATCGCCACCCCGCTCTACGGGAAGCTGTCCGACATCTACGGACGGCGGCCGTTCTACCTCTTCGCCATCGCGATCTTCGTGGTCGGCTCGGCGCTGTGCGGCATCGCCGACACCATGTACCAGCTGGCCGCCTACCGGGCGGTCCAGGGCATCGGCGCCGGCGGCCTGATGTCCCTGGCGCTGGCGATCATCGGCGACATCGTCCCGCCGCGTGAGCGGTCGCGGTACCAGGGCTACTTCATGGCCGTCTTCGGGACCTCGAGCGTGCTCGGCCCGGTCATCGGCGGGTTCTTCGCCGGCCACGCCTCCATCGTCGGCGTGGACGGCTGGCGCTGGATCTTCTGGATCAACGTGCCCCTGGGCGTGCTCGCCTTCGCCGCCGTGTGGCGGGTGCTGCACCTGCCGCACGAGCGCCGCGACCACCGCATCGACTGGCCGGGCGCGCTGGCACTGGTCACCTTCCTGGTGCCGCTGCTGATCGTCGCCGAGCAGGGCCGGACCTGGGGCTGGACCTCGGGGCGGGCGGTGACCTGCTACGCCATCGGCGCGGTCGGGTTCGTGCTGTTCGTGCTGGCCGAGCGGGCCTACCGCGACGACGCGCTGCTGCCGCTGCGCCTGTTCGCCAACCGCAGCTTCGCCGTCAGCGGCATCGGGTCGGTCGTCATGGGCGCCGGCATGTTCGGCGGCCTGCTGCTGCTCCCGCAGTACCTGCAGATCGTCCACGGCTCCAGCGCCACCGTCGCGGGCCTGCAGATGATCCCGCTCGTCGCCGGGATCATGGTCGGCGCGATGAGCTCGGGCATCGCGATCTCCAGGACCGGGAAGTACAAGGTCTTCCCGCTGGTGGGGATCGCGCTGATGGTCGTCGCGCTGCTGTCGATGTCGTTCGTCGTCGGCGCCGACACCTCGATCTGGGCGATCGTGCCCTTCATGGTGCTGCTCGGCCTGGGGCTGGGCTTCAACTTCCAGCCGGTCATCCTCGCCGTGCAGAACGCCGTCTCCCCGCGGGAGATGGGCGTGGCCACCTCGTCGGTGACCTTCTTCCGCCAGATGGGCGGCACGATCGGCACCGCGGCCTTCCTGTCCATCCTGTTCACCCGGCTGCCCGAGGACATCGGCGACCGGGTGGCGACGGCGGCCGCGGAGGACCCGCGGGTGGCCCAGGCGGTGCAGAGCGGCCGGCTGGAGGCCGGCACCGACCTGTCGGACACCTCGTTCATCCAGGAGCTGCCCGGCTTCCTGGCGCAGCCGTTCAAGGCCGGGTTCTCCGACTCGATCGACCTGGTCTTCCTCATCGCCGCCGTGGTCGTGGCGGTCGGGTTCTTCGTGTTCCTGTTCCTGCCGCAGCTGGAGCTGAGCAACAAGTCCGGCATCCAGGCCCGCCAGCAGAGCGCCACGTCGACGCACGACGTCGAGGACCCGGCCGAGCAGGCGACGGAGGCGGTCGGCGCAGCGTCCCCGACGTCCACGGCCCCGCCGGTGGGCCGCCCCGGCGACGCCAACCGCTGACCACCGGCACCGCGACGCGCTAGGGTCCGGCCAGCGTCGCGTGCCGGTGGCAGACCGTGCCAGGCATGGAGGCGTGGAACCGAAGGAGCACGACGTGACACCGTCGTCCCCTCCGCCGCCCCGTGACTGAGGGCGGCACGGCCAGGCTGGTCGCCTGGGGCACCGAGCTGCGACTGGTCCACGAGCGCATGCGCGCCGCGCTGCGGCTGACACGGCGCGCGCTCGCCGACGGCGATCCGGCCGAGCCCGCGGCACGCGAGCTGCTGCTGTTCTGCCACGGCTTCTGCACCGCGCTCACCGGGCACCACGAGGGCGAGGACCGGGACCTGTTCCCGGCGGTCGGCGCCCGGCACCCGGAGCTGCGGGAGACCCTGCGGTACCTGCAGCAGGACCACTCGATGATCGGCCACCTGCTCGGCGGGCTGCAGGCAGCCGTGGACCGCGCAGCTCCGCCCGCGGAGCTGGACCGCCACCTGGCCGGCATCGAGGCGATCATGGAGTCCCACTTCCGCTACGAGGAACGCCGGCTGCTCGCCGTCCTCGAGACGCTGGAGCTGGCGGGCGACCCCGCCGACGTCCTCGGACCGCTGGCCGGCGGGGACGGCGACCAGGCTTCGGGGGGACGCCTACTGTGAGGGTGCTCTCGCCCGCCGTCCGGAGGTCCTCCCGTGCAGTCGTCGCTGATCCTGTCCCGCCGTGACCTGGACTTCCTGCTGCACGAGTGGCTGGACGTCGAGTCGCTGACCAAGCGGCCGCGGTTCACCGAGCACTCCCGCGAGACCTTCGACGCGGTGATGGACCTCGCCCAGCAGATCGCCGCGGACCATTTCGCGCCGCACAACCGCAAGGCCGACGAGAACGAGCCGCACATGGTCGACGGCAAGGCCGTGCTCGTCCCCGAGGTGGCCAAGGCGCTGAAGGTCTTCACCGACGCCGGCCTGATGGCCGGCTCGTTCGACGAGGAGTACGGCGGCATGCAGCTGCCGCACACCGTCGGGCAGGCCGTGTTCGCCTGGTTCAAGGCGGCCAACGTCGGCACCTCGGCCTACCCGTTCCTCACGATGGGCAACGCCCGCCTGCTGCTGGCCCACGGCAGCCAGCAGCAGATCGACACGTTCGCGCGGCCCGAGCTCGAGGGCCGCTGGTTCGGCACGATGGCGCTGTCGGAGCCGCAGGCGGGCTCCTCGCTGGCCGACATCACCACCAAGGCCGTGCCGCAGGACGACGGCACCTACCGGCTGTCCGGCAACAAGATGTGGATCTCCGGCGGCGACCACGAGCTGACCGAGAACATCGTGCACCTGGTGCTGGCCAAGATCCCCGGTGGTCCGCCCGGGGTGAAGGGCATCTCGCTGTTCATCGTGCCGAAGTTCCTGGTCAACCCCGACGGCTCCCTGGGCGAGCGCAACGACGTCGTCCTGGCCGGCCTCAACCACAAGATGGGGTACCGGGGCACGACGAACACCCTGCTGAACTTCGGGGAGGGCGTGCACACCCCGGGCGGCCGGGCCGGCGCCGTCGGCTACCTGGTGGGCGAGCCGCACCGCGGCCTCACCTACATGTTCCACATGATGAACGAGGCGCGGATCGGCGTCGGCGTGGGCGCGACGGTGCTGGCCTACACCGGCTACCTGCACGCGCTGGAGTACGCGCGGACCCGCACGCAGGGCCGTCCCCCGGCGGGCAAGGACCCCGCGTCGCCGATGGTCCCGATCATCGAGCACACCGACGTGCGCCGGATGCTGCTGGCCGCCAAGTCCTACGCCGAGGGCGGCATGGCCCTGGGGCTGTACTGCGCGCGGCTGGTCGACGAGGAGCAGACCGCCGAGTCGCAGGAGGACCGCGACCGGGCCCACCTGCTGCTGGACATGCTGACCCCGGTCGCGAAGGCCTGGCCCTCGCAGTGGGGGCTGGTCGCCAACGACCTGGCCATCCAGGTGCACGGCGGCTACGGCTACACCCGCGACTACCCGGTCGAGCAGTTCTACCGGGACAACCGGCTCAACCCGATCCACGAGGGCACGCAGGGCATCCAGTCCCTGGACCTGCTGGGCCGCAAGGTCGTCATGCAGGGCGGTGCCGGGCTGGCGCTGCTCGGCGAGACGATCAGCGCGACGACGGCGCGGGCCGCCGGCACCGAGTGGGCCGGCTTCGCCGCCGACCTCGACGCCGCGGTCGCGCGCATGGGTGCGGTCACCGCGACGCTGTGGGGCACCGGCGACCCGGACCTGGCGCTGGCCAACTCGCACGTCTACCTGGAGGCCGCGGGCCACATCGTGGTGGCCTGGCTGTGGCTGGAGCAGGCGCTCGCGGCCGAGAGCGGCGAGGGCGCCTTCTACGAGGGGAAGCGGGCGGCGGCCCGCTACTTCTGGCGCTGGGAGCTGCCCCGCACCCGCGGCTGGTTCGACCTGCTGGAGTCCCTCGACCGCACGGTGCTGGACACCCCCGCCGACGTCCTCTGAACGGACGACGGCGCCCCGCCCTCCCGAGGGAGGACGGGGCGCCGTCGGCTGTTCGGTGCGCTACGCGCTCGCGCCGACCGCCTCGGAGGCGGTGCGGGCGCCGGCCGAGCGGGCAGCGGCACGCTGCTCCTGCTCGTAGCGAGCGGTGGACTGGGTGCCCATCGCGATGACCAGGGCCGTCAGGACCAGGAACCCCAGCAGGGCCACGGCCGGCCACATCATCATCAGATCTCTCCCCCAAAGCTGTTCTTCCACCGCCGGGTCACGGGCGGCGGTACGTCGTCGAGGGACTCTGTCCCCCGATCACCGGTGTCTCAATCGTCCGAACCTGTTGTTCACCTAACGAGGTGTGACGGGAAGCACACCCAGGGGTGGCCGAGCGCAAGGGAGGCGGCGTCCCGGCGGCATGGTCTGATCGACCCGTGCCCGACCCCACACCCGCCACCCGTCCCGTGGTGCTGGTCGTCGCGCTCTCCCTCGGGGTCACCACCCTCTCGCTGCTGCAGAGCCTCGTCGTGCCCTCGCTCGGGCGGATCGAGGAGCAGCTCGGCATCTCCCCCGGCGCGGCCGGTTGGGTGCTCACCGCCAACCTGCTGGCCGCCGCGGTGCTCACCCCGGTCCTGGGCCGGCTGGGCGACCTGCGCGGCGAGCGCCCGGTCATCCTGGGCATCCTGGCCGCGGTCTCCGTCGGCACGCTGCTGGCGATCGTGACCGAGTCGCTGCCGCTGCTGCTGGTGGCCCGCGTGCTGCAGGGCGCCTCCTACGGGCTGTTCCCGCTGTCGATCAGCGTGCTGCGCCGCGAGCTCCCCGAGGGCCGGCTGAGCGTGGCCATGTCGGTGGTCAGCAGCACCCTGGCGGTCGGCGGCGTGGTCGGCCTCGTGACCACCGGCCTGCTCACCGGCGACGACGGCGACTACCGGCACGCCTTCTGGGTCGGGCTCGGCGTCGGCCTGGTCTCCCTCGCGCTCGTGGCGTGGCTGCTGCCGGGCCACCCGGGCACCGCGACCGGCCGGATCGACTGGTGGGGCGCGGTCGTGCTCGGCGCCGGGCTGGTCCTGCTGCTGCTCCCCCTGTCGCAGGGGCCGACCTGGGGCTGGTCCTCCCCCGGCACGATCGGCTGCCTCGTCGGCTCCGCCGTCGTCCTCTCCGGGTGGGTGCTGCTGCAGCGGCGCACCGCCGAGCCCCTGGTGCGGCCCGCCATGCTCGCCGACCGGCGCACCGTGATCCCGAACGTCGCCGGCCTGATGACGGGGATCGCGCTGTTCGCCTCGTTCCTCGCTGTCCTCCAGTACGTCCAGTCACCGCCGGAGGTCACCGGCTACGGGTTCGGGGCCGGCGTGCTGGAGGCCGCGGTGGTCTACCTGCTGCCCGGCGGGGTGCTGGGCATCGTCGTCGCCCCGTTCGCCGGCCGCGTGGTCAGCCGGTTCGGGGCGCTGCCCACGCTGATGGCCGGTGCGGCGTGCGGCGTCGTCGGCTTCGGGCTGCTCGCCGGGCTCCGTGGCGAGCCGTGGCAGGTGATCGCGGCCGGCCTGCTCACCCAGCTGTCGGTGACGGTGGCCTACGCGGCGCTGCCGGCGCTGGTGGTCCAGGCCGTGCGCGAGGACGAGACCGGGGTCGCCAACGCGGTGAACTCCATCGCCCGGTCCGTCGGCCAGGCGCTCGGCAGCACGGTGGCGGTCACGCTGATCGCGGCCACCCTCGACCCCGCGACCGGCCTCCCGAGGGCCATCGCGTTCACCCTCCTCGCCCTGGTCGGGGTGGTCACCTCCGCCGTCGTCGTGGTGGTCGCGCTGGTCGGGCTGCGGTCGGGCCCTCCGCGCCGGCCGGACCCGCTGTCCGGCGTCGAGGAGGCGACGGCCGGGGCCGGCGAGTGGTCACCGGTCTCCGGGATGCGCTGACCCCCGGGACACGCCGTCGTCGGCGCGTCGGGCATGGAACGGGATCGTCCGGGGAAACACCGGGGACGACCGCCCTCGCCGACCGGAGGACACCTTCATGGCCCGAGCCACCGGCTCGTCCAGCCGCACCGCGGCGGACACCCGCTTCCACGGCAACCACGCCGCAGCCGACCCGGCGCCCGACGACGACAACGTCAGCGGCACCCGGTCGGACTTCGCGCCCACCGGCGCGGACCCCTCTCCCAAGGTGGGAGGCACGCTCAAGCGGACGCTGAAGGAGTTCAGCGAGGACAACCTCACCGACTGGGCCGCCGCTCTCACCTACTACGGCGTGCTGGCCCTGTTCCCCGCGCTGATCGCGCTGACCTCCATCGTCGGGCTGCTCACCACGCCCCAGCAGCTCAGCGACGCGCTGACCACGGTGGTCCCGGCGAGCGCCGCGGACACGCTGAACCCCGTGATCGAGCAGATCGCCGGCAACACCTCGACCGCCGGCTTCGGCCTGGTCATCGGTCTCGCCGCCGCCATCTGGTCGGCGTCGGGCTACGTCGGGGCCTTCACCCGCGCCGCCAACGTCGTCTACGAGACGCCGGAAGGCCGCAAGGTCTGGAAGCTCAAGCCCCTGCAGCTGCTGGTGACGCTGGTCGGCGTGCTGTTCGCCGCGGTCATCGTGGCACTGCTGGTGCTCAGCGGCCCGGTCGTGGACGCCATCGGCTCCGCCATCGGGGTCGGCGAGACCGGCCAGACCATCTGGAACATCGCCAAGTGGCCGGTCGTCCTGGTCGTCCTGGCGCTGATGATCGCGGTCCTCTACTACTCCACGCCCAACGTGAAGCTGCGCGGCTTCAAGTGGGTGAGCCCGGGTGCCGGTGTCGCGATCCTCGTGGCGGTCGTCGCCTCGGCGGCGTTCGCCTTCTACGTGAGCAACTTCGGCAGCTACAACAAGACCTACGGCGCTCTCGCCGGCGTCGTGATCTTCCTGATCTGGTTCTGGCTGATCAACGTCTCGCTGCTGTTCGGCATCGAGCTCGACGCCGAGATCGAGCGGTCGAAGGAGCTCAAGGACGGCGTGCCGAGGGCCGAGAAGGAGATCCAGCTCGACGCCCGCGCCGAGCCCAAGGACAAGCAGACGACCTGAGCAGGGTCCCCCAGGGGTGCGCGAAGGGCCCGGCACCGCGAGGTGCCGGGCCCTTCGTCGTGTCAGCGGCTGGTCGGCGGCTTGTCGCCACGGCGGGACAGCGGCACCCGCTCGACGACGGCGGCGACGCCGGCCAGCCCCTTGCTCAGCGCCCGGCCGGCCGGGACGAACCGGTCCGGTGCGCGGCGGACACCGGCGTCGACCAGGTCGCGGGTGCGGTCGATGAGCGACAGCGGCAGGCCCGACAGGGCGTTGCCCGGCGGGCGGCGCGACACCGTGGGGTGCGGGCGGGTGGGCGAGATCCGGGCCATGAGCGCCCAGCGGCGGCCGAGCGCCCGGAGCTCCTCGTGGCCGAGCGCCTCCTGCAGCCGAGGGAAGAGCACGTCCTCCTCGTCGCGGACGTCCTCCCGCAGGACCTCCACGAGCCGGCGCAGCCGGGCCGGCCGCTCGGGGTGGTCGAGGCCGTCGCGCTCGAGCGCGGTGACGAGCTCGTTGACCTCCTGGTGCTCCTCCTCGACCTGCAGCGTCAGCGCGTCGCCGTCGGGCAGCACGCGCCGGATCACCGGCCAGAGCACGGTCTCCTCGGCGAAGGCGTGGCTGAACACCAGCCGGTCGATGCGGTTGAGCACCTCCTCCTGCGCGGCGCCGGTGCTGCCGTCGAGCTCCTGCAGCAGCCGGTCGAGCTCGATGTGGTCCTTGCGCTGGCGGACCAGCACGCTGCCGGGGCCGCCCAGCTCCTCCACGGTCTGGTCGGCGATGGATCGGGTCACGGGACGCCTCCTGTGTGCGGGGTTCCGCCCTGTCGTGCCCGCTCACCCCTTCGCGCACGCCCCGGTTGCTGCCGGGTCCCCCGGGTAGGTGGGGACGATGACCGACCGCTCGACCATCACGTCCGACTTCTACGACCTCGAGGCGCTCCTCGACGACGACGAGCGGGCCCTGCTGCACCGCGTGCGCGCGTTCATGGACGAGCAGGTCGAGCCGGTCATCAACGAGTACTGGACCCGAGGCGAGTTCCCCCGCCAGCTGATCCCCGCGATGGCCGAGCTGGGCATCGCGGGGAACCCCTACCGGGGCTACGGCTGCCCCGGCCGCTCGCAGCTGGTCGACGGCATGATCGCGATGGAGCTGTCGAAGGGCGACCCGTCGATCTCCACGTTCATGGGCGTGCACGGCGGCCTGGCCATGGGGTCGATCTACCTGTGCGGCTCCGAGGAGCAGAAGGAGCGCTGGCTGCCCGCCATGGCGCGCATGGAGCTCATCGGCGCCTTCGGCCTCACCGAGCCCGACCACGGGTCCGACGTCGCCAAGGGCCTGCAGACCACCTGCCGCCGCGACGGCGACGAGTGGGTGCTCGACGGCGAGAAGAAGTGGATCGGCAACGCCAGCTTCGCCGACCTGACGATCATCTGGGCCCGGGACGTGGAGACCGAGCGGGTGCTGGGCTTCGTCGTCGAGCAGGGCACGCCCGGGTTCACGACCGTCGACCTGAAGGACAAGATCGCCCTGCGAGCGGTGCAGAACGCGCACATCACGCTCGAGGGCGTGCGGGTGCCCGAGGAGAACCGGCTGCAGGAGGCGCACAGCTTCCGGGAGACGGCGAACGTGCTGCGCATGACCCGCGCCGGCGTGGCGTGGTCGGCGGTCGGCTGCTCGCGCGGCGCCTACGAGCATGCGCTGCGCTACGCGATGGGCCGCGAGCAGTTCGGCCAGCCGATCGTGGAGTTCCAGCTCGTGCAGGACCTGCTCGTGCGGATGCTGGGCAACATCACCGCGTCGGCGGCGATGTGCGCGCGCCTGTCGCACCTGCAGGGCGCCGGGGAGATGACCGACGAGCAGGCCTCGCTGGCCAAGGCGTTCTGCACGATGCGCATGCGGGAGACCGTGGGCTGGGCCCGCGAGCTGATGGGCGGCAACGGGATCCTGCTGGAGAACCACGTGGGCCGGTACGTCGCCGACGCCGAGGCCATCTACAGCTACGAGGGCACCCGCGAGGTCAACACCCTGATCGTCGGCCGAGGGGTCACCGGCACCAGCGCGATCGTCTGAGCGCCTGCCGGCTCAGCCCGTGGGGTTGCTCCGGTCGCGGAGGACGGCGAGCGCCGGCGCGTACATCCGGGCCTTGATGGTGCCCAGTGTGTCGCCGGCCTTGCCGGCCAGCGACGCGGCCAGCTCCACAGCGGTCGGACGGACGACGTCCTCGTCGACCGCGCGGTCCACGATCGCGGCGGCCTGCGCGTCGGCGCCGCCGTAGCGCCGTCCGGTGGTCATCGCCTCGTGCGCGGCCTGCGGGCTGAGGCGGGCCTGGATCAGGGCGGACATGCCGCGGGTGAACGGGATGCCGATGTCGGCCTCGGGCAGGCACCAGAAGCCGCGGTCGGCCCGCATGACGCGGAAGTCGTGCGCCAGCGAGAGCATCGCGCCGGCCGCGAAGGTGTGCCCCTGCAGCGCGGCGACGGTGACGAGCGGCAGCGAGAGCACGCGGGCGAAGAGCTCGTGCACGCGGACGACGTAGGCCTCGTGCTGGTCGGCGTGAGCGAACAGCCAGTCCAGGTCCAGGCCGTTGGAGAAGAACTTGCCGGTGGCCGCGGTGACCAGGGCGCGCGCGCCCTCGGCCCGCTCCACCTCGTCCAGGGCGGCCTCCACCTGCGCCAGCCAGTCGGGGTGGAAACGGTTCTCGGTGTCGCCGAGGTCGAGGACGAAGACGTCGTCGTGGCGGTCCAGGGTGGGCATCGGTTCTCCTAGGGGGTGTCGAGGACGGCGCCGACGGCGGCCGCCAGGTGCCGGCGGGTCAGGGGACGCACCCGGCCGGCGCGGATCTCGGGGAACAGCAGCGCCGCCGGCAGGCGCACGACGCACGTGGTGACGACGTCGACCGCCGCCCGGTCGGCCCGGCCGTGGGTCGCCCGGGCCAGGGTGCGCAGCACGCCGGCCAGCTCCCGGTCGAGCGCCCGGAGGTCGGCCGCCACGGGCTCGGCCACGCCCTCGGCCAGGATCTCCTCGCGGGTGAGGGCGGTGAGCAGCTGGGCGGCACCGAGGTCCTGCTCGGCCAGCCGCGCGGGGGAGTCGGCCGCGGCCTGGACCGCCCGCCGTCCTCCGCCCGCCGCCAGCTCGGCGTCCACCGCATCCCGCAGGAGCGCGAGGAACTGGCGGGCCCGACGCAGCCAGGCGCTGGCGAGCAGCGTCTCCAGGTCGCCGAACGCGTGGTAGACGCTGCCGTTCGAGGCGCCCGCGCGCGCGGCCAGCGCGCGGACGGTCAGCCCGGGGCGCCCGGAGCCGACCACCAGCGCCTCGGCCGCGTCGAGCAGCGCGTCGGGCGAGTGGAGCCGGGGGCGAGCCATGCCGCGAATTAGAGCATGTGCTCCACAACGGGCCCGCAGCCGTCCTCTCGCGGCCTGCCCCGTTCCGGAAGGTGTGGTTGAGTGGGCGAGGTCACATCCGCGCCTCGGGGACCGGCGTCCCGGCTCCCCGCAGGCGGCGCGCGTGAAGGAGACCGCCATGGCCCAGCCCGCGACCGAACCGGCCCGCAACGCCTCCGCTCCCCCGCCGGAACGCCCCACTGCCGTGGCCGAGACCGGCACCCCGGAGGCTGCCGCGGAGGCCGCCACCGGCCTCGACATGGTCCTGGTCGACGCCGCCCGCGGCCCCCTGCGCCGACTCGTGCCCCCGGCGGGCACGGCGGTGCGCTTCGGCTCCTCGCTGGCCCGCAAGCCGGGCACCGTCGCGCGCCGGGCGGGCGAGCTCGTGGGCGAGCTGGGCCGGATCACCACCGGCCGGTCGGAGCTCGCCCCCGGGAAGAAGGACAAGCGGTTCGCCGACCCGGCCTGGACCGGCAACCCGCTGCTGAAGCGGGCCATACAGCTGCACCTGGCCACGGCCCGGACCGCGTGGGAGCTCATCGAGGACGCCGACCTGGACTGGCAGGACGACGAGCGGATCCGCTTCACCGCGACGAACCTCGTCGACGCGCTCGCCCCCAGCAACGTACCGTTCCTCAACCCGCTGGCGCTGAAGGCGACCATCGACACCGGCGGCCGCAACGTCGTCGAGGGCGTGCGCCGGATGGTGTCGGACCTGACCTCGCCGCCGCGCGTGCCCTCGATGGTCGAGCCGGACGCGTTCACCGTCGGCGAGGACCTCGCGGTGACGCCGGGCGCCGTCGTCTTCCGGACGCCGGTGTTCGAGCTCATCCAGTACCGGCCGACGACGGAGAAGGTCCGCTCGCTGCCGCTGGTCATGGTCCCGCCAACGATCAACAAGTACTACATCACCGACCTGGCGCCGGGCCGCAGCATCGTGGAGCACTACGTCTCCGCCGGCCAGCAGGTCTTCATGATCTCGTGGCGCAACCCCGACGAGCGGCACGCCGACTGGGACCTCGACACCTACGGCCAGGCGCTCGTCGACGCGATGGACGTCGTCGAGCGGATCACCGGCCAGGAGCAGGTGGCCCTCCAGGCCTTCTGCTCCGGCGGCATCATCACCGCGATGGTCCTCGCGCACCTCGCCGCGACCGGCCGGCAGGACCGCGTGCGCGCGGCCAGCTACGCCGTCACCGTCCTGGACTGGTCGCGGGCGGGCACCGTGTCGGCGCTCATGGACCCCGACGCGGTGGAGGCCGCCACCGAGCGCTCCCGCAGGAAGGGGTACCTGGACGGCGCCCAGCTGGCCGAGGTCTTCGCCTGGCTGCGGCCCAACGACCTGATCTGGAACTACTGGGTCAACAACTACCTGCAGGGCAAGCCGCCGCCGAACTTCGACATCCTCTTCTGGAACGCCGACACCACCCGCATGTCGGCCGGGCTGCACCGCGACTTCATCGACGTCGCCGTCCGCAACGCCCTGACCGAGCCGGGCGCGGTGTCGATGCTCGGCTCGCCGGTAGACCTGTCGGCGGTCACCGTGGACACCTACGCCACGGCCGGGATCGCCGACCACCTCTGCCCCTGGGAGGCCTGCTACCGGACGACGCAGCTCCTGGGCGGCGAGAGCCGGTTCATCCTCTCCACGAGCGGCCACATCGCCTCGCTGGTGAACCCCCCGGGGAACCCGAAGTCGACGCTCCAGGTCGCGGGGTCCACACCGCCGGACCCGCAGCAGTGGCTGAGGTCGGCCGAGACGGTCAAGGGCTCCTGGTGGCCGGACTTCATGACCTGGCTCGGCGACCGCTCCGGCGAGGAGGTCCCGGCGCCGGCCGAGCTCGGCGGCAACGGGCTGGAGGTGCTCGCCGAGGCGCCGGGGACCTATGTCTTCGACAAGTAGCCCGGAGGTCGTGCGCAGCCTGACCGTCCAGGGACGGACGATCCGGGCCGCCGTCCGGCCGGGGTCGGACGACGCGGTGCCCCCGCTGCTGCTGATGAACGGCATCGGCGCGAGCCTCGAGGTGCTGCAGCCGCTGGTGGACGCGCTGGACCCCCGGCGCACCGTCGTCCGGTTCGACGTGCCGGGGGTCGGCGGGTCACCGCGCCCCGTCGTCCCCTACGTGCTGTCCACGCTCAGCCCGGTGGTGGCCGGGCTGCTGAGCCGGCTGGGCTACGACGAGCCGGTCGACGTGCTGGGGCTGTCGTGGGGCGGCGGGCTGGCCCAGCACTTCGCCGTCCAGCACCGCCGGCGCTGCCGGAAGCTGGTGCTGGCCGCCACGGCGACCGGGTCGCTGATGGTGCCGGCCCACCCGCGGGTGCTCGCCCGCATGCTCACCCCCCGCCGGCACCGCGACCCCGACTACGCGCGGCGGATCGCCGGGGACATCTACGGCGGGACGATGCGCACCGAGCCGGAGCGCGCAGCCGCAGTGCTGCACGCCAACACCCGGGTGGGGCCGAGGCGGGGGTACTACTATCAGCTGGCCTCCAGCGCGGGCTGGAGCTCGCTGCCCTTCCTGCGGCTGATCCGGCAGCCCACGCTGGTGGTCGCAGGTGACGACGACCCGATCATCCCGGTGGTGAACGCCCGCTTGATGGCGCGCCTGCTCCCCCACGGGCGGCTGCACGTCTACCCGGGCGGGCACATCGCGCTGATCACCGAGGCGCAGGAGCTGGCGCCGGTGATCGAGCGCTTCCTCGACGAGTAGTCAGCGGCCGCTCGCGGTGACCAGGTGGCCGCCGGTCGAGCCGTAGGGCTCCACCGCGAACCCGAGCTGCTCCAGGACGGCCGCGACGGCGCTGGACATCGTGCGCTGCACGGCCTCGTCGGCCTCGGCGCCCCGCACCTGCTGGACGCTCATCCGCTCGTGCTGCCGCCAGGCGACGACCAGCCCGCCGAGCTCGGGGCGCGGCGTCAGGCAGGCCCCACCGGAGGCGCGCGCCGGCCCGTCGCCGTCGTGCAGCGGGAGCCCGGCCTCGAGCAGCGCGGCGGTGACGTCGACGGCCAGCGTCGTCAGGGCGTCGTCGTCGGTGATCAGCTCGTCCCAGTCCGCCGGCAGCCGGTCCAGCTGCCGGCCCAGCTCCTCGAGCCAGACGCGCTCCGACGGCGACTGGCGGCGCACCACTCCGCCGTCCTCCCGCTGGGTGCCGTAGACGGGCTTCGCGGTGTCGGGCAGCCCGAGGGAGAAGGCGGCCCAGTCGGCGTCGATCACGTCGGCGAAGGGGCCGGCCAGCGGGGCGCCGGGGCCGTCGAGCAGCCACCAGCCGGTGACCATCGGGGTGACCGTCGCCAGCCGCCCGGAGGGGTGGGTGGCCACCGCGGCCGCCGCGGGCTGCTCGGCTCGCGCCGTCGCCGCCGTGGTCGGGGCGGCCACGGCCACCGGGGCCGGCGCGGCGGCCTTGCGGCGCTGCTGCTGGACACCGTTGCGCTCGAACTCGTAGCGCGCGGTGGAGCTGGTGCCCAGGGCGACGACGAGGCCGACGCTACTGAGCAGGGAGACGGCCAGCCAGATCAGCTCACCAGGCACGCCAGGCTCCTCGCGGTCCCTCGCCCCAGGAAGCCGCCCGCTGCGCCCAGTCCTGGGCCCGGCCGATCAGCCCGCCGTCGGCAGCCGGGGCGGGCGCCGCCGGCTCGTACGCCATCAGCTCCAGCACCAGCGCCAACCCCTCGTCGGGCAGCCCCGCGCTCGGGACGGGGGTGAGAGCCGGATGGGCGGGCGCGTTCACGGGGAGCTCCTCGGGGTCGTGCTCCGCGGCTGGGGAAGCGCCGCGGACAACCCGAAGGCTAGGGAGCGCAGGGGTCTCCGAAGGCCTCTCCGGGACACCTCGCGGACGCCCCGTTTCCCATTCGTTGCACAGTGCACCGGAGGCGGTCGGTGACCGGTCTCACGGTCCGATGTCTTGTCGACTTGTCCCCGGATTCCGAGCGTGGCGGCCCTGGATGCGGTGTCGGTCATCCCGACCGCGGCCGTGACACCCCGGCGTGTCGGACGGGGGTGGGACGGAGGCGTGCGCCGCCGTCCCTTCCTCCATCGGCAGCCGGTGGGCCGGCCCGTACCGACCGCCGCCGCCCGAGCTGGTCAGTCCCAGCCGTCGGGGCCGGTGGCCCACCGCCAGGTGCTCATGATCGCGTCGAACAGCTCGACGGTGAGCAACGTGTGCTCGCTCTCGGGGTCACCGTCGCCGAGGGTGCTGAAGCTGACGAGGACCCACTGCCGCGGATCGTCGGGGACCGCCGTCAGGTAGCTGACCCGCCGGACGGGCGCGTCCACGCCCCCCGCGCGGTCGGGGTCGGGCGGCATCACGCCTTCGGTGCGGACCCACACGGTGCCGGCGATCTCGACCGCCGTCGACCCCGGCGTGGTGGCGACGAGCTGGGTCAGCACGCCCCCGGCTAGGTCGTCGGGTGAGAGCTCCGCCGTTCCGCCCGGCGGGGTCACGGCGGCGACGAAGAAGGATGCGCCCAGGTGGATCCCGTGCATCGGGCCGAGCGGGAAGTAGTGGTCCAGCCCACCGCGCTCCGCCGCCGATGCGAGCTGCGAGAGCATGCGCCGCTCCAGCTCCCGCTTGAGCGGGCCGAGCTGGTCCGGCGACATCTCCTTCGGCGCCTGCGTGGCCGCCCGCTCCACGATGTCGTGCACCCGGTCCCGCGCCTCCGGACCGAGCGGGACCCGCACCCACGGGGGCGGCAGGACGATGCGGTAGGAGCGGATCCCGGTCACCGGCCCACCTCCCGCGGGTCGGCCAGCCGGACCGCCCGCGCGAGGTCGTCGAGGTCCGCCAGCGCCAGCGCGGTGGTGCGCAGGTCGGCCCCGGCGCTGCCGAGGACCACGTCGGCAGCGGGCCGCACGACCCGTCGGTGGTAGCGGATGACGCTGCTGAGCCGGCCGTCCTCGCCGAGGGCGTACCGCACAGCCCGCCGCAGGCCCGTTCCCTCGTCCACGACGACGACCTGCGGCTCGGCGTCGTACCACCGGGTCCCCGGCTCGAACTCCGAGAGCACCGCTGCACCCTGCTGCGCGGGGTCGACGTCGTCCGGGTCCGCCGGCCAGACGTGCAGCACGGCGACGATCGGGGCCTCGGCCAGGCTGCGCAACCGCAGGAAGCGGAACTCCGAGCCGAGGTCGGCGGCGGCGAAGGCGTGCAGCACCTCGCGCAGCGCACGCTGCTCCGCGCTGCCGTCGGCGATCGCGAAGTCGGCGCAGACCGCGGCGAGCGCCCCGGCGGTCCACGCCTCCGCATCGCCGTCGGTCGGGCCCGCCAGCCACGTCCCCGGGTCGAAGTCGACGGACACCGCCACGTCGAGGGAGAGGCCGGGGCGCCCGCCGTGGTCGGTGCGGTCAGCCACGTCCGCCCTCGCGCTCGACGTCGACCCGGGTGAAGAGGTGGAGCACAGGCCCGACCGAGGCGGGCGAGGAGTAGAAGGCACCGCCGTACAGGTGGACCGCCGGCCCCGCCGCGTCCGCCGGGATGCAGCGGTAGCCGCGCTCGAGGAACGACGGGGACTGCGTCCGGGGGTCCAGGCTCTGCACGCGCGACACCTCCCAGGCGCGCGGCTGCCGGCGGGAGGGGAAGAACTCCGGCCGCCCTGGCCGGGCCCCCTGGATGGCGAGGTCGGCCATGCTGGTGAACGCCTCCGGGGCACCGTGCTCCAGCAGGCCCAGCTCCTCGTCGACCACGTTGACGTAGGCGATGACGCCCGACTCCTGCCCCTCGCCCTGCAGGGAGACGAAGTCGCAGGTGTGCCCCAGCTCGCTGTCGGCGACGAGGTCGAGCGTGACCCGGGCCTGCTGGTAGCGCGCATCCGAGGCGCTCAGGCCGAGGTCGGCGGCGTAGGCGGCCAGGTGGGCCTCGACCCAGTCGGTGCGGTCCTGCCCCGGCGCGGGGCTGCGCACCCAGACCGCGGGGTCGTAGTCGACGTGCACGGCGGCCACGCCCGGGGTGGAGCAGGCGAAGACCGGGTCCTTGAGCGCCGCCCGGGCGGTCGTGGACGGTGCGGCCCTGCGACGGCGGAAGAGGCTCATGGCCTGCCCGCCGACGCGGCGGCGCGCTTCTTGGCCGGGAGGAAGACCAGCACCATGCACACGGCGCTGACCGCGAGCGGTTCCCAGTGCCGGCTGATCGCGAACGCGGCTCCGCAGGTGAGCAGGAAGGCCACGAAGCGGTACCCGGTCACCTGGCTCGGCCGGAGCCCACGCCCGCGCAGCCTGCGGAAGAAGTCGACCGCCAGCACTGCGGACAGCACCGGGAAGACGACCGGCACGGGCCAGATCCACCAGGTGAACACCTGCTCGAAGCCGGTGACGTCGAAGCCCTTGGTCAGCACGGCTCCGATCACCGCGAGCACCGGCCAGCCGGCGAAGTAGCCGAGGAAGACGAAGCCGAGCGTCCGGGCGAGCCGGGTCAGGTCCAGCATCTAGCGGAACACCGGAACGCCGTGGACCGTGTGCTCCTGGAGCCACTGGTCGACCGCCGGGATCCCCGGGAGGACCGGTCCGCCGTCCGGCCCGAGGCCCGGGAAGGCCGGGTTGACGACCTTGCCCGCGATGTCGGACGTGGTACCGGCCAGGAAGGCGGTGCGCGCACCGTTGGACATCCACAGCGCGCTGTTGAGCAGCAGGCCCGAGCCGTGCTGCGCGACCGACGTCTGGATCGCCTGGTGCAGGAGCGCCCCCTGCTTCTCCCCGAAGGACAGCCAGGACAGCAGCGGGACGTCCCCCGTCAGCACCTGGTTGCGCACCTGCTGGAACCGCGACAGCCCCGCTCCGGCTCCCCGGAGGTTCCGCGCCACGACGTTGCTCCGCGTCAGCCAGGCCCCGGCCCTGCCGAAGAAGCCGCTGGCGCTGGCGAATGCCTGCCGCGCGGCGGTGGACGTCGCCCGGAAGGCGGCCATGCCCTCGCGGGCCGCCAGCGCCGTCCGCGCGCCCGAGGTCAGCAGCCTGCCGGCGCCGAAGGTCAGCAGCGCGAACGCGTCCATGCCGACGTCGACCCAGGAGCCGTCACCGTTCGCCGCCAGGGCCGTGTGGATCACCATGGCGCCGGCGGTCAGGGCGATGGCCGCGAGGGCGATCCACCCGGCCGGGTTGCTCAGCAGCAGGACCGCGATCGCCAGCCCGGTCGCCGCCCACGTGAGCACGTCGGCGATGAGCTTCAGGAAGTCGGCGTGCTCGTGGATGAAGGAGCGGACGTTCCGGTCCCACCAGCTGTCCTCCAGCTGGTCCTCCGACGCGTCCTGGATCCGCCGGGCGACGTCGTCGCCGACACCGTTGACCTCCTCCAGGAGCGTCTGGCACCGCGCGACCAGGGTGGCGAGCTCCGAGGTCGCCTGCCGCAGCCTGGTGTCGCGGGCCTGGTCGGCGGCCACCGCGGCGGGGTCGGCCCGGTCGACGGGGGTGGTGGGTGCCTCGTTCACCGCGGCCTCGTGCTTCGCGTCCTCGGCGCGGCGCAGCAGGCTGCCCGTCTCGACCCGCCCGTACTCCAGCTCCGGGTGCCAGCGGTCGAGCTGCTCGGCCACGGTGTCGAAGCGGCCCTGCGCCTGGCTCAGGTGCGCGGCGAGCTCCTCGGCGCTGTCGCGGATCTCCGGGGCGAACTGGCCGACCAGCTCGTTCGTGCCGGCGGCCAGGTCGCGCAGGCGGGCGACCTGGCTGCGGATCTCGTCGGCGAGGTCGCGGTAGTGGGCCGCCTCGGCCGCCACCTGGTCCGGGTCGCCGGGCAGCGGGTCGCGGTCGAGGTCGAGCAGCCCCCAGTCCCCGGGTCGCGCGCTCATCGGGCCACCGGCTGTTCCACGGTGCTCGTGGGCGCGCTCGAGGCCAGCGCCTGGTCGGCCTCCTCGAAGACCTCCAGGCACTTCTCCAGCTTGTCGCCGGTGGCCTGGATCTCCTCGCTGAGGATCGTGCGGTGGTAGCGCCAGTTCGTGCCGAAGGTGTGCATGGCGTCGGCGATCCCGCGGTGGCCCCAGCAGTCCTGCGTGTCCCCGACCCGGGACGCCAGGTCGTCGAACGCCGACTTGATCACCCTCGCGGTCGCGGCGCTGCTGCGCAGCGTCTCGTAGTCGACCTTCAGGTCGCTCACGCGCATCCTCCGGAACTCAGGAATCCGCTCGCGCCGGCCCGACGCCCGCGCTCGACCTGCACAGTATCGATCACGAGGTGGCCGCCGGCAGCTTGCGAGACGAACCGGGTCCGTCCGGCGCGCAGGTCGTGCGCACCCCGACTACCGCCACTACCCGCCAGCGGGCCACGGAGAGACACGGGCGTCAACCGACATACCCCACCAATCGCCGGCGACGGACCGGCCAGAGGCCCCACCGGGGCCAGTACTTCCAGCGGGGCCGCCCATAGGTGAGTCGCCAACGACGTCCGTCTGGTCCCGCCACCTCGCAGCCTCGCTCGTGGGCGGTGCGCCACTCCCAGATGTCACCTGCCATGACCCCGGCGCAGATGCCCGCCGCCTCGGCGACCACGCCGTCGATGTCGCTGTGGTCTCGCCACTCGAGGATCCCGACGTCACCTATGAAGAGGAACAACTCACCCTCGTCGTCATAGCGGATCTCGATCCGCTGGCCTCGGACCGTCGGTTCGAGGGACGTGATCCACGCTGCATCCACGGAGCATTGCTCTGCAGGATCGAAGTGGGGGTCGGCATCGAGGTGACGTGCGACGACGAGGTCGCCGTAGGGCTCGACCAGAGCGTCCAGTGCCCGACGGAGCTCGGCCACGACCAGAGGTGGCCCTGGCGGCCCGGCCGCTAGCCGGGGGACGTTGTTGCCCATCAGGAAGCATCCTGCCCCGACGCGCGACTACGCCCCGCCGCCGGCCGCCCGCGCATGTCCTGAGGCCGCCTCCAGCAACACGGTGGCGGCCCTCGCAAACCGCAGGACCTGCCCCGTACCAGCGGGCGCTCGAACAGCCCCGCCGAACAGGTGGACGGCGGTCAAGCGTACGCCTCGTATCGCGTGGTCCTGCCCCACCGGGTCCAACCCGGCAACGGCAGGAGGACCGAGGCACAACCCTCGTATCCGGTGTCCTGCGCAACCGTGCCGTCGGCAAGGACCACCTCGACGCGCGAGCGCGCCACAGCCTTGGTCTCAACGGCCCGCCCGGCAGCGACCGCCCGCACGACTGCCTCGATGAACTCGACGTTCCCCGGGGTGCGCTCGAGCTCCCAGCGGCCGCCGAGGTCATACCCGCCCGCCTGAAGGATGATCTCGCCGCCCCACTCCAGCCAGTGGACGACCAGGGACCGAGGGTTGGCGGGACGGATCTCCCAGTACGAGCCCCCGCCTTGCAGGAAGTCGCCTCGCTCAACGGTCGCGACGCCTGACAACTCCACGCAGAGGCGCTCCTCGAGGGCCACGAGCATGACCCCCACCGCGTCCTGCGACCGTGACCCGCCCTCCCCCATGAGCGCATGGTGCCCGCGGACGAGCCCGGGTTCCGCGCGGCACCCTGTGACCCGCGGCGTGGGGCGCGCCGCAGCAGGGGAAGCGGGGATGGGCCACATGGCCTTGCCCGCCCCCGAGGAGCAGCGGGCAGAACAAGCTGTCCCACGGTGGGCCCCGAGGGGATCGAACCCACAACCCGCGGATTGAAAGGGCGCGGGCGCCCCGTCCGCCCACATTCCCCCACGTCCGCCTCCGCAGGTCAGCGCCATGCGTGACCGTCGGCGTACCCGTACGAACCCTCGCGGACGCCCATCACTGGCCACCACGCTGGCACCATCGATCGAGAGGACCCAGCGGATGGTCGACTCCCTCCCCTCCCTGTCCAAGCGTGGTGCGACCCGCTCAAGAACTGTCGGCCAGGCTTCCACCCCGGCGGAACTCTCATCGTTAAGGCACGACAGCGCCCTATCGGCGCGGGATCGCCGCTGACCGCACGACGAGCCGGTGCACGCCTAGGCATTGACGCTGCCCAGCGTTGGCGTGTAGCTCCCGCCACAGTCCAGGATGGGCGGCATGCCTGCGTGGGCCGACTATCAGGAGGAAGCGGCGCACTTCTTTCGCAGCCTGGGGCTCCTCGCCCTGACGAACGCGGCCATCGAAGGCGCCCGCGGTCGCCACAAGGTCGATGTTGAGGTGCGCGGGGAGCGGGCCGGCCAGCAGCTGCTCTGGATCGTGGAGTGCAAACGCTGGAAGACGCGCGTTTCCAAGCTCCACGTCGCCGCGTTGATCGGCATCGTCCAGGACGTCGGCGCTGACCGCGGCATCCTGCTGAGCGAAGTCGGCTTCCAATCGGGCGCCGTCGCGCTCGCGACCCGCAGCAACATTAGGTTGACGAGCCTTGCGGAGCTCCGCCATGAGTCGACCTGGGAGTATCAGGATCTGCAGTTCAGCGACTATCGCCGACGCCTTGCCCAGGTCCAGGCGCGGCTGAAGACCTTCACCGTTACTCGGGGGAACGTGTCGCGAACACGCAAAGGCGTCGATGGCGACCAATTGTTGCGTGGGTACGCGATGATTTCGATCGCTCAGCAGGCCCTCGATGCAGTCCATCTGAACCGCTGGCCAATCACCTATGGGCTCACCTTCAGCACCGACGACAGTGACGAGTACCTCCGCGCTGCGTCGCGCAGCGAACTCGTCCACGGCCTCGAACTTGAGGTCGACAGAGTCGAAACACTCTCATTGGAACTCGAGGCCAATGTCCAGGCGTGGTAGGTCCCCTGGTGGCTCAAGTCGGTGGGCGCCTGAGTGACCCGGCGTCCATCCTGACTCGCGCCATGCCGAGCGGCCCACCCTCACCCGCGGCCTCTATCCGTCCGGCGGCCCGTCCGCTGCGGATAGGCCCCGCCGACGGCCTCCACGTCCACTGCCCTGCACCGTGCGGGCGGGGCGACCCGGAGTCCGTGTGGCCAGCGCGGGGCGCCCAATTCGACCCGTCCGCCCTCGCGGGCTGCTAGGCGTGCCCCGCCTTGCCGGGCGTGCCTGCACTACGCCCTCGCCGCCGATGGACGCTCGGGCGTGTGGGGCGGGCACACCGCCTCCCAGCGTCCGGCTTGCCCCGCCGCCTTCGCAGGCGCGCCGCTCACTCCTCGGTCGGAAAGTGCAGTCGCACCGGTCCCACGACGAGCACCTGACCCGTGGCCAGACTCACCTCAAAGCTCGCGTCGCAGACCCGTTCTCGGGCCTGGCCGAAGTTGAGCAGCCGCGATACCTCTTCCAATGACATGTCCCAGATCGCTTCGTTGGTACCGATCACGTGCGGCACATCAGGTCCGTCCGGCCACGCGCCGCCCTTGCTCGGGGGACTCATACCGACGTGGGCCGCGTAACAGACGACGGTGGTCACCTCGAAGGCTCGCTCGCCCCGGTTGCGGACGCGGACCCCGAGGTGCCCAGAGTGACCGGCCATCGCTCCCTCGTCGAAGTGTCGCTGGTCCGTGATCGGGGTGAACATGCGGACGCCCCGCGCCGACAGTCCGATCTCGGCGACCGGCTGCGGTTCCTTCGCCGTCTGGGCTGCGCGGGACTGGCGCAGGTTCAGCCACGCGAGGATCGAGCCGACGACGATCGACGCAACAGCAACAACTACGCCGATGAGGGTTGCTGCTACCGCCGCGGTCACGGGGGCATTGTCCTGAAGGGGGTTGCCCTCAGTGTGCAGAGGCTGCTCGGCGAACTCGGGGCTGCGTGACCGAAGCCTGGGGTCCCCCTCGACCGCTCTACCCCGCGCGGCCCACGGTCACAGCAGCACGACAACGAGGGCAAGGGTGACGATTGCGACCGCGAGCGGGAAAGCTAGGGCGCCGATGCCGGCGATGACGGCGACGACATGGGCGACGGACCAGAACACCGACCCCCACGGGCGGGCCGGTCGCATCGTCTAGCGCGTCATCGGGTCACCGTTCCACCGCTGCCCGCCGCCCGCATCGCCTCGACCGCTGCCCGCCACGTCCGCAACGGACGTCGCCGCTGTCGTCCGCTGATCACCAGCGTGGGTTCACGTCTCACTAAGTACCGACCGACTCCACCTCACTTGTCGGGCCCCTGCTTGTTTCGTCAGCCTGTAACCAGAAGTCGTCGTTGATCTTGATGACGAGCGCAATAAGTAGCTTGAGTGCCGTTACGTACGTTCGGAAGTGCTCGTCCTCGTCGCTGGGATCCATATGCGAGCCGTGAAGGTAGCGGTTACGTAGGTCCGGTCCGTTACTGAACTCGGACTGGTTCAGGCTGTAATTGAAGTAGCTCGCCTCAGCGTCCGTCAGCAGGGTGCTCCGCCGCACCAGCCAACCTTTGGCCGCCATGGCGTCGATCAGCGCCCGCGCTTCAGCCGGGTAGTGGTAGTAGCTGGCCGCCTCCGCATGGGAAAGGCCGTGCAACACCCGGAATTGGTACGGACTGGTGAAGTGCAAGCGCTCCCCCGTGTCAGTCCAGACGCCCTGCTCGATCAGGTAGTCCACCCGTCGCCGCTGGTACTCCTCGAAGTCTTCGTAGGCCACGTGGTTCGCGATCAGAAGGGTGGCTGCGTCGTCGGCTCGTAGCGCCTCACTGATGTAGGCCAGTTCGGATTGGTCAGAAAACAGCAGGTACAGGACCTGCTGGATGTCGTGGTCGTCGCTCGCGTAGACGTACTTGCCGTCGAGCAGACTGGGGATCGCCTTGTAGCTGACCTGGTCTGAGGCGATGGCCAACAGCTCGGTGTCCAGCTCTCCATTCTCTGCGTACAGCGCGAACTGCTTTACAACCCTCTCCATCTCAACGAAGAGGTGCCGGCTCTTCTCCAAGTAGCTGGCTGCCTGACTCGACGGGACGAAACGAAGATTGTCCGCGCCGAAGTGCTTCGGGAGGTAGTCGCTGAAGTACCAGTCGACGACGGCTTCCAGCTCAATTTGCTGGCTGCGCAGGAAGTGGTGGTACAGCGCCGTCTGCACCAGCGAGGCCTGATCCTTGTGGCGGAAGGCCGCACCGATCGAGTAATCATCACGGCCCGCGACGCCCATCAAGCGCTCGATGACCCCACGCTGAGCGTCAAACGACGGGAGCGTGAGCAGCATGTGCCGGTCAGCGAACTCGAACAGGTAGATGAAGTTGTTCAGGATTGTCGGGTAGTCCAGCCCGCCCTCCAGCCACTGTCGGCTGTAGGAGAACTTGCTGACCAGTCCATCGAGCGAGGCCTCCACCGGTTCCGACTGCTCATCGGCAATGGCCACCTCGCAGCCGGTGCGGATGCCGGTGTTCTCTCGGAAGAAGTCCTCGGTCCAGCGGTCGTGCTTGCGTTTCGCCTTGAGCTTGAGCTTGGCGTCGAGCCCCAGGGCCGGGTATCTGTTCAACGGCGCAGTAGCGATCAGCTCCACCCAGTTGGGGTTGGCGTCGTCACTTTCCAGGAAGGCGTCCAGCAAGGCCCGCGCATCGGCCGTCGTCAGGCTGGCCGGCAGGTGGACGGCGCGTCGGGCGTCTCGCTCCAGGTACTTACGCAGCAACTGCTCAGCGTTGGTCGGTTCGGCGATCAACCGGGCCCGCAGCTCGGCATCACAAGCCCGCACCAGGTCCGGCTGGGCCAGCATCTCGCCCAGACGGATGCCCGTGTCATCGAGCACCGACAGGACAGTCGCCGGGCTGCAGCGGTCATAGACTTTGAACCGCGCGAACAGCTCCAGCAAATCGGAGTGGTAGTGGTAGCCGACGTCGCCAACGTGGGCCGCCAGGTTGCCGTCGTTCAGGTCATTGAAGAACCTGCCGACCACCGAGCGCGCGACCCGTACGCGGGCACGGGCGGTTGCCTGCTGCTCGTCGCTATAGGCACCGGGGAACAGGCCGTTAGCCGCGAACAGTTGCGCGTTGTGCAGCTCAAGGACGTCAGCGACCGTGCGAGAAGCGGCTGTCGAGTCGAAGTGTTCGAGAACGGCCGCGGCGCGCTCCGCCTGCCAGTGACTACCCAGGTCGTGGACGCCGTAGAACTTGACGCGCGGATCAGCAGCACGATCCGTTGCCATTCCCCCACCCTCGGCTCAAGCAAGCTGCGTCAGCATCAGCACTCTCGCATGACGAGTGATCAATGAGGCACAGGATCATTACAGGGGCCGCTAGAGGATCGCGCCTCTGCCGGGTATCTCTCAGCGTCCCACCTAGGGACAGGTCCGACTTCATAGCTGCCGCCATACTCGCGGCATGGACAAGGTGGACGCTCGACGGCGTCTGGAGTTGCTTGAGGAGACGTTAGCCGAACTCCTGGTGTGGGTCAGGCAGCAGGAAATCTACGACGATCAGTTCGACGAAGAGACCGCGTGGCTGCCGCGACTGGAGCCGTTGGTGCGCCCGGACGGCCTCGCGCCGCTGGCACCGTCGTACGAGGACCAGTGCATCCGGCTGGCCGATCTGCCGAGCGAGTTGCACAGCGTCTCGCAGATGGTGCAGCGCGCCGAGGGGTTGCTTGCGGGAGGCAGGTTGGACGCCGCGCTCGATCGCGCGAGATCACGTCGTCGCCTCACTCAGCGCCGTTCTGCGCAGTCCTCGGACGGCTGAACCGGGCTGTCCCATAGGCCGCCTTCAGGGCGAAGGATGCCGGGCGCGGTACTAGTTCGCCACCGGCGGGATGAAGGCCTCGATCTTCTCCCTGAGCACCCTGTAGTGCCGGTGGGAGACCTTGGCGACCAGCCCCATCTTCGCCAGATCGTTCATGTCCCGAGCGGGCGTCCGCTCGCCGCACGTGGCGTATTTCTTGGCGAGCCCCGTAGTCAGTTCCGTGACCTGCTCAGGGGTGTACGTCCTGCCAGCCTCCATGCGCAGTGCTACCTCCCGCTGGCGACTGCGCGGGGCGGTACTCGGCTTGTGGTTGAACGTCTCGTAGACGTAGCTCTCCCAGTGGATTCGCAGGTTCTCCTCTCGCACCACCTTGATCTGGGCTCGGAGCTCGTCGACGAAGCCTCGGAGTGCGTAGGAGATGAAGTGTCCGACGTCCTGTTGGGCCCGCTGTAGCGCCAGGTAGTAGGCGTTCCGCGTCTTGTTGTAGTGGTCAGACAGCAAGTTCGTGGCAACGATCGGCACTACTCCTGACTCGGAGAGGATCTGCACCTCGATGAGGCGCGCAAGCCGGCCGTTGCCGTTGCCGAAGGGGTGGACCCAGGCGATGTAGAGATGAGCCAGGATCGCCGCGACGATGGCGTTGAAGAATCGGTCTTCGCGGCGCGAGTCGCGGTTCACGGTGGAGCGGAGCTCGTCGAGCCACTTGACGAGCCTGGCGGTCAGTTCCGGCACCTCGGTCCAGTGGGGGGCGAGGTATGGCCCCACGGCCACGTTGTGCTGCCGCAGCTGCCCTGGCACGACCTCAGGGTTGTCCGGGATTCCCGCCAGAATCTCCCTGTTCAGTCGGCAAAGGCGGTCGACGTCGATGGGCAAACGGAGCCCCGCCTCCAGCGCCGCGTCGATCTCGTCGATGCACTTGACGATGTTCAGCACCTCCCGCTGGAGGTACTCACGGGACTCGGGCACGTCAGCCGTGCCTTGGCGCACGATGCGCTTGACTTCATCATCGCTGAGGGTGTTGCCCTCGATCGCTGTCGTGGCCTGCACTCCGCGCTCGAGCGACACAACCGCCAGCTCGTTGGCCGCCTCCGGCTTCAGCGGAACGCCGGCCAGGTGCTCGCACTTGCTCATCGCCTCGCCGATCATAAGCCAGTCGTTGTGGCCCAGCCGCGAGGGGTCGACGTCGAACGAGATGAACCCGTGCCGCTCGGAAGTGGTCGCCATGCTGTCCAGCATAGGCAGATTTTCGACCGCCTGACCTGTGGCTTTAGCTTAACGCGTACTATTTTCGGCCGATCCGCGGACGACTCGTTTTACCACGCGACGATCTCGCAGGTCAGAGGCTTGGTGACCCGCTCGGGCAGCGTCACCCGGACGAGCAGTCCCCAGACAGCCTCGGCGATCAGAGCGGCTTCGCCTGTCGGGTCGGCAGCGACGCGCGGTCACTTCCCCCGGAGGCCGAATGCGTTCGTAAGCACGGCCGGGATGAAGCCGCCGCCGATGCCAGCGATCAACGCGAGAAGGGCAACGCGGACGTCGCGGCGGTGGTTGGCACGCATGAGCCGGATTTCCCGTCGCGGCGTCGGGTCGATAAGGACGATTCCCCGCTCAAGCCGCAGGTCATCGGCCCGAGGCCGAGCCCAGCGAACCAGGCCAATGCTGCCCATGACGGCGAGCACGGCCACGGGCGGCCACAGCACCGGCGGAAGCTGCGCATCGGCGGAAGCAAGCGCCGCCTACTCGCACGTCGTTCCGGCGTTGGCAGAGGACGCTGCGCGCCGCATGGGGAGGCGTTGTGGGGATGACCGGCCACCACGCTGGCACCAGCGGCGGCCAGCGCCGATCACTGCCCGCAACAAGTGCGCAGGTCAGGGATGGTGGGCCCCGTGGGGATCGAACCCACAACCCGCGGATTAAAAGTCCGCTGCTCTGCCAGTTGAGCTAGAGGCCCCGCGCCGCCGGGCGTAGCGGGCCGCGCGGGGCGAGGCTACCGCCCGGGCACGGCCTGGATCCGGCGTCGACACCGGCCCGACCGGCGGCGCGGAGGGCAGAACGTCGCATCTCACAACCACCTGCGGCGGACACCTCGGGAACCGCGGTGCAGACTTGAGGTGTCGCGCACGCCGCCGCGGGTGACACGGCTCACAGCTCACCGGCCACATGTTCAGGCGACCGCGAGCCGACCATCGATGGGAAGGGCGCTCCGGCGCCTCGCCGAGGACAGCCAGAGAGGCAGCCGTGACTTCCGAGCGCAGCGCAGTTCCGGACAGCGCGAACCCCGACGTCGTACTCGTCGGGGCGGGCATCATGAGCGCCACGCTGGCCCAGCTCCTCAAGGTCGTCGCCCCCGACTGGAGCGTCGCCGTCTTCGAGTCGGGCAGCGCCGTGGCCGGCGAGAGCTCCGGCCCCTGGAACAACGCCGGCACCGGGCACGCCGCCCTCTGCGAGCTCAACTACACGCCCGCGGGCCCCGACGGCTCGGTGGACCCCACCAAGGCCAACACGATCAACGAGCAGTTCCAGGTCTCGCGCCAGTTCTGGTCGCACCTGGTCCGCGGTGGGATGACCGGCTCCCCCAAGGACTTCATCTCCCCCGTCCCCCACCTCAGCTTCGTCACCGGCGAGAAGGGCCGCAGCTACATGCGCGCCCGCCACTCCGCCCTCGCGGCCCAGCCCCTGTTCGAGGGCCTCGAGTACACCGAGGACTCCGCGCAGCTGGCCGAGTGGCTGCCGCTGATGATGGACGGCCGCGACCGCGACCAGATCGTCGCCGCCACCCGTTCTGCCGCCGGCACCGACGTCAACTTCGGTGCGCTGACCCGGCTCATGCTCGACGACGTCGCCGACCGCGGCGTGAACGTCTACCTGAACCAGCGCGTGCACGAGCTGGAGAAGGAGCCCGACGGCCGGTGGAAGGTGACCGTCCGGGACACCAGCACCGGCGAGCACCTCACCGTCCGCACCCGGTTCGTCTTCGTCGGCGCCGGCGGTGGCGCGCTGCCGCTGCTGCAGAAGGCCGCGATCCCCGAGATCCGCGGCTTCGGCGGCTTCCCGGTCAGCGGCCTGTTCCTCCGCACCCGGTCCCCCGAGCTCGTCGCCCGCCACCAGGCCAAGGTCTACGGCCAGGCCGCCGTCGGCGCCCCGCCCATGTCGGTGCCGCACCTGGACCTGCGCCTGATCGACGGCGAGTACTCGCTGCTGTTCGGCCCCTACGCCGGCTTCTCCCCGAAGTTCCTCAAGGCCGGTTCGATGTTCGACCTGCCGCTGAGCGTCAAGCCCAACAACCTGGGCTCCATGCTGGGCGTCGCCCGCACCGAGCTGGCGCTGACGAAGTACCTGGTCGGCGAGCTGCTGCAGTCCCGTGCGGCCCGGCACAAGACCCTCACGGGCTTCGTACCGACGGCGGAGCAGGACGACTGGGACATGGTGACCGCCGGCCAGCGGGTGCAGGTCATCAAGCAGGACCCGGGCTCGGGCAAGGGCATCCTGCAGTTCGGCACCGAGCTCATCGTGGGCGAGGACGGCACGATCGCCGGTCTCCTCGGGGCCTCCCCGGGCGCCTCGACGGCGGTGTCGGCGATGCTCACGCTCCTGGAGCGGGCCTTCCCGGACCGCGCCGCTGCCTGGCGCCCCCTGCTGCAGGAGGTCATCCCCTCCTACGGCCGGTCGCTCGCCTCCGACCGCGCCCTGCTTGAGCAGGTGCGCACGGAGACCATGCAGACCCTGGAGCTCAACGGCTGACCCCCGCACGACGCGCCCGGAGGGGCCGGTCCCACCTGGGGCCGGCCCCTCCGCGCGTTCACAGCACGTCGAGCGCCAGGAGCAGGACCAGCGTCAGCAGGGCCGACAGGAGCAGCGAACCGAGGCAGCCGAGGCGGCTGGAGAAGAGGAAGAACACCCCGACCGGGTGCCCACTGCGGCGACGGCCCCACACCCCGTGTGCGTCGAGTCACCCCCGCGGGGACCGGACCACCCGTTCAGGGGATCGCGGGTGACGACCCCGGTTACGTACGGTCATCACGTTCCGGTCGGGGGCCAGCAGTCCTGCCCTCGTCCGCCGCATCGTCCGCCGAGCCGCAGCGCCGGCGGGTACGACCCCGGCCCGGCTGACCCGTTCCCCCCGGGGCAGCCGGGCCGGCTTCTCTCCCCGCACCGTCAGCCAGCCCCGCAGACCCTGCGCACGAGGTCGGCCAGGGCAGCGCGCAGGTCGTCGTCGACCGGGAGGTCGACCACCACCGGCGCCTCCTCCCCCTGCAAGAGCTCCACCGGGAAGACGTAGGGCTGCTTGGTCTCGGCGAGGACGTGCGGCTCGCAGGTCGCGGGACGGAACGTCACCGGGACGTCGGCGGCGTCGTCCCGGACGCCCATCCGCAGGGGCAGGTCCGCCCACACCTCCACGAGGACGCTGCGGCCGATGCGGACGACGGTCACCGGCTCCCCGCCGGCCAGCCGGCGCAGCGCGAGCCGTCCGGAGACCGAGTCCTCGGCAGGCCGGAGGCCGGTCACGGCGACCTCCACCGCGGCGGCCAGCCGCACGGCGGCGCACTCCTCGGCGTGCACGCGGGCCGGCACGTCGCCCTGCAGCGGCACCAGCGGCTCGTCCACGGCCCCGTCGGGACGCCGGACGGTGAGCCGCACGGCCGCGGCCCCGGGCGTGACCGAGCAGTCCACGCCGCCGTAGGTCACCGGCAGGTCGACCACCCGCCCGGGAACGAGCTCCGCGGTCACCGCGGCCGCGGGGAGCGGCGCGAATCCCGGCACCTCCAGCGCGACGGCGGTCACCGTGAACGGCGCGCCCGCGGTGACGCGCACCTGGAACCGGTCGCCCGCCGCCTCGTCGGTGCGCAGGAGCACCGCCTCCGCCTCGACACCGGGGACCGTCGGCAGAGCGGCCCCGGCGTCGGCAGGCGCCGGCGCGTCGCCGGGCCGGCCGGCGCAGCCGGCCAGCAGCAGCGCGCCCACCAGCAGCGCCGCCCGCCTCATGCCGCGCAGCGTAGGACCGCCCGGACGCGGGCGGTGAGGGTCAGCGGTGGCGGCTGGGGACGCGCGCCATCACGTGGCCGGCCTCCATGCGCACCTCGAGCTTCTCCTGCGGGTTGGCAGCCGGCCCGCGGCGCGGTTCCCCGTTCTCCAGGTCGAACGCCGAGCCGTGCCATGGGCAGACCAGGCACTCCGACCCGCGCACCGTCTCCACGACGCCCTCGTCCAGCGGCCCGGACAGGTGCGAGCAGGCCGCGACGAAGACGTCGACCCGCGCGCCACGACGCACGACCGCCAGCGGCACCGCCATGCTGCCGCCCTTGCCCGAGCGCATCGTGGGCCGCCCCTCCGGCAGGTCGTCGAGCGGGCCGAGGTCGATCCAGTCCGTCGACAGGGCGCGCACCGCCGTCGCCGCGTGCGATGCCCCCGAGGACTGCGCGTACGACATGTGCCCGCCGATGGCCGCCGACCCCCCGGCCAGACCGAGGCCGGCGTAGGACAGCACCCGGCCCAGCCCGCCGCGCCCCCGGCCACGGGCCACGAGCGAGCCCACGTAGAGACCGAGGGCCGCGGTGTTCAGGACGGCGTGCAGGGCACCGAGCCGCCGGACGCCGACCTCCTGCTCCGACCAGTCGGCCGCGCCGGAGAGGGCGGCCGGCACGGCCGCGGCGACGCCGGTGCCGATCAGCAGGGTCGCGGCCGGTCGCATCGGGGGGATGGCGTCGAGCAGCCCCGCCGAGACCCAGCTGCCCACCGGCACCTGGACCATCACCGGGTGCAGCGGGTGGCCCAGCCAGGTCCCGTGCAGGAAGTCCTTGACCGCGCCCGGCTTCAGCGCGCCCTGGACGGCCTTGCGCGCCGGCTCGATCGCCTTGTCGAACGCCGACACGTCCGCGATGCGGTCCAGGATCCCCATGAGGCTCATGGCCGCCCCCTACCCCTGAGGTCAGGCGCCGATACCCGCTCCGTGCAGGACTCACAGGTAACGGTGAGCAACGACACGGGTGAGTCACAGTCCCGACCGGCATGTTCAGGCGTGACAACGGTTATGCCGAAGAGGAGCCTTGACCCTGCTCACCGTTCCGACCGCCCTGCCCACCTGCCGAAGGACCCCCGTGACCTGCGCGTCCCTGCTCCGCCGTGGCCCTGGCACCGAGTCCTTCGGTGAGCTGCCCCCGGTGACGACGCAGGAGCCCGACGGGGTCCTCGCCCGGGCCACCGCCCGGCTGCGGGAGGACGACACGGCCGCGCAGTTCATGCGGTTCGTCCTGGTCGGCGCGGTCACCACAGCCGTCTACGCCGCGTTCTTCGTCGCCCTGAGCGCCTGGGGCTACCTGGCCGCGCACCTGGTGGGCACCGCGATCTCGACGGTGCTCGCCAACGAGCTGCACCGCCGCCTCACCTTCCGCGCCGACGAGCGCGTGCACTGGTTCACCGCCCAGTGGGAGGCCGGGGGCGTCACCGTCCTGGGCCTGCTGGCGACCAGCACGGCCCTCGGCTGGCTGGAGGCCGTCACCGAGACCACCCAGCCGGTGCTGCAGATCGCCACGGTCGCCGCCGTCACGGCCTTCATCGGGGCGATGCGCTTCCTGGCCCTGCGCTGGATCTTCCGGCCGGAGCACAGCACCCCGTGAGCGCCCGCTCGCGCTGAGGTCCGTCCGCATCCTGGCTAGCCTCGACGGGGTGGACGACCCGACCCCGCCGCAGTGGCATCGGCACGCCCGGCGGGCGGGGACGTGGGCTGCGCGCATCGCCCTGTCGCTCGGGGGCGCGCTCATCGCCGTCCTCCTCTTCGCCCGGCTGAGCGCCCCCATCGGCCCCTTCGACGCCACCCTCGCCTTCCGGCCGTCCGGTGGCGGCGCCCAGGTGTCCGTCGCGCCGCTCGGCGAGCTCGCCGTCGACGTCTACGACGGGCCGCTGCGGCTCGACGTCGACCTGCAGCGGGTGGACCAGGAGCGCGCCCAGCTGCTGGCCTCGGACCCCGTCCGGCTGGCCGGCGTGGTCGACCAGGTCACCGACGACCTGCGCTCCGCCGTCGTCCGCCTCGTGTGGGTCACCGCGCTCGTGGCCCTCGCGGGGGGTGCGCTGACCTCCTGGGCCGTGCTGCGGGGCCGCAGGGAGCCGCTCATCGCCCTGGGGGTCACCACCACGGTGCTGGCGGCCACCGGCGGGCTGGGGGTCGCGACGTGGCGCCCGGAGGCGCTCTCGCAGCCCACCTACACCGGGCTGCTGACCAACGCCTCCAGCCTGATCGGCAGCGCCGAGGACATCGTCGCCCGCTTCGACGCCTACCGGGCCTCGCTGGAGGACCTGGTCGCCAACGTCGGCACGCTGTACTCGGCGCTCTCCGCGCTGCCCGCTCCTGCGGGGGACGGCGAGACGGTGGCCCTGCTGCACGTCTCGGACATCCACCTCAACCCTGCGGGGTTCGACCTGGTGCGCCAGGTGAGCCAGAAGTTCGGTGTCGAGGCCGTGATCGACACCGGGGACCTCACCGACTGGGGCAGCGAGCCGGAGAACCGGCTCATCACGTCCGTGGGCGACCTCGACGTGCCCTACGTCTACATCCGCGGCAACCACGACTCCGCGACGACCGCCGCCCTGCTGGCCGCCCAGCAGAACGTGACCGTGCTCGACCGCTCCGCCGTCACCATCGCCGGGATCGAGATCGTGGGCACCCCCGACCCGCGGTTCACGCCGGACAAGAGCACCGGCGACGACGACGCGGGCGAGGAGGTGCTGGTGGAGTCGGGCGAGGCGCTGGCCGACGTCGTGGACGACCTCCCGCGGCCACCGGCCATCGCCCTGGTCCACGACCCGAAGCAGGCGCCCCCGCTCGACGGCGGCGTCCCCCTGGTGCTGGCCGGCCACACGCACAGCCGCAAGGTGTCCGAGCTCCCGGACGGCACGCTGCTGATGGTGCAGGGCTCGACCGGAGGCGCCGGGCTGCGGGCGCTGGAGGGCGAGTACCCCGAGCCGCTCACCTGCACGGTGCTCTACCTCGACCGCGCGACCGGGGCGCTGCGCGCCTACGACGAGATCACTCTCGGCGGCCTCGGGGAGACCGAGGTGACGGTGCAGCGGACGGTGGTCCCCCGCACGGCCGAGACCACGCCGGAGGTGTCGGAGGTGCCGGCGCCGGACGCCCCGGCGGCACCGACGTCCCCACCCGGGTGAGGCCGCCGCCCTAGGCTGCGGGCATGTCGACGACGACCCGCGCCGCCCGGCTGGCCGCTGGGCTGCTCGCCGGGGGACTGTTCCTCTCCGGCTGCTCCTTCACCTCGGACAACGTCTCGTGCTCCGGCGGCTCGTGCACCGTCTCGCTGAGCGGCGAGGGCGCCGAGGCCGAGATCCTGGGCCAGAAGCTGACCTTCGGCGGGGTGCAGGACGGCCGCGCCTCGCTCAGCGTCGGCGGCGCGAGCGTGTCCTGCGGTGAGGGTGAGAGCGTCACCGCCGGGCCGCTGGAGCTGTCCTGCTCCGGCGTCACCGACGACTCCGTCGAGCTGACCGCTCAGCTGAACTGAGGTCCGCGCACCGGCTCAGCCGGCGTGCGCCACCTCGACCACGACGCGCACCGGGTCCTGCATGAGGTAGACCCGGAAGGGCGCCTGCGTCCGCGTGCCGATGAAGGCCGTCGTGGTGCCCTCGTAGGTCGCCTTGAAGGCGACCTCGGTGACGCTGCCGGTGCCCGGGGCCCGCAGCGTGCCCGCGGAGGAGAACTCCTCGACCCCCGTGTCGTAGGGGTAGCCGGCGCCGGTCAGGCCGACCTGGAGCACGGCCTCGCCCTCGAGCCGGGTCTCCGCGCCGCTCCCCGGGTCCGACGCCGTGTCGACGTACCGCACGTCCCAGCCCGGGGTCCCCTCGCCGCCGACCTCGAGCACGACCCGGTCGAAGCCGTCCTGGGCGGCCAGCCGCACGTCGCTGACCGTCACCCGGGCGTCGGCGGAGGCCGTGGCGGTGTCCGGCTCGGTGTCCCCGGGGAACTCGGCCGACGGCGTCGGCGAGGCGGGCGGTGCCGTCGGCTCGCCGGCCGTCGCGGTCTCCTCCGCGGTCGGCCCGGCAGTGGAGGACGCGGTGTCGGCGTCCCCCTGCTGGGCGCAGCCGGACAGGAGGACGAGCGAGACGGCGAGGGCGGGGACGACCAGCCGGAGAGGAGCGCGCACGGCCACAGCCTCGCACCCGGGGACCCCCGTCCAGAGGAGGCGCGAGGGGCATGTATTGTTCTGGCTGCCCCCGGCGAACGAGAGCCCTCATCGTCTAGCGGTCCAGGACGCCGCCCTTTCAAGGCGGTAGCACGGGTTCGAACCCCGTTGGGGGCACGCAGCACCACCAGCACGAAGCACCACACGCAAGGCCCTGTAGCGCAGTTGGTTAGCGCGCCGCCCTGTCACGGCGGAGGTCGCGGGTTCGAGTCCCGTCAGGGTCGCTCTCCGGTGGATACGCCGGGAGGGGCAGGTAGCTCAGTCGGTACGAGCGCTCGCCTGAAAAGCGAGAGGTCGGCGGTTCGACCCCGCCCCTGCCCACCGCACCAGCCCTTCGGCCCGGCGCCTCGCGCCGGGCCGAACGCATGTCAGGCCCAGCTGCGGTCCGCCGCCACCTGCGCGTAGACCTCCGCGTGCACCTGCCGCACGGCCTCGCGCTGGCCGTCCCGCCACACCCGGTCCGCCGGGCGCGGCATCGGCCGGGCCAGGGCGGCGCCGATCGCCACGGTCAGCGACACCGCGTCCACCCCGCCCTGCTCGTCGTGGCTGTAGGGCACGACCTCGGTCCACTGGTCGGTGAACCAGCCGCAGCTGGGCGCGACCACGCGGGTGCCGACGTCGCGGCAGACCTCGACGTCGCGGGAGTGGGTGCCGCACCGCTCGGGCAGGACGGCGACGTGCAGCTGCTGCAGCTGGGCCGCCCACTGGGCAGCGGGGAAGGCCACCAGCTCCACCTGGCCGGCGTCGGCCAGGGCAGCCACCTCCGGGTCGAGCGCCGGCAGCTCCGCCGCCTCGACCAGCACGCGGAGCCGGCCGCCGCCCGACACGGCGCCGGAGAGCGCCGCCCGGACGTACGCCAGCGGGTCGGGCACCGATGCCGACGCCGCGCCCACGCGCAGCCCGACGAGCCCCCGCTCGGCCCCGAGCTCGGGGTCGGCGGCGGCGACCGACGGGTGGGCGACGACGATCGCGGTGCGGCCGTAGCGCTCGGCGATGTCGTCGGCGGCCCCGGGGGTGAGGGTGAGCACCACCTCCGCGGTGGCGAGCACGGCCGCCAGGTGGGCGTCCTCCAGGCCCGGGGCGACCTCGCCCGGGCCGTGCAGCTGGTGCACGGTCACGACCAGCGGGATCCCCTGGCGCTGGAGCTCCTCGGTCCAGGCCTCCATCACGCCCGCGTCCAGCGCTCCGTACCCGACGTGCAGGTGGACGACGTCGACGTCCCCGGCGCGTGCGGCCAGGTGGGCGAGGTCGAACCACGGGCTCGTCCCCGGACCGGCCTCGAGCGGGTCGCCGACCCGTATGACGCCGTCGGGCAGCACCGCGTCCACGTAGGGGTCGCGGTGCGGGATGGTGGCCACCCGGAGACCGGCTCCGGGCAGTGCGGGAAGCCCCGTCTCCGGGGGTTGAGCGTGGGTCACGCGGCGGTGCGTCTCCTCGTGCGGTCGAGCGTCACGGCAGCACTCCCGTGCGGGCGACGCTCCCTGGACCTGGCCGCGGGACTCGAGCCGGTCCGTCACCGCCTACCCCGGCCGTCCGGCGCCCAACCCGTGACCGACTCCATCGGGTGAGCCGGTGTGCCCGACGCGTCACCGCCCCGTCCGGCCGGCGACGCGCGCCGTGGCGTAGGACGGCTCGCGGAACCTCGCCATCGGGCCGTCCGCCACCAGCCCCGGCGGCGGGTTGCGCACGGCGTCGAAGCGGATCGCGGGGTCGAGGGTGGCGCGCACGGAGGTGCTCCGGAGGCGGGCGAAGGGACGCCACCCGCCCAGACCGACGGCCGCGGCGAGGACGAAGTCCAGCGCACCGTCGGCCGCCGCGTCCGCGACCGGCTCCGGGTCGGAGCCGACCCCGGCCACCCGCGGGAGCGCCGCGATCCGCAGCGGCCCGGCGGCCGACCGGTAGGCCATGATCGAGCTGTAGGTGCTCCCGGCGTCGACACGCGGTACGGGCACCAGCCTGGTCCAGGTGCCCCGCCCGGTGCTCGACAGCAGCAGGTCGACCGGCGCCTCGTCCCCGCCGAAGCGGATCGCCAGGCCCAGGAGGTCGGGCAGCGGAGCGGGCAGCCCGGCCCCGCGCGAGAGCCGCACGACGACCCGGTCCTCGCGGACCTCGTCGAGCCAGGGCACGCCGAACGGCGGCTGCGCCCCGTGGCGCTCCACCGACGCGTCGAACACCGCGCCCCGCGGGTGCATGGGCCGGCCCCGCCGGAAGCGGGCCACCGCCCCGAGGGGCACGGCCACGGCCCTGCCGGCCAGCTCTGCCAGATCGCTCACTGCGCGCTCCTGTCGCTCGGGACGACGACCTACCCGGAGGTGCGGCAGGGGTATGCGGGAGCCGCTCCGCGGGCTACCGTCGGCTCTCGGCAGAGGTTGTCGAGACCTGCTGTGACTGGTGGGACCAGACGGTCGTGACGGGGCGAAGTCTGCGCACGTCGGAGCGGATGTTCGGAAAGATCTGCCCCGTGACACGGACCAGTCCCGGTCCTACGTTCGGAACATGCTCTCGACACTCCTGGTCATCGGTGGCGTGCTGGTCGGTCTGCTCGTGCTGCTGGCCGTGATCGTGAGCCTCAGCGCGCGCCCGGCGACGACGACCCGCACGACCGGCGCCCCGCGCAGCTCGACCTGGGTGACCGATGTCGGCCGCCCCCACCCGGACGCCTGGTCCCCGCTCTCCACCGGCGCCACCAGCGAGATGCCCGCCGTCCGCTGACCGCGACCGCGTCCCGGCGGCTGCCCCGACCGCGCCGCCGGGACGCACCGGCGCTCAGCCGCCGGTCATGAGGTCCGCGGCGCGCTCGCCGACCAGGACGGCGGTCGCGGCCGGGCCCCGGCTCGGCACCCGTGGCAGCACGGAGGTGTCGGCGACGCGCAGGCCCTCGACGCCGCGCACCCGCAGCTGCTGGTCGACCACGGCCCCGCGGTCACCGTCGGGGCCCATGCGCGCCGTGCCCGACAGGTGCACCGCGGTGGTCACCCGCTCGCGGACCCAGCGGTCCAGGCCCGCGTCGTCGCGAGGCAGCTCGCCCGGCTCCCCGAGCTGGCGCAGCGCCCGGCTGCGCAATAGCTGGAGGGCCAGCCGGACGCCCTGCCGCATCCGGCGCACGTCGGCGTCCTCGGCCAGGTGCCGGTGCTCGACGAGCGGCGGGGTGCCGGCGTCGCCGTCCACCAGCGAGAGCCGGCTGCGGCCCTCCGCGCGCTGCAGCGCCACCCCGACCTCGACGACCTGGCCGTCGGCCGGCGCCCCGGTCATGACCTGGGCGAACGGCGCCAGCCACGGCAGCACCTCCAGGTCCCCCGGGACGACCGCGTCGTCGGACGTGACGTTCAGGACCCCGTGCAGCGGGGACCGACCGGGCCCGGCCGTGACGCCCTCCCGCGGCCGGAACGGCAGGTAGACGATCGGGTGGTCCGTGCCGTCCTCGCCCACACCCGGGGCGTCGACCAGCACCTCGATGCCCGCCGCCCGTAGCCGCGCGGCCGGGCCGATGCCCGACAGCAGCAGCAGGTGGGCCGAGCCCACCGCGCCCGCGCTGAGGACGACCTCGCCTGCGCGGACGTCGCCGGCCGTCGTCGCCACCCCCACGGCGCGGCCGCGCTCGACGAGCACCCTGAGCACCCGGACGCCGCCGCGCACCGTCAGGAGCGGGTCGGCCCGCCGGGGCGCGAGGTAGGCGTCCGCGGTGCTGACCCGCACCCCGTCGACGACCGTGCGCGGCACCGGCCCGTAGCCGGGCGGCCCGCCGGCGTTCTTGTCCGGCTCGGCGGGCAGCCCGAGCTCCTCGGCCGCGCGGGCGAAGGCCGCGGCCAGCGGCGGCCCGTCGGCGGGGCGGGACACCGGCACCGGCCCGCCGGCACCGTGCCAGGGCCGGTCGCCGAAGTCACGGTCGTCCTCCAGCCGCCGCAGCACCGGCAGCAGGCGGTCCCACGACCACAGGTCGTTCCCCGCGGCCGCCCACCCCTCGGCGTCCGCCGGGGTCGGCCGGACGAAGTAGCCGGCGTTGACCGCGCTCGAGCCGCCCACGACCCGCCCGCGGGGCACCCGGACGGTGCGCCCGTCGGCCAGCAGGCCCGGCAGGTCCCAGTTCGCCGGGTGCCCGGGCACCGCGCCCCGCAGCGTCGAGGCGTCGCGGAGCTCCTCGGGCACCGGGTGGTCCGCGCCGGCCTCGAGCAGCAGCACCCGCCGTCCGGCGTCGACCAGCCGAGCGGCCAGCGCGCAGCCCGCCGTCCCCGCCCCCACGACGACGACGTCCGGGTCGCCGGGACGCTCAGCCATCCCCGAGGCCGAGCAGCGCGGGCAGGTCCAGCCGGCGCACCTTCCCGGTGGACGTGCGGGGCAGGTCGCCCACCGCGTGCACGCTCTTGGGGCGCTTGGCCGGGGCGAGGCGGGCACGGGCCCAGTCGGCCAGGTCGGCGCCGTCGGCGTCGCCCACGTAGGCGGCGACCACCCGCTGGCCCCAGTCCGGGTCGGGGACGCCGAACACGGCGCTCTCCACCACGCCCGGGTGCGCGTCCAGGACGGCCTCGACCTCCGCGGGGTAGACGTTGACCCCGCCGGAGATGACCAGGTCCTCACGGCGGCCGTCGAGCCACACGACGCCGTCGTCGTCGACCCGGCCGAGGTCCCCGACGGTCACCCGGTCGCCCCGCCAGGCGGCCGCGGTCTTCTCCGGCGCGCGCCAGTACTCGAACCGCGCCCACGGCGGCACGGCGCACCACAGCTGGCCCCGCTCGTCGGTCTCCAGCCGTCGGCCGGGCCGGGCCCGCCCGACGCTGCCGGGGTGCGCCAGCCAGTCCTCGGGCGAGCAGACGGTGAACTGGGCCTCGGTGGACCCGTAGAACTCCCACACGCTGCCCTCGGGCAGCGCGGCGAGGACCGCGCGCTTGAGCGGCTCCGGGCAGGGGGCGCCCGCGTGCACCAGCCGCCGGAAGGAGGACCAGTCGACGTCGTCGCGGGCCAGCAGCCGCTGGAGGTGGGTGGGCACGCAGAAGGTCGTCGTCGGCCGCAGCGCGGTGATGGCCCCGGCCGCGCGGGCGACGTCGAAGGGCCCGGGCAGCAGCACCTCGCCGCCGGCCAGCAGCGTGTGGATCGAGAACCGCAGCGGCGCGCTGTGGTGCAGCGGCGAGAGGACCAGGTGCCGGTCACCGGGGCCGAAGCCCCACAGCTCGATCTCCTCGGCGGCCAGGGCGCGGGCGTCCTCCTCGGCCAGCACCCCGGACCACACGCCCTTGCGGCGGCCGGTGGTCCCCGAGGTGTAGTGCATCGGGCGGGCCAGCGGCACGTCGGCGAGGTCCGCCTCCTCCTCCCCCAGCAGCCGGCCCGGGTCGTCCCCGGCGTCGAGCGCCGGGTCGGCGTCCTCGGCGAGGGCGGCCCGCTCCCCGGGCGGCAGCGCCGGGTCGAGCACGACCGGCACGATCCCCGTCCGGAGCGCGCCCAGGACCACCGCCAGCAGCTCCGGCGACGCGGCGGCCGACACCAGCAGCCGGTCCCCGGCGCGCAGCCCGGCCGCGGCGAGCGAGGCGGCGGCCCGCCGCTGGTCGCGCTCGCTGTCGGCGCTCGTGACGACCGGCACGGCGCTCATGCCGACCGGACCTCCTCGGCCGGGCCCAGGACGACCCGGCCCTCGGCGGCCAGCTTGGCCAGGGTGGCGCGCGTGGACTGGGCCGCGGCCGGCCACACCTCGCGGGGGACCTCGGCGTAGACGACCGCGACCAGCTCGTCGACGCTCGCGGCGCCGCCGTCCAGGGCATCGAGCAGCTGCTGCTCGCGGAAGGCCCGGTGCGCCAGGTAGTACTCCAGCACCGCTGCGGGGTCCTCGGTCAGCTCCGGCCCGTGGCCGCAGTACAGCGCGCTCGGCCCGAGGTCGTGCACCCGCCGCAGCGACTCCAGGTAGGCCACGACGTCGCCCTCGGGGTGCGTGACGACCGACGTCCCCCGCCCCAGCACGTGGTCCCCGACGAGGGCCGCGCCGGACTCCAGGCGGAACGCCAGGTGGTCGGCGGTGTGGCCGGGGGTGGCGACGACGTCGATCGCGGTCCCGGCCAGCACGAGGCGCTCCCCCGGCTCCAGGACACGTCCGCCCGGACCGGCGACCGCCGCCCCCGCCGCGGCGACCGGGGCGCCGAAGGCCGCCCCCCACGGCTGCGCCGCCTCGGCGTGGTCGCCGTGGTGGTGGGTGACCAGGACGGCGACGCAGCGGGCGCCCCGGGCGGCGAGCGCGGCCTCGACGGCGGCGAGGTGCGCGGCGTCGTCCGGGCCCGGGTCCACCAGGACCGCCTGGCCGCTGCCGGGCGCCCCCACGACGTAGGTGTTGGTGCCGTCGAGGGTCATCGGCGAGGGGTTGGGCGCCAGCACGCGCGTGACCAGCGGCTCCAGGTCCGCCGTGCGGGGCAGGGCCCCCGGTGCGGGCAGGCCCCAGCCGGTGCGGGGATCGCTCGGGAACGGCACGCAGCGCACGCTATCGGGCGGCGCCCGCGGTCCGCTCCGGGCCGCTAGCCTGCCGCGCATGCGCCGATCCGTCTCCGCCTGCCGCGCGGGCGTCTCCCTGGCCGCCGCGGTCGTCCTGCTCAGCGCGTGCGGGGGCTCCGACGAGGACGGCTCCGCCGCGGGCTCCTCGTCCAGCGCCACGGCGACCACCGCCGGGTCGGCGGTCTCGCAGTTCTGCACCGAGGCGGCGAGCATCCAGGAGCGGCTGCAGGCGACGATCACCGAGGAGCCCGACCCGATGCAGCTGCCGACGATCCTGAGCGAGGCCGCCACGGAGATCCGGGCCATCGAGGCGCCCGAGCAGATCGCCGGCGACTGGGCGGCCCTGGCCGACGGCGCCCAGCAGCTCTCGGGGGCGATCGCCGGGATCGACTTCAGCGACCCGAACGCCATCGCCGCCCTGGACCAGCAGCTCACGCCGCTCCAGCAGCAGCTGGGGTCGGCCTCGACCAACGTCGGCGACTACCTGCGCGACGAGTGCGGCATCGACGTCGACGCGACCCAGCCGGCCGCCCCGACCAGCTGAGCCACGCCCCGGCCGAGGCGGGTCAGCCGCCGCAGCCCCCGAGGTAGATGCCGCGCGCGTTGAGCCACGGCACGGGGTCGACGTGACCGCTGTGCATGGCGCCGTTCGGGTGCACCTCGAAGTGCAGGTGCGGTCCGGTGGACTGGCCGCGGTTCCCGACCTCGGCGATCTTCTCGCCGGCGGAGACGCGCTCGCCCACGCGGACGTCGTAGCTGTCCACGTGCCCGTAGACGGTGACCTCGCCGTTGTCGCCCTCGATGTAGACGGCCAGGCCGAAGCCGGTCGCCGCACCGGCCCGGCGCACGACGCCGGAGGACGCCGCGTAGATCGGGGTGCCGATCGGGGCGGCGATGTCGACGCCGCCGTGCAGCGCGCCCCAGCGCCAGCCGTAGCAGCTCGACACCCGGCCCGAGGTGGGCTTGGCGTAGCCGGAGGCGACCGGCGCGGCGCTGCCGCCACCACCGCTGCCCGCCGTGCCCCCCGAGGAGCCCCGTGCCGCTGCGGCCTCGCGGGCGGCGCGGTCGGCGGCGGCGCGGGCGGCGGCGGCCAGCGCCTCCTCCTCCGCCCTCTTCTGCGCCTCCCACTGCGCGTAGGCGTCCCGCGCGCCCTGCAGCTGCAGCAGCTGGATCTGCGCCGCCTCCAGCTGCCGCTCGTAGTCGGCCTTCTGGGCCTCGACCTGCTCCATGGCCACCTGCTGCTCGGCCAGCTGCGCGTCGGCGGTCTGCTTGGCCGCCTCCGCGGTGTCCTCGGCGGCGGCCCGCTCGTCGCGGGCGGCGCGGGCGACGGACTCGGCGTTGGCCTGGCGGGCCTGCGCGACCTCCAGGACACCCAGGACGTCGACCTGGTTCTCGGCGACGTAGTCCAGCATCGCCGCGCGCTGGATCAGCTCACCCGGGCCCTCGGAGTCCAGCAGGGCGGCGGTGCTGGAGAGGGAGGACCCCTTGATGTAGGTGTCCCGCGAGAAGGTGGCGATCCGGCGCTCCGCCGCGGCCACGGCCTCGGCGGCCCGCTGGAGCTCCGCGGCGGCCTCGTCGGCCTGGGCCTGGGCCAGCTGCAGGGCCTCCAGGGCGGCCTCGTAGGCCACGCCCGCTGCCTGGGCCTGGATGTAGAACTTCTCAAGCTCCGCCTCGGCGGCGGCGACCAGCCCGCGGATGCGGCCGACCTCGGCGGCAGCGGCGTCCTGGTTGCTCCGGGCGGCGCCGAGCTCGCTGTCGGTCGGGTTGGGCGGCGGCGGAGGGGCGGCGAGGGCGGGCGCGGAGGTGCCCAGCAGCGCCGCACCGGCCACGACACCGATCAGCGCGGTGCGCAGTGGCCGGGCGGGACGGCCCACGACGGACCGGCGTCGGCCGGCCCGTGGGGCCGCCGGTCCGGTCGGACGGCGCTGGGTCATGGCTCGCTCCCTGGGGAAGAGGGTGGGCGTGGTGCCCAGCGAGAGTCGCACCGTCACCAGTAGTCACAAAGGCAACACGCGGAACAGTTGACGCGCCGCAACCAAAACGGTCGGTCACCGCCCCGTCGCTGTCGGTATGTCGACACGGGCGTCAGTCGGTCGGTCGCTCCAGCTCGTGCGCGAGCGCGTCGAGCTCCGCCCCGCCGGCCATCAGCCGGGTCAGCTCCTCGCGCGAGATGTCGGCCTTCGCGAACTCGCCGAGGCTGCGGCCCCGGTTGAGCAGCAGGAAGCGGTCCCCCACCGGGTAGGCGTGGTGCGGGTTGTGCGTGATCAGCACGACCCCCACCCCGCGGTCACGGGCCTGGGCCACGTACCGCAGCACGACCCCGGCCTGCTTCACGCCCAGCGCGGAGGTCGGCTCGTCGAGGATCAGCACCCGGGCACCGAAGTGCACCGCGCGGGCGATCGCCACCGACTGCCGCTCCCCGCCGGAGAGGGTCCCCACCGGCTGGTCGGGGTCGCGGATGTCGATGCCCATCGCGGCCAGCTCCCGGCGGGTGGTCTCCTTCGCGCGCGCCGCGTCGAACCGGCGGAACGGCCCCCGGCCCCTCGTCGGCTCGGCGCCCAGGAAGAAGTTCCGCCAGACCGCCATGAGCGGGATCATCGCGAGGTCCTGGTAGACCGTGGCGATCCCGGCGTCGAGCGCCTCGCGGGGCGCCCCGAAGGACACCGGGAACCCGTCGAGCAGCAGCTCGCCGCGGTCGGCGCGGTGCACGCCCGACAGGATCTTGATCAGCGTCGACTTGCCCGCGCCGTTGTCCCCCAGGACGCAGGTGACCTCGCCGGCGCGCACCGTGGCGCTGATCCCGTCGAGCGCGATCACCGAGCCGTAGTCCTTGCCCAGGTCGCGCAGCTCGAGCAGCGGGGTGGTCGGTGGGGTGCTCATCGCCGGGCCGCCTCGGCGTAGCGCCGGACCAGCCGGTTGGCCAGCACGGCGAGCAGCAGCATGGCGCCCAGGAAGAAGTAGAACCAGTCCGCGTCCCAGCGCAGGTACGGGATGCCCAGCTGCGTCATCCCGAAGATCAGCGCCCCCAGCGAGGCGCCGACCGCCGAGCCGAACCCGCCGGTGAGCAGGCACCCGCCGATGACCGCCGCGACGATGTAGATGAGCTCCTGCCCGATCCCGGTGTTGGCCTGGACGGAGGTGAGCCGCACGGCCAGCGTCGTCCCGACGAACCAGGCCGCGGCCGCGGTGGTCATGAACAGCGTGATCGTGGTGCGCCGGGCGGGCACCCCCACGTTCCGCGCGGCGACGTCGTCCCCACCGGTGGCGAAGACCCAGTTGCCGAAGCGGGTGCGCAGCAGCACCCAGGTGGCCAGCGCGGTGAACAGCAGCCACCACAGGACGGCGACCCGGACCTCCGCGCCGAGGACCTGCATCTTCGAGGCGAACACCCACTCCGCGGCCGCGTAGCCCGGCACGTCGTCGATGCCGCCCACGCTGACCGTGCTGGTGAACAGCTTCGTCAGCCCGAGGTTCAGGCCCTGGAGCATCAGGAACGTGCCGAGCGTGATGATGAAGCTGGGCAGCCCGGTGCGGGTCACCAGCCAGCCGTTGACGAAACCGATGGCCAGCGCGACGAGCAGGGCGACGGCGATGGCCACCCACAGGTTCTGCCGCAGCTCGGTGGCGACGATGCCGACGGTCAGGGCCGTCGTCCCCACCAGCACGCCGGCGGACAGGTCGAAGTGGCCGCCGATCATCAGCAGGGCGACCGCGACCGCCATGATCCCCAGCGTCGACGCCGGGTCCAGCCAGTTGGCGATCCCGCGGGGCGACCGGAACGTCTCCGACTGCACCGCGAAGAAGGTGAAGACGACGACCGCGCCGACCAGCGCACCGAGCTCGGGCTTGACCAGCAGACGGCGCAGCGGCCCCGGGACCGCCAGCCGCTCGTCGGCCCGGCGCTCTGCCGGCGCGGTGACCTGCGGGGCGCTCAGCGCGTGCCGGCCGAGGCCAGGTCGGCGATCTCGTCGACGTTGTCCGCGTCCACGATGCCCGGGCCGGTGAGGACCGGCTGCCCGCCGCCGACGGTGTTCAGGTTCTCGGCGTAGAGCTTGAGCATCACGATCGGCAGGTAGCCCTGCTCGTACTGCTGCTGGTCGACGGCGAAGGCGATGTCGCCGGCCTGGATGCCGCCGATGACGTCCTCGTTGAGGTCGAAGGTCGCGACCTGCGCGTCGGAGCCGGCGTCCGCCGCCGCCTCGACGGCGACCGAGGCCAGCGCGGAGTTCAGCGTGAGCACCGCGTCGACCGAGGCGTTCCCCTGCAGCTGGGAGGCGATCGCGGACTGCGCGCCCGGCAGGTCGTTGACGTCGACCTGCAGCGGCGTCACCTGCGCGCCCAGGCCCTCCGACGCGCCCGCGCAGCGCTGCTCGAGACCGATGTTGCCCGCCTCGTGCACCACGCACAGCACGTTCCGGGCGCCGGCGGCGGCCAGCTCCTCGCCGGCGCCGCGGCCGGCGATCTGCTCGTCCTGGCCCACGTGACCGATGGCGCCGAGCTCGGCGGACCGGTCCCCGCCGGAGTTGATGGTGACGACCGGGATGCCGGCCGCCACGGCCGCCTCGATCGAGTCCTGCAGGGCGTCGGGGTTGGCCATCGAGACGACGATGCCGTCCACCTCGGAGTTCACCGCCGCGTCGATCAGCTGCGCCTGGCGCTGCGGGTCGCCGTCGCTCTGGTAGTCGACCTCGACCCCGAGCTCCTCGCCGGCGGCCACGGCACCGTTCTGCACGACGTCCCAGAAGGCGTCCCCGGCCGAGCCGTGGGTGATCACCGAGAAGGCGAGGTCACCACCACCGGCACCGCCCCCGGAGCCCTCTCCGCCCGAGCCGCCGCCGCTGTCGGTGGTGCAGGCGGCGAGCAGCAGCGGTGCGGCCACGGCGAGTGCCAGCAGTCGCTTCGGTGCGGGCATGGGGATGTCCTCCTGTGGTCACGGGCCGGGCCCGCGCGTCCGGGCCGCGTACTCGGCCCGACCACGGATCATGCTCCACCCGGGCGCCGAAGGCCGGTCAGGAGGGGGCGACGCGGCGTCCGCTCCTCCGAAGGGGCGACAAGCGGAGGGGTTCTAGGCTTCGGGGCGTGGACGTCCTCGCATCCGGTCACGAGCAGGTCGTGTTCTGCAGCGACCCCGAGTCGGGGCTGCGGGCGATCATCGCGATCCACTCGACGGCTCTGGGCCCGGCCCTCGGTGGCACGCGCTTCTACCCCTACGCCGACGAGGACGCCGCCGTCGCGGACGCCCTGCGGCTCTCCCGGGCCATGTCGTACAAGAACAGCCTGGCCGGGCTCGACCTCGGGGGCGGGAAGGCCGTCATCATCGGCGACCCGCGCACCGACAAGACCGAGGCGCTGCTGCGTGCCTACGGCCGGTTCGTCGAGTCCCTCGGCGGGCGCTACCTGACCGCCTGCGACGTCGGCACCTACAACGCCGACCTCGACGTCGTGGGCCGGGAGACCCGGTTCGCGCACGGCCGCTCGGAGGCCTACGGCGGCTGCGGCGACTCCTCGGTGCTCACCGCCTACGGCGTCTTCCAGGGCATGCGCGCCGCTGCTCAGCACTGCTGGGGCGCCCCGACGCTGGCCGGGCGGACGGTCGCGGTCGCCGGCGTGGGCAAGGTCGGCTCCTGGCTCGCCGGCCACCTCGTCGAGGACGGCGCCGACGTGGTGGTCACCGACGTCGACCCCGCGGCCGTGGAGCGGCTGCAGGCCCGCTTCCCGCAGGTCCGCGCGGTCGAGGACACGGCGGCGCTCGTCCGGGCCCCGCACGACGTCTACGCGCCGTGCGCGCTGGGCGGGGCGCTGGACCAGGAGACGGTCGACATGCTGCCGGGCCGGGTGGTCTGCGGCGGCGCCAACAACCAGCTCGCCGCCCCGGAGATCGCCGAGCGGCTGCGTGGCCGCGGGATCCTCTACGCGCCGGACTTCCTGGTGAACGCCGGCGGCGTGATCCAGGTCGAGGACGAGCGGCACGGCTTCTCCTTCCCGCGCGCGCAGGCCAAGGCCTCAGGCATCTTCGACGTCGCGCTGCGGGTCTTCGCGCTGGCCGACGCCGAGGGCGTGTCCCCCGCCGTGGCCGCCGACCGGCTGGCCGAGGAGCGCATGCGCTCGGTCGGCCGGCTGGCCACGATCCGGCTGCCCCGGTAGGCCGCCCGGGTCGCTCGGACGGGCGACCTGGGGGCGCCCCGGGGAGGGACGTGTGCCCCTCGCCGATCCGTGTCGTAAGGTTGCTCAAGACATAGTCACTTCAGTCGGGGTCGCCACGCGGGCCGTCCAGCCGCGGGCTGGGCCGCCGCACTCCGGTAACGAGGGGGTCGAGCCGATGGGGCGCGGCCGAGCGAAGGCCAAGCAGACACGCGTGGCCCGTGAGCTCAAGTACAGCTCACCCAACACCGACCTCTCCGCGCTTCAGCGCGAGCTGGCCGGTTCTCCGTCGTCGTACTCCGCGCCTCCGAGCGCGGCGGACGACGACGAGGACGAGGACGACACCTACGCCGACCGCTGGGCGGACGACGACACCGACGACGACTGGGCGGCCAGCCGCTGACCGGCGGCTGACCCACCCGTCCCGTCAGCGACACGACACCGCGGCCCTGCGGGGCTGCGGTGTCGTGGTGCTGCCGTGGTGTCGTGGCGCTGCCGTGCGCCCGCGTCGTCAGCGGTAGGAGCCGGTGAGCTCCGCGGCGGGCGCGTCCGCCTCGGCGCGCTCCTCCAGCGTGCCGGCGACCCATGCGGGCACCCCGCGGTCGCCGAGCAGCCGGACGGCGTCGTCGGCCCGGTCGGCCGCCACCGCGGCCACCATGCCCACGCCGCAGTTGAAGGCGCGCTCGGACTCCGCACGCGGCACCCCGTGCTCCTCCATCAGGCGGACGGCCGCCGGGAGGGCCCATGTGCCGCGGTCCAGGACCGCGCGCAGCCCCTCGGGGACGACGCGGGCGGTGTTGCCCGCCAGCCCGCCCCCGGTGATGTGCGCGAAGGCGTGCACGGTGTCCACGCCGAGCTCCTCGACCAGGGCGAGGCAGTCGCGGGCGTAGATGCGGGTCGGCTCGAGCAGCTCCTCGCCCAGGGGCCGGTCCAGCCCGGCCGGCGTGCCATGCAGGTCGAGCCCGGCGGCGCTGACGACCCGGCGCACCAGCGAGTAGCCGTTGGAGTGGAAGCCGCTCGACGCCATCGCGATGACGGCGTCGCCGGGGCGCACCCGCTCGGGGCCGAGCACGGCGTCGGCCTCGACGACGCCCACCGCGGTGGCCGCCAGGTCGTACTCGTCGGCGTCCATCAGGTCGCCGTGCTCGGCGGTCTCGCCGCCGACGAGCGCGGCGCCGGCCAGGGTGCACCCGGCGGCGATGCCGGTGACGATCGCGGCGATGCGCTCGGGGACGACCTTGCCGCAGGCCACGTAGTCCTGGAGGAACAGCGGCTCGGCGCCGCAGGCGACCAGGTCGTCCACGACCATGGCGACCAGGTCGATGCCGACCGTGTCGTGCCGGTCCAGCAGCCGGGCGAGCGCGATCTTCGTGCCGACGCCGTCGGTGGAGGAGGCCAGCAGGGGCCTGCGGTACTTCTGCACGTCGAGGGCGAACAGCCCGGCGAACCCGCCGAGCCCGCCGACGACCTCGGGGCGGTTGGTCCGCTCGACGGCGGCCTTCATGAGGGTGACCGCGCGCTCGCCGGCGTCGATGTCGACGCCGGACGCGGCGTACGTGAACTCGGTGCTCACGGCCGCCTCAACGCCTCCTCGGCGCCGCCGGGCACCGCCGCGCTGCCCGCCTGCTGGCCGGTCCAGCCGCTGACCGCCCGCTGGCCGATGCCCTCGAGCACGTGCTTGCCCAGCACCTCGGGGACGCCGAGGTCGATCGGGTACTCACCGGTGAAGCAGGCGGTGCACAGCCGGTTGCGTGGCTGCTCGGTCGCCGCGATGAGGCCCTGCTCGGAGACGTAGGCGAGGGAGTCGGCGTTGATCGAGGCGCGGATGCCGTCGATGTCCAGGCCGTTGGCGATCAGCTCGGCCCGGCTGGCGAAGTCGATGCCGTAGAAGCACGGCCACTTCACCGGCGGGGAGGAGATGCGGACGTGCACCTCCAGGGCGCCGGCCTCCCGCAGCATCCGGATCAGCGCCCGCTGGGTGTTGCCGCGCACGATCGAGTCGTCGACGACGACGAGCCGCTTGCCGCGGATGACGTCGCGCAGCGGGTTGAGCTTCAGCCGGATGCCCAGCTGGCGGATCGTCTGCGAGGGCTGGATGAAGGTGCGGCCCACGTAGGAGTTCTTGACCAGGCCCAGCCCGTAGGGGATGCCGCTGGCCTCGGCGTACCCGACGGCGGCGGGGGTGCCCGACTCCGGCACGGGGATGACGAGGTCGGCCTCGGCGGGGTGCTCCTTGGCCAGCCGGCGACCGATCTCCACCCGCGCCGCGTGCACGCTGCGCCCGGAGATCGTCGTGTCCGGGCGCGCCAGGTAGACGTACTCGAACACGCAGCCCTTCGGCTCGGCCGGCGCGAAGTGCTGGCTGCGCAGCCCGTTGCCGTCGATGGCGATGAGCTCGCCCGGCTCCACCTCGCGGACCATCGAGGCGCCCACGATGTCCAGCGCCGCGGTCTCGCTGGCTACCACCCAGCCGCGCTCCAGCCGGCCGAGCACCAGCGGGCGGACACCCTGCGGGTCACGGGCGGCGTAGAGCGTGTCCTCGTCCATGAAGGTGAGGCTGAAGGCGCCGCGCAGCTGCGGGAGAACCTCCATCGCGGCGGCCTCGACCGAGAGGTCGGGGCGGGCGGCGATGAGCGCGGTGACCAGGTCGGAGTCGTTGGTGGCCACGAACGCACCCGGGACGCCGGCGTCGGCGGCCTTGACGGCCAGCTCGGCGGTGTTCACCAGGTTGCCGTTGTGGCAGAGCGCCAGGCCGGTCCCGGCCTCGGTCGTGCGGAACGTCGGCTGCGCGTTCTCCCACGTGGAGGCGCCCGTCGTCGAGTACCGGGCGTGCCCGACCGCGATGTGGCCGCGCAGGCTGCCGAGGGTCGCCTCGTCGAAGACCTGGCTGACCAGCCCCAGGTCCTTGTAGACGACGACCGAGGCACCGTCGGAGACCGCGATGCCGGCCGCCTCCTGCCCTCGGTGCTGCAGGGCGTACAGACCGAAATAGGTCAGCTTCGCGACCTCCTCACCCGGCGCCCAGACACCGAAGACGCCGCAGGCGTCCTGAGGTCCGGGGGACTGGGGGTCGAGGTCGTGCGTCAGCCGTCCATCACCGCGAGGCACGGGGTCGAGCGTACCGGCGTCAGCGGTCCTGCCCAGAGGCGATCCGGTGTCCCCGGTCACCTTGCCGCTGCGTCGTCGCTGGTCGTGGGGGAACCGAGGGCCTCCCGAACGCGTTGTCCTGCTCTCCCCACCGGTCCCGGAGGTCCGCCCGTGCCCACGTCCCCCACCGCTGTCCTGCCCGCTCCCCTGCCCCCGGCCGCCGCGCAGGCCGAGCGGCTGCTCGCGCTCGGCGTGCACGAGATCGCCGGCCTCACCCCGCGCGAGGTCTGCGACGCGGCCGACCGCCTGGCACCCGGCGACCTGCTGGTGGTGCACCCCGACCGGGCGCCGGTGTCGGCCCTGGCGCCGCTCCTGCGGCTCGAGGGCAGGCCGGGCTTCGTCGTCGCCGACATGACCGACGTCGACGCGTTCGCCCCGATCGGGTCGGTGGAGCTCCCCGCGGCCCCGGTCTACGCCGTGACGGATCTCCGGCGCGGCGACGACATGCTGAACTGGAGCCCCGACGAGGCGCTGCCTGCCCTCACCGGCGCCGGCCGGACACCGCTCACCCTCGGCGAGGGCGTGCACTGGCTGCTGCAGTGTCCCGAGGTGCTGGCCCGGAACGTCTGCTTCATGACGATCGGCTCGCGGCTGCGCAAGGCGGACGGCCGCCTCGACTCGCGCACGCCGGCGCTGTGGATCAGCAACGGCACCGGACGGGACGGTCGCGAGCGGCGCGGGGCGCCGAAGGTCGGCTGGTGCTGGGCGGGCAACCGGCACACCTGGCTGGGCTTCGCCTCCGCGGCGTCCCGCTCCCCGGTCGGCTAGCCCTCCAGGCCCCGGAGCTCGGCGGCGATCGTGGTGTCGTCGCCGTGCCCGGTCCGGACGACGGTGTCGCCGTGCAGGCTGAACAGCTGCGAGCGGATCGAGCTCAGGATCGTCGGGTGGTCGCTGAACGACCGGCCCGTCGCGCCCGGGCCGCCGCAGAACAGCGTGTCGCCGGTGAACACGGTGTTGAGGTCGGCCGAGTGCAGGCAGGTGCTGCCCGGGGAGTGCCCGGGGGTGTGCAGCGCAACGAGGCGGACGCCGGCGACCGTGAACCGGGTGCCCGGCTGCAGGTCGCGGTCGGGCTCGGAGCCGGGGTGCGTCATGTCCCAGAGCATCCGGTCGGCGCTGTTGAACCAGAGCGGGGCGCCGGTGGCCTCGCGCAGCGCGGGCGCGGCGGTGATGTGGTCGTTGTGCCCGTGGGTCAGCACGATGGCGGTGACCTTCCGGCCGCCGATCGCCTCGACGATCGGGGCGGCGTCGTGCGGGGCGTCGATCACCAGCACCTCGTCGTCGTCGCCGACGAGCCAGACGTTGTTCTCGACGTCGAAGTCCTGGCCGTCGAGGGAGAAGACCCCGGGGACGACGACCTTGTCGATGCGGGCGGTCACTTCCCGAACACCACCACGGAGCGGAGCACGTCGCCGGCGTGCATCTTGTGGAACGCCTCCTCGACGGCGTCCAGGCCGATGGTCTCGGTGACGAAGTCGTCCAGCGGGAAGCGGCCCTGCAGGTAGAGGTCGACCAGCAGCGGGAAGTCGCGGCTGGGCAGGCAGTCGCCGTACCAGGAGGACTTGATCGCCCCGCCCCGGCCGAAGATCTCGATCGCCGGCAGGGTGATCTCCATGTCCGGCGTCGGGACGCCGACCATCACCACGCGCCCGGCCAGGTCGCGGGCGTAGAACGCCTGCTCGAACACCTTGGGGTGCCCGACGGCGTCGATCGCGACGTCGACGCCGAACCCGCCGGTCAGGCCCTTGACCGCCTCGACCGCGTCGGTCTCCCGGGAGTTGACGGTGTGCGTGGCGCCGAAGCCCTTGGCCCACTCGAGCTTCCGGTCGTCGATGTCGACGGCGATGATCGTCGTCGCCCCCGCCAGCTTCGCGCCGGCGATCGCGGCGTCACCCACGCCGCCGCAGCCGAAGACGGCGACGCTCTCGCCCCGCCGCACCGCGCCGGTGTTGATGGCCGCGCCCACGCCCGCCATCACGCCGCAGCCCAGCAGGCCGGCAGCCGTCGCGGGCGCCGCGGGGTCGACCTTCGTGCACTGACCTGAGTGGACCAGCGTCTTCTCGGCGAACGCGCCGATGCCCAGCGCCGGGGAGAGCTCCGTGCCGTCGGCCAGGGTCATCTTCTGGGCGGCGTTGTGGGTGTTGAAGCAGTACTGGAGCTCGCCCTTGAGGCAGGCGCGGCACTGTCCGCAGACGGCGCGCCAGTTGAGGACGACGAAGTCGCCCACCTCGACGTTGGTGACGCCCTCGCCGACGGCGGCCACGGTGCCGGCCGCCTCGTGGCCGAGCAGGAACGGGAAGTCGTCGTTGATGCCGCCCTCGCGGTAGTGCAGGTCGGTGTGGCAGACCCCGCAGGCCTGCACGTCGACGACCGCCTCACCGGGCCCCGGGTCGGGCACCAGGATCGTCTCGACGGTGACCGGTTGCCCCTTGCCGCGGGCCACGACGCCCCGCACCTCGTACGCCATGGGCCGAGCCTAGGGGGGCCACCAGGGGGCGGCGCGGCCGCTTCAGTTCCATAACGGTCGGTCACTGCTTGCTCACGTTGGCGAGTTGCGTGGGCCATCCGCCGCGGAACGACGTACCGTGCCTCCCGATCGCGACCTATATCACAGGGCGCGTCCCGGTTGTGGCCGCCCGGCCCTCCGGTTCCCGTCCCCGGAGGTTGTTCCCCGTGGCAGTACCCAGCTTCCTGGCGCGCGAGCGAACCGTCGCGCGCCCGGGCTTCAACCGCTGGCTGATCCCGCCGGCGGCCCTCGCCGTGCACCTGTGCATCGGCCAGGCGTACGCGACCAGCGTCTACAAGGCCGCGCTCGTGTCCCACTTCGACACGACGCTGACCGCGATCGGCATCACCTTCTCGATCGCCATCGTCATGCTCGGCCTCTCCGCCGCCCTCTTCGGCACCTGGGTGGACCGCAACGGCCCCCGCGCCGCCATGTTCACCTCGGCGTGCTTCTGGGTGACCGGCTTCCTCGTCGGCTCCCTCGGCATCTACACCGAGCAGCTGTGGCTGCTCTACCTGGGCTACGGCGTCATCGGCGGCATCGGCCTGGGCATCGGCTACATCTCGCCGGTCTCCACGCTGATCAAGTGGTTCCCGGACCGTCCGGGCCTGGCCACCGGCATGGCGATCATGGGCTTCGGTGGTGGCGCGCTCATCGCCTCGCCGCTGTCCCGCCAGCTCATGAACTGGTACGACCCGGGCTACGACCCCGCCGTCGCCGGCACCGTCCCGAGCGGCAACGCCGTCGCCGGGCTCTTCCTGACCCTGGCCGCGCTGTACGCCGTCTTCATGATGTTCGGCGCCTTCATCGTGCGCGTGCCCGCCGCCGACTGGAAGCCCGAGGGCTTCGACCCGTCGACGATCAAGCAGAAGGCTCTGGTCACCACCGAGAACGTCTCGGCCGCCAACGCCATCAAGACCAAGCAGTTCTGGCTGCTCTGGATCGTGCTGTTCTGCAACGTGACCGCCGGCATCGGCATCCTCGAGCAGGCCGCCCCGATGATCCAGGACTTCTTCCGCCGCCCCGAGGGCTCCCTCGTGGCCGCCACGACCGCTGCCGGCTTCGTCGGCCTGCTGTCGCTGTTCAACATGGCCGGCCGCTTCGTGTGGTCCTCCACGTCGGACTTCATCGGCCGCAAGCCGATCTACATGGTGTACCTGGGCGTCGGCCTCGTGCTCTACGTCCTGCTCGCCACCGTCGGCAGCACCGCGACCTGGGTCTTCGTGATCCTGGCCGCGATCATCCTGTCGTTCTACGGCGGTGGGTTCGCCACCATCCCGGCCTACCTGCGTGACCTCTTCGGCACCTACCAGGTCGGCGCCATCCACGGCCGGCTGCTGACCGCGTGGGCGGCCGCCGGTGTGGCCGGCCCGCTGATCGTGAACGCGGTGCTCGACCTCGCCGAGGGCGAGCCCGGAACCCTCGTCGCCGGCGACTACCGGCCCGCCCTGTTCATCATGGTCGGCCTGCTCGCCATCGGCTTCGTCGCCAACCTCCTGGTGAAGCCGGTCGACAGCAAGTACTGGGAGCCGAAGGCCACCGACGCCCCCACCGCCGCCGCCACCCCCGAACGGAGCGCTGCCCGATGAGTTCCTCCACTGGCAACCAGCAGCCGACGCACACCCCGGTGGGCTTCATCGCCTTCGCCTGGGCCCTGGTCGGAGTTCCGCTGGCCTACGGCCTGTACCAGACCGTGAAGACCGCCAGCTCGCTCTTCGGCGGCTGACCCACCCCCCTCACTGAGCCCCGTCCGCACCCAGCGGGCGGGGCTCAGTGCTGTCCGAGGGGCCTCAGCGGCAGGTGGCGCGAGAGGTCGGCGCGGTTGCCGCTGGCGCTGACCAGCCCCGCGCCGACGGCGTCGGCCCAGGAGAGGTCCCCGGTGGCCAGCCGCAGCCAGGTCGCCGCGTCGGTCTCGACGACGTTCGGCGGCGTGCCCCGCGTGTGCCGCGGGCCCTCCACGAACTGGACGGCGACGTGCGGGGGCACCCGCAGCTCCACCGAGCGCCCGGGCACCTGCTGGGCCAGCCAGCGGGCCGTCGTCTTCACCGCGGCCCCGACCACCGACCGCGGGGGCTGCTCGCCCTCCCCGGCCAGCCAGGCCCGCACCGGGTCGACGGCGGCCCGCAGCTCCTCGGCCGGGATCGGCGCCGGCATCAGGCGGTCGGGACGGCGCCCGCCGGGACGGTGAACGGCGTGCTGTGCTCCGGTCCGCCGAACAGCGCGGGGATCGTGGCGCTCCACGCCGCCCGCAGCTCCGCCAGCGGCAGCTCCAGCAGGCCGTCGACCGCGAGCGCCTCCCCGCCGGTGGTGCCGAGCTCGGTCACCTGGACGCCGGCCCACTGCGCCGTCGTCTTCACGCCGCCCGGGTCCGACGTCGTGATGACGACGCGGGCCGCGGACTCGCTGAACAGCGCGGTGAAGGGATCCTCGCCCAGCGACAGCCGCGCGCCGACGCCGTAGCGCAGCGCCGACTCCGCCAGCGCCTGCGCCAGCCCGCCGTCGGCGAGGTCGTGCGCGGACCCGACCAGGCCCTGCTGGGCCAGTGCGGCCAGCAGCTGGCCCAGGGCGCGCTCGGCGGCCAGGTCCACCGCCGGCGGCTTCCCGCCGAGGTGGCCGTGGACGACGCTCGCCCAGGCGGAGCCGCCGAGCTCGGGCCGCGTCTCGCCGAGGAGCAGCACGGTCTCCCCCGCCGCCCTCCAGCCGGTGGGCACGCGCGTGCGGACGTCCTCGTGGACGCCCAGCACGCCGATCACCGGCGTCGGGTTGATCGCGACGTCGCCGGTCTGGTTGTAGAGGCTCACGTTGCCGCCGGTGACCGGCAGGCCGAGCTCGCGGCAGCCGTCGGCCAGTCCGCGGACGGCCTCGGCGAACTGCCACATGACCTCGGGGTTCTCCGGGGACCCGAAGTTCAGGCAGTTGGTGACGGCCAGCGGCCTCGCGCCAGACACGGCGACGTTGCGGTAGGCCTCGGCGAGGTTCAGCTGCGCGCCCGCGTAGGGGTCCAGCCGTGCGTAGCGGCCGTTGCCGTCGAGCGAGAGCGCGATGCCGCGGTGCGACTCCTCGTCGATCCGCACGACCCCGGCGTCGTCGGGCTGGGCGAGCACCGTGTTGCCGCGGACGTAGCGGTCGTACTGCTCGGTGACCCAGGTCTTGTCGGCGCCGTCGGGGCTGCTGACCACGGCGAGCCAGTGCGCCTGCAGCTCCGCGGGGGTGGTCGGACGGGGCAGGCGCGCGGCGTCGTCGGCCTGGAGGGCGTCGAGGTCGGCCGGGCGCTGCATCGGGCGCTCGTAGACCGGACCCTCGTGCGCGACCGTGCGCGGCGGGACGTCGACGATCCGCTCGCCGTGCCAGTCGACGGTGAGCCGGTCGCCGTCGGTGACCTCACCGATGACGGCGGCGCGGACGTCCCACTTGCGGCAGACGGCGAGGAAGGCCTCGACCTTGTCCGGCTCGACGATGGCGCACATGCGCTCCTGCGACTCGCTCATCAGGATCTCGGCGGGCGTCAGGGTGCTGTCGCGCAGCGGGACGGTGTCGAGGTCGACGTGCATGCCGCCGGTGCCGGCGCTGGCCAGCTCGCTCGTGGCGCAGGAGAGCCCGGCGCCGCCGAGGTCCTGGATCCCGGTGACGAGGTCCTGGGCGAAGATCTCCAGGCACGCCTCGATGAGCAGCTTCTCGGTGAACGGGTCGCCCACCTGCACGGCCGGCCGCTTGGCGGGGCCCTCGGCGTCGAAGGTCTCGCTGGCCAGCACGCTCACGCCGCCGATCCCGTCACCGCCGGTGCGGGCGCCGAACAGGATGACCTTGTTGCCCACGCCCTCGGCCTTGGCCAGCCGCACGTCCTCGTGCTTCATCACACCGACGCACAGTGCGTTGACCAGCGGGTTCCCCGCGTAGCAGTCGTCGAAGAGCAGCTCGCCACCGATGTTGGGCAGGCCCAGGCAGTTGCCGTAGCCGCCGACGCCGGCGACGACGCCGGGCAGCACGCGCGCGGTGTCGGGGGCGTCGGCCCGGCCGAACCGCAGCGAGTCCATGACCGCGATCGGGCGGGCGCCCATGGTCAGGATGTCGCGGACGATGCCGCCCACGCCGGTGGCCGCGCCCTGGTAGGGCTCGACGTAGCTCGGGTGGTTGTGGCTCTCGACCTTGAAGGTGACCGCGTAGCCGTCGCCGACGTCGACGACGCCGGCGTTCTCACCGATGCCCACGAGCAGGGCCTCGGACTTCGGCAGGTCACCGAAGCGCCGCAGGTGCACCTTGGAGCTCTTGTAGGAGCAGTGCTCGCTCCACATGACCGAGTACATGGCCAGCTCGGCCGTGGTGGGGCGGCGGCCGAGGATGTCCTTGATCCGCGCGTACTCGTCGGCCCTGAGGCCGAGCTCGGCGTAGGGCTGCTCGTCGCCCGGCGTGCTGGCCGCCAGGTCGACGGTGTCGAGGCGGTGCTGCAGCCGGCCCGGGCCGGTGTCGAGGTCGGAGAGGCCTGCGGTGGCTGACTCGGTCACGCGCTGACGACCGCCTTCAGGACGGAGGTGAAGAAGCCGAGGCCGTCGGTGGACGGCCCGGTGAGGTCCTCGATGGCGTGCTCGGGATGCGGCATGAGCCCGACCACGCGCCCGTTCTCGCTGGCGACACCGGCGATGTCGCGGCTGGACCCGTTGGGGTTGCCGTCCGCGTAGCGGAACACCACGCGGCCCTCCCCCTCGAGGCGGTCGAGGTCGGCGTCGGAGCCCACGTAGCGGCCCTCGCCGTTCTTGACCGGGATCAGGATCCGCTGGCCCTCGGTGAAGTCGGTGGTCCAGGTGGTGTCCGCGCGCTCCACGACCAGCACCTGGTCGCGGTTGCGGAAGTGCAGGTGGCTGTTGCGGGTCAGCGCGCCGGGCAGCAGCCCGGCCTCGCAGAGCACCTGGAAGCCGTTGCAGATGCCCAGCACCGGCAGGCCCTGATTCGCGGCGGCGACGACGTCCTGCATCAGCGGGGAGCGGGCGGCGATGGCGCCGGCGCGCAGGTAGTCGCCGTAGGAGAAGCCACCGGGGAGGACGACGGCGTCGACGTCCTTCAGGTCGTGGTCGCCGTGCCACAGCACGACGGGCTCACCACCGGCGAGCCGTACCGCGCGTGCGGCGTCGACGTCGTCCAGGGAGCCCGGGAAGGTGATGACACCGATGCGCACGATCAGTCCTTGGGGATGTGGAGCTCGACGTCCTCGATGACGGGGTTGGCGAGCAGCGTCTCGGCGATCTGCTTCAGCTCGGCCTCGTCGGGCGTCCCGTCGACCTCGAGCACGAAGTGCTTGCCCTGGCGGACGCTCCTGACGGAGTCGTGGCCGAGCCGGCCGAGCGCTCCCAGGACCGCCTGACCCTGGGGGTCGGAGATCTCCGGCTTCAGGACGACGTCGACGACCACCCGGGACACGCCGACGAGGGTACCTGGCGCGTTTGCGCCCCTCACGGCACCGCGATCTGCACACTGAGCCGCCCCGTTCTCGCAACGGGGGTCGACCTGCGTCGATGCCCTGCGCCGAGGAGACGATGTGCGCTCGCTGAAGGTGGCCGTGGCCGCCGCACTGGTGGTCCTGTCCGCCACCCCCGCCTCGGCCGAGCCGGTGAACCGGGCACCGGTCGTCGTCGACGACGCGGTGGCCTACCGGAACACCGGCGGGATCGACTACCCCGTGACCGCGCTGGCCAACGACAGCGACCCCGACGGTGACGCGTTGACCTACGTGTCGGTCACGCCGGCCGGCAAGGGGAACGCCTACCTCCAGGACGGCACGCTCTTCTACAAGCCGTACTTCCGGGAGTCGGGCACGGACTCGTTCACCTACACCGTGTCCGACGGTCAGGGGAACACCGCGACCGGCACCGTGACGGCCACCCTCTGGGTCGATCCCGGCGCGCCTGGCAATGCTGCGATCTCCATCCCGGTCCCGGGCTCGGCCACGCTGACCTGGTCCGCTGCCGACGGTGCGGTCGAGTACCGGATCTACCTCAACGGGGCACTCGTCCACACCACGACGGACCTGTCGTGGACCGCCACCGGACTTCTCGACACGGGCTACTACTACTGGAACGTCTATGCCTTCAACGGCGGAGGCTGGCCTGGCGGTGCGTCGTACTCCCTGTCCCGCTATCCCAAGCTGCCGACGCCGGAAGCGGTCCACGCGGGTGGGACCGATGACCCGACCACGGTGAAGCTGACGTGGGACGCCAGGCACATGACCGGACCCTGGAACGTATATCGCGACGGCGTCCTCATCGGGAGCAGCCACTGGGCGGGGTTCGAAGACACCGGCCTGGTGACCGGCCACGAGTACAGCTACCAGGTGGAGCTCGTCGGCGGCACCACGGCCCAGAGCGTGTACCCGCCGAGTTCGCTCTCGGCGGCTGTCCGAGCAACGCCCGGCGTCCTGACCGGTATCGGTCAGCTCTTCCGAGACCTCGGCGGGTCAAGCGGCCCCCTCGGCCCGATCATCACACCGGAACGTGGCATTCCCGGCGGACGGCAGCAGGACCACCAGAACGGTTACATCCTCGAGCAGACCGGCCGGACCGCGCTGACGGTCACGCACCCCGTCGCCGGCGCGTATTTCGGCGCGCCCATGTATGGCGCCATGGGTGACCTCGGGTTCCCCGTGGCCGAGCAGGAGAGCGGGCTGCGGGACGGCGGCTTCGGTCAGCTGTTCGAGGGCGGCAGCATCTGGGGCTCGTCGCACACTCCGACCCGCGCCGTCCGGCAAGTGATCGAGGACGGCTGGGCCGAGGCAGGGTGGGAGGAGGGGCCGCTGGGCTATCCGGTCGCTGACCAGGTGACCCTGCCGCGTGGCATCTCCCAGCTGTTCGAGGACGGCGGCGTCTACTGGAGCGCGGCGACCGGATCCCATGCTGTCGCCGCCGAGAACCACGACACCTACACCGCCTGGGGTGGCCCGTCGGGTCGCCTGGGCTTCCCGACCACGGGTGACAACTGCGGCCTGCGCGGCGGCGGCTGCTGGCAGGGCTTCCAGGGCGGCGCCATCCACTGGTCACCGGCCACCGGCGCGCACGCCACCGACGGCATGATCCGCGAGGCCTGGGGCCGGCTCGGCTGGGAGAACGGCCGCATGGGCTACCCCACCGGCGGCGTCGTCTGCGGCCTGCGCGGCGGCGGCTGCTGGCAGCCCTTCCAGGGCGGC
>NZ_SPQP01000040.1 GCF_004571075.1 Blastococcus sp. TF02A-35
CCTACCACCGCCGGCGGCGTCAGGACGCCCTCGGTCGACTCACGCCCATCGAGTACGAGACCATCGTGCCCACAATGGCCGCGCAGGCAGCCTGACCCAACCTGTCACCGATCCGTGCAGCAGTCCCAACCGCGCCAGTTAGTCATGTAGGTGACGTGCACCAGATTCTCCGCGAGACGAACCCCCCGAACACCGAAAGGCTCGATGGGCTCACCGGCGGCAGAAAGCGTCCCGGCCATGGCCTCCAGCATGGACTCTCGGTCCCACATCTGGCCGGACGAACCGAACTCGACGAACTCCTCATCGAGAAGGCGCTCGGCCCGCGCCCGCGAGGAGCGAACCTCTGGCTCCAGGAGTGCCATCTCCCCATCGATGGCCGCCTGCACGCCTTCGTCCATCCCGCCTGTAGCCACGTCCGCAACGCTACCCAGGCAGTCCGACAGGTGCGCCGTCCTGCTCAACTGCGGTGTCCAAGAACGGCAGTCCTGCTCAACTGTCCTGTCCAAACCGCAGTCCTGCTCAACTGTGGTGTCCAGTGCCAGTTCTGCTCAACTGTCGTGTCCAAACGGCCCTCGCGACGGCTCTGAGCAGGGACAAAACCGCAGGAAGTGCTGCTCAACTGTCCTGTCCGCCGACGCTTGTGCTCACATTCGCTGTCCACTGCTCAACTATCGAGTCCAGTCACACATCAGGCGATGTCGGCGAGCTTGGTGCGCAGGTGGAGCACGGCCTTGGTGTGCAGCTGGCAGATGCGGCTCTCGGTGACGCCGAGGACGCGCCCGATGTCGGCGAGCGTCAGTCCCTCGAAGTAGTAGAGGGAGACGACGACCTTCTCCCGCTCGGGCAGCTGCTCGACGGCGCGGGCGAGGAGCTGCCGCGCCTCGCCGTGCTCGGCCATGGCCTGCGGGTCCAGCGCGCTGGGGTCCTGCAGGGTGTCGCCGAGGCGCGGGGCGCCGCCGTCGTCGTCGGTGAGCAGCTCGTCGAGGGCGACGACGTTGACCAGGGAGAGCTGGCCGAGGAACTTGCGGATGTCGTCGACGTCCATCTCCATGGCGTCGGCGACCTCCTCGTCGGTCGGCGTCCGGCGGTACTTCGCCTCGAGCTCGGCGACGGTGCGCTCGAAGAGGCGGGCCTTCACCCGGACCGACCGCGGGATCCAGTCGGTGTTGCGCAGCTCGTCGATGATCGCGCCGCGGATGCGGGACATAGCGTAGCTCTCGAACTTCACCTCGCGGGTGGGCTCGTAGCGCGTGATCGCGTCGATGAGGCCGAAGGTGCCGTAGGAGATGAGGTCTGCCTGCTCGACGTGGGCGGGCAGACCGCTGCCGACCCGGCCGGCGACGTACTTCACCAGCGGTGCGTAGTGGAGGATCAGCCGGTCGCGCAGCGCGGCCTCCCGGCCCTCGACGTACCGCGCCCACAGCTCGGCCAGCATGGCGTCGGTGTCCTCGCCGGACTCGTCGAGCCGGTGGATCGTTGCCTCAGACACGGTGGCGCTCCTCGGTCGTGCTGCGGGTTCCCCGTCCGTGGCCCCGCGTGGTCATGACTGCCGATCCAGCGCCCGCTGCCCGGCCGTGGCCTCAGGCACGCGGGTGCGCCTGGGCGTGGACCGCACGGAGCCGCTCGACCGTCACGTGCGTGTAGATCTGCGTCGTCGCGAGGCTAGCGTGGCCGAGCAGCTCCTGTACGGAGCGCAGGTCCGCGCCGCCCTCGAGCACGTGGGTCGCCGCCGAGTGCCGGAGGCCGTGCGGGCCGATGTCCGGCGCCCCGGGGACGCGGGCGGTGGCGGCGTGCACGGTGCGCCGGGCCTCGCGGGCGTCGAGCCGGCGTCCGCGGACCCCGAGCAGGAGGGCCGGACCGGAGCCGGGTGTCGCCAGCGCGGGGCGACCGCGGGTGAGCCAGGCGTCCAGGGCGCGCTCGGCGGGCAGTCCGTAGGGGACGCTGCGCTCCTTGCTGCCCTTGCCGAGCACCCGCAGCAGCCGCCGCCCGCGGTCGACGTCGTCGACGTCGAGGCCGACGAGCTCGCTGACGCGGATGCCGCTGGCGTAGAGCAGCTCGAGGACGACGGCGTCGCGCAGCCCCACCGGCTCCTCCGCGCCCGCCGCGGCCTCCACCAGGTCCCGCGCCTGCGCGGGCGCGAGCACGTCGGGCAGCGTGCGCAGGGCACGCGGGCTGACCAGCCGCTGGCCGACGTCCTCGGGGAGCAGCCCGGCCCGGCGGAGCCAGCTGGTGAAGGAGCGCGCGCTGGCGGCGTTGCGGGCGGTCGTCGACCGGCTGTGCCCCCGCGTGCGGCCCTGGGCGAGCCAGCTGCGCAGCGCGGCCAGGTCGAGGTCGTGCGGCTGCTCGCCGCCACGGCGGGCGAGGTGGTCGAGCAGCCGGACCGCGTCGCCGACGTACCCCCGGACGGTGTTCTCCGACAGGTCGCGCTGGGCGCTCAGGTGCTCCTCGTAGCCGGCCAGCGCCTCGGCCAGCGCGGGCGGCAGCCCGGCGCGGACCTCTGCGGTGCTGGTGGTGGCCACGGGGGCACGGTGCGTCGGCGCGTCGCGCTGGTCAAGGCGCCGCGCCGGGTCGCCCGGCCCGCGGCGCCAGCCGCCAGCCCGTGCCGGTCCACTGCACGAGCTCGGCGAGCTCCAGCGCCGGCAGGACCCGGAGGACCTCCAGCACCTCGCACCCGGCCACCGCAGCCAGGCGTTCGGGGGCGACCCCGGTGCGCACGGGGCAGGCGTCCAGGACCCGGATGGCGAGGTCGGACAGCCCGTCCCTCGGGGACGCCGGTCGCTCGACCGGTGCGGCGAGGTCGCTGCCGATGCTGCCCACCGCCTCGACGACCTGCGCCGCCGAGGTGACGAGCCGGGCGCCGAGCTGCTCGTCGCGCAGGAGCTCGTGGCACCCGACGGAGAGCGCGCTGGTCACCGGGCCGGGCACGACCAGGACCGGACGGCCGAGCTTCTGCGCGCGCAGCGCCGTGGCCTGCGCTCCGGACCGGGCGGCCGCCTCCACGACGACCGTGCCGCGGGTCAGCGCGGCGATGAGCCGGTTGCGGACCAGGAAGCGGTGCCGCAGCGGCGCGCAGCCCGGCGGCCACTCGCTGACCAGCAGCCCGGTCTCGGCGATCCGGTGGAAGAGCGCGCTGTTGCCCGCCGGGTAGGGGCGGTCCACGCCGCAGGAGAGCACCGCGACGGTGGGCGCACCGGCGGCGAGCGCGCCGCGGTGCGCGGCACCGTCGATGCCGAAGGCGCCACCGGAGACCACGGTCCACCCCCGCTGCCCCAGCTGGTGCCCCAGCTCCCCCGCGACGTGCTCGCCGTAGGCGGTGGCGGCACGGGAACCGACCACGCCCACCGACCGCTCGACGACCTCGTCCAGCCGCGCCGCCCCTCGCACCCACAGCGCGGTGGGCGGGACGAGGGCACGGGTCCGGTCGGTCTGGCTCCTGCGGTCGAGCGGCTCGTCGACCGCCGCGAGGGTGAGCGCGTGCAACCGGTACGCGGGCCACTCGTCGTCCTCGGGCACGACGAGGCGCGCGCCGCACCGCTCCGCCAGCCGGAGGTCGGCCAGGCTGGACTCCTGCTCCACCCGGGTACCGACCAGCGCCCGGACGCCGGCCGGGGCGGCGCCGGACCTCAGGCACCGCACGGCCTCGACGGGGCCGACGTCCTCCACGTAGCGCCAGAGGTCGACCGTGCCCGGCTCCACCGCGCGGCTCAGCCACGCCCGCGCCCGGCGCACGCCGGGATGCACCGCGTCCCCGGAGGACGCCGCCGCCTCGAGGGCCTCGTCGAGGGTGCTCATGCCGCGGCCCGCTGCAGGCGCATGCCGAGCGCCTCGGCGACCTCGTCGGCACCGGGCACCGTGCGTCCGGCCAGGTCGGCCAGCGTCCAGGCGACCCGCACGACCCGGTCGAAGCCCCGGACCGAGATCGCACCCCGCTCGAGCGCCCGCTCGGCGAGCCGGAGCGACGCGCGCGGCACCGCGAACCGCTCCCGCAGCAGGCGCCCGGGGACCTCGCTGTTGAGGGCGAGGCCGGTCCCGGCCAGCCGCTCCCCCGCCGCGGCACGGGCCGCGGCCACGCGACCGGCGACGACGGCCGTGGGCTCCGGCGCGGGCAGACCGTCGAGCCACGCGGCCCGCGTCACCGGCGGCAGCTCGACCCGCAGGTCGACGCGGTCGAGCAGCGGCCCGGACAGCCGCGACTGGTAGCGCCGCCGCTCCAGCGGGCTGCAGGTGCAGGCGGTGTCACCGGCGGGGCTGGCGCACGGGCACGGGTTGGCGGCGAGCACGAGCTGCGCCCGGCACGGGAAGGTGGCCGAACCGGCGGCCCGCTGAATGGTGACCTGCCCTCGCTCCAGCGGCTGGCGGAGGGTGTCGAGCACCGCCCGCGGGAACTCGGGGGCCTCGTCGAGGAACAGCACCCCCCGGTGGGCCCGGCACAGCGCACCGGGTCGGATCTGCCCGGAGCCGCCACCGATCAGCGACGCCATCGAGGCCGAGTGGTGCGGCGCCTCGAAGGTCGGCCGGGTGACCAGCGGCGCGTCCGCCGGGAGCGTGCCGGCGATCGAGTGGATGGCGGTGACCTCGAGAGCGGCCTCCTCGCCGAGCGGGGGCAGCAGCCCGGGCAGCCGCTCGGCCAGCATCGTCTTGCCGGCTCCGGGTGGCCCGGCGAGGAGGAGGTGGTGCCCGCCGGCGGCAGCCACCTCCACGGCGCGGCGCCCGGCGGCCTGCCCCACGACGTCACCCAGGTCGGGCGCGGGCGGCTGCGGCGGCAGCTCCGCCCGCACGTGCGGCCGCAGCCGTGCCGTGCCCCTCAGGTGGGCGACGAGCTGGGCGAGCGTCTCGACGGGGAGCACCTCCACCCGGTCGACAAGCGCCGCCTCGGCAGCGTTGGCGGCGGGCACGACGACCTGCTCGTGGCCGGCCCGTGCGGCCGCCAGGACGGCGGGCAGGACCCCGCGGATGCCGCGCACGGACCCGTCCAGCCCCAGCTCGCCGAGCAGCACCAGCCGGTCAACCGCGCTCCCGCGCACGGTGCCGGCGGCGGCCAGGACCGCGGCCGCCAGCGCGAGGTCGAAGCCGCTCCCCTGCTTGGGCATCGACGCCGGGGACAGCCCGATGGTGATCCGGCGGGCGGGGAACTCGCCGCCCGCGTTGGCGATGGCGGCACGGACCCGGTCCACCGACTGCCGCACCACCGCGTCGGGCAGCCCGACCAGCGCGACGCCGGGCAGCCCCGCGGCGATGTCGACCTCCACCTCGACCACGGCGCCCCGGACCCCGGCGAGGCCCACCGACCAGGTGCGGGCCAGGGTCACGAGAAGGCCCCGCGCAGGTGGGTGACCTGGGCCGGCCGGCCCGGGCGCACGAGCACGCCCACGACGTCGAAGCGCACCTCGGGCGCGTGCTGGTCGTGCGCAGCGAGCCAGCGCTGGGCGAGCACCCGGATCCGGCGGCGCTTCGCGGGGGTGACGGCCTCGGCGGGGTGCCCGTAGCCGAGGCCCCGGCGGGTCTTCACCTCGCAGAAGACGAGGGCGTCGTCCTCTCGGGCGACGACGTCGATCTCGCCCTCGCGACAGCGCCAGTTGCGGTCGAGGACGCGGAGGCCGGAGTCGGTCAGGTAGGCGACCGCGATGCGTTCGCCGCGGGCGCCGAGCTCGGTGGTGGGAGGCACCCCACGACCGTGCCGCCGGCGACGCGCACGGCCCAGGGGTCGGCAGCGTCTGTGGATGCCGGGGCGAGCTGTGGACGGGCTAGGGCAGGCGAGGGCCGTCCGGCAGCTCGAGGTCGGGCTTGTCCAGCTCCTCGACGTTGACGTCCTTGAACGTCAGCACGCGCACGTTCCGCACGAAGCGCGCCGGGCGGTACATGTCCCAGACCCAGGCGTCGGAGAGCTTCAGCTCGAAGTAGACCTCTCCCCCGGCCTCCCGCACCTGCAGGTCGACCGAGTTGGCCAGGTAGAACCGCCGCTCGGTCTCCACCACGTAGGTGAACTGGCGGACGATGTCCCGGTACTCGCGATAGAGCTGCAGCTCCATCTCGGTCTCGTACTTCTCGAGGTCCTCGGTGCTCATCGGTCCTCGGTGCTCGTCAGGGCTCGGGACTCAGGGCGCATGGCCCCATCATCGACCATGCCGGCCGAACCGGTCACCCGGGCCGCGTGCGCGTCGCGCGCGCTCCGCACGTTGACGAACCGCATGCGGTGCTCCGGGCACGGCCCGTGGCGCTCCAGGGCGGCGGTGTGCGCCTCGGTGATGTAGCCCTTGTGCACCGCGAAGTCGTACTCGGGCCACCGCTCGTGCAGGTCGAGCATCATGCGGTCCCGGGTCACCTTGGCCAGGACCGACGCCGCGGCGACGCAGGCGGCCACCCGGTCGCCCTTCCAGACGGCCAGGCCCGGCCGGGCCAGCCCGGGCACGGGGAAGCCGTCGGTGAGCACGTAGTCGGGCCCGGGGTCGAGCAGGGAGACCGCCCGGCGCAGGGCCTCGATGTTGGTCACGTGCATGCCGCGCGCGTCGAGGTCCTCGACGGGCAGCACCACGACCGACCAGGAGACCGCGCGCGCGACGATCTCGTCGTACACCCGCTCCCGGCTGGCGGCGGTGAGCAGCTTGGAGTCGGCCAGCCCGGGGACCCGCCCGCGCCTGCCGGCGGGGAGGATGCAGGCCGCCGCCACGAGGGGTCCGGCGCAGGCCCCGCGGCCGGCCTCGTCGGCCCCGGCGATCGCCTCGAAGCCCCGGCGCCGCAGGGTGCGCTCCATGTCCCACAGCGCGTCGGGCCGCTCGACGGCGGGGGCGCGCCGGACCGGTGCCGATCGGGTGTGGGTGGGACGGACAGCCATCGCCGCACGACAGTACGACGCCCGGGAAAGCACTCGGGCCGGCCCCTGTCGGAGGGGCCGGCCCGCGGTGCCGGAGAAGGTGGGGCGGTGAGTCAGATGTCGGCGGTCACGTCCGGGACATCGGCCCGCAGGGCGTGCGCCCCGCAGGTGCAGCCCGGGGTGCGGGAGGAGAGCACGAGGGAGACCGCGTGCGCCCGGTCGCGGGCACCCAGCTTGCGCAGGATGGCCTTGACGTGGCTCTTGACGGTGTCCTCGCTGATGAAGAGGTTGCGGCCGATCTGCCGGTTCGACTGGCCCTGCAGCAGCTCGTCCAGGACGTCCTGCTCGCGCCGGGTCAGCGGCACCTCGGGGGTGAACGGCTTGGCGGCCGGCACGGCCGACGGCTCGACCCGGCGGATCTGCGGGTCGACGACGGTGCGACCGGCGCGGGCGGCCAGGATGGCCCAGCCGAGCAGCGTCGGCGAGGTGTTGATCATCAGGTAGCCACGGATACCGGCGGCCAGGGCCTCGTTGACCACGGCCGGGTCCTCGGAGGTGGCCAGGGCGACGATGGCCACGCGGGGGAACCGGCGGCGCAGGTCGCGGCAGGCGTTGAGGGTCGCGGCACGACCCTGGCCCAGCTCCACCACGACGGCGTCGGGGCGGGCGGACTCGGCCAGCGTGAGAGCGCGCCGCAGCTCGCCAGGGGTACCGACGGACTGCATGCCGGCGGTCTCGTTGATCATGCTGACCAGCCCCCGACGCAGGACGGGCGCGTCGGCGAGGAGGAGCACGCGGGTGACTCCGCGGGCGGTGCTCGCCACAGGTGCAGACACAACTGACTCCGTTTCATTTCTCCGGGAAGGTGCAATGCATCCATCGGAAGGGTGAAACGGTTGCTTGAATACTTTCCCAGCAATTTTTTCTGTTGGTACACGCGCACCTCAATGGTGCGACCGCCGTCACTCCCGTAACAGCGCATCCATTCTGCGCGGAATGGCGGGGTCAGCCGGCGGCGCGGCGGGCCCGTCGTCGGCGGCGCCAGAGGCGCAGCGGGACCGCCCCGGCCAGCCCCAGCACGTAGGGCGCGGCCACCACGGCACCGACCGGGGACGGCGACCCGCCCACGGGCACGCCGGCGGCTTCGAGGTTCTGGATGTCGGGTGAGTCGAGCACGCCGAAGCGGTCCAGCGGCCACACGATGAGCGACGCCTTGCCGATGACGTCGTCCACGCCGATGGTGCCGCCGTACTTGTCTCCGACGTGCTGGCGCGAGTCCGCGGACGCCGACCGGTGGTCGCCCATCACCCAGAGCCGGCCCTCGGGGACGGTCACCGGACCGAACGGGCGCTGCTCGATCGGCATGTCCTCGAAGATGTAGGGCTCGTCGAGCGGTTCGCCGTCGACGGTGAGGCGGCCCTCGACGTCGCAGCACTGCACCGTCTGGTGCTCGGTGGCGATGACCCGCTTGACGAAGTCGTCCTCGCTGGGCGGCGCGACACCGAGGGTGCGGCCCAGCCAGAGCAGGCTCCCGGTGAACCAGTTCGACGGCTCCTCGACCTCGATCTCCGGGGTCCAGGTGTCCGGCCCCTCGAAGACGACGATCTCGCCGGGCTCGGGCTCACCGAACCAGTAGGGCACCTTGTTCACCAGCACCCGGTCGCCGGTGCAGCCGGTGCAGCCGTGCAGCGTCTGCTCCATCGACCCGGAGGGGATGAAGAACGCCTGGACGAAGAAGGTCTTGACGACCAGGGCCAGGACGAAGGCGGTCAGCAGGAGGATCGGCAGCTCGCGCAGCAGCGAGCCCTTCTTCTTGTCCTCGCGCCTCTTGCGGGCGGCCTTGCCGGCGCGCTCGTCGTCGGGCTCCTCGGGCTCCCCGGGAACGACATCGGCGGGCCCCCCGGGCCGGTCGCTGCTCATCGAGGGTCAGCGTACGGCCAGGGGGACCCGCCGGGTTCCAGCCGGTTCACCGGCCAGGAGGCGTGTCCGCGGAGATCAGCGGGCGACGGGCTCGCGCTTCTCCTTGATCTTGGCGGCCTTGCCGCGCAGCTCGCGCAGGTAGTACAGCTTGGCGCGGCGCACGTCACCGCGGGTGATGACCTCGATCTTCTCGACGACGGGGGTGTGCACCGGGAAGGTGCGCTCGACCCCGACACCGAAGCTGACCTTGCGCACGGTGAAGGTCTCGCGGATGCCGCCGCCCTGACGGCGGATGACGACGCCCTGGAAGACCTGGATGCGCGAGCGGTTGCCCTCGATGACGCGGACGTGCACCTTGACGGTGTCACCCGGGCGGAACGAGGGGATGTCGTCGCGCAACGAGTCGGCGTCGAGTGCGTCCAGGGTGTTCATCTCGGCAGTCCTCAGTCTCAGGTGGCTCGTTCTCGGTTCGGACAGCGGAACGCCCCGGCTGTCCGTTCCGGGGAGCTGCGGCTCCTCGGGGAGCTCCCGACGGCGGTGCCGTCGGTCAGCAGCGACTCTCTACTGTGCCACATCCTCAGCTGACGATGCGCGGCGGCCCCGTCCACGGCCCCGTCCGTAGCTCCGCCACCAGCGCGGGGAGCGCTTCCGGCACGAAGCCCTCGGCGGCCCCGGCCAGCTCGTCGGCCGCGAACCAGCGGTGCGGCTCGTCGGCGAGCACCTCCAGCTCGGTCAGGGCGCCCGGCACGACCTCGTGGACGACGTCGCGCAGCACGAAGAAGGTCTCGCGGGTGTCGAAGACCTGGTCGCCGAACGGGCCGACGTGCCGGCGCAGCCAGACCGGGCCCTCGAGCGCGGCGGGTCCCACGACGAGGCCGATCTCCTCCTCGAGCTCCCGGACGGCGGCGTCCACCAGCGTCTCGCCGTCCTCCACTCCCCCGCCGGGCGTGTACCAGAACAGCACCTCACCGGGCGGCACGGACGGGTCGGGCAGCCGGGCGCCGAGCAGCAGCACGCGGCCGGCCGGGTCGAGGACGACGACGCGCGCCGTCGTCCGCTGGACCGGCCGGTCAGCCACCGGCCAGCGCCGCGCGCTCGGCGTCGGTGAGGGCGTCCTCGGGCAGGGCGGCCAGCAGGTCGGGACGGCGGGTCGCGGTGCGGCGCAGCGACTCCGCGCGGCGCCAGCGGTCGATGGCCGCGTGGTCCCCCGACAGCAGGACCGGGGGCACCTCGTGGCCGCGCCAGGTCGCCGGCCGCGTGTAGGAGGGCCCCTCGAGGAGGCCGTCGGCGTGCGAGTCCAGCTCGGCGGACTCGCGGTTGCCCAGGACGCCGGGGAGGAGCCGGGTGACGGCCTCGGTCATGACCAGCACCGCGGACTCGCCGCCGGCGAGCACGTAGTCGCCGATGGACACCTCGGACACGGGCCCGGCCTCGGCGGCCCAGTCGGCGACCCGCTGGTCGATGCCCTCGTAGCGCCCGCAGGCGAAGACCAGCCCGGGCTCGGTCGACCACTGGACGGCCATGGCGTGGGTGAAGGGGCGGCCGGCGGGGGTGGGCACGACGAGCCGGGTGCCGGGCGGGCGGACGGCCTCCAGCGCGCGCGCCCACGGCTCGGGCTTCATCACCATGCCGGGCCCGCCGCCGTAGGGGGCGTCGTCGACGGTGCGGTGCACGTCGTCGGTCCACTGCCGCAGGTCGTGCACCCCGACGCTGACCAGGCCCCGCTCGATCGCCTTGCCCAGCAGCGACTGCCGCAGCGGGGCGAGGTACTCGGGGAAGATCGTGACGACCTGGATGTCGAAGCTCACAGGTCCAGCAGCCCCTCGGGCGGGTCCACCACCAGGAAGCCGCCGGCGACGTCGACGGTCGGCACGATCGCCGACACGAACGGGACCAGCGCCTCGCCGCCCTCGGTTCGGCGGAGGACCAGCAGGTCCTGCGCCTCGTGCCGGACGGCCGTCACCTGCCCGATGTCCGACCCGTCGGGCAGCCGCGCGGCCAGGCCGACCAGCTGGTGGTCGTAGAAGGAGTCGGGCTCCTCGATCTCCGGCAGGTCCGCGATCGGGACCAGCAGGAGGGTGTTGCGCAGCGCGTCGACGCCCTCCCGGACGTCGACGACGGCACCGGTCGCGTCCGCGACCTGCAGCAGCAGCGTGCCGCTGTGCCACCGCTTCTCGACGACGGCCAGCGGACCGCGCTCGGCCGGGTCGGTGAGCAGCACCGACCCCGGGGCGAACCGGAGGTCGGGCTCGTCGGTGCGGACCTCGACGGTGGCAAGACCACGGACACCGTGGGGGCGGCCGATGCGGCCGACCACCACGGTGTCCGTGTCAGGGTTGCGCGGGGTGCTCAAAGAGCTCGTGCTCAGCGCCCGTCGGTGTCGACGACGTCGACCCGCAGGCCACGTCCGCCGACACCGGTCATCACCTGGCGCAGCGCCTTGGCGGTGCGCCCGCCACGGCCGATGACCTTGCCGAGGTCGTCGGGGTGGACCCGGATCTCGAGGGTCTTGCCGCGGCGGTTGGTGAGCAGGTCGACGGTGACGTCGTCGGGGTTGTCGACGATGCCCTTGACCAGGTGCTCGAGCGCTTCTTCGAGCACGTCTTACTCGGCCGGCGTCTCGGCCGGGGCGGCCTCGGCGGCCGGAGCGGCGTCAGCAGCGGGAGCGTCGGCCGGGGCCTCGGCAGCAGCCTTCTTCGGGGCGGCCTTCTTCTTGGCGGTGGTCGCCTCGGTGGTGGGCTCGTCCATGCCGGCGCGGACGGCGGCCTCGTAGAGGGCCTTCTTGTCCGGCTTGGGCTCGGCGACCTTCATGGGGGCCGGGGCGGGCTCACCCTTGAACTTCTGCCAGTCGCCGGTCACCCGGAAGATGGCGGCGACGGCCTCGGTCGGCTGCGCGCCGACACCCAGCCAGTACTGCGCACGCTCGGAGTCGACCTCGATGAACGAGGGGTCCTCCTTGGGGTGGTACTTGCCGATCGTCTCGATCGAGCGACCGTCACGCTTGGTGCGGGCGTCGGCGACGACGATGCGGTAGTACGGCGCGCGCATCTTGCCGAGGCGCATGAGCTTGATCTTGGTGGCCACGGTGTGTGGTGTTCTCCTCGAACGCGTTTCGGTGCTCGCCGGGACGGCGTGTGGGGGTACGCCGGGGCGGAGCCAGGGACACGGGCGATGATGGTGAGAGGGCCGCCACCGCCGTGTTCGACCGACCATGATGCCAGATCGACGGAGGAGAGCTGTGGCCAGGAGCGGTCCCGTGCACCACATCGAGCTGTGGGTGCCCGATCTGGCCAGGGCGGAGCGCTCCTGGGGGTGGCTGCTGACCCGTCTGGGCGCGCAGCCGTACCAGTCGTGGGAGGCCGGCAGGTCCTGGCGCTGGGCGGAGGCAGGCACCTACGTCGTCGTCGAGCAGTCACCGGCCCAGGTGGGCGACCGGCACGAGCGCCGCTCCCCCGGGCTGAACCACCTGGCCCTGTGGGCCGGCACCGCCGCGGAGCTGGACGCCCTGGTCGCCGACGCCCCGGCGCACGGCTGGTCGCTGCTGTTCGCCGACCGGCACCCGTTCGCCGGCGGGCCCGAGCACCGGGCCGCCTACCTGGAGGACGCCGACGGCTACGAGGTGGAGCTCGTGGCCGAGGCGACGGGCTAGCTCCACCGCACCCGGTCCACCCGCGGCAACGGGAGCGGCTCGTCGTCGAGCGGGTACACCTCCAGGCCCGCCAGCCTCCCGTGCTCGACGAAGAGCAGCAGCCCACCGACCGGCTCGTCGCGCGGACCGACGACGGTCCCCTCCACCGGCACCGGGCTCTCCGCGGTGGACGCGGGGAGCCCGTCGGGGACGTGGAGGCCGACGGTGCCGCAACCGCATCCGCAGCCGGGCGACGCGGTGGCGTCCGGCGCCTGCGCCCGCAGCTCCTCCACCCCGGGGAAGCGGTGGGCGAGCAGCGCGTCGAGCAGCTACCGCTCGGCGGCCGTCAGCGGGCGGCGGACCGGCCCGGTCACCGGTCCTCGTCGTCCCCGGTCATCACGAAGCCGCCCCAGCCGTCGTAGCTGCCGCCGTGCCGGTTGACGATGCCGACGACCTCGCGGGTGAAGGCAGCCGCGGAGTCGTGGTCGACGGCGGTGACGGCGCTGAACTCCAGCCAGACGGTGAGGAACCGCCGGCGCAGGCCGTCGATGCGGTAGCCGGCGGCGACCAGCTCCTCCCCGGCGGCCTCGGCGGCCTTCCGCGTGCGGAACCCGGCGAGGTGGTCGATCGGGCGCGGCTCGTGCACCCGGTCACCGATGCTGAGGTTCTGCTCGACCACCTGGGCGCTGAGCGCCACCTGCTCCTCGACGTCCTGCGGCATGGCCGAAGTGGACCACGGGCCGCGGGGTCAGCCCCGGACGGCGGCCACCACCCGCGCGGCGGCGCCGTCGACCGGGATCTCCTCGCGCTCGCCGGTCGCCCGGTCGCGCAGCTCCAGGACGCCCTCGGCGAGACCGCGGCCGACCGTGACGATCGTGGGCATGCCGAGCAGCTCGGCGTCCTTGAACTTCACGCCGGGGCTGACCTTGGGACGGTCGTCGTACAGGACCGTCAGGCCGGCGGCGACCAGCTCGGCCGCCAGCGCCTCGGCGGCCTCGAACACGGCGGCGTCCTTGCCGGTGGCGACGACGTGCACGTCGGCGGGGGCGACCTCGCGGGGCCACACCAGGCCGAGCTCGTCGTGCGTGGACTCGGCGATCGCCGCGACCGCGCGGGAGACGCCGATGCCGTAGGAGCCCATGGTGACGGTGACGAGCTTGCCGTTCTCGTCGAGCACCTTGAGGTCCAGCGCCTCGGCGTACTTGCGGCCCAGCTGGAAGATGTGGCCCATTTCCACGCCGCGGGCGAGCTCCAGCGGGCCGGAGCCGTCGGGCGCGGGGTCACCGGCGAGCACCTCGGCGGCCTCGATGACGCCGTCCCAGGTGAAGTCGCGGCCGGCCACCAGGTCGAACACGTGCTTGCCGGGCTGGTTGGCGCCGGTGATCCAGCGGCTGCCGCTGACCACGCGCGGGTCGACCAGGTAGCGGATGCCCGACTCGCTCTCGGCGCCGAGCACCTGCGGGCCGATGTAGCCCTTGACCAGCGCGGGGTGCTTGTCGAACTCGGTGAACGGCTCCACCTCGGCCGGCGCGACCTGCGCCTCCAGGCGCTTGGCGTCGACCTCGCGGTCGCCGGGGAGGCCGATGACCAGCGGCTCCCGGGTGCCGTCGGGGTGCACCAGCGTGACGACGACGTTCTTCAGCGTCGAGGCGGCGGTGTACCCGGCGTCGGGGAACAGCTGCTGCGCGACGGCGACGAGCGTCTCGATGGTCGGGGTGTCGGGGGTGTCCTCGACGTGCGCCTCGGGCAGGCCCTCGAGCGGGATCTCGTCGGGGACGACCGTGGCGACGGCCTCGACGTTGGCCGCGTATCCACCGGCCGAGCGGACGAAGGTGTCCTCGCCGATCTCGGTGGGGTGCAGGAACTCCTCGCTCTTCGAGCCGCCCATGGCGCCCGACATCGCCGAGACGATGACGTACTCCAGGCCCAGCCGGTCGAAGATCTTGATGTAGGCGTCCCGGTGCGCGGCATAGCTCTTGTCGAGGCCGGCGTCGTCGACGTCGAAGGAGTAGCTGTCCTTCATCGTGAACTCGCGGCCGCGGAACAGGCCGGCCCGGGGGCGGGCCTCGTCCCGGAACTTCGTCTGGATCTGGTACAGCGAGACCGGCAGGTCCTTGTAGGAGCCGTAGAGGTCCTTCACCAGGAGCGTGAACATCTCCTCGTGCGTGGGGCCGAGCAGGAAGTCGTTGCCCCGGCGGTCCTTCAGGCGGAAGAGGTTGGGGCCGTACTCGGTCCACCGGTTGGTGGCCTCGTAGGGCTCGCGCGGCAGGAGCGAGGGGAAGTGCACCTCCTGGGCGCCCATGGCGTCCATCTCCTCGCGGATGATCCGCTCGACGTTGCGGAACACGCGGAAGCCCAGCGGCAGCCAGGTGAACCCGCCGGGAGCGGCCCGCCGGATGTAGCCGGCCCGCGCGAGCAGGCGGTGGCTGGCGACCTCGGCGTCGGCCGGGTCGTCGCGCAGGGTCCGCAGGAACAGGGTCGACATCCGCAACAGCACGCCAGGAGTCTCCCAGGCGTGCGGACGTCACGTGCTGACGCCCTGGATACAAGGGTCCAGCTCAGCGGTCGGGCCGGCGACGGAACCGCAGCAGGCCGACCACCAGGCCCTCGCAGTTGGGAGGTTGACACCTCGCACGTCAGCCGATGCCCATGCCGGCAACAGCGCACGCCGTTACCGGGCTTAGCGAGAGCCTCTATCGGCTTCCAGAAAGGGAATACCGCGGGTTGCCTTGCCCCCTGCACCAGTCGTAACCGAAGTGACGCGAAGACATACACGTATCCCGGTACGCCAGGTCACTTGACCGACGAGGATCGCGCCCATTGCTGCAGCGCCGCCTCAATACGGGCAATCGCGTACGCAGGATCCGCGATGGATTCCCACTCTTGCACATCTGGCGCTCGGCGTTGCACCGGTTCCCACGCCTCCATGTATCCCGTCTCCGAGACCAGGCTGGCATAAATTCCCCACACGTCACCCGCTCCGACATCTCTCCCACGCTGGACCGCCACATCGAGGCCGGACATCCCAGGACGATGCATGTACTTGTCCGCCAACTCCTCTGTCGCACTGACCACTCGCTGAAGCAGGAAATCAAGCGAGCCATCGTTCACTTCAGCTCGTCGAGCCTTCCATCTCGGCATCCATCTAGAAACCATTCACCACCGTCCACGATGTTTGATGTGCAAGGTTCCCCGCTTTCCCTGGAGTTGAGAGGGCCAACGATGCACGCAAATCCGGCTGCAACTTTTATGGCACCTCTCCACGTGGCCCTCGCGGATGGCGTCGGTGGTCGTCGTGCTCATCGTGACTGTCGCCGGGGCCGTTGGCTTCGATCGCATGGAGGGCCGCATGATCGGACGCTCGCTCGTTCAGCCACAATAATCGCTTCCCCGCCCGAGGGGCCGCATTCGCTTACAGCCAAGGGTGGCGAGAACTTCCCATGCGGCCAAGCTGCCGTCGCCCCCGGGACGCCACCCCTCGGACGCCGCGAAGCCGACCGACACCACCTCGCCTATGTCAGGCTAATTCCGCACAGGCCGTGGATGTCCCCAGCGCCAATTCATCTGACGTCTTCTCGTTGGCAGTCTGCGCACATCCGATGCGGACGTCTTATGAAAGCCACTGAGTCCAGCCGAAGGATGCCGCGACCGCGCCGACCACCAGGCACTTGCCCCTGTGACCAAGCTTGTACCGGATGAGGCCCACGAACAGAAGGACAGCCAACTCGCCGGCGAGGGCGATCACCGCTGACTTTCGGCCCCACACGAGCGCGATAAAGCCAATGATGGCGAGGGCAAGCACCGCGCCCAGCAATGCCCGCCCTCTTCTCTCACCAAGTTGCTGCCCCGTTGCAGGCACGCCTTTCCCGCAGGTGCACGCCAGCTTGCCCTTCGTAGCGGTCAACGTGCGGTCCGACGAATTAGGGTCCGAACGCCCCCGCCAAAGCTGAGTCCATAGATCGGAGAACTCCTCTTTGCGCCAAGCATTGCGGCACCGAGGCAGCCCCTTCCGAAGGTCGCGCCGCATAGCATGCCCATGCCTACGGCCCTAGCGGTAGACAAAACGTGGGACCCCACCCCTCGGCGTCTCACCGCCGGAGACGACACCGCGTAGTGAGCCGCCAGTCCCCCCACAAAGAGGGCGGCTGCCCCGACGACGAGCAGAGCGCCGCACACTCGCGAGGCAACGCAGGCAGCCGTGCCGGCGGCCGCAGCTATGCCAACACCGATGTTGATGATCTTGGGCTTCCAGTTTCGGCTCCAGTCCTTCTTCGTGTCCTTCCACCACTTACCTATCCCAAAGCGCCCATCGAAGCGAAAATGTTGACAGGGTCGGCGGGGTAGATGTAGGTGTTCTGGTTCCGCCTTCGACTGGGTCGACGGTGAGAAGGCGTCCGAGGTTGGCGCTGTAGAGACGGACGCCCATCAACGTGAGGCCGCCGATCGTGCTGGCGTCTCGTTGGTGGGTGCCGAGCCAGCCGTAGCGGGCCTGGGATCGTTACCAACAGGTGGCCGCCCCGGATCGGAGTCGCGGGCGGCCGGCCGCACTGCGCCGTCTCGGCCCGTCAGGCCGGTTCGGGCACCCCACCCGGGTCACCGCCGGGGTCGTCGGGCGTGGGCTCGATCGGCGGGGGCGGCAGCGTGTCCGGGGTGTCGGGCAGCAGCTCGCCCGGGTCGTCGGGCGCCGGCTCGGTCGGGTCGATCAACGGCTCCGGCTCTGGCAAGGGCTCCACCATGCGAGGAGTCAACCAGCCCGCGCGCCGACCGGCAGAGCGTTGCAGTGGCTGTAGCGACCGGTCAGGCGACGACACGGCCGCGCAGGATCGTTCGTTGCGGTCGCTGCAACGAGTCGAGGTCCGCGCGGGGGTCGGCCTCGTAGACGACGACGTCGGCCTGCGCGCCCTCCTCGATCCCCCGCAGCCCCAGCCACTCGCGCGCCTTCCACGAGCCCGCTGCCAGCGCGTCCTCGGCCGGGATCCCCGCGGAGCACAGCGCCCGGATCTCGTCGGCGATGACGCCGTGGTCGATCCCGCCGCCGGCGTCGGTGCCGGCGAACACCGGAACGCCGGCCTCGAACGCCGCCCGCACCACCGCTCCGGAGTTGGCGTAGAGCCGGCGCATCGTGCTCGCGTAGGTGGGGAACTTCTTCTCCCCCGCCGCCGCGAAGCCGGGGAAGTTCTCTACGTTCACCAGGGTCGGGACGACAGCGGTGCCCCGGCGGGCCATCTCGCCGATCAGCTCCTCGGTCAGCCCGGTGCCGTGCTCGATGCAGTCGATGCCCGCCTCGATCAGCGCGGGCAGCGCGTCGGTGCCGAAGGTGTGCGCGGTGACCCGCGCGCCCTCCTCGTGCGCGGCCGCGATCGCCGCCGCGACGACGTCGGCCGGCCACTCGGGTGCCAGGTCGCCGACCGAGCGGTCGATCCAGTCGCCCACGAGCTTCACCCAGCCGTCGCCGCGCCGGGCCTGCACCCGGGTCTGCTCGACGAGGTCCTCGGGCTCGATCTCGACGCCCAGGCCCGGGATGTACCGGCGGGTGCGGGCGATGTGCCGCCCGGCCCGGATGATCGTCGGCAGGTCCGGCTCGTCGTCCAGCGCCCGGGTGTCGACCGGCGACCCGCAGTCGCGCAGCGCCAGCACGCCGGCGTCGCGCTCGGCCAGCGCCTGCGCTCGGGCCTCGGCCAGGTCCTCGGCGTGCCCGCCGCCGCGCAGGATCCCCACGTGGCAGTGGGCGTCCACCAGCCCGGGGACCAGCCAGCCGCCCCGGCTGACCGTCTCCGCGCCCGGAACCGGCTCGAAGGTGAACCGCCCGCCGCGCACCCAGACGTCGCGGTGCTCCCCCTCGGGCAGCACCACTCCGGCGAGGTGGAGCGCGGGGTCGCTCACTTGCCCTGCTGGTCCTTGAACTGGTCGAAGTTCAGCTTGCTGAGGTCGGGCAGGCCCTGCCCCGGCGGCAGCCCGGGCATCCCGCCACCGAAGGGGTTGCCGCCACCGGGGAAACCGGCGCCCGGCGGCAGGCCCGGGGCGCCGACGGGGCGCCGGGCGGGACCACCCTTGGCCTTCCCCTTGCCCTTCTTGCCCTTGCCGCGGGCGGCCTGCTGCTGCATCGCCCGCCCGCGCGCCTTCTTCGACATCGGCCCCATGCCCGGCAGGCCCATGCTGCCGGCCATCTGGCTCATCATCTTCTGGGCCTGGGCGAAGCGCTCCAGCAGCTGGTTGACGTCGGTGACGCTGACGCCGGAGCCGTTCGCGATGCGGACGCGGCGCGAGGCGTTGATGACCTTGGAGTTGACCCGCTCCTCCGGCGTCATCGAGCGGATGATCGCCGTGACCCTGTCCAGCTCGCGGTCGTCGAGCTGCTTGAGCTGCTCCTTCATCTGCCCGGCCCCGGGCAGCATGCCGAGCAGGTTCGCGATCGGTCCCATCTTGCGGATGGCGATCATCTGCTCGAGGAAGTCCTCGAGCGTGAAGCCCTCGCGCGAGGCGAGCTTGCCGGCCATGCGCTCGGCCTGCTCGGCGTCGAAGGTCTTCTCGGCCTGCTCGATCAGGGTGAGCACGTCGCCCATGCCGAGGATGCGCGAGGCCATGCGCTCGGGGTGGAAGACGTCGAAGTCGGTGAGCTTCTCGCCGGTGGAGGCGAACATGATCGGCTGGCCGGTCACGTGCCGCACCGAGAGCGCGGCGCCACCCCGGGCGTCGCCGTCGAGCTTGGTCAGGACGACGCCGGAGAAGCCGACGCCGTCGGCGAAGGCCTGCGCGGTGGTGACCGCGTCCTGGCCGATCATGGCGTCGACCACGAACAGCGTCTCGTCGGGACGGACGACGTCGCGGATGTCGGCCGCCTGCTGCATCAGCTCGGCGTCGATGCCCAGCCGGCCGGCGGTGTCGACGACGACGACGTCGTGCATCGTGCGGCGCGCGTGGTCGATGGAGTCGCGGGCCACCTGCACGGGGTCGCCGACGCCGTTGCCCGGCTCGGGCGCGTAGACGTCGACCCCGGCCTGGCCGGCCACGATCGACAGCTGGTTGACGGCGTTGGGCCGCTGCAGGTCGGCGGCGACGAGCAGCGGGGTGTGCCCCTGCTCCTTGAGCCAGCGGCCGAGCTTTCCGGCCAGCGTGGTCTTACCGGCACCCTGCAGACCGGCCAGCATGATGACCGTCGGCGACTGCTTGGCCAGCCGGATGCGGCGGGTCTCGCCACCGAGGATGGTGATGAGCTCCTCGTTGACGATCTTGATGACCTGCTGCGCCGGGTTCAGCGCCTGCGAGACGTCGGCGCCGCGGGCGCGCTCCTTGACCGCGTCGATGAACGACCGCACCACCGGCAGCGCGACGTCGGCCTCCAGCAGCGCGATGCGGATCTCGCGCGCGGTCGCGTCGATGTCGGCGTCGGAGAGCCGACCCTTGCCCCGCAGGCCGGTGAAGACCTTGTCGAGGCGGTCGGAGAGGGTCTCGAACACAGCACGTCCTCAGCAGTCACGGGCGCGGGCTCGCCGCGCCACCTGCTCCCAGCGTATCGAGGGAGCGCCGGGACCGTTCAGGCCGCGCGGGCGGAGGCGACGACGACGGGCAGGACGGCGGCGTCACCGGTCACGATCGCGGTGCCGCAGTCGGCGCAGGCCCACTCCGGGCACTCCGCGCCGTCGTCGGTGTGGCCGTCGGTGCACGGCGGCTGCACGAACACGGCGTCCTCCCCGCAGGTGGGGCAGGGCCACTGACGGCTGTCCACGAGGCGCTCCTCTCGGCTGGTGGGACCGTTCCGTCCCGCGCTGCCTCCGACGGTCGCACGCGCCACCGACAGAACGGCGGACCTCAGGACGGCGTGTCCGCTCCCACCGCCACCGCGCCACCGCCCCGGGTGGCCGCCACGAGGGCGGCGTCCACCCGCTCGCGCTGCACCGGGTCCACCGGGGACCCCGAGGGGTTGGCCACGTAGAAGCAGTCGACCGCGTCGCCGCCGAGGGTCTCGATGCGGGCGCCGGTCACGTCCAGCCCCTCCCCCGCGATCGCCGCCGTCAGCCGGTAGAGCAGGCCGGCGCGGTCACCGGCCCGGACCTCGACGATCCCGGTCGCGGCACCGCTGACCTCCGAGTTGTGCCACGAGATCCGCGGCGGCGCGGCCCGGCCGTCCTCCCGGTAGTCGGCCTCGCGCTGCCGCAGCCGGGCGGCCAGCGGGAGGGTGCCCTCCAGGGCGGCGCGGACGCCGTCGGCGAGGATCTCCGGGACGGGCGCGCGGCCGAACCGCGGGCGCACCGCGAAGACCCCGGTCGCGTAGCCGTCGGCCACCGTCATCTTCGCCGCCCGGACGTCGAGCTGGTTGAGCGCGAGCACCCCGGCGCAGGTGCTGAGCATCCCCGGCCGGTCGGGCGCCCCGATGGTCACCTGCTGGCCGTCGGCGACGTCCTCCACGCCCACGGTGACCGCCCCCGAGGCGACCTGCGCGGTCACCTGCGGCGGGGTGGGGTGCAGCACCGGCTCCGGCTCCTCCATCGCGGTGCCGCCCAGCTCGGCCTGCACCCGGCCGACCAGTGCCGCGACGAGGTGGGCCTTCCACGGCGACCAGGCCGAGGCGCTGGTGGCCGCCCCGTCCGCCTGGGCGAGGGCGTGCAGGAGGTGCAGCACGGAGGAGTCGCGGCCGATCGTGTCGGCGACCCGCTCGATGGTGGCCGGGTCGTCGATGTCGCGCCGGGTGGCCGTGGCCGGTAGGAGCAGGTGGTGCCGCACGAGGGTGGCCAGCGTGGCGACGTCGGCGGGCGCGAAGCCCATGCGCGTGGCGATCTCCGCCGCCACCGGCTCCCCGACGACGCTGTGGTCGCCGGGGTAGCCCTTGCCGATGTCGTGCAGGAGGGCGCCCACCAGCAGCAGGTCGGGGCGGTCGACGTCGCGGGTCAGCTCGCTGGCGGCCGCGGCCGCCTCGACGAGGTGCCGGTCGACGGTGAACCGGTGCCAGGGGTGCCGCTGCGGCAGCGAGCGCACCCGGTCCCACTCCGGCAGCAGCCGGGACAGCAGCCCCTCCTGGTCCAGCTGCTCCAGCACGCGCACGGCCGACCGGCCGCTGGCCAGCACCCGCAGGAAGGACCAGCGGGCCTCCGGGGGCCACGGCTCGGGCATGGGCGGGCTGTGCACCGCCAGGACCTTGAGCGTGTAGGGCGAGAGCAGCAGGTCGGCGCGGGCGGCGGCCGCCGCGGCCCGCAGCACCAGGCCGGGGTCGGCGGCGGGGCGCGCGTCGCGGGCGAGCACCACCTCGTCGCCCTGGCGGACCACGCCCTCGGCCAGCGGCTCGCGGCGGACGCGGCGGTACCGGCCACGGGGCCGGCGCACGAGGGCGGCCTCCACCCGGCGCCAGGTCTCGTCGGCGACGAACGCCAGGCGGCGGCCGGCCAGGCTCACCTCGCGGAGGAGCACGTCCTCGTCGGCCAGCCCCAGCGCGGCGGCCACGGCCCGCTGCTCCTGCCGCACGAGCACGTCACCGGCCCGGCCGCTCCGCGCCCGCAGCTCGTCACGGACGTCGAGCAGGAAGGCGTAGGCCTGCTCCGCCTCCTCGGAGGGCTCGTCGGCGACCTGGGCGGCCGCGGCGGCGCGCAGCACCTGGCCCTCCCGCAGCCCCCCGTAGGCCTCCTTCAGGTCGGGCTCCAGCAGGAAGGCCAGCTCCCCGAGGCGGTGGGCGCGCTCCCGCCGCAGGTCGCGCAGCTGCGGCAGCAACCGGGAGGCGTGCTGCCGCCAGCTGGCCAGCGTGGCGCTGCGCAGCCGCCCGGCGAGCTCGGCGTCCCCGGCGACCAGCCGGGCGTCCAGCAGCCCGAGGCCGGCCTTCGCGTCGGTCGAGGCGACCGAGACGGCCTCGGCGACCGAGCGGACGGAGTGGTCCAGGCGCAGGCCGGCGTCCCACACCGGGTACCAGAGGGCGTCGGCGATCGCGGCGATCTCCGGCCGCCCCTCGTGCACGAGCACGAGGTCCAGGTCGCCGTGCGGGGGCAGCTCCCGGCGGCCCAGGCTGCCCACCGCCACCAGGGCCAGCCCGTCGGTGCCGGTCCGCGGGGGCGGCCCCCCGCGGCGCGTCGTCGGCGGTGGGGTCCCGCCGACGGCCTCGGCGAGGAGCCCGGTCAGCCAGCCGTCGAGGACGGCGACCCGCTCCGTCCGGCTCAGCCGCGGCAGGGCCTCGGTGTCCAGCACGGTTCCCCCTCGGAAGTGGTCGGACGTCGGCCAGGGACGAGGACGCCGGCCGGGCAGTGACATGGGCTCCCACCCACCCCGCTCCCCGGCCGGCGTCCTCAGGTGCTCGTGCGGCTGGTGCTACAGCGCGTCGTCGCCGCGCTCCCCGGTCCGGACCCGGACGACCTCGTCGATCGTCGTCACCCAGACCTTGCCGTCACCGATCTGGCCGGTGGAGGCGGCCTCGACGACGGCGTCCACCACCCGGGCGGCGTCGAGCTCGCTGACGACCACCTCGATGCGGACCTTGGGCACGAAGTCCACCTGGTACTCGGCGCCCCGGTAGACCTCGGTGTGGCCCCGCTGACGGCCGAAGCCCTGGACCTCGCTGACGGTGAGCCCGGCGATGCCGATCAGCTCGAGGGCGTTCTTGACGTCGTCGAGCTTGAACGGCTTGACGATCGCGGTGACCAGCTTCATGCCAGCGTCCTCTCGGTGTTGCGGGCCTCGGCGCGAGCCTGGCCGGCCAGTGGGGCGGTGGAACCGCTGCTGCCGAGCGAGGCGAAGTCGTAGCCGGACTCCGCGTGCACGACGTTGTCGATACCGGTGATCTCGTCCTCCTCCGTGATCCGGAAGCCCATCGTCTTCTGGATCACGAAACCGATGACCAGCGTAAGGACGAAGGAGAAGACCAGGACCGCCACGGCCCCGACCACCTGCCGCCAGAGCTGGTCGACGCTGCCGCCGAAGAGCAGGCTCTCCACGCCGGCGGGGGCGTCCGGGTCGGCCAGGAAGCCGATGGCGATGGTGCCCCACAGGCCACCGACGAGGTGCACGCCGACGACGTCGAGGGAGTCGTCGTAGCCGAGCTTGTACTTCAGCCCGACGGCCAGGGCGCAGAGCGCACCGGCGATGGCGCCCAGCACGACCGCGCCGATGGGCGAGACAGCCGAGCAGGCCGGCGTGATCGCGACCAGACCGGCGACCACACCGGAGGCGGCGCCCAGCGAGGTCGAGTGGCCGTCGCGCAGCTTCTCCACCAGCAGCCAGCCCAGGGTCGCGGCGGCGGTGGCGACGAGCGTGTTCACCCAGGCCACGGAGGCGGTGTTGTTGGCCGCCAGGGCCGAGCCGGCGTTGAAGCCGAACCAGCCGAACCACAGCAGGCCGGCGCCGATCATGACCAGCGGGAGGTTGTGCGGCCGCATGGCCTCGCGGCCGAAGCCACGGCGCTTGCCGAGCACCAGGGCGAGGGCGAGGCCCGCCGCACCGGCGTTGATGTGCACCGCGGTGCCGCCGGCGAAGTCGATGGCCACCAGGTTGTTCGCGATCCAGCCACCGACGTGCTCGTCGAGGCTGAAGTCGAAGACCCAGTGGGCGACCGGGAAGTAGACGACCGTCGCCCACACACCGGCGAAGACCATCCACGCGCCGAACTTGGCGCGGTCGGCGATGGCGCCGGAGATCAGCGCGACGGTGATGATGGCGAAGACGGCCTGGAAGCCGACGAACGCCATGGGGGGCAGGCCGCCCTCGGCGGTGACGTCCTCCATCAGGCCCTTGAGGCCGAAGTACTGCGACGGGTCGCCGAGCAGACCCAGGCCGACGTCGTCGCCGAAGGCCATCGAGTAGCCGTAGACGACCCAGAGCACGCTGATCAGCGCCAGCGCCCCGAAGCTCATCATCATCATGTTCAGCACGCTCTTCGCACGGACCATGCCGCCGTAGAAGAGAGCCAGGCCGGGGGTCATCAGCAGCACGAGTGCGGCGCTGACGAGCACCCAGGCGGTGTCGCCGGTGTTGACCACGGCAACCTCCTGAGGGTTTCGGGGCCGTCGCCGACCCGTCGTCGAGTGGTGTTCACCGTGCCGGGGCCGTGTTTCCGCCGACGTCGATCCCACGTTTCGCGGCGGTGAACTCCGCCGCGCGTGTCCGGCCGCTTCGTTGCGGTGGTGTTGCGCGGCCCCCCGGTGCGCCCCCGCTCGCCCTCCTCCGGGCTCGCTGCCGAGCCAGTTGCAAACGATGTGCAATAAGGTCAGAGGCGTGCACGTCCCCGATGGATTCCTCGACCCCGCCACCTCCGCGACGACCGGGGCACTGGCCGCCGGCACCGTCGCGCTCGCCCTCACCCGGGCCCGCGCGGAGCTCGACGACCGCACCGCTCCCCTGGCCGGCCTCACCGCCGCGTTCGTCTTCGCCGGCCAGATGATCAACTTCCCGGTCGCGGCGGGGACCAGCGGTCACCTCATCGGCGCGGTGCTCACCGCCGTCCTGGTGGGCCCGTGGACCGCGGTGCTCTGCATGACCGCGGTGCTGCTCGTGCAGGCCGTGCTCTTCGCCGACGGCGGGCTCACCGCGCTGGGCACCAACGTCACGCTCATGGGGCTGGTCGCGGTGCTCGTCGGCTACGGCGTCTTCCGCGGGCTGGCCGCGGTGCTCCCGCGGACCCGGACCGGCGTGCTGGCCGCCTCGGGCGTCGCCGCCGTCCTCTCGGTGCCCGCCGCCGCCCTCGCCTTCGTCGGCCTGTTCGCCCTCGGCGGCACCGTGGACCTCGCCCTGGGCACCGTCGTCTCGGCGATGACCGGCGTCCACCTGCTCATCGGCCTCGGCGAGGCCGCGATCACCGTCGCGGTGGTCGGCGCCGTCCTCGCCGTCCGGCCCGACCTGGTCCACGGGGCGCGCGGCATGCGGGCCGCCGCCGTGCTCGAGGACCGCCGCCCGGCTGCCACGGGGGCCGCCCGATGAGCCGCCGGGGTCGCACCCTCTGGGTCGTCGGGGTCGTCGTCGCCCTCCTCGTCGCCGGAGTCCTCAGCTGGTACGCCAGCGGCTCCCCCGACGGGCTGGAGTGGGCCGCCGAGCGGGCCGGCTTCGCGCACACCGCCGAGGACAGCGCCGCCGCCGGCTCCCCCTTCGCCGACTACCTGTGGGACGGCGAGGAGAACCGGCTCTCGGCCGGTGCCTCCGGCGTCGTCGGCGTGCTCGCCACCCTCGGCCTCGCCGGTGGCGTGACCTGGCTGGCGCGCCGCCGGGGCGCCGGCTCCGGCCAGGGCTGAGGTGGGAGCGGGCCACGGGGGTGCCCTCGCCACCCGCTACCTGCCGGGCAGCTCCGCGGTCCACCGGCTGGAGCCGCACCTGAAGCTGGTCGCGGTGCTGGCGTTCGCGGTGGTCGTCGTGGCCACGCCGGTCCACGCCCCGTGGGCGCCCGCGGCCTACGGCGGGTACCTGCTCGCCGTCCTCACCGTCGCCGCGGTCGCCGGCGTGGGGCCGGGCCGGCTGGTGCGCGGCCTGGTGGTCGAGGTGCCGTTCGTGGCGTTCGCCGCCCTCCTGCCGTTCGTGGCCCGCGGTCCCCGGGTGGAGGTGCTCGGCCTCTCGCTGTCGCAGAGCGGGCTGGCCGCCGGTGGCGGCCTGCTGGCCAAGGCGACCCTGTCCATCCTCGCGGCGACCGTGCTGGCGGCGACCACCGAGCCGCGGGCGCTGCTGCGCGGCCTGGAGCGGCTGCGCCTGCCGCAGCTCCTGGTCCAGATCCTCATGTTCATGATCCGGTACGCCGACGTCGTCGGCGGCGAGCTGCAGCGCATGCGGGTGGCCCGGGAGTCCCGCGGCTTCACCGGCGGCGGCGTCCGCGGCCTCCGGGTCGTGGCGGCCACCGCCGGGACCCTGTTCGTCCGCTCCTACGAGCGCGGCGAGCGGGTGCACCTGGCGATGCTCAGCCGCGGGTACAGCGGCACCATGCCGAGCGGGCCCGTCGCCCCCGCCGACCCGCGGTCGTGGGCGCTGGCCCTGACGCTGCCCCTGGCCGCCGCCGCCGTGCTGCTGACCGGGATGCTGCTGGGGTGAGCACCCCGCCCTCCCTGCTGGTGGAGGACCTGGCCTTCGCCTACCCCGACGGGCACCAGGCCCTGTTCGGTGTGGACCTGCGCATCGAGCGGGGCGAGCGCGTCGCCCTCCTCGGGCCGAACGGCGCCGGCAAGACCACGCTCGTGCTCCACCTCAACGGCATCCTCCGCGGCGGTCGCGGTCGGGTCAGCGTCGCGGGTCTCGACGTCGGCAAGCGGACGCTGCCCGAGATCCGCCGCCGGGTGGGGGTGGTGTTCCAGGACCCCGACGACCAGCTGTTCATGCCCACCGTCGGCGAGGACGTCGCCTTCGGGCCGCGCAACCTCGGGCTGCCCGAGGCCGAGGTGGCCGCCCGGGTGGCCGAGGCGCTGGACCGCGTGCGCATGGCCGACGCCGCCGACCGGCCACCCCACCACCTCTCCTTCGGCCAGCGCCGCCGGGTCGCGGTGGCCACCGTGCTGGCGATGCAGCCGGAGATCGTCGTGCTGGACGAGCCGTCGTCGAACCTCGACCCGGCGGGCCGGCGCGAGCTGGCCGAGGTCCTCGACGAGCTGCCCGTGACGCTGCTGATGGTCACCCACGACCTGCCCTACGCCGCCCAGCTGTGCCCGCGGTCGGTGGTGCTCGACGGCGGCCTGGTGGTCGCCGACGGGCCGACCGCCGAGCTGCTGGCCGACGCTCCGCTGCTCGCCGCGCACCGGCTGGAGCTCCCCTACGGGTTCTCGCCGCGCCCCGCCGGCTGACCGGGCGCGGGGCGGCAGCACCCCCGTAGCGCTGCCGCCCCCCGGACGCCGCCGGCGCACCGGACCGCCCCGCCGTGGTCAGGGGCAGGACGGCTCCCCAGGCATACCGCGTGCCGCGGGCCGGACAGCCGCCGCAGTTCCGCACTTGCGGTACCTTGCGCCGCCTCACGGGGGATCGGACACGGGAGACCGCGATGGGCAGCAGCACGACCGGCGAGCACGGCGCCCGCGAGCCGCTGGACGACCCGTTCGTCCGCCAGGTCACCTGGCTGGTCGACGCCCACGGCGGTCGCGAGCAGCTGGCCCGGGCCTCGGGCAACCGGGTCAGCCCGCGGACCCTGGACAACTGGTGCCGGGGCCGGTACCCGCGCAACGCCGTGACCGGCGCGGTGCGCGACCTCGACGCCTGGGCCCTGGAGAACGCCCCTGGCTACCCGGGGGCCGCCAGGGCCCCGCGGCTGGTCGAGACCTGCGGTCCCGCCGCCGCGCCGCCCGTCCCGGAGCGCCCCGCGGGGCCCGAGCCGGCACCGGCGCCCGCACCGGAGCCGGCCCCCGAGCCGGCAACGGCGCCGGCTCCCTGGTGGCGGCGCCGGTGGCCGGCGGTGGTCGCGGCCCTGCTCGTGCTGACCACCGGCGGCACCACGGCCGCCCTCCTGGTGCGCGACGGGGCCCCCGACCCGATCCCGCCGCTGCCGAGCACCGGTGACGGCCGACTGCGGCCGGAGACGACGGGCAGCCTCGGGGCGAACACCTTCGCCGACCCCCGCACGCTGCAGGGGCAGGGGCAGAAGATCCCGCCGGACACCACCGTCGAGGTCCGCTGCCGGTACTACGCGCCCAGCATCCCGAGCGTCACGCCCGACGGTTTCTGGTACCTCGTCGACTCCGGCGAGTGGGCCGGCCGCTGGTCGCCGGCCAACTCGTTCATGAACGGCGACGTCAAGGGCGGCCGCACCCTGCACAACACCGACTTCGACGTCCCGGTCTGCCGCTAGGGCCCGCCGGGGCGCCGCAGTCGCAGCCAGAGCAGCCCGCTGCCCACGGCGACGGCGAGGTACCCCGCACCCAGCCGCTGGGCGGGCATGCCGTCCCCGGCGAGCAGCAGGACCAGGCCGTCGAGCCCGGCGAGGCCGACACCGAGCACCGCCAGCAGCCTCGGGCGGGGCAGCATCGGGGGCCACGTCGCTCCCGCCGTCGGGAGGTCGCTGCCCAGGTCCGCGCGCTCGCGAGCACCGGACCGGCCCGCCCGCACGGGCAGGCCGGCCGCCGCCCACAGCCGGTCCAGCGCCTCCCGCGCCGCGGGCCCCGGGGCGAACCGCTCCGCGTGCAGCGACTGCACCACGGCCCCGCGGTCGTCGACCAGCTCGACGGCGTGCGGCCCGGTGCGCACCGCCGCGACAGCACCGCGCCCCTCGCCCACCGGCAGCCAGCGCTCGACGCCGTCGCCCTCGCGGATGCCGACCTCCGGGCCGTGCGGGCGGCGGGCCAGGAGCACGCGGCGCGCGCCCCGGTCCGGCCGCACCACCGCCTCCGAGCCGCTGGTCAGCCGCTCGCCGAGCAGGCCGGTGGCCAGCGGCCCGGCGCCCGCGGCGAGCAGCACGACGAGCCCGAGGAGCCCGACCGCCGCCCACGTGCTGGAGCTGCCGCGGGCGACGCCCAGCACGTGCCCCACGGCGAAGGGGACGGCGCCGAGGACGGCGACCGCCGACTGCCACCCCGTCCAGCGCGGCAGCGCCCGCGCCACGGGGACCCGCACCGAGGCGAGGGTGGCGACCTCGTCCTCCCCCGCCGGCCGCACGTCCAGCCCCAGGACGTCCACCAGGCGCTGGAGGCCGGTCCCGCGCAGCGGGCCGCCCCGCTCCGGCGGGGGCACCGCGCTCCACTCGGCCACCGGGACGACCACCAGCGGCGCGCCGGCGTCGTCGCCCACGACGAGCAGCGGCCCGGCCGTCCGCCGTCCGCCGACGGAGCGCGCCTCCCCGCCGGGGAACGTCCACGCCGTCGCCGGGCCACCCGGGCCGCGCCGCCACGTCGTCGTCCGGCCGTGCGGGGAGACCCGGTGCAGCCCGGTCCCGTCGGCCACGAGCCGCGCCGTGCGCGTCGCCCAGCGGAAGGGCGGGGGCAGCGGCGCGGCCGGGACGACGACCCGCGCGGAGGCGCTCAGTCCTCGCCGCCCACGAGCCCCTCGGCGAAGGCGCGCGGCTCGAAGGGAGCCAGGTCGTCGGCGCCCTCGCCCAGTCCGATCAGCTTCACCGGGATGCCCAGCTCCTGCTGGACCCGGACCACGATGCCGCCCTTCGCGGTGCCGTCGAGCTTGGTGAGCACGACGCCCGTGACGGTGACGGCCTCGGTGAAGACGCGGGCCTGGACGACGCCGTTCTGCCCGGTCGTCGCGTCGAGCACGAGCAGCACCTCGGTGACCGGCGACTGCTTCTCGACGACGCGCTTCACCTTGCCCAGCTCGTCCATGAGCCCCGACTTCGTGTGCAGCCGGCCGGCGGTGTCGACGACGACGGTGTCGACCTCGGCCTCGACGCCGGTGCGCACCGCCTCGAAGGCCACCGCCGCCGGGTCACCGCCCTCGCGGCCGCGCACGGTGAGGACGCCGACGCGCTCCCCCCAGGTCTCCAGCTGGTCCGCGGCGGCGGCGCGGAAGGTGTCGGCCGCGCCCAGGACCACGCTCTTGCCGTCGCCGACGAGCACCCGGGCCAGCTTGCCCACGGTCGTCGTCTTGCCGGCCCCGTTGACGCCGACGACCAGGACCACGCCGGGACGCCCCTCGTGCCGGTCGGTGCCGAGCGTGCGGTCGAGGTCCGGCCCGAGGACGGCGGTCAGCTCGTCCACCAGCAGCTCGCGCAGCTGGGTGCCGGAGGCGGTGGCGAGCACCATCGACTGGGTGCGCAGCCGCTCGACGATCTGCGTGGTCGCCGCGATGCCGACGTCGGCGGCGAGGAGGGTCTCCTCGACCTCCTCCCAGTCGTCCTCGGTCAGCTTCTCGCGCGCGAGGACCGTGAGCAGGCCGCGCCCCAGCGAGGACTGCGAGCGGGCCAGCCGCGAGCGCAGCCGCACCAGCCGGCCGGCCGACGGTGGCGGGGTGTCGAAGACCAGGCCCGGCTCGGGCTGGGCCGGGGGCAGCTCCACCGTCGGCGGGGCGTCGGGCACGACCGCGTCCGGCTGGTCCGGGGTCGGGACGGGAGCCGGCGGCGTGGGCCGCGGGCGGGTCAGCGTGGTGCCGGCCGCGGCGTCGTCCTCCAGGCGCATCGTCCGCCGTCCGCGGCCGACGAGGAGGCTGACCCCGGTGATCAGCGCGATGACCAGGATCCCGATCGCGATCAGCACGAATTCCATGCCCGCGAGTCTCTCAGCCGCCCGCCCGCGATGACGGGCAGGACCGCTCACAGGCGGGTACGGAAGGGTGTGGGCATGCCGCACCCCGACCCGTCAGCCCCCGCCCTCCTGCTCGGGCCCCTGCTGCGGCACGTCGACCCCGTCTCCGCGACGATCTGGGTGGAGGTCGACCGGCCCTGCGAGGTCACCGTCCTCGACCGCCGGGCCCGCACCTTCTCCGTCGCCGGGCACCACTACGCGCTCGTCGTCGTGGAGGACCTGGAGCCGGGCAGCACGACCCCGTACGAGGTGCACCTGGACGGCGTCCGCGTCTGGCCGCCCGAGGGCTCCGCCTTCCCGCCCAGCCGGATCCGGACCGCCGGCGGGCCCGGCCCCTTCCGGCTGGCCTTCGGCTCCTGCCGCTACGCCAGCCCGCGCACGGTGCACCGCTCCGAGGGCGTGCCGCCCGACGCCCTGGACCGCTACGCCGTGCACGTGGCGGAGCTGCCGGAGGACCGCTGGCCCGACGCCCTGGTCCTCCTCGGCGACCAGGTCTACGCCGACGAGATCACCGACTCCATGCGCGAGCAGTTCGCCGCCCGCCGCGACCTCGACGTGGCGCCGGGCGCCCAGGCGGCGGACTTCGAGGAGTACTCCCGGCTCTACGCCGAGTCCTGGACCGACGCCGAGGTGCGCTGGCTGCTCTCGACCATCCCGTCGTCGATGATCTTCGACGACCACGAGATGATCGACGACTGGAACACCTCGGCGGCCTGGCGGGCGGAGGTGACCGGGCAGGGCTGGTGGGCCGAGCGGATCTCCGGCGGCCTGGTCAGCTACTGGGTCTACCAGCACCTGGGCAACCTCAGCCCCCAGGAGCTGGCGGAGAACGAGACGTGGCAGGCCGTGCAGGCGCTCCCCGACGGCCGGGTGGACGCCGAGCCCCTGCTGCGGGACATGGCCCGGCGGGCCGACGCCGAGCCCGCGGGGGTCCGCTGGAGCTACGTGCGGCACTGGGGCGATGCCCGCATGGTCATGGTCGACAGCCGCGCGGGCCGGGTGCTCGAGGAGCCCGCGCGGCGGATGCTCGACGACGCCGAGTTCGAGTGGGTCGAGGCCGCCATGCGCCGGGCGGTCGAGGACGGCGTCGAGCACCTCGTCGTCGGCACCTCCCTGCCCTGGCTCCTCCCCCACGCCATCCACTCCATCGAGCGCTGGAACGAGACGCTCGCGGTGCGCCACCACGGCCGGCGCCGCGGACGGCTGGCGGAGAAGCTGCGCCAGGCCGCCGACCTCGAGCACTGGGCGGCGTTCGGCGACTCCTTCGAGCGCCTGGGCCGCGCGCTGCTCGCGGTGGCCCGTGGCGAGCACGGCCGGGCACCGGCGACCGCGCTGGTGCTCTCCGGCGACGTCCACCACGCCTACGCCGCCGAGCTCGTCCGGCCCGGCGGCCTCACCTCGCGGATGCACCAGCTGACCGTCTCCCCGCTGCACAACCAGGCGCCGCACCCGATCCGGGTCGGCTTCCGCATCGGCTGGAGCCGGTCGGCGCGGCGGTTCGGGGAGCGGCTGGCGCGGCTCGTGCGGGCGGCGCCCTCGCAGCTGCAGTGGGAGAAGCAGGCGGGGCCGTTCTTCGGCAACCAGGTGGGCGAGCTCGTGCTGGACGGCCGCGAGGCCCGCTTCGTCCTGTCGGTGACCGGGGAGGCCGGCGTCGACGACGCCCGGCTGGTGCAGGTGCTGGACATGCCGCTGTCGGATGCCTGAGAAGGTGGAGGGGTGACGAAGCCGGCCCCCGGTCCCGACCAGCCACCGATCCCCGTGCGCCTGGTCACCTTCAACACCCACCACGGCGTGGGCGAGGACGACCGGCACGACCTGCCGCGGCTGGCCAAGCTCCTGGCCTCGGTCGACGCCGACATCATCTGCCTGCAGGAGGTCGACCGCCGGTTCGGTCCCCGCAGCGAGGACGTGGACCAGGCGCTGCTGCTCTCCCGCGCCCTGGACATGCAGCTGGCCTGGGGCCCGGCCATCGACCGGGGCGAGGAGGACCGGCGGCCCGGCGACGAGCCGCGCCGCCAGTACGGCAACGCGCTGCTGTCCCGGCTGCCGATCCTGATCAGCGACGTGCACCGGCTGCCCGGGAGCGGCGAGCCGCGCAGCGCGCTGCGGACGATGGTCGAGCTCGACGGCGGGGCGCTCTGGGTGACCGCCACCCACCTGACCACCCGCTCCGCCGAGGAGCGGGCCGCGCAGGTGTCTGCCCTGGCCGGGCTGCACACCGAGCCGATGGACACCGGCGTCCTGGTCGGCGACTTCAACACCGGGCCCGACGCCCCCGAGCTGGACGTGCTCCGGCAGCGGTTCACCGACGCCTGGCACCTGGCCCGGGCGCGGGACGACCAGGCCGGCTGGCGGTTCTGGCAGTCCGAGGCGGGCAACACCCACCCCGCCCGCTCGCCGCACCGCCGGATCGACCAGGTGTGGGTGTCCGCGGGGGTCGCCGTCGCCGGCGCCTACGTGCTGGACGCCGAGGGCGCGTCGGACCACCTGCCGGTCGTCGTCGACCTCGAGGTCCGCAGCGGCGTCTGACCGACCTCAGGCGGTCTCGAGCTCGCGCAGCCGCTGGCTGATGACGCCGGTGATGCCGTCGCCGCGCATGCTCACGCCGTAGAGGGCGTCGGCGATCTCCATCGTCCGCTTCTGGTGCGTGATGATGATCAGCTGCGAGGTGGAGCGCAGCTGCTCGACCAGCACCAGCAGGCGGCCGAGGTTGACGTCGTCCAGGGCCGCCTCGACCTCGTCGAGCACGTAGAAGGGCGACGGCCGGGCGCGGAAGATCGCCACGAGCAGCGCCACGGCGGTCAGCGAGCGCTCGCCGCCGGAGAGCAGCGACAGCCGCTTGACCTTCTTCCCCGGCGGGCGGGCCTCGACCTCGACGCCGGTGGTCAGCATGTTCTCGGGGTCGGTCAGCACCAGCCGGCCGGCGCCGCCCGGGAAGAGGGTGGCGAAGACCTGCTCGAACTCGCGGGCCACGTCCGCGTACGCCGAGGCGAAGACGTCGTGAATGCGCCCGTCCACCTCGCGGACGACGGTGAGCAGGTCCTTGCGGGTGCTCTTGAGGTCCTCCAGCTGGGTGGCGAGGAAGGTGTGCCGCTCCTCCAGCGCCGCGAACTCCTCGAGCGCCAGCGGGTTGACCTTGCCGAGGGTGGCGAGGTCGCGCTCGGCCCGGGCCACCCGCCGCTCCTGCACCGCCCGCTCGTAGGGCACCGGGTCCGGCGCCGGCTCCCCCGCCGCCTCGGCCTCGGCCACCTGCGCCGGCGAGGGCGGGACCGGCGCGGTGGGGCCGTACTCGCCGAGCAGGGTGGGCAGGTCCACGCCGAACTCCTCGGCCGCCCGCCCCTCCAGCGACTCGATGCGGTAGCGCTGCTCGGTGCGCGCCACCTCGTCTCGGTGCACCTCGTCGGTGAGCCGGTCGAGCTCGGCGGTGGCCGCGCGCACCCGGCTGCGGACCTCGAGCAGCTCGGCCTCGAACCCGCTGCGCGCCGACGCCAGGGCGTCGCGCTCGGCCGCGGCGCGGGCCAGCGACGACTGGAGCGCGGTGACCGCCGCGTCCGCGTCGGCGCGCACCGCC
>NZ_SPQP01000041.1 GCF_004571075.1 Blastococcus sp. TF02A-35
TCAGCTGGGCGACGACCACGACCAGCAGCAGCACCAGGCCGGGCCACGACGGCGGTGGGCTCGGGCGAGCTGAACTGCGCCCCGAACGGCGAGCGCACCGGCTCGTCGACCTCCTCGGGCGCGCCCTCGTCCGGGGTCGCCGGCATGCCGGTCACCTCGGCCTCGGCCGGCTGCGGGGTGCCGGGGGCCACCTCGGCGTCGTCCCCGGTCTCCTCGGTGACGGCCTCCTCGGTGACGGCCTCGTCGGGAGCGGGCTCCTCGGCGGGCGCCCCCTCGTCCGGGGTCGCCGGCATGCCGGTCGCCTCGGCCTCGGCGGGCTGCGGGGTGCTCGGCGCGATCCCGGCTCCTGAGTCGGTCGCGTCGGTCGTGTTGTCGGTGTCAGCCACGAGGGCTCTCGCCTCCTGTGTGGTGCTCCCGGGCGCCGATCGGAACGACTGGCGGCCGCGCAGGAGCACGGGTTGGGCGGGACGGGCCGCCGCGCGGGGTACGGCGGTCGGGCTCGTCCTGCGGAAGTCTGATGCGGCCCCCGCGCGACGGTTGCCGCGGCCGGGGCCGGAATGCTGTGGTGCCCGCGCCCGGTGGAGCTGGACGCGGTCAGAGCGGTGGTACCGGGTCGTTCCGTGGTGCGGTGGTCTGGGTCGTCCCGGGGCCGGGGTGGCCCGGGACGGGCGCGTCACGTCTGGCAGCCGTGCCGCTCGACGGCGAGCCCACCTCGGGCTCCGCCCGGTCAGGCCGTGGCGTGCTCCCCCTGGCAGCGGGTGCGCGCCTCGCGGTCGGGACCGAACGGGTCGGCCACGGTCCCGGTGTCGTCGAGCCGGCCCTGCGCCACACGCACGGCCCGTGGGGGCGACGGCGGGCGCAGGTCGGCGACGGCAGCCAGGGCGGCCAACACGTCGTCGGGTCGTACGGCGGGCGTCACCTGCCGGACGACCATGTGCAGTATGGCACAACCTGCCTCTTCCGCCGCCGAGGCGCTGGCCACGGCGACGCGGGCGTCGACGTCCTTGAGCCCGTTCTTCGTCCGCTTGGAGACGGTGACGACGTCGCTGGCGAGGAACTTCTCCACGGCCGGCTGCAGCTCAGCGAGGCTCACGCCCGGCAGCTCCAGCCGCCAGACCGAGGTGTCGATGCGGTCGGCCAGCGAGCCGGCGCCCTCGGCGGCCTCGACCGCCTCCAGGACGGCGATGTCCGCGGGCAGGGCGGCGTCCAGCGCGGCCCGCACGGCCTCGGGGTCGCAGCGCACGGCCAGCCCGATCTCCACGTACTCCGCCTCGCTCGCCGAGCCCGTCGGCGCCGCACCCAGGTAGGAGATCTTGGGGTGCGGGCTGAACCCGGCCGAGAACGCCATGGGCACCTGCGCGCGGCGCAGCGCCCGCTCCAGGGCACGGGCGAGGTCGCGGTGCGAGGCGAACCGCAGCCGGCCGCGCTTGGCGTACCGGAGGCGGAGCTTCTGGACGGTCGGCGGCGGCGGCGGGCCGTCGGGCTGGCGGGCCATCAGACGACCGTGAGCGGGAGCAGGCTGCGCCCGGTGGGACCGATCTGGATCTCGGTGCCCATGGTCGGGCAGACACCGCAGTCGTAGCAGGGGGTCCAGCGGCAGTCGGCGACCTCCTCCTCGGAGATGGCGTCCTGCCAGTCGTCCCAGAGCCACTCCTTGTCCAGCCCCGAGTCCAGGTGGTCCCAGGGCAGGACCTCGTGCTCGGTCCGCTCGCGGGTGGTGAACCAGTCCAGGTCGACGCCGAACGGCGCGAGCTCCTCGGCGGCGGACTGCGTCCAGCGCTCGAAGGAGAAGTGCTCGCTCCAGCCGTCGAACTTGCCGCCCTCGCGCCACACGCGCTCGATGACCCGTCCGACGCGGCGGTCACCGCGGGACAGCAGTCCCTCGATCACGCCGGGCTTGCCGTCGTGGTAGCGCAGGCCGATCGAGCGGCCGATGCGCCGGTCGGCATTGATCGCCTGGCGCAGCACCCTCAACCGGTGGTCGATGGTCTCCGCGCTGGCCTGCGCGGCCCACTGGAACGGCGTGTGCGGCTTGGGCACGAAGCCACCGATGGAGACGGTGCAGCGGATGTCCTTGCGGCCGCTGGCCTCGCGCCCGGCGCGGATCACCTCGACGGCGAGGTCGGCGATCTCCAGCACGTCCTCGTCGGTCTCGGTGGGCAGACCGCACATGAAGTAGAGCTTCACCTGGGTCCAGCCGTTGGCGTACGCCGTCGTCACCGTGCGGACGAGGTCCTCCTTGGACACCGTCTTGTTGATGACCCGGCGGATCCGCTCGCTGCCGCCCTCCGGGGCGAAGGTCAGCCCGGACCGGCGCCCGTTGCGGGACAGCTCGTTGGCCAGGGTGATGTTGAAGGCGTCCACGCGCGTGCTGGGCAGGCTCAGCCCGGTGTTGGTGCCCTCGTAGCGGTCGGCCAGCTCCTTGGCGACCTGCCCGATCTCGGAGTGGTCGGCGCTGGACAGCGAGAGCAGCCCGACCTCCTCGTAGCCGGTCGCCTTGAGGCCCTGGTCGACCATCGAGCCGATGCCGGTGATCGTCCGCTCGCGGACCGGGCGGGTGATCATGCCCGCCTGGCAGAAGCGGCAGCCGCGCGTGCAGCCGCGGAAGATCTCCACGCTCATGCGCTCGTGGACGCTCTCGGCCAGCGGCACCAGCGGCGTCTTCGGGTAGGGCCACTCGTCGAGGTCCATGACCGTGCGCTTGCCGACGCGCTCGGGCACGTCGTCCCGGGTGCGGGTGACGGCGGAGATGGTGCCGTCGGGGCCGTAGGAGACGGCGTAGAACCGCGGCACGTAGACGCCGTCGACGCGGGCCAGGCGGGCCAGCAGCTCCTCGCGGCCACCGGGACGGCCCTGGGCCTTCCACGCCTTGACGACGTCGGTGATGTCGCCGACGACCTGCTCGCCGTCACCCAGGACGGCGCAGTCGACGAAGTCGGCGACCGGCTCCGGGTTGAAGGCGGCGTGCCCGCCGGCGACGACGACCGGGTGGGTCTCGTCGCGGTCGACGACGTGCAGCGGGATGCCGGCGAGGTCGAGCGCCTCGAGCAGGTTCGTGTAGCCGAGCTCGGTGGCGAAGCTGACGCCGAGCAGGTCGAAGTCCCGGACGGCGCGGTGGCCGTCGACGGTGAACTGGCCGACGCCGTGCTGCCGCATGAGCGCGGCGAGGTCCGGCCAGACGGCGTAGGTGCGCTCGGCGAGGGTGTCCGGGCGCTCGTTGAGCACCTCGTACAGGATCATGAGGCCCTGGTTGGGCAGCCCGACCTCGTAGGCGTCGGGGTACATCAGCGCCCAGTGCACGTCCGCGGTCTCCCACGGCTTCAGCTGGGCGTTGAGTTCACCGCCGACGTACTGGATCGGCTTCTGGACCTGGGCCAGCAGCGGCTCGAGTCGCGGGTAGAGCGACTCGCCTGCGCTGGTACGGAGCTCTGCAGTCATGACCGGTCCAGGGTAGACGGCGTCCCGGGCCACACCTCTCCCCTCGCCGCGGAGCCGGTGCGCTCCCGGCGCGGCGTGGCCCACGGTGGGGCAGGCAGACTGGGAGTCCCAGGACCGAGACGAGGAGACACCGGTGGAGCAGCGGACGACAGGGAACGGCGCGCTCGGGCTCGCGGGCGGCGTCCTGGCGGTCCTGTCGCTGGTGGGCCTGGTCCTGATCGGCGTGGCCTTCGAGTCCACCCCGGGCGGGGCGGAGGGGACGCTGCTGCTGCTCTGCTGGGCCGGGCTGGTCGTGGGCATCGTGCTGGCGGCCGTGGCGGTCGTGCGCTCCTCGCGCTGACCGCGCCCCCCAACGGCCGCGGGCGAGATCTGCACACTCGCCCCCATCAGGCTGCTGATGGGGGCGAGTGTGCAGATCTCGTCGGGGGGTCAGCCCAGGTCGGGGAAGAACAGGCCGATCTCGCGCGCGGCCGACTCGGGCGAGTCCGAGCCGTGGACGATGTTGTTCTGCACCTCGAGGGCGAAGTCGCCGCGGATCGTGCCGGGCGCGGCCTTCACCGGGTCGGTGGCGCCGGCCAGGGCGCGGAACGCCTCGATGGCGCGCGGGCCCTCCACGACCAGGGCCATCAGCGGGCCGCTGGTGATGAACTCGACGAGCGAGCCGAAGAACGGCCGCTCGCTGTGCTCGGCGTAGTGCGTCTCGGCGACCTCGGCGGTCAGCGTGCGCAGCTCGGCGGCGACGAGGCGGAGGCCCTTGCGCTCCAGGCGGGTGATCACCTCGCCGACGAGGCCACGGGCGACGCCGTCGGGCTTGACGAGGACGAGGGTGCGTTCGGTCACGGGGCCGGAGCCTACGTGGTCGCCGCTCCCCCGCCGTCGGCGTCACTCGTCCGGGCCGCCCCGACGGGGCCGAACCGGCTGCCCACCAGCTCCTTGCGGACCTGCAGCAGGTAGATCCAGATGAGCACGAACGCGCCGGCGACGAACCACATCACGTCGTTCATCAGGCCCGTGAGCAGGAGCGGGACCTGGAGGGCGGTGCCGATCGCCAGCCCGCGCTCCCGCCGCTGGACCCCGCTGGAGAGGATGAGCACCAGCGAGAGCACCAGCAGGAGGGCCAGCCGCACACCCCCGAGCCCCTCCTCGGTCTGGGCGATGCCGCGGGGCACGAAGAGGACCGCAAGGCCCTCCAGCACCAGGACCGCCGCAGCGGCCCCGCGCAGCGCCTTGGCCGCCCGGAGCGGGTCGGGTGCGGTCACGTGCCGCCCCCGGCGAAGAGGGTGCGCGCCTCGCCGGCGGTGACGACGCTGCCGGTGACGAGGACGCCGGAACCACCGAGGGCGTCGTCCGGCCCGGCCTCGGCGAGCTCGATCGCCTCGGTCACGGCCTCGGCCAGGCGCGGCGAGACGCTGACCCGGTCGGCCCCGAAGACCTCGACGGCCAGCGCGCCCAGCTCGTCGGCGGGGATGGCGCGCGGCGAGGTGTTCTGCGTGACGACGAGCTCGGCGCAGACGTCCTCCAGCGCGGCGAGCATGCCGGCGACGTCCTTGCCGTGGACCGCGCCGACCACGCCGATGAGCCGGGTGAAGTCGAAGGACTCCCGGATGGCCTCCACCGTCGCCGTCATGCCGGCAGGGTTGTGCGCGGCGTCGACCAGCACCGTGGGGCTGGTGCGGACCTTCTCCAGCCGGCCGGGCGAGCGGACACCTGCGAACGCGGCGCGGACGGTCTCCTGCTCGATCGGCCCGGTCGCGGCGCCGGCGCCGAGGAACGCCTCGACCGCGGCGAGGGCGGTGGCCGCGTTCTGCGCCTGGTGCTGGCCGAACAGCGGGAGGAACACCTCGTCGTACTCGCCGCCCAGGCCCTGCAGGCGCACCTGCTGCCCGCCGACGGCGACCTTCCGCTCCAGGACGCCGAACTCGGTCCCCTCGCGGGCGACGACGGCCTCCACCTCGACCGCCCGGCGGACGAGGGCGTCCAGCGCCCCGGGCTGCTGGTGGGCGAGGACGGCGATCGAGTCGGCCTTGATGATCCCGGCCTTCTCCCCCGCGATCGTCGGGACGTCGGGACCGAGGTACTCGGCGTGGTCCATGTCCACCGGGGTGACGACGGCGACCCGCGCGTCGGCCACGTTGGTGGCGTCCCACGTCCCGCCCATGCCGACCTCGATGACGGCGACGTCGACCGGTGCGTCGGCGAACAGCGCGTAGGCCATGCCGACCATGACCTCGAAGAACGACATCGGCACCTCGCCGGCGGCGTCGACCATCTGCACGTAGGGCGCGATGTCCTCGTAGGTCTCGACGAAGCGCTGCGGGCTCACCGGCTCGCCGTCGAGCACGATCCGCTCGCGGATGGACTGCAGGTGGGGGCTGGTGAACCGGCCGACCCGCAGGCCGAACCCGCGCAGCAGCTCGTCGATCATCCGCGCCGTCGTCGTCTTGCCGTTGGTGCCGGCGACCTGGACCACCGGCATGGCGCGGTGCGGCGACCCGAGCAGGTCGACCAGGGCGGTGATGCGGGTGAGCGAGGGGTCCAGCCGGCTCTCCGGCCACCGGGCCAGGAGCTCGTTCTCCACCCGGGCCATGTCCCGGGAGCTGTCACCGGTGCTGCCGTTGCTCATCCTGCTCAGGATGCCAGCCGCGCTGTTCCTAGACTGAGGCACATGGCTAGCGACATCGCGACCTCGGACACTGCTGCCCCGGCTGCGACCGTCGCCGTACCCGAGAAGCCGACGCTCGACGGGCTCGAGGACAAGTGGATCGCCCGCTGGGCGGAGCAGGACACCTACGGCTTCGACCGCGAGGCGGCGCTGCAGGCGCCGCGGGAGCAGATCTACTCGATCGACACCCCTCCGCCGACCGCGAGCGGCTCGCTGCACGTGGGCCACGTGTTCAGCTACACCCACACCGACATCGTCGCCCGCTACCAGCGGATGCGCGGCAAGCACGTCTACTACCCGATGGGCTGGGACGACAACGGCCTGCCCACCGAGCGCCGGGTGCAGAACTACTACGGCGTGCGCTGCGACCCCGCGCTCCCCTACGACCCGTCCTTCGAGCCGCCGGCCAAGCCGGGCAAGGACCAGGTGCCGATCTCGCGGCGCAACTTCGTCGAGCTGTGCATGCAGCTCACGGAGGAGGACGAGGCCGAGTTCGAGAAGCTCTGGCGCCGGGTCGGCCTCTCGGTGGACTGGAAGAACGTCTACCGGACGATCTCGGAGTCCTCCCGCGCCACCGCGCAGCGGATGTTCCTGCGCAACCTGGCCCGCGGCGAGGCCTACGCGCAGGAGGCGCCGACCCTCTGGGACGTCACCTTCCGCACCGCCGTCGCCCAGGCCGAGCTGGAGGACCGGGAGCGCCCCGGCGCCTACCACCGGATCTCGTTCCACTCCGCCGACGGCCCGGTGTTCATCGAGACCACCCGCCCCGAGCTGCTGCCGGCCTGCGTCGCGCTGGTGGCCCACCCCGACGACGAGCGCTACCAGCCGCTGTTCGGGAAGACCGTGACGACGCCGCTGTTCGGTGTCGAGGTGCCGGTGGTGGCGCACCGCCTCGCGGAGCCGGACAAGGGCTCGGGCATCGCGATGATCTGCACCTTCGGCGACCTCAACGACGTCACCTGGTGGCGCGAGCTGCAGCTGCCCACCCGCCCGATCGTCGGGTGGGACGGCCGCATCCTGGCCGAGCCGCCGGCCGGGGTCCCGGCGTCGCCGTACGACGAGCTGGCCGGCAAGACGGTGTTCAGCGCCCAGCAGCGGGTCGTGGAGCTGCTCCGGGAGTCCGGTGACCTGGAGGGCGAGCCGAAGCCGATCACCCACCCGGTGAAGTTCTTCGAGAAGGGCGAGCGCCCGCTGGAGATCGTCACCACGCGGCAGTGGTACATCCGCAACGGCGGGCGGGACGCCGACCTGCGCGACGCGCTCATCGCCCGGGGCCGGGAGATCCAGTGGGTGCCCGAGCACATGCGGCACCGCTACGACAACTGGGTCGAGGGCCTCAACGGCGACTGGCTGATCAGCCGCCAGCGGTTCTTCGGCGTCCCCTTCCCCGTCTGGTACCGGCTGGACGCCGAGGGCGAGCCGATCCACGACGAGCCGATCCTGGCGCCGGAGTCGGCTCTGCCGGTCGACCCGTCCTCGGACGTGCCCGAGGGCTTCACCGAGGACCAGCGCGGCAAGCCGGGCGGCTTCATCGCCGACCCCGACGTCATGGACACCTGGGCGACGTCCTCGCTCTCGCCGCAGGTGGCCTCCGGCTGGGACACCGACCCGGAGCTCTTCGCCAAGGTCTTCCCGATGGACCAGCGGCCCCAGGCGCACGACATCATCCGCACCTGGCTGTTCTCCACGGTCGTGCGCGCGCACTTCGAGCACGGCGCCGCCCCCTGGACGCACGCCACCATCTCCGGCTTCGTGGTCGACCCCGACCGCAAGAAGATGTCGAAGTCCAAGGGCAACGCGACGACGCCGATCGACGTCCTGGAGCGGTACGGCACCGACGCGGTGCGCTGGCGTGCGGCCGGCGCCCGCCCGGGTGCCGACTCGCCGTTCGACGAGGCGCAGATGAAGGTCGGCCGCCGGCTGGCGATGAAGATCCTCAACGTCGGCAAGTTCGTGCTGGGCCTGGGCGCCTCGGCGTCGCTGTCGGCATCCGACGTGACCGAGCCGATCGACCGGGCGCTGCTGGCCGGTCTGGCCCGCGTCGTCGAGGAGGCGACCGCGGCCCTGGAGGCCTACAACTACACGCGGGCCCTCGAGGTCGCCGAGGCATTCTTCTGGTCGTTCTGCGACGACTACGTCGAGCTGGTGAAGACCCGCGCCTACGGGTCCGGGCCGGAGGCGACCTCGGCGCAGGCGGCGCTGGCGGTGGCGCTGGACGTGCAGCTGCGGCTGTTCGCGCCGGTCCTCCCGTTCGTGACCGACGAGGTGTGGTCGTGGTGGCAGACCGGCTCGGTGCACCGCGCGCCGTGGCCCGCCGCCGCCGAGCTGCCGGTGGACGGCGACCCGGCGGTCATCCCGGCCGTCGCGGCCGCGCTGGCCGGCGTGCGCAAGGCCAAGTCCGACGCCAAGCAGTCGATGCGCGCCGAGGTGGAGACCGCCACGGTGACCGCGCCGGCCGACCAAGTGCCGCTGGTCGAAGCGGCCCGTGCCGACCTGGCCGACGCCGGCCGGATCCGCTCGCTGTCCATCGAGCCGGGCGAGGGCGAGCTGCGGGTCGACGTCGTGCTGGCCGAGGTCACCGAGGCCTGATCCGGCCGCCCCGCGGGGCGATGTGCGCCGAGGGCGCGTTCCCGGCCCGGGAGCGCGCCCTCCTCGCACATCGCTGCGCGCCGCTGTCCACAGACTCCGGTACCAGCCGCCATGCACGGCGCCGGCCCGGCACCGTCGCACCGTGGCCCACGACCTCTCGGCACTCCTCCGTCCCGACGGCGTCGTGCGCACGAGCGAGCTGCAGCGCCGGGTCGACCGCCACACCATCAGCTCCTGGGTCGCCCGCGGCCGGCTCCTCCGTCCGTACCCCGGTGTCGTGGCGCTGCCGGATGCCTGGGACGGCTGGCGCACGCGGGCGCTGGCAGCGGTGATGGCCACCGGGGGCGTGCTCGCCCACGCATCGGCACTCGCGGTCTGGCGGCTGGCTCCGGCAGGGGACGACGCGGTGCACGTGTCCGTGCCGGCGAACCGACGTGCGCTGCGGCGTCCCGGGCTGCACGTGCACCGGGCGAAGGAGACACCCACCGACGAGCTGGGTGGCCTGCCGGTGACCCTCCTCCCCCGCACGCTGGTCGACTGCTGGGGGTGGGCGCACTGCGCACGCGGTTCGCAGCGGTCGGTCGACACCGCGCGGGGCGCCGTCATCGAGACGCTGCGCGACCGGCGGGTGCGCGTCCCGGCATTGCGCGAGGAGCTGGCACGGGTGCCAGCCCTTCCGGGCCGCGCCGCCCTCGTGGAACTGGTCGAGCTGGTGTCGCAGGGGTGCCAGAGCGAGCTGGAGATCTGGGGCGTCCGCAGCGTGCTGGCCGGCGCGGGTATGCCCGCGTTCCAGCAGCAGTACCCGGTCCGGCTGCCCTTCGGCACGGTGCACCTCGACGCGGCGATCCCCGACCTGAGGATCGCGGTGGAGATGGACGGCGCAGCCTTCCACGGCAGCGCCGAGGTCCGGGAACGCGACATCCGCAGGGACGCTGCCCTCGCCGCCCAGGGATGGGTCGTGCTGCGGTTCAGCTACCGGCGGCTGCGCCGGGAGCCCGAGGCGTGCAGACGGGAGATCCTCGCCGTGTGCCGGGCGCGCGCCGCCTCGGCCCTGCGCTGAGGCGATGTGCGGCGGCGGCGAGATCCCGCGGCCGGACCGCGCCCTCGGCGCACATCGCCTGCGGCGGACCGGCCCCACGAAGGCAGCGAGCCCGCCCCCGGACCGGGGACGGGCTCGCTGGGACAGCTGCGTGGGGTCAGGCCGACTTCTCGCGCGGGGCGCGGGACGGCTTGCGCGGCACGATCGTCGGGTTGACGTGCTCCAGCACGACCTCCTTGGTGATCACCACGGAGGCGACGTCCTCACGGCTGGGGATGTCGTACATGACCGACTGGAGGACCTCCTCCATGATCGCGCGGAGCCCGCGGGCACCGGTGCCGCGGAGGATCGCCTGGTCGGCGACGGCCTCGAGGGCGTCGTCGGTGAAGTCCAGCTCCACGCCGTCGAGCTCGAACAGCTTCCGGTACTGGCGCACCAGGGCGTTCTTCGGCTCGGTCAGGATGTTGATCAGGGCCTGACGGTCGAGCTTCTTGACGCTGGTGATGACCGGGAGGCGGCCGATGAACTCGGGGATCATGCCGAACTTGAGCAGGTCCTCGGGCATGACCTCGGCGAAGGAGTTGGCCTCCTCGATCTCCTTCTTGCCGCGGATCTCGCCACCGAAGCCGATGCCCTGCTTGCCGGCACGCGCCTCGATGACCTGCTCCAGACCGGCGAAGGCCCCGCCCACGATGAACAGCACGTTCGTCGTGTCGATCTGGATGAACTCCTGGTGCGGGTGCTTGCGGCCACCCTGCGGGGGCACCGACGCCGTCGTCCCCTCGAGGATCTTCAGCAGCGCCTGCTGCACGCCCTCGCCGGAGACGTCGCGGGTGATCGACGGGTTCTCGCTCTTGCGGGCGATCTTGTCGACCTCGTCGATGTAGATGATGCCGGTCTCGGCGCGCTTCACGTCGTAGTCGGCGGCCTGGATCAGCTTCAGCAGGATGTTCTCGACGTCCTCGCCGACGTAGCCGGCCTCGGTCAGCGCCGTGGCGTCGGCGATGGCGAAGGGGACGTTCAGCATCCGCGCCAGGGTCTGCGCCAGGTGCGTCTTGCCGCAGCCGGTGGGGCCGATCAGCAGGATGTTGGACTTGGCCAGCTCGACGGAGTCCTCACGCGAGCCGGCGTTGCCGGCCTGGATCCGCTTGTAGTGGTTGTAGACCGCGACCGAGAGCGTGCGCTTCGCCTTGTCCTGACCGATGACGTACTGGTCGAGGAAGTCGTGGATCTCCTTGGGCTTGGGCAGCTCGTCGAACTTGAGGTCCGAGGACTCCGAGAGCTCTTCCTCGATGATCTCGTTGCAGAGGTCGATGCACTCGTCGCAGATGTAGACCCCGGGGCCCGCGATGAGCTTCTTGACCTGCTTCTGGCTCTTCCCGCAGAACGAGCACTTGAGCAGGTCACCGCTCTCACCGATTCGTGCCACCTGCTGACCTCCACCTCGGATTCGCCGGTCCTGGTGCCAGGTACCTGCGGCTTGGATTGTGCTGCTTGCTGGTCTGCCCCTGCTCGACCTCGCCGGCAGGCTGCCCCGCGAGGCTCTCCTCCCGGCTCTGTGGCCCGGGGATCAGGCGTTCGCCGAACGTACCTGCCGCCGTCGACGGCCCCGGGCAATGACTCACCCGGGTTCGTCCCGGCCGTCCCACTTCTGTCACGCAGCCCTCGAGCCTCCGACGGTACGGGCCGGACACGCGCCTCGCGCGCCTCCGGCCCGTACCGGGATCACGGAGTGGGGAGGGCGTTGAGCTTGCGGCTCTGGATGACCTGGTCGACGATCCCGTACTCCTTGGCCTCGGGGGCCGTCAGGATCTTGTCCCGGTCGATGTCCTTGCGGACCTGCTCGGCCGTGCGGCCGGTGTGCCGCGCCAGGATCTCCTCCATCTGGCTGCGCACCCGCTCGATCTCGGCTGCGTGGATCTCCAGGTCGGAGACCTGGCCGCCGGCCTCGCCCGAGGGCTGGTGGATCAGCACGCGGGAGTACGGCAGCGCCAGGCGCTTGCCCGGCGTCCCGGCCGCGAGCAGGACGGCGGCGGCCGAGGCGGCCTGGCCCATGCAGACGGTCTGGATGTCGGGCCGGACGAACATCATCGTGTCGTAGATGGCCATCAGCGAGGTGAAGGAGCCACCGGGCGAGTTGATGTAGATGGTGATGTCGCGGTCCGGGTCGTTCGACTCGAGCGTGATCAGCTGCGCCATCACGTCGTTCGCCGACGCGTCGTCGATCTGCACCCCGAGGAAGATGATGCGCTCCTCGAAGAGCTTGTTGTACGGGTTCGACTCCTTCATGCCGTAGCTCGTCCGCTCCACGAAGGAGGGGAGGATGTAGCGGCTGGAGGGCATCTCGAAGCTCATCTGTCTCTGTCCTCAGGCCCTCAGTTGTCGGAGACCGGGTTGGCGCTGTCGGTCATGGTGGCGCGGCTGACGACGTGGTCGACGAAGCCGTACTCCAGGGCCTCCTGGGCGGTGAACCAGCGGTCGCGGTCGGAGTCCTGCTCGATCTGCTCGATGGTCTGCCCGGTGTGCAGCGACTGGAGCTCGTTGAGCTCCTTCTTCGTGCGCCGGAACAGGTCGGCCTGGATCGCGATGTCGGCCGCGGTGCCGCCGACGCCGGCGGACGGCTGGTGCATCATGATCCGCGCGTGCGGCAGGGCGTAGCGCTTGCCCTTGGTGCCGGCGGTCAGCAGGAACTGGCCCATCGATGCGGCCAGGCCCATCCCGTAGGTGGCGACGTCGCAGTCGATGAACTGCATCGTGTCGTAGATCGCCATGCCGGCGCTGACCGAGCCACCGGGCGAGTTGATGTAGAGGTGGATGTCGCTCTTGGGGTCCTCGGCGGACAGCAGCAGCATCTGCGCCGCCAGCTGGTTGGCGATGACGTCGTCCACCTGGGTGCCCAGGAAGATGATGCGCTCGCGGAGGAGGCGCTCGTAGACCGAGTCGTTGAGGTTCATCCCCCCGCCGGCGCCACGCAGCACGGGGGCGCTCGGCAGGTTCGGGTCGGTAATGCTCACGGGTGCGGTGACCTCCGTAGAACTGTCTGAGCAGTCGGTCTCGGTGGGTGGTGCGGGCTTCGAACGGGCCACCGGGAGGGCTACCCCCCGGCGATCGCCTGAGTCCTGTCGACCCTAACTCGCAGCTCCGACGTCACAGTCCCGATCAGGGCGGTGTTCGCCGACGGCGCAGCGACCGGTCCGGAAAACGGACGACGCCGCCCCTCCCCTGCCGGGGAGGGACGGCGTCGCCGGTGGAACGGGAGGCGGGTCAGGCCTCGTCGGTGCCCTCGGCCTCGGCGGTCTCGGCGGCGGGCGCCTGGACCGTCTTGGGCCGCATGGCCTCGAGGTCGACCTTGTTGCCGGAGGCGTCGGTGATCGTCGCCTGCTCGAGCAGCTGGGCCAGCGTCTTCGTCCGGCGCACGTCGGCGACGAACTCGGCGATGTTGTTGGACTGCTGCAGCTGCTGGGCGTACTGCTCCGGGCTCATCCGGTTGCGCTGCGCCTGGGCCATGATCTGCGCCGAGAGGTCGTCGTTGTCGACGGTGACCTCACGGGCGTCGGCGATCGCGTCGAGGATGAACTGGGTCTTGACCGCCTCCTCGACGTTCTTCTGCTGCTCGGCGTCGTAGGCCTCGCGGCTCTCCGTGCCGGTCATCTGGAGGAACGAGTCCCAGTCCATGCCGGCCTGCTGCAGCTCGCGCTCGAAGGCCCGGTTGCGCCACTCGATCTCGCGCTCGACGAGGTTCTCCGGCATGGGGACCTCGACGGTCTCCAGCAGCTTCTCGACGATCTTGTCGCGGGCCTGCGCGCCCTGCTGGATCACCTTGGAGCGGGCCAGGCGGGTGCGGACGTCCTCGCGCAGCTCGGCCAGGGTGTCGAACTCGCTGGCGGTCTGGGCGAAGTCGTCGTCCAGCTCCGGCAGCTCCTTCTCCTTGACCGAGCGGACCGTGACGGTCACCTCGGCCATCTCGCCGGAGTTCGGGCCGGACAGCAGCGCCGTCTCGAAGGTCTTGGACTCGTCGGCGGACAGGCCGATGACGGCCTCGTCCAGGCCCTCCATGAGGCTGCCCGAGCCGATCTCGTAGGACATGCCCGTGGTCGAGCCGTCCTCCAGCACCTCGCCGTTCAGCTTGGCCTCGAGGTCGATGGAGACGAAGTCGCCCTGCTGGGCCGGGCGCTCGACGGCCTGGAGCATGCCGAAGCGCTCGCGCATGACGTCGACCTGCTGGTCGATCTCCTCGTCGGTGACCTCGACGTCGTCGACGGTCACGGCGATGCTGTCGAGGTCCGGCAGCGTCAGCTGCGGGGCCACGTCGACCTCGGCGGTGAAGGCGAGGGACTCGTTGTCGTCGAGGCGGGTCACCTCGACCTCGGGCTGGCCGAGGACGCGGACCTGGTTCTCCCGGACGACCTCGGAGTAGATCTCGGGGATGGCGTGCTGGACGACCTGCTCCAGGACGACGGGGCGCCCGATCCGCTGGTCGAGGACGCGGTTGGGCACCTTGCCGGGGCGGAAGCCGGGGACGCGGACCTGCTTGCCCAGCTCCTTGTAGACCTCACCGAAGGCGTGGTCCAGGTCCCCCCATGCCACCTCGATCGCCATCCGGACCCGCGTGGGGCCCAGTTCCTCGATGGTGCTCTTCACAGCGGCAGTGCTCCTCGGTAAGACAGCAGATGGGGCGCCAGGGTGCTCCGACGGCGCCGGTCGACCCCCGAGTCTACGGACGTCGGGGGCGCGGGCGCCGGGGCGGGATGCGCCGCCCCGCACGACCTGGTCGGGGTGACAGGATTTGAACCTGCGGCCCCCTGCTCCCAAAGCAGGTGCGCTACCAAGCTGCGCTACACCCCGTAGCGAGCGTGAGTCTAGGCGCGCACCCCGGGTCAGCAGCCGTCCGGCGGTCACGAGGGCGGAATGCGGGGCCGCGGGACGGCAGCGGTTAGGCTGTCCGGGCACCTCGCGGGTGTAGCTCAATGGTAGAGCCCCAGCCTTCCAAGCTGGCCATGCCGGTTCGATCCCGGTCACCCGCTCCATGCTCTAGCCAGCTCGTTTGCCCGTCGGCGCAGCTCAACTGGGCTGTGACGCCGCTCCCGCGCCCTGACGGTGCTGACCCTTGTTGACCGCTGACCGCCCCTTTTGGCCGGTGCTTAAGGCACGGGTAAGGCACGCCCTGGCCTGCTTCTCGGGCCGGCGTCGTGACCGATCTCGCCGGGTGCCCCGTCTGGATCATCGGCCGCAGGTGCCGGGCGAACGGCCTGGCACGTGGGCTTCCAGTCAGGACAGGGTCTGGGCACCCGTCCACCCAGGTCGGCCTCAGGGCGACGACCAGCTCTTCCTGTCGCCCCCCTCTCCTGGTCGCAGGCCGGCCACCCGCCACCCCTGCTGATCACTTCCGCCGGGCCCTGGCTGCTGCAACCACCCCGCGGCGCCGCCGTGCTGGGCGTGCACTCCGAGATCTGCTTCACCGCCGCCCACATGCCGATCGGCACCGCCCATACCCTGGTGCTATACACCGACGGACTGATCGAACGTTGCGACCGCGGCTTCGACGCCCGCTTCCACGCCCTGCACCAGGCCGCCGCTGACCTCGCACCGCCCCGCCCGACCACGTCTGCGACGCCTGGCTCGACCGCCTGCTGCCCGACGCCGCCCGCCCACGAAGAGGACGTCTGCCTCTCGGACTCAGCGCCCCGCCTCCTGACCGCAAGGTGGCTCGACCATGCCGATAGGAACGGACCTTCGGGGCTGGTGCGGACTCCAGCTCCGTCCCCGAGCGTCGTCCGGAACAGGATCGGCGTGTCGGACGTCTCCAGCGGCTCATTGATCCGTGCTGACCTCGCACCGGGGTCATCCTGGCTATGCTCTGGGGTTGAGGTGTGGGAGCCGCGAGCGTGGAGCAGGCCCAGGCGGTCCTGGCGAAGCAGCCCTTCAGCGTGCTCGTGGGCGCGAGAATCACCGCCTTCGGCGGTGGGCACGCAGTCCTCGAGGTCGACGTCCGCGAGGACCTGCTCCAGCAGCACGGCTTCGTGCACGGCGGCGTGCTGAGTTATGCCGCGGACAACGCCCTCACCTTCGCGGCCGGGTCCGCTACCGACGGCATGGTCCTGACCGGCGGGTTCTCTATCGACTACCTGCGCCCGGCGCAGGGGAAGTTGCTTCGCGCGGAGGCTTACGTCGTCCGGGCGGGACGGAGCCGGATCGTCTGCCGCTGCGACGTCTCCGTTGTGCGTGACGGCGAGACCGTGTTGTGTGCGGTGGCGCAGGGCGACATCGCCGTTTCCGGCTGATCGTGTCCGCCGGGCCGTCGCCGCACCTCTGGATCTGCACGTCAGGTTCGGCTTGGCCGAGGCCGACCACGAGCGCCGGGCGATCATCGGCGGCTGGCCGCGGCCAGCTGCCGCTGCACCTGCGGAGATGCCACCGGCATTCGTGGCGGCGATGCTGAACCCAGGCAGCCTGACGGCCCGGACGTTCGGAGACCCAGCGCACTCGCAACCCAGCCGGTGCTGTACATGGCTCCCTGCTGGCCGATGCGCTGATCGCCGCCCAGAGCCGGTCGAGTCTCCCTCCTGATCACCCTTACCGTCCTGACGCAGATCATCTACTGGCGCGCGCACGTCTATGCCGAACTCGTCGGGCGCCACCTGTAGTCGGGGCGACGGGTCGACCGACGAGAGGTGGGACCTCCACTCACGGAGGAGTGGACGCTGGTCGGCGCCTCGTTCCTTCCACTGGCCGTGGTCGTGCTCGCCGACGTACTCGGTGCCGGTCCGAACGCGGCTGCGCTGGCCGGCCTGTGGACCATCACGGCGATCCTCGCCGGGTGGGCGCTCCTGGATGGGTTGCGCTCGCACCTGCGCGTGCTCGAGTTCGTGTGCCATGTCGCGCTCGGTTCCGGCATCGGTACCGTTCTGCTAGCCATCAAGGTGCTGCTGCACTGATCAGTCCGGCTCGACGTCCGCGCGGTCGCGCCGACCTCCGGTCCCCTCCGGACGTCGCCGTGCAGCTTCTGACCTCCGAGCCGAATCCGAGTGGTCAGACGCCCGGCCCGCGACAAGAACCCGCCGCAGGATGCCTCAGGTCTCACTGGAGCCGGTTGCCTCTCCCGAGCTCCGTCACCCGGTTGGTCGATCACCTGGTTGTCGGCTTGAGTGGGGGCATGACCACGTCGATCGACGCGCGAGATCCGGATCGGCAGCCGCTGGCCGGCGCACTGCTGGACACGTGTCCACCGGGGGCGTTGCCGACCCGAGCCGCGACGGCCGTCGGGTTGAGCTGCACGCACACAGACGTCCGGGCGCTCGTGGACTGCTGGCTGACCCGCTCCCGGCTCCGCCCCGCTCTAGTTGTGGCGCTGCGAGTTCTCGGGCTGTCGGCTCTGGCGGACCTGGTGACCATCGGCGCGACCACCCTCGAATCACGCAACGCATCCACCGGCGCGGTAGTGACGTGGACCGACGGGTCCGCCTGGGTTGGCATCGAGGACAGGCGCGGTGTGCTCCTGCTGCTGGAACGAGCAGTGCTCGACGCCGACGTGGGCGCCACCCTCCTCGTCGGCTCCGTTCTCCTGTTCCGAAAGCGCACCCGCCGCGCGACCGAGCTCACTCAGACCGCTCAGGCGCCGGTGAGCCTGCTGGTCTTCTACGTGAACCAGTTCGCGGCCGCCTTCAGCGCGCCGGCGCAGCTCGCCGCCCAGCGCTACCAGCGGCTGACCGCCCGCCGGCCCGACCGACTTCCGGAGAGCTGCGACTCGGGCAACCAGACAGCCGCAGGTGCCATCCGGTGAGCGCACGGGGCCTGGGGGTGGTGTACGACCTCGACGGGGCGCTGCCGTTCGGATCGATGCGGACGCACGCCCGCCGGCTGCGTGGGCTCCTCGTGCACGCCAGCTGGGACCGGCGCACCGTGCTGGGCATGTCCGGGCTGGTGCAGGGGCTGCTCAACAGCGCTCCGGGCACCCCCGTGCACTACGTCAGCGCCCTGCCGGCCGCCGCCCACCGTCCGCTGCTGCGCCTGCTCCACGAGGAGGCGCATCCCCCCGGAGCGCTGCACCTGACCGGTCGTGGCCCACTCGCCGGGTACCTCCTGGGCGGGGGTCGTGCCGGCAAGCTCCAGGCGATGCTGGATCTGATGGCCGCCGACCCGACCCGCAGGTGGGTGCTGGTCGGTGACGACGGCGGGCACGACCCTGAGCTGTTCGACCAGCTCGCGCGACAACACCCCGCTCGCGTCGCCGCGATCGTGCTCCGCTCAGTCGCGGCGCCCACTCCCGTTGACGAGAGCCGTTCGGCATCCCTGACCCTTAAAGCTGGCAGCGTGCCTGTGGTGCGGGCGCCCAACGCCGAGGAACTGCTGCCGCTCGTACGCCGGGCGCTGGACCTGACCCGACCGGGCAGTCGAGGGCCCCGGGACTGGCTGCTCAGCGCAGCGGAGCGGGGCAACGACTCGACCCGGCTGCGCGCGTTCACCGAGGGCAACGGGGTACGCGCTCTGGTGGACGGCCGGTCCTACTTCACTCGCCTGGCCGAGGAGCTCGACGGCACCGCCGCTGACGATCTGGTGCTACTCCTGGGCTGGCGGGCCGACACGAGTCAACGGCTAGGTGGTACCGGACGCACCCTGGGTGAGCTGCTGAGCGCGGCGGCGTCCCGTGGTGCGCTGGTCCGAGGCCTACTTTGGCATTCGCACGCCAGCGCACTGACCTACTCCGCCCGGCAGAACCGGCAGGTGACCACCGTGCTGCGGAAGGTCGGCGGGCAGATTCTGCTCGACATGCGGATCCGCAGCCGTGGCAGCCACCACCAGAAACTCGTGGTGGTGCGGCACCCCGGCCGGCTCGAGCGGGACGTCGCCTTCCTCGGCGGGATCGACCTGGCACACAGCCGGGGCGACGACGCCGCTCACTCCGGAGATCCGCAGACCGCGCCCCTGGCCGCCGCCTATGGCCCGACCCCGCCCTGGCACGACGTGCAGCTGCAGCTGCGCGGCCCCGCCGTCCGAGACGCCGAAGAGGTCGTCCGGGAGCGCTGGAACGATCCGGCCGCGCTGGTGCGGTTGCCCTGGCACCTGCTCCCGAACCGTCTGCACGGGGTGGACCGCGCCGCCCGGCCACTGCCCGCATCTCTCGACGACCCGCCAGCCGAGGGATCCTGTGCCGTGCAGTTGCTACGCACCTATCCGCGCCGCCGGCCGGCGTACCCCTTCGCCCCGCGCGGCGAGCGCAGCATCGCCCGGGCTTACGCCAAGGCCCTCGACCGCGCCCAGCGGCTGGTGTACATCGAGGACCAGTACCTGTGGTCGGTCGACGTCGCCCGGACCTTCGCCACCGCACTGCGTCGCGCTCCGCGGTTGCACCTGATCGCCGTCGTCCCCCGGCATCCCGACGGGGACGGCGCGTCCTACGCGACCGCCGCCCGGCACGGCCACGCCGAGGCACTGGCCATGGTCCGCTCCGCCGGCGGCGAACGAGTGCAGGTCCTCGACGTGGAGAACCGTGCCGGCACGCCGATCTACGACCACGCCAAGGTCTGCATCGTCGACGACGTATGGGCCGTCGTCGGCAGCGACAACTTCAACGTCCGCTCCTGGACGCACGACAGCGAACTGGCCGCGGCGGTCGTCGACGACCGCCATGACGGCCGGGAACCACACGATCCCGGCGGACTGGGCGACGGCGCCCGCTGCTTCGCACGAGATCTGCGGCTGCGGCTGATGCGCGAGCACCTCGGCACCGATGTCGACGACGCACTACTCGACCCCGACACCGCGGCCGACGCCGTCACGGCCAGCGCTGCCGCTCTGGACACGTGGCACGCGCGGGGATGCGGGGATCGCCCGCCGGGCCGGCTGCGCTGCCACCCGCTTCCGGCCGGGGCCGCCGTTCTGCCGTTCTGGCGTCGGGGAATCATCGATCCGCTCTACCGGTCCGTGCTGGACCCCGATGGCCGCCCGCTGAGCATGCGGCTGCGCCGCACCTACTGACGCCCGGTCCGCCCCCCTCGATGAGCTGGTACCCCATCGTCACCTTCTGGCAGGTGACCGCCGACCTGACCCACGCCCAATCGGGGCCCGACGGGCACGGGCACAACTACGACGACCTGCTGCTCGACGCTTGGGCTGCGGTCGCGCCGCCCGATGGTTGGACGGACGACGACACGGCGCGCATCGACGCGATGCTGAACCCCTGACCCGGACCTCGTCCGCTGGGCCGGCCGCCCTCCGATGGGCGGAGCGCCTGGCGGACTTCCCCATCGGGCGGGCCACGCGCTGCGTGCTGACGACAGCGCGACCGGCCGCCACCCGCCGTTGCCCCGCCGGCCTCAGACCCTGGATCTCGCTCGGTGCACGAACGCGTCGACGTCCGCACGGTCCACACCTGCGGCCGGCAGTCGCATCATAAGGGCGCCGGAGACCGACGTCCAAGCACGGATGTCGCCGTGGCCGGGCCGGGGCGGGACGACCGGTAGATGATGGCTGGGTGCAGCCCAGCGGCCATCGGAACGGCGAGGGACAGCGAGATGCAGAGCAGGACGCTGCGCGCCCGGGCACGCTGCCTCCTGACGGCACGGTGGCCGCACGCGTGGCCCGGCGGGCGGCCGCGGCGCTGTCCGCCGTGCTCGCCGGACTGGTTCGCTGGATGCTGCGCCTCGCCCTCCCCCTCGCCGGCGCGGCTGCCCTCCTGCACTCCTTTCCGTACCGAGCCACGGTGCAAGGCGTGCCGTTTCGGGTGGAGGGTTCGCTGCTCACCCGGCCCGGCCTCTCGGCCGAGACGACGCTAGGCAGTTGGGTCTTCCCCGACCTCAGCGGGCTGCCGGTCGGCGTGCGCATCACACCCTCGGACGTTGATGTCCTCGACTTGGCCCGGGCGGCCGGTGAGGACCGGGCCGGTTTCGCGCAGCGACTGCAAGCTGACGCTGCCGAGCAGTTCCCGCGGATCGCCGCCTGGTTGGTCGCCGAAGTGGTGCTCGGCGTCGCGCTCGGCCTGCTCGCCGCCGCCGCCATCAACATGTCCCTGCGCTATCTGCGGGGGCGACCGCGCCGGCCCGACGAGCTACAGCACCGGATGCGCCAGCTCGGCGCGGCGCTCGCCGTCGTCATGGCCGTCGCGCTGTACGGCTGGGTGACCTACAACCCCGACTGGGCACGCCAGTCACGGCTGACCGGAACCCTGGCCGCCGCCCAGCTGTTCCCCGGGCAGCTCGCGGACTACTACACGCAGCAGTCGAAGGTGTCCGACGTCCTCGGTTCGATCGTCGGCCTGCAGGCGTCCTTGCAGCAACAGATCGACGAGGACCGGGCGGCCGGAACAGCGCTGCAGATCATGTTCATCTCGGACATGCACCTGGCCGGGAACTATCCGCTGGTGCAGGCCTACGCGGAGAGCTACGACGTAGACCTCATCGTCAATACCGGTGACGAGAGCGAGTTCGGCACGTCGATCGAGCTGACCTCGACGTACCTGGACGCCATGAGGGCCGTCACCGCCGACACCCCGATGCTCTGGATCGCCGGCAACCACGATTCGCCCCACACGGTGGACGTGATGCGCACGATCCCCGGCGTCACGGTGCTCGGCGGCAAGCAGTCCACCGCCGATGGCTTCGCAGTGACCGCCGGGATGGTGCGGGCCTTCGGCCTGACAGTTGCCGGGGTGTCCGATCCCCGAACCTACGGCGGCCCGGGCGCCTACGGCTCCGATGACGGCTCGGTCACCGGCCCCCTCCAGCGCTCCGCCACTGCCGACGCCCTCGCCAACGTGACCGGCGAGAACGAGCGGGACCGCCCGTTCCTCGACATCTTCGCCGCCCACGGGTCAGTCATGGCGGGCGAGGCACGGGAACTGCTCGGCGACCGGATCCGGCAGACCAATACCGGCCACGTGCACGCGCAGAACAAGCCCGCCGACGTCCAGAGCGACGCCGGCATCGACCTCGTCGAAGGCTCGACCGGTGCCGGCGGGCTGGACAACATCGTGCGGGGCGCCGCACGGCCACCGGTGGCTTTCACCATCGAATCCGTCGCCGAGGACTGCCAGTTCACCCGGGTGATCCGCTTCCAGATCCGCTCCATCCGCCCCGAGGAGACCTCGCCGGCGGAAGCGGCGGATCCACAAGGCTCTGGCAGCGACGTCACCGCCTCAACGATCTATCTGCGACCGCAGGACATCGCAGAAGTCCGCTCATGCGGGACCGAGCTCGGTATCGGAGAGGCCGAGCCCCTATGAGCGAAGCGCAGAGTCAGGGTGCTGGTTCCAGGGGGCCGCGGCGGTCGCCGGAGAGGAGCGGTCGATCGAGCGCCGCTGGAGGTGGGGCGGTAGTCACGGGCCTCCGGGCAGTAGGTGATGGTCGCGTCACATTGGTGCCGACCACGGGGACGGCGAGGCGAGGAACAATCCCACGACACCCAATGCGAGCCCCGCTGTGGTCGTCACCAACGACGAAAGCTGAGCTGCCCGCCAGCGATAGCGATGCCGTCGACAGAGCCGGTGATCGTGGACGCGTAGAACCATTCGCCGGTGGTGGTCATCGGGAATTCTCGCCCCGGCCCGAGGGCCGTAGACGGCGTGGGAGTGCCTTGTTCAGGGCAAAGGACTCTTCTCCCCCGGAGACTCGAAGGGTAGCTGGTTCCGGGGAAAGCCGCCCCCGAGTGGGACGGTGGCAGTGAATGTGCAGCCGGCACTGGCAGACTGGCCGTCGTGACAGACGAGGCCGTTCCGACGCCGGAGGCGCTTCGGCAGGCGGCGCGGCTGCGTGCGCTCTTCGCCGGGGATGCAGTCGGCATGGCCTCAGGCTGCGGAGATGTCATCGAACAGGCGAACGACGAGCTGCTACGCATCCTCGGTCGCGGGCGTGCCGGGTTGGCGGAAGGCATCGCTTGGCCGACGATCACGCCGGCTGACCATGCCGAGCGGGATGCCGCGGCCATCGGGGACGTCCGTCGTTCCGGGTCGGCGGTCGTGCAGAAGGACTTCCTGCGCCCGGACGGTAGCCGCATCCCGGTGCTGGCGGTTGTGGCTGCAGTGTCCTGGGATCCCTACGAATGGGTTGCCATCGTCGTCGATCTCAGTCGGGAGGAGCGGTTGCGCCGGCTGGTCCAGTCGGAGGCCGCCATCGTCTCCTCGCTCCTTGAGGACGCCCCGATAGGTTTCGCGTTGATCGATCCGGAACTACGTTTCGTCAGGGTCAACAACGAGCTGGCCGCTATGAACGGCTTCACCGTTGACCAGCACGAGGGCGCGCTGGTGTTCGAACTGCTGCCGGACCTGCGGGACGGCGCGGAACCGCTGCTACGTCGAGTGCTTGAGACTGGCGAACCCCTTCGTGACGTACAGGTCGTCGGGACGACCCCGGCCGACCCGGGCACGACGCGGACATGGCTGGAGAGCTTCTTCCCAGTCCGGGCACCCGGCGGGCCAACGATTGGCGTCGCCGCTGTGGCGCGCGACGTCACCGAGGTGCTGCAGCTTCAGGCGGAGCTGCAGGCCACCCTGACGAGGCAGCGGCAGGTGCTGCACGAACTGCAGACCAGCCTGCTCCCGACACTGCCCGACACTCCTGGTTTCGACCTGGCCGCCCAGTACCTCGGGGCCTCGATCGACATCCAGTTGGGCGGGGACTGGTTCGACGTCCTTCACGCGCCCGACGGCCGACTGGTCTTGGCGATCGGCGATGTTGTCGGGCACGGACCTGCTGCGGTCGGCCTCATGGCACGGCTCAGTGGAGCCATGCGCGCCTACGTGACCGCCGGTCACGGGCCGGGGCAAGTCCTCACCCAGCTCAATCGGCTGCTCAACGCTGCGCCTTCCCCGGCCCTGGCTAGCGCCGCCATCCTGTACCTGGAGCGGGCCGGCGATGACATTGAGTACGCCAGCGCAGGCCATCCCTACCCGCTGATGTGCGCCCCCGGTGCCGCACCAGCAGTGCTGGACCAGGCTCAGGGCATGATTCTCGGCGCAACGGCTGATTCCTTCTACGCCAGCGCGTCCGCAAGGCTGCATGGCGGAGCAGCGGTGCTGTTGTACACCGATGGACTCATCGAGACCCGCGGAGAGGATCTCGACACGGGGCTGGCCCGCCTCCGCCGCGCGATCCTCGCTTCGTCCCAGGGCACAGGTGGGGCCGCGGAACTGCTGCGTGCCGCGATCGCCGGGTCTGCGGTCTCAGACGAGCGTGACGACGACGTCTGCCTCCTGGCCGCCACCCGGCTGCCGGAAATCCGATCCACCGCCGATGTGAACGCTACGAGGGGACAGTTCACGCGGTGCGTGCAGCGGTGATGGGAGCAGAAGAAAGGACTGACCGTTACCGACGGCATGGCATGGGTGCGGGCCCAGTGGAGGTTGCGGCGCACGACTTCGCCAGTCGCCCACCAGCCGGCCCTTTCATCTCCTCTGGGTCCACCGACGAGGGCGGCCTCCGGTAGTTCGGCGACCCACTTCGTCCGTCCGTCAGCTGCCCCCTCGTTCGTTCGCGTCTCACGAGGCGACCCCGGGCCGTCGGTCCTCGCTGGACGCGGTGAGCAGCGCCAGTCCCGCGTCCATGCAGGCGCGCAGCTGCAGTGCGTCGTCCGCTAGCGCCGACACCAGTGCTGCCGGACCAGGCAGAGGGAGCACGGCCGCGGTGTCCCCCACCAATGTCGCCGGCGGCGGATCGTCGGCCCAAGCGGGGTCGACGACGACGAGCGAACCGAGCGCTCGCCGTCCCCCCGTCACCGCCGCGCTGTTCCAGCCCACCGCCGCGGGCCCGAGCGCCAGGTCCTGGTGCAACAGCGGCCGGCCGTCTAGGCGGATCCGCAGGCGCGCGACCACATCGCCGGGCTGCTCCCCGTGCCGCCCGAGGAGCAGCTCTTCGCGCAGCACCAGCCGGGCACCTGCGGCGAGGTCGACCTGCACGTCGGTGAGGTGGTGGCAGCCGCGCGCGGCGATCATCGGCTCGGGCAGCCAGACCAGCGTCGCCCCGGCCCCAACCCGCACAGTGGTGTGCAGCGTCGACTGGCCGCCGAGCGGGCCGGGCAGCAGCAGCGACGCGGAGATCTCCCGCAGGACCAGGGTGCTGCCATCCCCCACCTGGATGTCCAGTGCGTACGCGTCACCGCCGATGGGGCCCGCGGCGCCCGCGGCCAGGCAGACGCGGGCGGCTCCGTCGCCGAGCCTGGTCCATGGCTCGGGGCCCTTCGGGTGAGTGAGCCGCAGCATCAGCGGTGCCTGGGACCGCAGCGTCGCGATCCGGCTACGGACCGCGCCGCCGCGGAGCGCGACGGCCTCCACGGCGAGCTCGGCAGCGGCGCGCATCAGCCGGTGGCGGCGGTCCCTGACGCCACGCCCGAGGTCTCCGCCGCTCCCTCGGCGAGGCAGCCGCGCACCCAGGCGGCGACCGGGGCCGCCGTCGGGTCCTCGGTCAGGGAGAGGAAGACAGTCGGCAGGTCCCCGCGCTGGGCTCGCGAGTCGCGGTCCATGACGGACAGGTCGGCGTTGACCCGGTCGGCCAGGTCGGTCTTGTTGATCACCAGCAGGTCGGCGCGGGTGACACCGGGCCCGCCCTTGCGCGGCACCTTGTCCCCGCCGGCGACGTCGACGACGTAGATCTGCTTGTGCACCAGGCCGCGGCTGAACGTGGCGGTGAGGTTGTCCCCGCCGCTCTCGACCAGCAGCAGTTCCACCCCGGGGATGCTCTCCTCGAGATCCTCCAGGGCCTCGAGGTTGGCAGAGATGTCGTCGCGGATCGCGGTGTGCGGACAGGCGCCGGTCTCCACCGCCCGCACCCGCTCGTTCGGCAGGACGCCGTTGCGGAGCAGGAAATCGGCGTCCTCTGTGGTGTAGATGTCGTTGGTCACCACAGCCAGGTTCACCTCGGCCCCCAGTGAGCGGCAGAGGGCGGCGACGAGGGCGGTCTTGCCGGAGCCGACTGGGCCGCCGATCCCGATGCGCAGCGCTCGACCCGGTTCGCGGGGCAGCACACCGGCGGTGTCGACGTGCGGATGCGGGTGGTCGTGAGTGTGGTCGTGGTCATGAGGCAAAGAGACGCACCTCCCAGGTGGCGTGGTGTTCGGCGGCGAGGTCCAGCAGCGGGGCGCTGCCGGCGGGCAGGTGGGCGGGGTCGGCGTCGGCGTACCGCTCGGCGTCGGCGGCGATGGCGTCGAGCAGCGGGCCGAGCCGGGCGAGGGCGGCGTGGGTGGCGAACGGGTCGAGTCCGAGGAGCCGGACGGCGGCGGTCGCTGGGCCGGCTACCGCGTCGTGGACGGCGGCCAACGCCGCCGCGCACGGTCTCAGGCCGGAGACGGCTGCTGCGGCGCCGAGAACGATGGGGTGGTGGGGGCTGCGACCGAGCCCGACCCAGCAGTCGTGAGGCCGGATCACCCGCATGGCACGCACCAGTTGCCGGCCGAGCTTGCGCGAGGTCTGTCGGAGCACCGGGGACGGCTGGCGGGCGTCGAGCTCCTCCTCCAGCACGCCTAGCCGGCCGTTAGCGCCGGCGAGTACGGCAGCGCAGGCGCTCGCGGAGAACGCGGCGGCCAGCAGCCCGCTGGTCATGGCGCGGCCCCGCAGGAATGTCTCGAGCGATGCGACGTCGCGAACGCGGTCGGCGGCCACGCTGGGCTCCAGGCCACCGGAGTGGGCGTGACCGCCCGCCGGCAGCCGCCCGTCCGCGAGCAGCAGCAGCGCAGCCGTGGTCTCCCCCGTCATCAGAAGAGGAAGTAGCGCTGGGTCATGGGGAGCGCGTCCACCGGCTCGTGCGTGACCGTCTCCCCGTCGATCCGCACCTCGAAGGTGTCGGGGTTCACCTCGATGCTGGGCCGAGCCGAGTTGAGCGGAAGATCGTCCTTGGTACGACCGCGCACGTTCTCGACGGGCACGAGTCGCCGGTGCACGGCCAGCCGGTCGGCGAGGCCGTCCTCCAGCGCCGCGGGGGCGACGAAGGCCAGGCTCGTCGCCTGCGCCGCGCGGGTGTGCACGTTGTACCCGGGCCGGGGCAACACCGGCTGCGGGGTGGGCACCGACGCGTTGGGATCGCCCAGGAGCGCCATCGCGGACATGCCGCCCTTGAACACCGACGTCGGTTTGACGCCGAACAGGGCCGGCTCCCACAGGACGAAGTCGGCGAGCTTGCCCACCTCGATCGAGCCGATCTCCCGCTCCAGCCCGTGGATGACCGCGGGGACGATCGTGTACTTGGCAATGTAGCGGCGGGCCCGGTTGTTGTCGGCGCGACCGTCGCCCGGCAGCGCGCCGCGTAGTTCTTTCATCACGTGGGCGGTCTGCCAGGTGCGCTGGATGGTCTCCCCCAGCCGGCCCATGGCCTGGGCGTCGGATTGCATCCCGGAGATGCCCCCGATGTCCTGCAGCACGTCCTCCGCCGCGATCGTGCTCGCCCGCACCCGGCTCTCGGCGAACTGCAGCTCCACGGGCACCTTGGGATTCAGGTGGTGGGCGACGAGGATCATGTCCAGCTGTTCGTCGACGGTGTTGACGGTGAACGGCCGGGTCGGCGTGGTGGACGACGGCAGCACGTTCGGCTCGGCAGCGATCCGGATGATGTCGGGCGCATGCCCACCGCCGGCACCCTCGGTGTGGAAACTGTGGAACGTTCGGCCGCGCACGGTGCCCAGCAGGTCTTCGACGAATCCGGCCTCGTTGAGGGTGTCGCTGTGGATCGCGACCTGCACACCGGACTCGTCGGCGACGGTCAGTGCGGCGTCGACGACCGCCGGCGTGGCCCCCCAGTCCTCGTGACACTTGAACCCCGCTGCGCCGGCCCGCAGTTGCTCCCGAAGAGCCTCCTGCGACACCGTCGTCCCCCGGCCGAGAAAGGCCACGTTCACCGGCCAGGGGTCGAACGCCTCGAACATCCGCTCCAGCCACCAGGCGCCCGGGGTGGCCAGGGTGGCCTGTGAGCCGCTGGTTGGGCCGGTGCCGCCGCCGACGAGCGTCGTGGTCCCCGCCTCCAGCGCCACCGTGCACATGTCCGGCGACACCATGTGCACGTGTGTGTCGATCGCGCCCGCCGTCATGATCAGGCCGGTGCCGTTCATCACCTCGGTCGACGGTCCGACGACCAGGGCGGGATCGACGCCGTCCATGATGTCGGGATTGCCGGACTTGCCGATGCCGACGAACCGCCCGTCGCGGATGCCGACGTCGGCCTTGACAATGCCCCAGTGGTCGAGCACCACCACGTTGGTCACCACGAGATCGGGCGTGCCCTCCGTGCGCGGGGTGTGCGACTGTCCCTGTGACTCGCGCCCGGACTTGCCGCCGCCGAAGATGTTCTCGTCGCCGCCGACGCAGTGGTCGGTCTCGATCTCGATGAACAGGCTGGTGTCGGCCAGGCGCAGCCGGTCGCCGGTCGTGGGCCCGAGCATCGACACGTACGTCTGCCGGTCGATCTCAGGCATGGGACCCGCCCTCTCTTTCGCCGGGGGAGCTCTCGCCGCGGAAGCCGGGCATCACGCGCCGTCCGGCGTAGGGAACGAGTTCGACCTCCTGCGGGGCGCCGGGATCGAACCGGGTCATGCTGCCGGCCATGATGTTCTGCCGTCGTCCCCAGGCGGCCTTCCGGTCGAACTCCAGCGCCGCGTTCGTTTCGGCGAAGTGGTAGTGCGAGCCCACCGTGATCGGCCGGTCACCGGTGTTCACCACCGTCAGGGTGATCGCCTCCCGCCCGATGTTGATGTGCACCGGTTCCTCGCCATAGAGGATCTGGCCGGGAGTCCCCGCCTTCGCCGAGGAGTCCGCGCCGGGATGGGTGATGGCGATCGCGCCGCCCTTGCCCGAGCCCAGGACCACGTGCTTGCCGGTGCCCGGTCGCTGCCGGGTCAGCGGTGGCGGTTCCAGCCGCCCGGCGAGCCTGTTCAGCACCGGCGTGCGCTGGGCGGCCCTCTGCGCCCAGGAGACGGCGGTGCTCGCCAGCCCGAACGGCCCCGCCTTGTCCAGCTGGTTAGTCAACGTGTCCTTGATCGTGCGGCCGATGTTCATTGGATCGGCTCTGGCACGGTGATCAGCTTGGTGCCGTCGGGGAACGTGGCCTCTACGTGCACCTGAGCCAGCATCTCCGGGACGCCGTCGAGCACATCGTCCCGGCTCAGCACGTTCCGGGCGTCGTTCTGCAGGTCGGCCTTCGTGCGGCCGTCGCGCGCACCCTCCAGGAGGAACGCCGTGATGATCGCGGTGGCCTCCGGCAGGTTGAGCTTCAGCCCGCGCTCCTTGCGGCGCTCGGCCACCAGGGCGGCCGTGAAGATCATCAGCCGCTCGCGTTCCTTCAGTGTCAACAGCATCCCGGACTCCCCCAGGTCGGACTAGAACAGGAAGTAGCGCTGGGTCATCGGCAGCTCGGTGGCCGGTTCGTGCTCGATCAGCTCGCCGTCGACGCGGACGCTGTAGGTGTCCGGGTCGACCTCGATGCGGGGCAGGGCGGTGTTCTCCGGCAGGTCCGCCTTGGTCCGCCCGCGCACGTTGCCGACCGCGACCAGCGGCCGGCGGGTGGTGAGCCGCTCGGACAGCCCGTCGTCGACCGCAGCTTGGGAGACGAAGGCGACGGCGGTGTCGGCGCTGGCGGGGCTGTGGGCGTTGTAGCCGAGCCGCGGGAGCACCGGCTGCGGCGTGGGGATGGAGGCGTTCGGGTCGCCGAGCGCGGCGACCGCGGCCATGCCGCCCTTGAACACCGCCGTGGGGCGGACGCCGAACAGCGCCGGCTGCCACAGCACCAGATCGGCCATCTTCCCCGGTTCGACCGACCCGATCTCGTGCTCGAGGCCGTGGGCGACGGCGGGGCAGATCGTGTACTTCGCGACGTAGCGGCGGGCGCGGTTGTTGTCGGCTCGCCCGTCACCGGGCAGCGGGCCGCGCAACTGCTTCATCCGGTGCGCGGTCTGCCACGTGCGGATCACGACTTCCCCGATCCGGCCCATCGCCTGCGCGTCAGACGACATGATCGACAGCGCGCCGAGGTCCTGCAGCACGTCCTCGGCGGCGATCGTGCCCGCGCGGACGCGGCTCTCGGCGAACGCGAGGTCGTTGGGCACCTGCGGGTTGAGGTGGTGGGCGACCATGACCATGTCGAGGTGCTCGGGAATGGTGTTGTGCGTGAACGGCCGGGTCGGGTTGGTCGAGGCCGGGAGCACGTAGGGCTCGCCGGCGATGCGGATGATGTCGGGCGCGTGCCCGCCGCCGGCCCCCTCGGTGTGGTAGCTGTGGAAGGTCCGGCCCTTCACGGCGGCCAGCATGTCCTCGACGAAGCCGGCCTCGTTGAGGGTGTCGCTGTGGATCGCGACCTGGACGCCGGACTCGTCGGCGACGCTGAGCGCCGCGTCGATGGCGGCCGGGGTGGCGCCCCAGTCCTCGTGCACCTTGAAGCCGCCCGCCCCGCCCCGCAGCTGCTCCCACAGCGCCTCATGCGACACGGTGTTGCCGCGGGCGAGGAACAGCACGTTGACCGGCCACGGGTCGACGGCGTCCAGCATCCGCTGCAGCCACCACGCCCCCGGCGTCGCGAGGGTTGCCTTGGAGCCCTCAGTGGGTCCGGTGCCGCCGCCGACCACCGTGGTCGTGCCGGCGGCTAGCGCCACCTCGAAGGAGGCGGGGTCGACGAAGTGCACGTGGGTGTCAATCGCGCCGGCGGTGAGGATGAGGCCGTTGCCCGACGCGATCTCCGTGGACGGGCCGATGACGAGGTCGGGGTGGACGCCGTCCATCGTCTCGGGGTTGCCGGCCTTGCCCAGGGCGGTGATCCGGCCGTCGCGGATGCCCACGTCGGCCTTGATGACCCCCCAGTGGTCCAGCACGACGGCGCCGGTGATGACCAGGTCGGGGGTGCCCTCGGCGCGGGTGGCGCGGGACTGGCCCATGGACTCGCGGATCGATTTGCCGCCGCCGAACACGGCCTCGTCGCCGCCGACGCAGCGGTCCTCCTCGACCTCGATGAACAGGTTGGTGTCGGCCAGCCGGATGCGGTCGCCGGTGGTCGGGCCGAAGGAGGCGTCGTATTCCTGCCGATTGATCTCAGCCATCGAGCGGACCTCCGCATTCGCCACGCAGCCCGGCGACGATGCGCTGCCCTGCGATCGGGATGAGTTCGACCTGTTCTGCGGCACCGGGCTCGAAGCGCATGGAGCCTCCGGAGAGCACGTTGAGCCGACGTCCCCACGCGGCCTTGCGGTCGAAGGACAGGCCGGGGTTGACCTCGGCGAAGTGGTAGTGGGAGCCGACCTGGATCGGCCGGTCGGCGGTGTTCTCCACGCGCAAGATGACTACGTCCTTGCCGGCGTTGATCACCACCGGGTCGTCGCCGTACAGCACCTGGCCGGGGATGAGTGGCTCGTCGGCGTGCGGGTCGTCGCCGGTGTAGCGGCGGCGCTCGGCCTGGCGTTCGCCCGTGCCGGGCCGCCGCGGCAGGCTCTGCGGGCCCGAGCCGCTGTGCGGATGGCGCGTCCCGCCCCGACGGCTGCTGTCCTTGCCGCCGGGGTCGTCGCTGGGGTGTTCGCCGCGGGTCATGAGATCGGCGCCGTGACGGTGACGAGCTTCGTCCCGTCGGGGAACGTCGCCTCGACCTGGACCTGGGCGAGCATCTCCGGTACGCCCTCCATGACGTCGTCGCGGTGCAGCACGTCACGGCCGGCGCTCATGAGGTCCTCGACCATCCGCCCGTCGCGCGCCCCCTCGAGGAGGAACGAGGTGAGCAACGCGGTGGCCTCGGGCAGGTTGAGCTTCAGCCCACGGCCTTTGCGCTCCTCGGCGAGCTTGGCCGCGGTGTAGATCATCAGCCGTTCACGCTCGTGTACTGACAACAGCATTCGGGGACCCCTCATGTGCCGACCCGGTGGGAAGCGTTCACGGTGCGTTCGGTGAGGCGGCTCAGCACCTCGACTGAACCGGTCACCGTCTCGGTCACACCATTGCGTGATGTGCGCCACACGATGGCACGGGATCCGGCACCTAGCCATCGGAACGTACGCGCTGCCCTGTGTACCTGCGTCTATTCGCCGGCGCGTCGGGCATATCTGCGCGGGTGAGCAGACGACCTGTGCCGCTACCGCAACTGCGCATAGCAGCGGCTCTCTACCGTTTCCGGGAGAGAGCCTTTTCTTCCTGCCGGCCCTGCTCGTGGTCCTCGGCGCCGTCCTCGCGGAAGCGGCGGCAGCGATAGATAGGGGGCTGGCCGCGGGCCACGCCGTCCCGCTGACCCTGGACATCAACAGCAACACCGCAACCTGGCTGCTGAGCACGGTGGCCGGCGCGACCATCACCACCGCCGGTGTCGTGTTCTCGCTCACCGTCGTCAGCCTGCAACTGGCCAGCAGCCAGTTCCCCCCACGCGTGATGCGCTCGTTCATCCGCGACCGGCTCAGTCAGGTGGTCATCGGGTTGCTCATCGCGACCTTCGTCTTCAGCGTGCTGACCCTGCGGCACATCGATGACGAGCCGGCGACCCCGGCGCCGCGCATCTCGATGACCATGGCGATCGCGCTGACCGTGACCACGGTCCTGCTCATCGTGGCCCACCTCGACCACCTGGCCCGCGGCCTGCAGGTCGGCCAAGTGGTGCGCACGATCGCCGCCGAGGGTGAGCTCGTGATCGACGCCCTGGTGCGCTCCTCGTGCGACGAACTTCCAGGGCCCGCCACCACGCCGCCGGACTCCGACGGCGGCCTGGTGGTGCCGGCGCCGCGGGACGGCTGGGTGACGCAGGCGCCGAGCGGCCAGATGCTCGCGGTCGTCCCTCCACGCAGCACGGTCCGCTTCGACACGCGCAACGGTGCGTACATCCACGAAGGAGAACCACTGGTCACCATCTGGCCGGTGCCCGCCGACGCGGATGCGGTATGTGAGGCGTTGGCCAGAACGGTGCTGGTCGCCGACACCCGCACCATGCAGGAAGACGTCGACTTCGCGATCCGGCAGCTGGTGGACATCGGGTTGCGGGCCCTCAGTTCGGCTATCAACGACCCCACGACGGCGGTCGAGGTGACCCTGCGGTTGGGCAGCCTGCTGCGCAAGGTGCTCGTCATCGAGCTGCCGCCCCTGACGGTGGCCGGGCCGGATGGCAAGGTGCTGCTGCGGCCGTGGGACCTGTCGCACGAGGAGTACATCGCGCACGCCTTCGACCAGCTCCGGCAGGCAGCGCCCCCGCAGAGCCAGGTCGCAGCGTCCCTGTTGCGGGTGCTGCGCATGCTGCAGGCGCACGTCGGCAGCAGCGGCCGGCCGGAGCTCGTCCCGGCGCTCCAAGGGCAGATCGACCGCCTGATGGACGCCGTCGGCGCCAGCAGCGGGTTGCCTCCGGCGGACGTGTCCCGGCTGGCCGCCATCGCGCACGACCCCACCGACCCGGCCGAGCACAGCCGCCGCGTTGACCGTCGCCGGCGCTTGTTACCCGCAGGCGGCCCGTTGCCCGCTGCCGCCCCTGGACAACCTTGCCCTCTAACGGCCGGGCCGCAACCGTCGACTCGGCGCCCCTGGCTGCGACAGGGTCAGCTGTCGGGCATCACCGCGCCGCCGTCACGGTAGATCTGCTTGTCCGGCACAACCTGGTCGGTGGCCCCCGCATTCTCCGGACCGCCGGAACTCTGCTCGTCTGTGGTGTCACCGTCATCGTGGCTGCGGTCTGGCTCCAGTGACTGGACCATCACTCACTCCCTCTCCCCGCAATGCGAATCCCTGCAACGCCATACTCGGCGACGCCGTCTGACGCCATACTGCCTATTCCCCGTCAGACCGACCACGCAAGCCCAAGCCACAGCGAGGCTGTCGCCGTAGGGGACTGCTGCACGGATCGGTGACAGGTTGGGTCAGGCTGCCTGCGCGGCCATTGTGGGCACGATGGTCTCGTACTCGATGGGCGTGAGTCGACCGAGGGCGTCCTGACGCCGCCGGCGGTGGTAGG
>NZ_SPQP01000042.1 GCF_004571075.1 Blastococcus sp. TF02A-35
TGGCGCGGCCGGCACCAGCAGCGCGAACAGCCGCCGCAGGTGCTCGCGCTCCTCCGGCGTCAGGCCCGCCACGTCCCGGTGGCGCAGCACCTCCCCGGCGCTGGCCCGCGCGGCGAGGTCGGGGGCGTCCTGGTCGTCGTCCCCCTCACCGGTGCCGGCGTCCAGCGGGGCCGAGGCGGCAACGCGGGGCGGTGCGCCGGCCGGGGCGGTGCGGACGCGCGGCCGCTCCCCGGAGAAGAAGGCGGCGAAGGCGGCGTCGTAGCGGTCCAGGTCGTCGGGGCCGCCGCAGAGCGTGAGCCGCCCGGCCCAGTAGACGTCACCGGTCTCCAGCACCCGCAGGTGCGCGAGCGCGGTGAGCATCGCCTCCACCCGGTCCGGCGAGGCCGGCACCCCGGCGTGCCGCAGCGTGCGGGCGAACGCCAGCACCGTGTCGACCACGTCGCGCTCAGGCACCGGTGAGCACCCCGGTGCCCAGGGCCCGCACCCGCTCGGTGTCCTCCCGGTACTTCAGGACCGCACCCAGGGTGCGGGCGGCGAGGTCGGGGTCGAGCTCGCGGGCGCCGAGGGTGTGCAGCGCCGTGGCCCAGTCCATGGCCTCGGCGATCCCCGGCGGCTTCAGCAGGTCCAGGGTGCGCAGCATCGCCGTCGCCCGGGCCACCTGGCGGGCCAGCGACTCGGTGACGTCGGGCAGCCGGCGGCGCAGGATCGCCACCTCGCGGTCGAAGCCCGGGTGCTCCAGCCAGTGGTAGAGGCAGCGCCGCTTGAGCGCGTCGTGCACCTCGCGGGTGCGGTTGGACGTGAGGACGACCAGCGGCGGGGTCTCCGCGCGCACGGTGCCCAGCTCGGGGATCGAGATGGTGAAGTCCGACAGGACCTCCAGCAGGAACGCCTCGAACTCGTCGTCCGCCCGGTCCACCTCGTCGACCAGCAGCACGCTGGGCGAGTCCTCCAGCGCCCGCAGCAGCGGCCGGGCCAGCAGGAAGCGCCGGTCGTACAGCGAGGCCTCCAGGCTCTCGGTGTCGGCGTTCGCGTGGGCGGCCTCGGCGGCACGCAGGTGCAGCAGCTGGCGGCCGAAGTCCCAGTCGTAGAGCGCCTGGCTGGCCTCCAGCCCCTCGTAGCACTGCAGCCGGTGCAGCGGCCGGCCGGTGACCTGCGCGAGCGCGTGCGCCAGCGCCGTCTTCCCCACCCCCGCCTCGCCCTCCAGGAAGAGCGGCCGGTGCATGGCCAGCGCGAGGTACGCGGCGGTGGCGAGCCCCTCGTCGGGCAGGTAGCCGGTCGCCTCGAGCGCGCCGGCCAGCTCGGCGGGGCTCCCCGGGGCCGACGGCGTGCGCTCACTCACACCCGGCAGCATCCCACCCGGGCGGGCGGCGGGACACCGGCGCGGGAGACGATGACCGCATGCCGGACCCCACGCCGACCGCCACGACCGACGCGCTCGCGCTCGGCGACGACCTGCGGGCCTTCGTCGACGCCTCGCCCTCGCCCTCGCACGCCGTCGCCGAGCTGGCCCGCCGCCTCACCGCGGCCGGGTTCACCGAGCTGGCCGAGACCGACGCCTGGTCGCCCGCGCCCGGCGGGCAGCACTTCGTCGTCCGGCACGGCAGCCTCATCGCCTTCCGGGTGGGCGCGGGCGCTCCGGCGGAGACGGGCCTGCGGATCGTCGGCGCGCACACCGACTCACCGACGTTCAAGGTGCGGCCGAACAACGACGTCCGCCAGGCCGGCTACCGGCTGGTCGGGGTCGAGCCCTACGGCGGCGGCCTGTGGCACACGTGGCTGGACCGCGAGCTGACCGTCGCCGGGCGGCTGGCGCTGCGCGGCGGGGAGCGGGCGCTCGTGCGGCTGCCCGGGGCGCCGCTGCGGCTGCCCTCGCTGGCCATCCACCTCGACCGCGCGGTGCGGGAGGGCCTGACCCTCGACCCGCAGCAGCACCTGGTGCCGGTGTGGGACCGCGACCTCGGGGAGGAGCCGGGTCTGCTGGAGGCGCTCGCCGCCGCGGCGGGCGTCCAGGCCGGCGACGTCGTCGGGCACGACCTGGTGCTGGCCGACACCCAGCCCGCGGCCCGGGCCGGCGCCGACGGCACCTGGGTGGCCGCCCCGCGCCTGGACGACCTGGCGTGCTGCCACTCCGGGCTGCTGGCGCTGCTGGCCGCCCCCGCCGGGGAGCGCACGCAGGTGCTGGTCTGCAACGACCACGAGGAGGTGGGCAGCGGCTCGATGTCCGGCGCGCGCGGCAGCTTCCTCGAGGACGTCGTCCAGCGGCTGGCCGGGGCCGAGCCGCAGGCGGTGCACCGGGCGCTGGCCCGGTCGGTGCTGGTGTCGGCCGACATGGCCCACGCGGTGCACCCGAACCGCGCGGAGCGCCACGAGCCGGCGCACCGGCCGGCGCTCGGCGGCGGGCCGGTGCTGAAGGTGAACGCCAACCAGGCCTACGCCACCGACGCGGCGAGCGGCGGCTGGTTCCGCGAGCGGTGCGAGGAGGCCGGGGTCCCGGTGCAGGCGTTCGTCACCCGCGCGGACCTGCCCTGCGGCAGCACCATCGGCCCGCTGACGGCCACCCGGCTCGGTGTCACCACGGTCGACGTCGGCGCACCCATGCTGGCGATGCACTCCTGCCGGGAGCTCGCCTCGGCCGTCGACGTCCCGCTCATGGTCGGGGCGCTCGCCGCCTGCCTGGCGGACTGACCCCCGCAGCGACGACGGCGGCCCGCCGAGGAGCTCCTCGGCGGGCCGCCGTTCGTGCCCCCCCGTGCGGGGGACCCGGTCACATGCGCCGGTCGTTGTCCGCGGCGCCCTCGATCTCGACCTCTTCCTTGCGGAGGGTCTCGTTCACCTGCGCCTGCTCGGTGACGGTCTGCTTGTCGAGGCGGATCCGCTCGACCGGCACGGCCTCCTTCTCGACCACGGGACGCTCGGCGTGCAGCGTGACCTCGTGCTCCTCCTCGGAGATGGCCGGGCCGTCCATGGCGTTGCCGATGTTGGCGTCGGTGATCGGCTCGCGCTCGAGGCGGACCTCCTCGCGGGTCACCGGCACCGTCTCGGTGACGTTCTCGCTGACGACGTACTTGCGCAGCCGGGCGCGGCCGACCTCCTCGGAGCGGGTGCCGACGTGCAGCTGCTCCTCCGAGCGGGTCATGGCGCTGTCGGTGGTCGGGCCGGAGGTGTCGTGGCCCACGGTGCCGGCGGCGTCGGTCGTGCCGGTGCCCGCCATGCCGGTGGTCTCGCTGTGCATGCCGGCGGTCGTCTCGGTGTGCATGCTCTGCGTCGTGTCGGTCTGCATGCCCTGCGCCGTGTCAGAGCCGCCGAGGCCGTAGTAGCGGTAGAGCTCCTGCTCCTCCTGCGGCGAGAGGTGCCCGTCGGTGTCGATCTTCGGGGCGTCCTTCACCCGGGCCTTGCTCACCGATACGCGGACGCCGTCGTTCGTCAGGTCGGCGTCACGGATGGGGACGAAGGACTCCTTGGTGCCGAACAGGCCGGTGCGCACCGTGACCCACTCCGGCTGGCCCGTCTCGTCGTCGAGGTAGACCTCGGAGGCCGAGCCGATCTTCTCGCCGGCCTGGTCGTAGACGTCCTGGCCGATCACGCGGCTGATGGTGTCGGTGCCGATCATGTGGTGGCTCCTATCTGAGCTCGGGTCATGTCCGTCACACGATTGGGTGACCGGGATGATCGGGCCGAAACGAGACGACGGAGCACGAAAGGCCCCCCGGATGCCGTGACCATCAGTAACGGCCATCGTCACCGAGCGGGATGATCTTGCCTCGGCGGTATCCCCGCAGGTCACGGCCAAGCCGGTCGCGCACCACCGAGTCGGCCGTTGGGTGCGGCAACCGCCGTATATCCGGTGACTCTGCGTGGCCGAGGTCGGCACGGGCGTGTCGTCACGGATCGGTCCCGTCCGCCCGCGTCGGCGCGTCGCCCACGCCTGCGCCCCTCCGTTGCCCAGCATGGGGAGGTGCCTCCCCGCTCCCCCTACGACAACCTCGTCCACCCGCGGACCGTGAAGAAGCCGGTGCCGCAGGTGGAGGCCGAGAAGGACCTCGTCGTCGAGGACCCCAGCTCGGGCTTCGTCGGCGCGGTGGTGCGCTGCGAGAAGGACGTCGTCCACCTGGAGGACCGCTTCGGGAAGGTGCGCGGGTACCCGCTGGGCCCCGGCTTCTGGGTCGAGGGCCGCCCGGTCGTGCTGGTGCGCCCGAAGCACGCCGTCGCGGCGGCGCCCACCCGCAGCGCCTCGGGCTCGACCTACGTGGCCAACGCGCGGGCCCGGGTCGCCCGCGAGGGCCGCATCTACGTCGAGGGCAAGCACGACGCCGAGCTGGTGGAGAAGGTCTGGGGGCACGACCTGCGCATCGAGGGCGTCGTCGTGGAGCCGCTGCACGGCGTGGACGACCTGCCGGCTATCGTGCGGGACTTCCGCCCGGCGTCGGGCCGGCGCCTCGGCGTGCTGGTCGACCACCTGGTGAAGGGGTCCAAGGAGTCGCGGATCGCTGACCAGGTCACCGGCGACCACGCCCTGGTCGTCGGCCACCCGTTCATCGACATCTGGCAGGCGGTCAAGCCGTCCGTCGTCGGCATCAAGGCCTGGCCGGCCGTGCCGAAGGGCGAGGACTGGAAGACCGGCGTCTGCCGGCGGCTGGGCTGGGAGGACGACACCGGCTACGTCTGGGCGCAGCGGATCCTGGCGCGGGTGCGCACCTGGACCGACCTGGAGCCCACGCTGATCGGCCGGGTCGAGGAGCTCATCGACTTCGTCACGACCGACTGACACCCCGAGCGGGGCGCTTGCGCCGACGGGCCCCTCGCGCCATTGTGTCAACCCCTTGACTCAATGGTTCGGTGGAGGACGTCGTGGCCGCGCTGCCCCTGCTTCTCGTGCTCGTCCTCGCCGCGGCGGCCGCGGCCGGCATCGCGCTCGTCCGCCACTCACCACCGAGCCGGGAGACCACCGTCGCGGCTGCACGACGGCACGCGTCCGTCAGCGCGGCGACGGCGCTCGTGCTCGCAGGCACCGCGGCTGCGGGCACCCTGGTGGTCGTCAACGCGTTCCCGGGCGTGCTCCCCACGCCGGGACGGAACGGCGTCGGGGTGCTGCTCGCGGTGTTCGCCTTCGGCACCGCGCACACGACGGTGCTGCTGCTCGGGGAGCTGACCTGGCCACGTCCTGACGGCGACGTGCGGCGCGCGCGGCTGGTGCGCCGCGGCCTGCTGGACGCCGCACCGCGATGGCTGCTGCGACTGGCCCTCGCAGCGTTCCTCGTCGGCAGCGCGGTCATCGTCCTGGGTGCGCTCCTCGCCGGGCCCGACGGCCGGTCTTTCGGCATGACCTCCCCCGACGGCCGGGTCGGGGGCGCCGCGTCGCCGTTCGCCGGCCTGGCCTACGGCGGCCCGGCGGCGGTCGGCCTGGCGGTGCTGGCCGCGCTCACCGTCGGGGCGCTGCGGGTCGTCGCCCAGCGGCCCGCCGTCGTCACCGCCGACGACCGCCACGAGGCAGCGCTGCGCCGCGCCTCGGCGCACCGGGTGCTGCGCGGCGCTGCGGCGACCGTCCTCGTCGTGGCCGGGGGCCTGCTGGCGGTCAGCGGGAACGCGGTGCGCTCCGCCTCGTCCGGGCTCGCGTCCACCGCCACCGCGAACGACGTGGCCGCGGGCACCGCGGCCGCCGTCCTGCCCTGGGTGGGCGGGGTCCTCGCCGCCCTGGGCCTGGTCGGGGCCCTCGCCGGCATCGGCGTGCTGGCGGTCCGGGCACCGGGCGTCCCGGCCGACGAGCCGGTCCCCGCGGTGGCCTGACGGTGGACGTCACCGTCGACGTCGGCAGCCCGACCCCGCCCTACGAGCAGATCCGGGCGCAGATCGCCGCCCACGTGCAGGGCGGCCTGCTCCCGAAGGGCTCGCGGCTGCCCACGATGCGGGCGCTGGCCGCCGACCTCGGGGTGGCCGTCGGCACGGTGGCCCGGGCCTACGCAGAGCTCGAGTCGGCCGGGCTGGTGGCCAGCCGACGGCGCACCGGCACCGTCGTCACCGGCGGAGCATCACCCGGCACCGGGCAGGAGCGGGTTCGCGCAGCGGCGGAAGCGCTCGCGAGGGCCGCCCGCGAGGACGGCGTGGACGAGTCGGTGGTGCTGGCCGCCGTCCACGCCGCCCTGCTACGGGTGGCGGCTCAGCCCGGGATGTAGTTGAAGGTGTCCGGGTCCGGTCCGGTGCGCTCGCCACGGTCCAGGCCGGTCAGCGTCGCCTGGTCACCGGTCTCCAGCTCGAAGTCGAACAGCGCGAAGTTCTCCGCCATCCGCTCGCGCGAGGAGGACTTCGGGAAGACGACGTCGCCGCGCTCGATGTGCCAGCGCAGCACGACCTGCGCAGGCGTGCGGCCGAGCCGCTCGGCGATGGCCACGATGGCGGGGTCGTCGAGCACCTTGCCCTGGGCGATCGGCGACCAGGCCTCGGTCACGATCTCGTGCTCGGCGTTGAACGCCCGCAGCGCGTCCTGGGCCAGGTAGGGGTGCACCTCGATCTGGTTCACCGCGGGCCGGATCTCGGTCTCGGAGAACAGCCGGCGCAGGTGGTGCTCCTGGAAGTTCGAGACGCCGATGGCCTTGACCCGGCCGCCGGCGTAGATCTCCTCCATCGCCTTCCAGGTCTCGACGTAGTCGACGTCGATGCCCGGCAGCGGCCAGTGGATGAGGAACAGGTCCAGGTAGTCGGTGCCGAGGTCGGCCAGCGTCTGGTCGAAGGCGCGCAGCGCGTCGTCGCGCCGGTGGAAGCCGTTGTTGAGCTTGCTGGTGACGAAGACCTCGCCGCGGTCGATGCCCGACCGCGTGATCCCTTCGCCGACACCCTTCTCGTTGCCGTACATCTCGGCGGTGTCGATGTGCCGGTAGCCGACCTCGAGAGCGGTCGCCACGGCGTCGGCGGTCTTCTCGGGCGGGACCTGGTAGACGCCGAAGCCCAGCTGGGGGATCTGCACGCCGTTGTTCAGGTCGATGGAGGGCACTGCTGAAGCCACAGGGGAGATCCTTCCGGTTCGGGGGGAGGTCGCGAGCCGCACGATCGGTCGTGCGCGATCGACCCGCTGTCCGGCTACCCGGTGGTGCGGTCCTCAACCAATTCCGGGCGGACGCCGCGGTCCCGGATCAGCACCGACCCGCCCAGCGCGAGCACGCCCGCGAGCCCCGCAGCCACCGCGGGGACGGCGAACGCCGCCTCCGCGCCCCACGCGTCCACCGCGGCGCCGGCCAGCGCCGAGCCCGCCGTGACGCCGAGCGTGAGGCCGGTGATCGTCCAGGCCAGCGACTCGGTGAGCACGCCCGGCGCGACCCGGGACTCGACCAGCGACGTCCCGGACACGAGCACCGGCGCGATGGTGAGGCCGCCGAGGAAGCCGCAGGCGACCAGCACGGGGAGGGACCCGACGCCCCACAGCAGCTGGGCGGCCAGGCCGAAGGCGACGGCGGTGCCCACGAACCGGGCGGCCAGCGTCCCGGGCAGCCTGGCCAGCCCGTAGACCAGCCCGGCGACCAGGCTGCCGAGCGCGAACACGGCGAGGACGAGACCGGAGAAGGCGTGCGCGCCCTCCTCCTCGGCGAACCCCACGACGACGACGTCGATCGCGCCGAACACGGTGCCGACGGCCAGGTAGGTGACGACGACGACCAGCAGCGTCGGGGTGAGCACCGAGCGGCGCCGTCGCGGCGCGCCCTCCTCGGCGACGTGCAGCGGCGGCTCGGTGTCCCGCTGCGCGGCCAGCCACAGCCCGCCGACGGCGCCCAGCAGGATGCCGGTGAGGAAGCCCACCGGCGGCGCGACCAGCGTCGCCAGCAGGGTGACCAGCGGTGGGCCGAGCACGAACACGACCTCGTCGACCACCGCCTCGAAGGCGTAGGCGGTCTGCCGGCCGGCCGGGTCCAGCACCGCCGACCACCGCGCGCGCACCAGCGAGCCGATGTTGGGGCTGCTGAACCCGGTGGCGGCGGCGAGGAGGAACCAGGCCCACCGCGGCCCGCCGGTCTCGACGACCGCCACGAACGCGCTGCCGGTCACCAGGGTGGCGACCATGGCCAGCCGCAGGATCGCCGCCTGGCCCCGCCGGTCCATGGCCCGGGCCCACTGGGGGCCGGCCACGGCGTAGGAGAGCGCCAGCGTCCCGGAGACGGCGCCGGCCAGCCCGTAGCTGCCGGTCTCGCCCTCCACGAGCAGGACGGAGCCCAGCCCCAGCATCGGCGCCGGGAAGCGGCCGATCCAGGCGGCGAGGGAGAACGACGTCGAGCCGGGCACGGCGAACAGGCGCAGGTAGGGGCCCAAGAGGGTGCGGGGTGACACGGTTCTTCTCGCGCTTCCTGGCCACGGGCGAGTGCGGGTGGTCCTCCGCCGGTCCCTCGGGTGGCGGCGACAGCCTAACGGCGTCCTCCGGGCCGACGCCGCCGCATTCGTCGGGCCACGCGGCTACATTCGGGCCGTGACCAGCAGCAGCCCGCTCCCCGACCCCCGGGTGCGCCTCCCCGAGGCGCCGGCCCCGGGCAGCGGCGGGCTGGTCGACCGGTACGGCCGCGTCGCCACCGACCTGCGGGTCTCCCTGACCGACCGCTGCAACCTGCGGTGCACGTACTGCATGCCGCCCGAGGGCCTGGACTGGCTGCCCAAGGTCGAGGTGCTCACCGACGACGAGATCGTCCGGCTGGTGCGCATCGGCGTGGAGCACCTCGGCATCCGCGAGGTCCGCTTCACCGGCGGGGAGCCGCTGCTCCGGCCCGGTCTCGTGGGCATCGTCGCCGCCGCGACCGCGCTGGAGCCACGGCCCGAGGTCAGCCTCACCACGAACGCCATCGGCCTGGCCCGCGTGGCCCCGGCGCTGGCCGACGCGGGGCTGGACCGGATCAACGTCAGCCTCGACACCCTGGACCGCGACCGGTTCAAGCAGCTCACCCACCGCGACCGGCTCGACGACGTCGTCGCCGGCCTCGCCGCCGCCCAGCGCGCGGGCCTGACGCCGGTGAAGGTCAACGCCGTCCTCATGCGGGGCATGAACGAGGCCGACGCCGTCCCACTGCTCGACTTCTGCCTGGAGCAGGGCTACCAGCTGCGGTTCATCGAGCAGATGCCGCTGGACGCCCACCACGCCTGGACCCGCGGCGAGATGGTCACCGCCGAGGACATCCTCGAGCGGCTGTCCGCGGCGCACACGCTCACCCCGGACACCGAGGCCCGCGGCTCGGCGCCGGCCGAGCGCTGGCTGGTCGACGGCGGCCCGGCGACGGTGGGCGTCATCGCCTCGGTGACCCGCTCCTTCTGCGGCACCTGCGACCGCACCCGGCTCACCGCTGACGGACAGGTCCGCAACTGCCTCTTCGCCCGGGAGGAGTCCGACCTGCGCACCGCCATGCGGGAGGGCGCCACCGACCGGGAGCTGGCCGACCGCTGGCGGATCGCCACCCTCGGCAAGCTCCCCGGCCACGGCATCGACGACCCGAGCTTCCTGCAGCCCAGCCGGCCGATGTCGGCGATCGGCGGGTGACGGTGGCCGTCACGGTGCGGTACTTCGCCGGCGCCCGGGCCGTCTCCGGCGTGGACACCGAGAGCCGCGAGGCCGCGAGCCTCGACGAGCTGGTGGGCCAGATCGTGGCCGGCCACGGCGAGCGGATGGAGCGGGTCCTCACCGCCTGCTCGTTCCTCGTCGACGGCACCACGGCCCGCGACCCGGCGACGCCGCTGTCGCCCGGCGCGGTGGTCGACGTCCTCCCGCCCTTCGCCGGCGGCTGACGGCCGGTCGACGGCTGGCCGGCGGCGGCCCGGACGGCCAGGATGGGCGCATGAGCATCTTCGACAAGGCGAAGGACAAGGCCCAGGAGCTGCTCGGCCGCGCCGAGGAGCTGTACGGCGAGTCCCACGGCGATGCCGCGGCCACGGTCGCCGGCGAGGCGAACGTGCTGGAGGCGGAGGCCGAGGAGGAGGCGCACCGGCGCGGCGAGCACCCGGGCGACGGGGCCCCCGCGGCGCGCTAGCCCGCCAGCCGGATGGCGACCACGGCGACGTCGTCCTCCGGCCGGCCGCTGACCAGGCGGTCGATCAGCTCGTCGCACAGCTCGGCCAGCGGTCGCGCGGCCAGCTCGGCGACCACGGCCGACAGCTGGGCCATGCCGGCGTCCAGGTCGCTGTCCCGCCGCTCGATCAGCCCGTCGGTGACCATGAGCACGGTGGTGCCGGGGGCGAGGTCCAGCACCGCCTCGCTCCGGTCGTTGTGGGTGCCCGAGCCCAGCAGCCGCTCCCCCCGCCAGGGGCCGGCCTGGCGCACCTCCCCGGCCGGGTCGACGACCAGCAGCGGCAGGTGGCCGGCGTTCGACCAGCGCATCCGGGTGCCGCCGTCCGGGCAGCGCTCGAACCGGGCCACCGCCGCCGTGGCGTAGGTGCCCACCTCGAGCTGGGTCATGGCGGCGTCGACGCCGCGCAGCACCTCGGCGGGCCCGGCGTCGCTGTAGGCGGCGATGCCGCGCAGCAGCGAGCGGACCTGGCCCATCGCCGCGGCGGCCGCGGTGTCGTGCCCGACGACGTCGCCGATGACGAGCACCGTGGCCCCGCAGGGCTGCCGGAACGAGTCGTGCCAGTCGCCGCCGACCCGTGCCGCCTCGGCGGCCGGCGTGTAGCGGACGACGACCTCCGCGTCGTCGGGCTCGACGGGCGCGCTGAGCAGCCGGCGCTGGAGACCTTCGGCCAGCTGCTTGTGCTGGTCGAACAGCCACGCGTTGTGCAGCGCAAGGCCGACCCGGTCGGCGACCTCGCGGGCGGTGAGCAGGTCCTCCGCCCCCGGCAGCCGGCCGCTCTGCAGGAGCAGGGTCAGCGCACCGACCACGCGCGCGTTCCCCAGCAGCGGGATCGTGGCGACCGACGGCGTCCCCAGCCGGCGGAACGCGTCCCGCGCCCCGGGGTCGGACAGCGCCCGGTAGGTCTCCTCCCCCGGGGCGACGACCGTCTCGCCGAGCAGCGACCGCAGCACCGGCGCGTTCGCCGGGAGCGCGGCGAGCCGGCGCTCGGCGTACCCGACGAGCACGTCGCGCTTGCCGGGCTCGACGTGCCACGAGCCGGCGTCGCGGGGCCGGCCGCTGTCGTCGACGACGGTGAGCAGGCAGCCGTCCCCCAGCTCGGGGATGAGCAGCCGCGGGATGCGGCGGATCGCCTCGGCGACGTCCAGGGTGCCGGTGAGCCGGGCGCCGACGCGGGCGAGCATCGCCAGCCGGTTCTGGGCGGTGCGGCGCCCGGTGACGTCGGTGAAGTAGAGCGCCAAACCCGTCTCGACGGCGACCGCGTGCGCCTCGAACCAGGCGTTGAGCGGCTCGGGGTAGTACGCCTCGATCCGCTGCGGGACCCCGGTCTCCATGACCTCGCGGTAGATGCGGCCGAACTCGTTGGTGCGGTTGTCCGGGAACGTCTCCCAGAAGTCGGCGCCGACCAGGTCGGGGCGCGCCTTGCCGAGCACGGCCTCGGCCGAGGGGTTCACGTGCGTGATCCGCCAGGCGCGGTCGACCGCCATGAACCCGACCGGCATCGCCTGGAGCAGCGGGTCGAGGGGGAGGGGCATCGTCGACCTCCCGCCGTCCCGCCGCCGCGGACGGCGCGGCAGCCTCGCCCCGTGCCTGGAACGCCGGCAGCGTACGCCAGGCGGGCGCCGGGACGGGGTGCGACACCGTGCGGGACGGCGGATCAGGGCGATAATGGACGGCATGGTTCCGGCGTGCGTCGCCGACGTCGCACCGTGGCGGGACTGGACGTCCGCCGCGGACGATGCCCTGCGCTTCCTGCACGAGCACGTGGGCTGGGACCTGTGGATGGTCACCCGGGTGGTGGGCGACCGCCAGGTGGTGCTGCGCGCCTGGCCGGAGCGGCTCGTCCGGCCCGGGACGGCGGTGCCGTGGTCGGGCAGCCTCTGCCGGCAGATGGTGGAGGGGAACGGGCCGCGGCTGGCGACGGTGACCGCCGCGGTGCCCGCCTACGCCGCCCACGCCGACCAGCCGGTGGGTGCGGTCGCCGCCTACGTCGGCATCCCGCTGGTGCGGCCGGACCTGGAGCTCTTCGGCACCCTCTGCGGCATCTCGTTCCGGGCCAAGCCCCGCAGCGCCATGCGCGAGCTGTCGGTGGTGGAGGCCGCGGCGCGCACGCTGAGCACGCTGATCGCCACCGGGCTGGAGCCCCCGCCCCTCCCGGATCCCGTGCGCTGAGCGCGCGCGACCGCCCCGGCCTGCGGCAGGATCGCCGCGACGGCACCGGGAGGGCACGTGCGGGCTGAGCAGCTGACCGGGCCGGTGGCCCACCACGGCGAGGGACCGGTCTGGTGGGCCGGCTGGGGAGGGCTGCGCTTCGTCGACATGCTCGCCGGCGACGTCCTACGCCTGGCCGCCGACGGCGCGGTGACCCGGGCGCACGTGGGTGCGGTCGCGGCGGCCCTGCGGCCCCGGCGGGGTGGCGGCGCCGTCGTCGCCGTCGAGCGCGGGTTCGCCCTGGAGGACGCCGACGGCACGGTGACCGCGCTGCCCGAGGTCTGGTCGGACGACGGCGTCCGCATGAACGAGGGCGGCTGCGACCCGGACGGGCGCTTCTGGTGCGGCTCCATGGCCTACGACCAGGCGCCCGGCGCCGCCTCGATGTACCGGCTGGACCCCGACGGCAGCGTGCGCCGGGTGTTCGCCGACCTCACCGTCTCCAACGGGCTGGAGTGGGCCCCCGACGGCACGCTGGCCTACTACGCCGACACGGCGACGCACCGGGTCGACGTCTTCGACTACGACCGCGAGGGCGGGCTGACCGGTCGCCGTCCCTTCGTCGCCATGTCCGACGAGCAGAACCCCGACGGCCTCACCGTGGACACCGAGGGCGGGGTGTGGGTGGCGCTGTACGGGGGCGGCGCGGTGCACCGGTACGACCCGTCGGGCCGGCTCGACGCGGTGGTCGAGGTGCCCACCGCCCAGGTGACCGCCTGCACGCTCGGCGGGCCCGGCCTGGACGAGCTCTTCGTCACCACGTCCCGGCAGGGCATGGACCCGGGCGAGGACCCCCTGGCCGGCTGCGTGTTCCGGGTCGACGCCGGCGTGCGGGGCCTCCCGGCCCGGACGTTCGCCGGCTGACCACCTGCCCTCAGGGGCAGGCGACCCACTCCTCCTGGCCGTCGGTGAAGACCTGCCGCTTCCAGATGGGCAGCCGCCTCTTCACCTCGTCGACGAGGTCGGCGCAGGCGGTGAACGCCTCGCCGCGGTGGGAGGCGCTGACCGCGCAGGCCAGCGCCACGTCCCCGATGCCGAGCAGGCCGATGCGGTGGCTGACGGCGACGGCGTGGACGCCCGGCCGGGCGGCGAGCTCCTCGGCGATCTCGACGATCACCTCGGTCGCGGTGGGGTGGCCCACGTACTCCAGCTCGGTCACCGACCGGCCGCCGTCGTGGTCGCGGACGACGCCGGCGAAGGAGACGACGGCGCCGGCCGCCTTGTCGGCGACGGCGTCCTCGTGCGCGGCGACGGACAGCGGCGTGTCCACGACCTGTGCGATCACGGCGCCGAAGGTACCCCCGGCGGGGGAACGTCCAGGTCGGCCGGATCGGCCAGGCCGGTGCAGTCCACCTCGGTGACGTCGTGGGCGGCCAGGTAGCGGCGGGCGCCCTCGTCGCCGGTGAGGGTCTCGACGACCCCGGCCCAGTGCTCCCGGCCGAGGAGCACCGGGTGGCCGCGGACGCCGTCGTAGGTGGCGACGGCGAGGGCGTCGGGCGCGGCGTGCGCGGCGACGGCCCGCAGGGCATCCGGCGTCATGCCCGGCATGTCCACCAGCGTGACGAGGGCGGCGTCGACCGTGCCGGGGAAGCCGCGCAGCCCGTCCAGGCCGGTGCGCAGCGAGGAGGCCATGCCGCTCTCCCAGTCCTTGTTGGCCAGCACCGTCGCCCCGGTGAGGTCCGCGGTGCGCCAGACGTCGACCGCCTGTGCGCCGAGGACGACGAGCACGACGTCGCAGGCCGCCCGCGCCGTCCGCACCGCCCGCTCGACCAGCAGGCTGCCCTCGTGCTCGACCAGCGCCTTCGGCATCCCGTAGCGACGGCCGCCCCCGGCGGCGAGGACGACGGCGGCGGTGGTCATCCCGCCACCCTCCCAGAGGGCCGACACGGCCGTCGTGGCCGGGTTCAGCGGGCGTAGACGGCCACCTCGGAGGCCTTCACCGCGGCCCAGACCTGCGCCCCGACGGTCAGCCCCAGCTCGGCGAACGCGGTCGCGGTGACGTCGGCGACCAGCGGCACCTCGCCGGCCAGGTCGCAGCGCACGGTGCCGCCGTGCGGCGTCGCCCCGGCGACCGTGGCGCGCCAGACGTTGCGCGGGCTGCCCTCGGGCCGGGACAGGTACAGCGCGACCGACTCCGGCCGGACGGCCGCGAACACCGCGCCGACGGCCTCCTCGGCCACCGCGACGACGCCCCCGCCGTCCACCCGCACGGTGCGCCCCTCCCCCGTGCCCGGCAGCAGCGAGAGCCCGACCAGCCGGGCGACGTAGTCCGTGCGGGGGCGGCGGGCGATCTCCTCCGGCGTCCCCTCCTGGACCAGCCGGCCGTCCTCGACGACGACGACGCGGTCGGCCAGCGCCATCGCGTCGACCGGGTCGTGGGTGACCAGCACGGTGCTGCCGCGGAAGTCGGCGAGGTGCCGGCGCAGCTCGGCCCGCACGGCCAGCCGGGTCCGGGCGTCCAGCGCCGACAGCGGCTCGTCGAGCAGCAGGAGGGCCGGCTCCCCCACCAGCGCCCGGGCCAGCGCCGCGCGCTGCGCCTGACCGCCGGAGAGCTCGCCCGGCCGGCGGGCGCCCATGCCCTCCAGCCCGACCCGGGCCAGCCACGCCGCGGCCGCCGCCCGGGCCGCCGCCTTCGCCGTGCCGCGGGTGCGCAGCCCGAAGCCGACGTTGTCGGCGACGCTGAGGTGCGGGAACAGCAGCGCGTCCTGGAAGACCATGCCCAGCGAGCGCCGGTGGGCGGCCAGGTGGACGCCGTCGCAGTCCCAGGTGGCGCCGTCGACGACGACGCCACCGCCGTCCGGGGGCAGCAGGCCGGCCAGCACCCGCAGCAGCGTGGACTTCCCGGCGCCGTTGGGGCCGAGGACGGCGAGCACCTCGCCGTCGGCGACCTCGACGTCGAGCCGCAGGTCGAGGGTGCCGCGGCGCACGGCGACGGAGGCGTGCAGGCTCACGCGGCGCCCGCCCGGCCCAGCCAGCGGTCGCGCAGCAGCAGCAGGGTGGCCAGCGAGACGCCCAGCAGCAGCACCGAGAGCACGATCGCTGCGTCCGGGTCGCGCTGCAGGGCGAGGTAGACGGCCAGCGGCATCGTCTGCGTCGTGCCCGGGAAGTTGCCGGCGAAGGTGATGGTCGCGCCGAACTCGCCCAGCGCGCGGGCCCAGCAGAGCACCGCTCCGGCGGCGATGCCCGGTGCGACCAGCGGCAGGGTCACGCTGCGGAACGTCGTCCACCGGCCGGCGCCGAGGGTGGCGGCGACGTCCTCGAAGCGGGCGTCGGCCGCCCGCAGCGCACCCTCCACGCTGATCACGAGGAAGGGCATGGCCACGAAGGTCTCGGCGATGACGACCGCGGTCGTGGTGAACGGGATGGTGATGCCGAAGGCGTCGTCCAGCCAGCTGCCGACGACGCCCTGCCGCCCGAGCACCAGGAAGAGCGCGACGCCGCCCACCACCGGGGGCAGCACCAGGGGCACGGTCACCAGCGCCCGCAGCACCGTGCGCCCGCGCGCCCGGGACCGCGCGAGCACCCAGGCCAGGGGGACGCCGAGCAGCAGCGAGAGGCCGGTCGCCAGCGTGGCGGACACCAGCGACAGCCGGAGCGCCTGGCCGACGCCGGGCGCGGTCAGCTGGGCGCCGAGCTGCGACCAGGGGGTGCGGACCAGCAGGCCGAGCAGCGGCAGCGTCAGGAACAGGACGCCGATCGCGGCGGGGACCAGCAGCGGCGCCGGCACCGGCGCGCCCTCGCGGGACCGGCTCACGGTTCGAAGAAGCCGGCGTCGGTCAGCGCGCGGCGCCCTTCCTCGGAGAGCAGCAGGTCGGTGAAGGCCCGCGCGGCGGCAGCGTTCGGGGCGTCGTCCAGCACCGCGACGGGGTAGCGGTTCTGCGCGGCCTCGGACTCGGCGAAGGCGAACGCGGGGATCTCCCCGGACATCACGTCGGTCCGGTAGACCAGGCCGGCGTCGACCTCGCCCAGCTGCACCTTGGTGAGCACCCCGCGGACGTCCTCCTCGTAGGTGTCCGGGGCGTCCGTGCGGCCGACCTGCTCGAGCACCTCCTGCGCCGCCGCGCCGCACGGCACCTCCGGCGCGCAGACGGCGAGGGTCAGGTCCTCGGGCAGCAGCTCGCCGAGGCTCGGGATCCCGGACGGCGGCTTCCTGAGGCCGGCCGGGTTGTCCGCCGGGAAGGCGAGCATCAGCCGGTTGGAGGCGAACAGCTCGGCGTCCCCGGCGAGCCCGGCCTCGGCCACGCGGGCCATCTGCGCCTCGTCGGCCGCGGCGAACACGTCGGCCGGCGCGCCCTGGGTGAGCTGCCCGGCCAGCGCCGAGCTGCCGGCGAAGTTGAACTGCACCTCCAGGTCGGGGTGCTGCGCCTCCAGTTGCTCCCCCAGGTCGGTGAAGACGTCGGTCAGCGAGGCGGCGGCGAAGACCGTGAGGGTGCCGCTCAGGGTCGGGAGGGTCCCGCCCCCGCGATCCCCCTCGCTGCCGCCGGGAGGCGCGTCGCCCGCGGACCCGCATGCGGAGAGGGTGAGCAGCGAGGCCAGCAGGAAGGCGGGCGGGACGCGCATGCGGGTCACCACAGCAGGTGCATCCGCATCTGCGCAAGTGATCAGCGGGGCGATTCCGCAGATGCGGTCACGGGACGTCGATGCTGACCTGGGTGGCCTTCACGGTCGCGACGGCCCGGACGCCGGGCTCCAGACCCAGCTCGTCGGCCGCCTCGCGGGACATCAGCGAGACGACCCGGAAGGGACCGGCCTGGATCTCGACCTGCGCCATGACCGTGTCGCGCAGCACGCGGGTGACGATGCCGGTCAGCTTGTTGCGGGCCGACGACGGCGTGGTCCCCGGCTCGGGCGCCTCCCGCAGCTGCGTGGCGAGCTTCGCGAGCTCCACGCCCTCCACGACGGCCGGTCCCGCGCCGTCGCGCCGGGCAGGCAGCCGGCCGCTGTCGATCCACCGGCGCACGGTGTCGTCGCTGACGCCGAGCAGCGCCGCCGCCTCGGAGATGCGGTAGGTCGCGGGCACGGCCAGACCCTAGACGGACCTGTGGACGCCACCCCGCCGTCCACAGCCGGATTCCCGCCCCACCGCCGGGAACGGGCAGCATGCTGGGCGTGATCGACGAGGCCTGGCTGGCGGACCTGCTGCGTCATCGGCCCGACGCCGGGACGGCTGCCCAGCTGGCGCCCGGGCTCGCCCGGCACCACCCCGACGTCGACGCCGGCGGCCTCGTCACACGGACGCTGCTCGGCGCCCTCGACGAGGTGTGGGAACGGGGCTGGCAGCCGGCGGACGTGGCGCACGCGGCCCGCCGTGAGGCTCCTGCGGGCTCAGTGCCGCTGGCGGTCGCGCTGATCGCCGAGCACGCCCGCCGCACGGATGCCGCTGCGCGGGCGCCGGAGAGCTGGGTCGACCAGCTGAAGGAGCTCGACGCCCTCGGCCCGGGTGACGCAGCCGTGGTCGCCGCCTGGCAGCGAGGCGCCCGGCGGTCGCCGGCGGAGGCGTGGCGGGTCGTCCTCTCGCTGCTGGGGGTGCTGCGCGGCGCGTCCCGGATCGAGGTGCTCGTCCCGCCGCCGTCGCGATGGGGCGCCGCCCGGGTGCGCACCGACCGCCCGGTCGGCGAGGGCGACGACCGCGTGCTGCGCCGGATCCGCGGGCTGCTGGCCAAGGCGGAGTCCACCGAGTTCGCCGAGGAGGCCGAGGCGCTGACCGCCAAGGCGCAGGAGCTGATGGCCCGGCACGCGGTGGACGCCGCCCTGCTGGAGGACGTCACGCTCCATGCCCACGACGTCGACACGCGGCGGGTCCACGTGGCCGACCCCTACGTGCGGGCCAAGACCCAGCTCCTGGGCGCCGTCGCCGAGGCCAACAGCGTGCAGCTGGTCTGGTACCAGGGGCTCGGCATCGCCACCCTGGTCGGCGTGCGCGGCGACCTGGATGCCGTCGAGCTGCTGTTCACCTCGCTGCTGCTGCAGGTGGCCCACGCGCTGGCCGCGGCCGAGCGGTCGGCCGGCGGGCGGCCGGGGTCGCGCACCTTCCGCCGGGCGTTCCTGCTCGGCTACGCCCACCGCATCGGCGAGCGGCTCACCACGGCGCGCCGGCAGGCCACCGCCGGGGCCGCGGCGGAGCGCGGCGTGGACCTCCTGCCCGTGCTGCGGTCCCGGCAGGAGGCGGTCGAGGCGCGGACGGCGGAGCTCTTCCCGCGGGTCAGGGCCGGCCGCAGCCGCTCCTCGGTGGACGCCGGCGGGTGGTACGCCGGACGGGCCGCCGCCGAGCGCGCGGACGTGCGGAACGGCGGCGCCCCGCTGGGTGGGCCCGGCGGGACCGCCGAGCTCGGGTGAGCGCGCTCCCGGGGGAACGCGGCCTGGGCCTGCGCACCGTTTGCCCGGCAGGGCGGCCGGGGAGAGGCAGCGGGTGCCTTCCCCCTCCGAGCGGGACAACCCCGCCGGCGCCACCGCGTCCGTCCGCACCCGCCGCATCCGCCAGTTCGCCCGCGAGGTCCTCGGCTACGAGGAGTTCCGCCCCGGGCAGGAGCAGGCGATGCAGGCCGTCGTCGGCGGTCGCGACACGCTCGCCGTCCTCCCCTCCGGCGCCGGCAAGACCGCGGTCTACCAGGTCGCCGGGCAGCTGCTCGAGGGCCCCGTGCTCGTCGTCTCCCCGCTCATCGCGCTGCAGCGGGACCAGGTCGACCGGCTCACCGAGCTCGAGGACCGCGCCGGCCGGGCCGCCCAGCTGAACTCCACGATGTCGGCCGGCGACCAGCGCGAGGCCCTGGACGGCCTGCGTGACGGAACGGTCCGCTTCCTCTTCCTGGCCCCCGAGCAGCTGACCAAGCCCGAGGTCGTCGACTCCATCGCCGAGTCCGAGCCGGCGCTGTTCGTCGTCGACGAGGCGCACTGCGTCTCCGCCTGGGGCCACGACTTCCGCCCCGACTACCTGCGCCTCGGCGGCGTCATCGAGCAGCTCGGCCACCCGACCGTGCTCGCGCTGACCGCCACCGCGGCGCCGCCGGTCCGCGCCGAGATCGTCGAGCAGCTGGGGATGCGCGACGCCGAGGTCGTCGTCGCCGGGTTCGACCGCCCGGAGATCCGGCTCGAGGTCGACCACTACGCCGACGCCCACGGCAAGGAGCAGGGCGTCCTCGACCGCGTCCTGGCCGAGATCGGCGAGGGCCGCGGCCCCGGCATCGTCTACAGCGCCACCCGCAAGGGCACCGAGGGGATCGCCCAGCAGCTCGCCGACCGCGGGCTGCGCACGCGGGCCTACCACGCGGGCCTCGCCAAGGCTGTCCGCGAGGACACCCAGCGCGCCTGGATGGACGACGAGCTCGACGTCGTCGTCGCCACCACCGCGTTCGGCATGGGCATCGACAAGCCCGACACCCGCTTCGTCGTCCACGCCGAGCCGGCGGACTCCGTCGACAGCTACTACCAGGAGATCGGCCGGGCCGGGCGGGACGGCGAGCCGGCGCTCGCCGTGCTCGTCCACCGGCAGGAGGACCTCGGGCTGCGCCGCTTCTTCGCCGCCGGCACCCCCGCCGAGGAGGAGCTCCAGCAGGTGGCCGGGCTGGTGCAGGCCGCCGCGGCCGCCGGGCTCGACGACGGCGTCGACGTCAAGGCGCTGCGCGAGGAGACCGGCCGGGCCGCCACACCCCTGGTGCGCGACCTCAACCTGCTGGAACAGGTGTCGGCCGTCGTCCTGGACGAGGAGGGCGCCGCCTTCCCGGCCGAGGGCGCGCCCGCGCCCGGCGAGGCGGCCGAGCAGGCCCGACAGCTGGCCGAGCACCACGAGAAGGTCGACCAGAGCCGCGTGGAGATGATGCGCGGCTACGCCGAGACCACCGAGTGCCGGCGGCAGTTCCTGCTCGGCTACTTCGGCGAGCAGCTCGACGAGCCGTGCGGCAACTGCGACAACTGCTCGGCCGGCACCGCCTCCGAGCACGCCCCCGACGACCTCGAGGACACGCCCTTCCCCGTCGGCACACCCGTCGAGCACACCGAGTGGGGCGCCGGCGCCGTCATGCGCGTGGAGGACGACCGGATCACCGTGCTGTTCGACGAGGTCGGCTACAAGACCCTCGCCCTGGCCGCCGTCCTCGAGCACGAGCTCCTGCAGACCCGCACCTGACCCGCTTCGAGCTGCGGCGCCGACGCGGCCCCGTGATGATCATGACGACGGGCAGGCGCGGAGCAGACGGGCCGATCCCCAGACCAAGGAGTGCATGCGTGAAGGTCCTCGGCATCAACGCGATCTACCACGACCCCGCGGCGGCGCTCGTCGTCGACGGGAAGATCGTGGCGGCAGCGGAGGAGGAGCGGTTCAGCCGCCGCAAGCACGGCAAGCGACCCCTGCCGTGGAGCGCGTGGGAGCTGCCCGAGCTCTCGGCCGCCTGGTGCCTGAAGCAGGCGGGCATCCGCCCCGAGGAGCTCGACGCGGTCGCCTACTCCTTCGACCCGGCGCTCATGGGCACCCCGGAGGACTCCGGGCTGTTCGACGACGGCGACACCATGCGCAAGAAGTACGCCGAGATGGCCCCCGACTTCCTCGCGCACGCCCTCCCGGGCCTGGACCCGGCCAAGGTCCGGTTCGTGAAGCACCACGTCGCGCACGCCGCCTCCGCCGGCAAGGCCGCCCCCCAGCGGGACAACGCCGTCCTGGTGCTCGACGGCCGGGGCGAGGCGCACAGCCACCTCGCCGGCCGCTACGTCGACGGCCAGCTGGAGGTGCTCGCCGGCCAGGCGCTCCCCCACTCCCTCGGCCTCATGTACGAGGAGCTCACCGACCACCTCGGCTTCCTGCGCAGCTCCGACGAGTTCAAGGTCATGGCGATGGCCTCCTACGGCAAGCCGCGCTTCCTGGGCGAGCTGTCCGAGCTGATCCGCGCGACCGACGACGGCGGGTTCCGCACCGAGCGGATCGACTTCGCCGAGTTCGCCCCGCGCCTCGGCAAGGACGAGCCCTGGACCGAGGCGCACGCAGACCTCGCCGCCAGCGTGCAGACCCGCCTGGAGGAGGTGCTGGTCGACCTCGCCCGCTGGGTGCACGAGCAGACCGGCGAGAAGACCCTCACCATGGCCGGCGGCACCGCGCTCAACTGCGTCGCGAACACCCGCATCCTGGCCGAGAGCCCCTTCGAGCGGGTGTGGGTCCAGCCGGCCGCCGGTGACGCCGGCACCGCGCTCGGCGCCGCCCTGCACGTCGCCGCCGAGCTCGGCGAGCGCACCGAGCCGATGGCCGGCGCGGCGCTCGGCCGCGGCTGGAGCGACGACGAGATCGAGCGGTGGCTGCAGACGGCGGCCATCGACTACGAGCGCCCCGACGACGTCGCCGAGGCCGTCGCGGAGGTGCTCGCCGACAACGGCGTCGTCGCCTGGTTCCAGGGCCGCAGCGAGTACGGCCCGCGGGCGCTGGGGAACCGCTCCCTGCTCGCCCACCCGGGCTTCGAGGCCAACCTCGAGCGGATGAACGACGTCAAGGGACGCGAGCAGTTCCGCCCGGTCGCGCCGATGGTGCTGCTCGAGCGGGCAGCGGAGATCTTCAGCCGCGGCCCCATCCCCTCGCCGTACATGCTCTTCGTGCACGACGTCGCCGAGGAGTGGCGCGAGCGCATCCCCACCGTCACGCACGTCGACGGCACCGCGCGGATCCAGACGATCGACCCGCAGGAGCAGCCGCTGGTGCACCGGATGATCTCGGCGTTCGAGCGGCGCACCGGACTCCCGGTCGTGGTCAACACCAGCCTCAACACCGCGGGCCGGCCGATGGTCGACGACCCGCGGGACGCGCTGGAGTGCTTCGGCTCGGCGCCGGTCGACCTGCTCGCGATCGGGCCGTTCGTCGTCCGCCGGCCGAAGCCGACCCCCCGCCCCGGCCGGGACTGACCTCCTCCCGGACCGAACCGTCCGGGCCCCCGCTCCCGAACACGGGGACGAGGGCCCGGCGGGCACCTCCCGCCCAGGTGACGGTTCGGCAACGACCGTCGCCCGGGTGGGTGACGCCCGTTACTCCTGCTCAAGCGGGGGTACAGGGCCGCCAGCACCCGTCAGGACCTGACGGGACCACCACCTGGGAGGACACCATGGCCGCATCGGGCCACAACGCCACCGGCCGGGGCAAGACCGTCCCCGAGATCCTCGGGCTCGCCTTCGGCGCGATCTACCTGCTCGTCGGGATCGTCGGCTTCTTCATCACCGGCTTCGACGACTTCTTCGCGCACAACACCGAGGAGAAGCTGCTCTTCTTCGAGATCAACGGGATGCACAACGTCGTGCACATCCTGATCGGCATCGCCGGTCTGGTGCTGTCCCGGACGCTGGCCGGTGCGCGCACCTACGGCTGGCTGCTCGCGGTGGGCTACGGCGCCGCGTTCGTCTACGGCCTCATCGCCATCGGCAAGGACTGGGACTTCCTCAGCATCAACGGTGCCGACAACGTGCTGCACATCGCCACGGCGATCGTCGGCCTCGTGATCGCGCTGCTGCCGGTGCGCAACGCCGTCGACAACCGGCGCGTCTGACCGACCGCCTCGTCCGCCGGGACGAGGCGCACCCGCGGGCCGGGTCCCTCTCCGGAGGGGCCCGGCTCGCGGCGTCTCCGGGGCCGGGAGGAGACCCCGGTGCGACGCCCGTCACGTCCGCCGCTACGTTGCGGGGCATGGACTTCGCTCTCTCCGCCAAGGCCGAGGACGTCTGCGCCCGCGCGTGGGACTTCATGCGCGAGCACGTGTTCCCGGCCGAGGCCGTCTACGACCAGTGGCGGGCCGAGCGCGGCCACGACAACCACGAGCACCCGCCGATCCTCGAGGAGCTCAAGGCCGAGGCGCGCAAGCGCGGCCTGTGGAACCTCTTCCACCACGAGGTCGGCGGCCTGACCAACCTCGAGTACGCCTCCGTCGCCGAGATCACCGGCTGGTCGCCCACGATCGCCCCGGAGGCGATGAACGTGGGCGCGCCGGACACCGGCAACATGGAGACGCTCATGCTGTTCGGCACGCCCGAGCACAAGGAGCGCTGGCTGGCCCCGCTGCTGGAGGGCGAGATCCGCTCCGGCTTCGCGATGACCGAGCCCGACGTCGCCTCCTCCGACGCCCGCAACATCCAGACCTCGATCGTCCGCGACGGCGACGAGTACGTGATCAACGGCCGCAAGTGGTGGACCTCAGGTGCCGCCGACGAGCGTTGCCAGATCTTCATCGTCATGGGCAAGACCGACCCCGACGGCCCGCCGCACCGGCAGCAGTCGATGGTGCTGGTCCCCCGTGACACCCCGGGGCTGGAGATCATCCGCCACCTGCCGGTCTTCGGGTACCAGGACCAGCACGGCCACTCCGAGCTGCGGTTCACCGACGTCCGCGTGCCGGTCAGCAACATCCTCTCCGGCGAGGGCGACGGCTTCATGATCGCCCAGGCCCGGCTCGGCCCCGGCCGCATCCACCACTGCATGCGCGCCATCGGCATGGCCGAGCGGGCGCTGGCGCTGATGGTGGAGCGCACGAAGAACCGCGTCGCCTTCGGCCGCCCCCTGGCCGACCAGGGCACCGTCCGCGAGGCGATCGCGCTCTCCCGCATCGAGATCGACCAGGCACGCCTCTACGTGCTCAAGACGGCCGACCTGATCGACAAGTACGGCGCCAAGGGCGCGAAGACGGAGATCTCCGCGATCAAGGTCGCCGCCCCCAAGGTGGCGCTCGACGTCATCGACCGCGCGATCCAGGTGCACGGCGGCGCCGGCGTCAGCAACGACACCGTGCTCGCCCGCTTCTACGCCAGCGCCCGCACGCTGCGGATCGTCGACGGCCCCGACGCGGTGCACATCCGCGGGGTCGCCAAGGAGGAGCTGGCGCGCGAGCGCCCCTTCACCGGCTGACGGACCCGGGGACGGCGCTCACGGGGTGAGCGTCGTCCCCAGGGACCCGCCGGCCAGCTTGGCCATCAGCGTGGTCCGGTCCAGCCCGATCGCGGCGAGCGCCTCGGCATCGCGATCGGTGTCGATCTCCTCCCGCAGCCCGCTGCCCTCGAGCGCGTCGGCCGTGTCGTTGTCGCCCTCGGTGCGCAGGACGCGCACCAGCTCCTGCCTGGCCAGCTTCATCGCCGGTCCCTCCGTCCGCCGGTCACGACGCACGCGAGTGTGCTGCCGATCACACCACCGGCGCAAACGGGGGCGTCAGCCCCGAGCGGCGCGGCGCAGCAGGAACGCGCCGATCGCGGCGAACAGCCCGGCGACGACCAGCTGGGCCACCCCGACGCCACCCCGGTCGCTGGCGAACCAGGTCGGCGACGAGACCAGCAGCACGAAGGCGATGCCGAGCAGCAGCAGCCCCACGAGGCGCTCGCGGCGGGCGATGGGCGACGGCTCCGGGGTGGTCATGGCATCCACCGTGCCAGAGGCCCGGGACCGGCCGGGCGCGCGGGTCTACAGCGGCCGGACCAGCGAGATCTCGTCCCTGTCGTCGCCGGGGGCGACGCGGATCGCGCCGGGCACCCGGCCCACCTCGCGGTAGCCCAGCCGGCGGTAGAACTCCTCCACCCCCGTGCCCCCCCGGGCGGTGAGGTGCAGGAACTCCCAGCCCCGCGACCGGGCGACCTCGTGCACGCCGTCCATGAGCACGCGTCCCAGGCCCTCCCCCTGGCGGGACGGGTGGACCTGCACGCGCAGCACGGTCCCCCAGTGCCGTCGCAGCGGCCCGGCCAGGCCGACCAGGACGGCGAAGCCGACGGTGCGCCCCTCCTCGGAGAGCACGCAGAGGACGTCCCGACCGGACCGGACGCCGTCGAGCAGGCGGTCCAGGACCGGGGCGACGTCCTCCGGTGTCACCGGCGGGACGAAGCCCACCGCGCCGCCGGCGTTGGAGACGTCGGTCCAGCACGCCAGCAGCTCGGCCCGCAGGGGGTCGTCGACGGCGGTCACGGGACGGACGACTGCGGCGGGCACACGGGCATTCTCCGCCCCGTCCCGACACGCCGGGACGCCGGGCCGGGAGGCGCCGCCGGGGGCCGCCCCCGCACGGGCGGGCCTAGCGTCCCGTCATGGCCGACGCGCTGAGCCGCGGCCGGGACCTTTCCGGGCGGCGCGGCTACGACCCCGGGTTCCTCGGGACGCCGGTGCCGCTGCCCGGCCTCACCACGCCCGAGCGCACCGTGGCGCTCCCCTACACGCACTTCACGGTCCTGCACCGCCCCGACCGGCGGCTGGCGGCGGTGACCGCCCTGGCGATGGACGGCGCCCGGCTGATCAGCCTGGACCGGGAGGGCATCGAGTGGACGCTCGACCCCCGGCTGCCCGCCGCCGAGCAGGCGGGGGCGGCGGTCTACGCCCGGAACGACCTCGACCGCGGGCACCTGGTCCGCCGGGCGTCGGCCTGCTGGGGACGGGACGAGGCCGAGGCCGAGCAGGCCAACGCCGACACGTTCCACTACCCGAACGCCGCACCGCAGGCGGCGCTGTTCAACCAGGGCAAGCAGCTGTGGCTGGGCCTGGAGGAGCACGTGCAGGAGCACGCCGAGGTCCACGACCGGCGGCTGGTGGTCCTGGCCGGGCCGGTGCTGGACCCGGGCGACCCCCTGTACCGGGACGTCGCCGTGCCGCTGCGGTTCTGGAAGGTGGTCACCTTGGTGCAGGGCGGGGCGCTCGCCGCCACCGGCTACCTGCTCGACCAGTCACCGCTCGTCGACGACCTGGGGGCCGCCCTGCGGGCCGCGGCGGCGGCCGGCGACCCACCACCGCTGGGCGCCTACCGCACGTTCCAGGTGCCGATCGCCGACATCGCCGCGATCGCCGGCGTGGACCTGGCCGCCCTGGCCGCGGTCGACCGGCTCCCGGTCCCGTCGGGCGCCGCCCGGGCGCCCGCTCCCGGCGACCGGGCGGACCCGTGGGTGCAGCTCGGGTCCTACGCCGACGTCCGCCTCTGAGCCACTGGCGGGGCTCAGCCCTGGCGGGTCGGCGGCTTCCCCTGGGCGCGCGCCTCCTGGGCCTGCACCGGGTCGTAGGCGCAGGCGTCCCGGACGTCGGCCACCGGGCTGGGTGCGGGCTCCGGCTCGCCCTCGGGGGCGGGCGTCTCCGGCGACGGCCCGGGGGGAGCCGGCGCGGCGGGCGGCGCGATGGCCTCCTGCACCAGCCTCCGCATGAGGTCGTAGTCGGGGTAGGCCGGGGAGATCACCCGCTCGTCGAACACCACGCTGCGCAGCTCGGCGTCCTTGACCAGGAACGCCAGGTCGACGAAGTCGTCCAGCACCGAGCGCGGGATGTCGGTGCTCACGATGTCCTCGGTGGTCGCCGCCAGCTCCTGGTAGCGCTGCAGGAGGGTGACGGGGTCCGCGGCGTCGACGATCGCGTCGATCGTGCAGCGCTGCCGGGCCATCCGGTCGTAGTCGGTGAGGTTGAACCGGCCGCGGGCGAACTGCAGCGCGGTGTACCCGTCCATCCGCTGGTTCGGCCCCGGCTCGATGTAGTCGTCCGGCAGCTCGCCGGTGCCCGGGTCGCCGTTGATGGGGACGTAGTAGTTGACGTTCACCGTGATGCCGCCGAGGGCGTCGACCAGCCTGCTGAAGCCTTCGAGGTTGACCAGCACGTGGTAGTCGATGGTGAGGCCGAGCGCCTCGCCCACCCCGAGCTTGAGGAAGTCCGCGCCCGGGTCGTCGGTCGGGCCGAGGATGTCGGGGTGCTGAGCCGGGCCGTTGCGGTAGACGGCGTTGAGCAGGCTCTCGCTCTCGCTGCCCGCGTCGAAGCCCTCGGGGTAGACCTCGCGCAGCGGGCTGTCCTCCGGGAAGGGCAGGTCCTCCAGGTTGCGGGGGAGGCTGAACAGCGTCGTCTCACCGGTCTCGGTGTCGGTGCTCGACACGATGACCGTGTCGGTCCGCACGCCCTCCCGGCCCGCCCCGCCGTCGCCGCCGAGGAGGAGGACGTTCACCCGGTCCTTGCTGCCGAAGGGGTCCGGGCTGTCGGGCACCGTGGCCGACTCGCGGTCGTCGGCGAAGACACCGTCGATCAGGTCCCGCGAGGTGACGGCGATCCGGCCGGCCACCACCGCCGGGACGGCGACGCCGGCGACGAGCAGCGCCACCAGCAGGCCCCCGACGACGTGCCGGCCGCGCGAGGTCGGCCGGGGGAGCAGCATCCGGTACCCGGTCACCACCACGACCGCCCAGAGCAGCGCCAGGACGCCGATGCCGACGGTCGCCCCGAGCAGGACGTCGGTGTCGACGGCGGTCCGGGCGGCGAAGCGGCGCCCGCCGGTGGCCAGCCAGACCGCGCCGGCGACCAGGAGCAGGAAGACGCCGAGCACGATCCCGCCCAGCCGGCGCCGGCCGGCGGCGAGGTAGCCCACGCCCGGGACGAGCGTCCCGAGGGCGGTCCAGCCCAGTGCGGCGCCGAAGCCCCGGGGGGCGCGCCGGGTGCCGTGGCCCGAGGGCCGGCTGCCGTGCTCGGGTGCCACCGGAGCCGTGTCGGCGGTCACGTCGCCACCTCCGCCCGCCCGCTCACCCGGCCATGATCGCACCGTCGGGCCAGGTCGGCGGCCCGACCGCCGCCGCGGAGGCCGCAAACACCCCGATCCGGCGACACCGGGAGGACGCCGCGCCGACGGTCGCCCGCGTCCCGCTCCGTAAGCTCGGGTCCCGTGCGCCTGGCCACCTGGAACGTGAACTCGATCCGCACCCGCGCCGACCGCGTGGCTGCCTTCCTGGAGCGGCACGACGTCGACGTGCTGGCCATGCAGGAGACCAAGTGCCGGGACGACCAGTTCCCGGAGATGGTGTTCAGCGCTCTCGGGTACCAGGTGGCGCACGTCGGTCACTCGCAGTGGAACGGCGTCGCGATCCTCTCCCGCGTGGGGCTGGAGGACGTCCAGGTCGGTTTCCCGGGGATGCCGTCGTGGTCCTCCAAGGAGGGCCAGGACCCCGCCCCGGAGGCCCGGGCGCTGGGCGCCGTGTGCGGTGGCGTGCGGGTGTGGAGCCTCTACGTGCCCAACGGCCGGACGCTGGCCGACCCCCACCTGCAGTACAAGCTGGAGTGGCTGGCCGCTCTGCGGGACAGCGCGGCCGGCTGGCTGGCCGAGGACCCCGCCGCCCCCGTCGCCCTGGTCGGCGACTGGAACATCGCCCCGGAGAACGACGACGTCTGGGACATGAACGTCTTCGCCCACTCCACGCACGTCTCCCCGCCCGAGCGCGCGGCCTTCCGGGCCGTGGTCGAGGCCGGGTACGCCGACGTCGTCCGCCCGCACGCCCCGGGCCCGGGGGTCTACACCTACTGGGACTACACCCAGCTGCGCTTCCCGCGCCGGGAGGGCATGCGGATCGACTTCGTCCTGGGCTCCCCCGCCCTGGCCGGCCGGGTGACAAATGCCCTGATAGATCGCCAGGAACGCAAGGGAAAAGGCGCGAGCGACCACGCCCCCGTCATCGTCGACCTGGCCGACTAACGGCCCGCCTGCGCGTCGTGGGGCACATCCGGGGCACACGAGTCGCCGAGTGCGTCCCACGCCGTGTCGACGGCGATCCGCGTCCGGTCGTCCGAGTCCGGCATCAGGTGTCCGTGGGTACTCAGTACCAGCGAGGCGTCCTCGTGCCCCAGTCGCTCGGCGACCGCCACGACCGACTCGCCGGCGGCCAGCAGGACGCTGGCGTAGTGGTGCCGCAGGTCGTGGCTGGTCGTCCCCTTCGGTAGGCCCGATTCGTTCACCGCTCGACCCATGAGGTTGTGGCCGTAGTAGACGTGCCCGAGTGGGGCGCCCTTCCCGGTGTTGAAGATCGTTCCGTCGTCGCCTGCCGGGTACGCCGCCAGGTGAGCGGCCAGCACGTCGGCGACCACCCGGGGCAGCGGGACGCTCCTCCTCGACCGGGGAGTCTTCGGCTCGCTCCGCTCGCCCTTCGACCCCTGGGTGAACTGCCACTCGATCCGGACGATCCGTCGCAGAAAGTCGACGTCCTGGACGCGGAGTGCCAGCAGCTCGCCGATCCGGAGGCCGAGCCCGGCCTGGGTGAGGACCATGGCCCGGTAGCGCACCGGCATGGCCCCGGCCAGAGCCGCGACCTGCTCGACCGACAGGGGGACGACCCGCTCCCTCTCGTGCCGTGGGAGCTGGATGCGGACGACGGGGGATTCGGCCACGAGCCTGTCGAGGACCGCGGACCCGTACACGCTGCGAAGCAGACCGACGGCCTGCCGCACGGTGGTCGGTGCCAGCACTTTGGACCGGTCGGTGGCCCACGCCTGGACCTCGGACGGGCGCACGTCCGCGAGCCTGCGGCCACCGAGACGCGTTCCCTCGATGTGCAACCGGATCATCATTTCCGTCCGCCGTGCCGTGGTCGGCCGGTGCGGGCGCGTCTGCGCCCACCCCCGGGCGTACTGGGCGACGGTGATCTTCGAGGGCTCGACGTACGTGCCGCGCGCCTTGTCCGCCTCGACCGTAGCCGCGTGGCGATCGGCGTCGCCCTTCTTACCGAAGGACTTCTTGCGCTGCCTGCCCTGGTCGTCCCGCCACCGCGCCTCGTAGGTCGTCCGCCCGTTGCGGACCCGCTTCTCAACGCTCGCCATGGCTGACTCCTCCACGTATTCGACGCGGCCTGGCTCGCGGTCGGCGTCGTCACTCCTTGGGACGGAACGGTTCGGGCCGCAGCATGCCCGAGGACTCTGACGAGGTCAGGGCTGAGATACGCGACTTTCGCCCCTCCTCGGATCTACCCGGCGGCGCCTCGGCCCAGCTGCTGGTCCACCCACGCCTGAAGGTCGTTACGGCGGTAGAGGACGCGGCGGCCGAGGCGGAAGCTGCGCGGTCCGGGGCCCAGGTGGCGCCAGTACCGCAGGGTGGCGACGGGGGCGCGGAGGAGTTCGGCCTCGGTGATGGTGAGCAGCTCGGGCTCGGCGCGGGCGGGGTCGTCGGACATGGCTGGCTCCGGTGGGCTCGGGTGGGCTGTGCTCCGTCACGGGAGAAGGCGCCATTTGACGGCGATTGGTGACAGCCGACCATCGAAAGCTCCCGAAATCCTCCGGTTCTCCTCCTGGTGCTGGGGTCGGGGCCCGACGCCGCCACTCGGTGGAGGCGGCCATGTTCATCGACCGATGCCCGGCGCGGCGCCCCCACGGGCGAGGGATGGTCCCCGCCGCTCCGCCTCGGGA
>NZ_SPQP01000043.1 GCF_004571075.1 Blastococcus sp. TF02A-35
CGGCCCTGGGGGCGGCCCTGGGGGCGGCCCTGGGGGCGGCTCTGCGCTGTCGGCGGCAGGGGGCACGGCCGGCCCGTCCGGCTCGTCCGGCGGCGCAGGGGCCCCGTCGGGCTCCGGGGTGCTCATGCGCGGAACACGTGCCGCCGGATGGCCGCGGCGTTGCCGAAGATGCGGATGCCGAGGACGACGACGACGGCGGTCGACAGCTGCGCCCCCACGCCCAGCTGGTCGCCGAGGAAGACGATCAGGGCCGCGACGACCACGTTGGACACGAACGAGACCACGAAGACCTTGGCGTCGAAGATGCCGTCCAGGCGGGCCCGGAAGCCGCCGAAGACGGCGTCCAGGGCGGCGACGACGGCGATCGGCAGGTAGGGCTGCAGCCACAGCGGCACGGTCGGGTCGAAGAGCAGCCCGAGGGCGATGCCGGCCACGAGGCCGAGGATCGGGATCACGGGCTCAGCCTCCGGGCGAGGGGTCGGCGCCGGGTGCCCGGCGGGTGTCCAGGGGGTCGGCGTAGCGGAGCTCGGGCGGGCTCGCCGCGGGCACGGACAGCTCGTCCTCCTTGGCGAACTCGAACCGCAGCCCGAAGTTCTTGGCCTCCCCGGCGACGTCCCGGACCTCCGGGTCGAGCAGGAAGGCCGCCGCGAGCGCGTCGGGCTCCCCGAGGGCGCTGATCTCGTAGGGGTTGGTCACCGGCCGGAAGTCCACGAGCACGGCCTCCCCGGCGAACCGGATGGCGCTGGTGGGGCCGAGCCGCTGGCCGTTGATGCTGATGGCCTCGGCCCCGGAGGCCCAGAGCGCGTTGACCACCTGCTGCAGGTCGCCGTCCTGCACGCGGGCCCCGCCGCCGGCCCGGCCGCCCACCGGGTCGTCGTCGGCCCCGGCCTCGGCGTTGGCGAGGGTGACCAGCAGGCCGGGCCCGGTGACCGCGACCGCCGCCGTCCCCTCCTCGGCGCGGGCCAGCGCGTCCAGCGCCCGCTGGCCGACCGCGGTCGCCGCCAGCAGGTCGTCGCTCGTGCGGCTCACCTCGGCCCGCAGCTCCTCGAGCTGGGCGGCCAGGTCGTCGCTCACGGCCGACTCGTCCTGGATGTCGCGGACGAGGGCTGCGCGGATCTCCTGCCGCCCCTTCTCCCGCGCGGCGGCCTGGTCGTAGGTGACGGCGACCAGCAGGCCGGCGACAGCCATCGTGAGCGCCACCAGGACCTGCCCCCGCCGGCCGGAGGCGCCCGGGGTCTCCCCCCGGGCCGCCCGGGCGGCGGCGGCCTGCGCGTAGGCGGGGTCGAGCGTCTCGGCCAGCACGTCGTCGAGCAGGGACGCGCCCAGGGACCGGGCGCCGCCCGGCCGGCGGGGACCGGTCACGACCGGCTCGCCGCGCGGTCGCGGGCGACCAGCCCGACGACCTGGACGACGTAGAAGGCGCCGGCCACCAGGTAGAGGGCCGCTCCCCAGATGGTCAGCGCCCAGGCGAACGGCGCCGCGACCGTGGACAGCGCGCCCTCGCCGTCGGCCAGGAGGAGCAGCGGGAAGGCGTACAGCAGCAGGAAGGTCGCGGCCTTGCCGAGGTAGTGCACCTGCAGCGGCGGGTAGCCGTGGGCACGCAGGACCAGCAGCATCACCCCGAGGACCAGCTCCCGGCCGACGAGGACGGCCACGAGCCACACCGGGACGACCTCGCGCAGGGCCAGCGCCACCAGCGTGCAGACGATGTAGAGGCGATCGGCCGCGGGGTCCAGCAGCGCGCCGAGCCGGCTGCCCTGGTCCAGCCAGCGGGCGATCTTGCCGTCGGCCCAGTCGGTGAAGCCGGAGACCATGAGGACGACCAGCGCCCAGCCGTCCTCCTCCGGCCCCAGGAGGAGCCACAGGAACAGCGGGACGCCGAGCAGCCGCAGCACGGACAGCGCGTTGGGCACCGTCCAGATGCGGTCGGGCAGGTCCTCCCGGTCACCGACCGCGGGCGTGCTCCGTCGCCTCCGGGGGACGGCTGTGGGCGCCGACGGCCCGTTCGACGACGTCACGTTCCCTCCAGCCCCTGCACCACCGTGCCCGAGGCTAGTTGACGGTCTCCCCACCGCTCGCCACTCGGCGGCTCGCGGCGGGTCCCGCGAGCGCCCGGGCCCGCGGGCACCGGTCAGGGCGGCGCCGTCACGCGGGCACCGCGAGGGCGGCGGGGGCCGGCTCGTAGCGGAGGGGGCGGCGGTCGTAGCTGCCGGTGCCGTGCGTGACCGAGCGCAGGACGCCCGGGTAGCCGAGCAGCTCGACCTCGGGCACCTCCGCCCGCACCGTCGTGACGTCCCGCCCGGGGTCGGCCTCCGTACCGGTCACGCGGGCCCGCCGGGCCGAGAGGTCGCTCATCACCGGGCCCACGTACTCCCCCGGCACGCGCACCTCCACCTGGCACCACGGCTCGAGCACCCGCGTGCCCACGGCGGCCACCAGCTCGCGCAGCGCCAGCGCCCCGGCGGCCTGGAACGCGGCGTCGGAGGAGTCGACCGAGTGCGCCTTGCCGTCGACCAGGGTGACCCGCACGTCGACGATCGGGCGGTCACCGTGCACGCCCCGCTCGGCCTGCATGCGGATGCCCTTCTCCACCCCCGCGTGGTACTGGCTCGGGACGGTCCCGCCGACGATCCGCTGCTCGAAGACGATCCCGGACCCCGGCGGGCCGGGCTCGCCCTCCACCACCACGACCGCGTACTGCCCGTGCCCGCCGGACTGCTTGACGTGCCGGCCGGTGACGCGGGCCGGGCCGCAGAGCGTCTCCACCAGCGGGACCCGGACCGGGACGGTGACGACGCCGACGCCGTGCCTGCCGCGGAGCCGGTCGAGCACCACCTCGGCGTGCCCGTCGCCCACGCACCAGAGCAGGAGCTGCCCGGTGTCCGGGCGGCGCTCGAGGCGGACCGTCGGGTCCTCGGCGACCAGCCGGGACAGCGCGGTCGCCATGCGGTCCTCGTCCGCGTGCGAGGCGGCCTCGATGGCGACCGGCAGCTGCGGCACGGGGAGGTCCCAGGGCGGGACCAGCCGGGGGTCCTCGGGCGAGCTGAGGGTGTCGCCGGTCTCGGCCGTGGTCAGGCGCGCCACCGCGCAGATGTCGCCCGCCGGGCAGTGGCTGACCGGTCGCAGCGTCGCCCCCAGCGGGGCGGACAGGACGCCGACCCGCTCGTCGGCGTCGTGGTCGGGGTGCCCGCGGTCGGCGAGCCCGTGGCCGGAGACGTGGACGGCCACGTCGGGCCGCAGCGTCCCCGAGAAGACCCGGACCAGCGACACCCGGCCCACGTAGGGGTCGGTCGTCGTCTTGACGACCTCGGCGACCAGCGGCCCGTCGGGGTCGCAGGCGAGGACCGGTGCCGGCGTCCCGTCCGGCCGGGTGACCGGTGGGCAGCCGTGCTCCATCGGGCACGGGAAGGCCGACACCAGGAGGTCCAGCAGCTCGGGGACGCCCACGCCGGCGAGCGGCGAGACGCACAGCACCGGGTGGAAGTGCCCGCGGGCGACCGCGGTCTCGAGGTCGGCCACCAGGTCGGCCACCACGAGCTCGTCACCGGCGAGGTAGCGCTCCATGAGCGTCTCGTCCTCGCTCTCGCCGATGATGCCCTCGATCAGCTCGGCGCGGAGCCGGTCGGCCTCCTGCCCGGCGCCGGCGTCGCCGGGCGGGTCGAGCAGCGAGAGCAGGCCCCGCGCGGAGCCGTCGGGGCCACGCTGCACGAGGTGCAGCGGGTAGACCCCCTCCCCCAGCATCAGCTGGGCCAGCCGCACCGCCTCGTCGACGTCGGCCCGCGGCCGGTCGACCTGGGTGACCACGACGGCGCGCGGCATGCCGACGGCCGCGCACTCCTCCCACAGCTGCACCGTCGCGGCGTCCATGCCGTTCACCGCCGAGACGACGAACAGCGCCGAGTCGGCGGCCCGGAGGCCGGCCCGGAGCTCACCGACGAAGTCCGGGGACCCCGGGGTGTCCAGCAGCGTGATGCGGTGCCCCGCGTGCTCGACGGTCGCGACCCCGAGGGAGACCGAGCGCTGCTGGCGGACCTCGACGTCCTCGGTGTCCAGGCACGTCGTGCCGTCCTCGACGCGGCCCGCCCGGCCCACCGCACCGGTGGCGGCCAGGAGGGCCTCCGCCAGGGTGGTCTTGCCGGCTCCGGAGTGGCCCACCAGGGCCACGTTGCGCACCTTCCCGGCGGGGCGCGGCGCCGGCGCGGCGGCGGTGTCCCTGGCCACGGCGGGTCAGTCCTCGGCGGCCGGCGCCCCGGCCGGCGTCCACTGCGGTCCCGGACGGTGGGTGGAATGTCCTCGCACGGTGCCTCCCGGCGCAGAATGTGGGCTGGGTCACAGCCTGCCGCGCGCCCCCCGGCCGATCAAGGGCCCCGCTCACCGGGCCGCCGAGCGGCCCGCCATCTCCCGCAGCCCGCGCCGGTGGACCAGCCAGCCGACGCCGACCAGCAGCACCCCCGAGGCCAGGAAGGCGAGGTCCCAGCCCAGCGGGCCACCGAGGTCGTCCCTGACGTGGTGGACGCCCAGCAGCTGGTGGTCGACCAGGCCCTCGACCAGGTTGAACAGGCCCCAGCCGGCCACCACCAGGCCGAGGTGGAAGCTCCAGCTCGGCGCGATCCGTCCCTGCCGCCAGGCGACCAGCGCGGTGATCGTCCCCGCGAACGTCAGGACCCAGGTGGCGAGGTGGAACAGCCCGTCCGCGGTCGTGTTGAGCTCCAGGCCCGCGAGCGTGGTCGGCTCCTCCACGGCGCTGACCATGTGGTGCCACTGCAGGATCTGGTGCAGCACGATGCCGTCGACGAACCCGCCGAACCCCAGCCCGTAGAGCAGTCCGGTGGCGCGGGAGGGCATCCGCTCCCCCGCGCGCGTGTCCGTGGTGGCCATGCCGGGCCGCTACCCCCTTCGCCCGCGGCGCACCCGCCCGCGCATGCTGGGCGCATGAGCACGAGCGACCACGCCGCCGGCCGGGACCAGGAGACGGGGACCGCGCACGCCGTCCTCCGCAGCACCGCCGACCTGCCCGCCCCCTGGGTCGCCCTCTGTGGCGCGTCGGTCGGCGTGGTGCAGGGGCGGTGGGACGGCCCGCGGGGCCTGGGCTCGGACAAGCCCTGCCCCGAGTGCCGGAGGCTGGCGGAGGGCTGAGCTCAGCGGCGGGCCGCCCGCACCAGGCGGCGGACGCCGACCACGGCCGCCCCCGCCGCGACCAGCCAGGGCCCGCCGACGACGAGCGGGTCGAGCACGTGGTGGCGTGCGTCGACCCGGCCGCGCCGGGAGGCCAGGCCCCCGTGCGTGAGCTCCGTGCGGACCCCGGTGGCCGGGACGTCGGGTCGCAGCGTGGCGAAGGACCTCAGGTGGTGCTCCACCGCGTCCACCCGGTCACCGACCACCAGCAGCATCCAGTGCGCCAGCCGGCCCTCGCTGAACCGGGCGTAGGCCAGGCGCCGGATCGCACCCGAGGCTCCCTTCAGCGGCTGGGCGGTGCCGAACACCGGCGTCACGAAGGCGTGCTCGATCGACCGCTCCCGCGGCCGGTGCTCGGGCTGGCGCTCGGGGAAGTCCCAGCGCGCGCCGGTGTCGGGCGCGTGCAGCAGCTTGGGGTTCGAGGGCCGGTCCGCGGGGTCCAGGTCCACGCCCCACCCGGGGATGCGGGCGCGCAGCTCCTCGCGGCTTGGCGCGGGGCTGCGCTTCTCGCGTACGTAGGCGCTGGGGATGTCGCTCTCGCTCATGGTCGCTCCCTCAGGCCGCACTGGGCACGATCAGCGGCTTGATGCAGCCGTCCAGCTTGCTGGAGAACACGTGGTAGGCCTCCGGGATCTCCTCCAGCGGGAACCGGTGGGTCACCATGTCGCTGGGCTTGAGGTAGCCGTTCCGGATGTGCTCGAACAGGCGGGGCCACTGCCGCTTCACCGGGGCCTGGTTCATCCGGAGGGTCAGCCCCTTGTTCAGCGCGTCGCCGAACTTCACCGCGTTGGGGATGGGCCCGTAGGCGCCCATCACCGAGATCGTCGCGCCCTTGCGGACCCCGTCGATGGCCCAGTTGAGCGCGACCGGCGAGCCGCCCTGCATCTTCAGCTTGGCCCCGGCGACGTGCTGCAGCAGGTTCCCGTCGGCCTCCGCGCCCACGCACTCGATGGCGACGTCGGCCCCGAGGAAGTCCGTCTGCTTCTTCAGCTCGACGACGACGTCGTCGTACTCGGCGAAGTTCAGCGTCTCGGCGTGCGCGAACTCGCGCGCCTTCTCGAGCCGGTAGTCGAGGTGGTCGACGACGATCACCCGGCCGGCGCCCATGAGCCAGGAGGACTGGGCGGCGACCAGGCCGACCGGGCCGGCGCCGAAGACGACCACCGTGTCGCCCTCGGCGATGTCGCCCAGCTGGGCCCCGAAGTAGCCGGTGGAGGTGGCGTCGGTGAGCAGGACGGCGTCCTCGTCGCTCATCCAGTCCGGGATCTTCGCGGGGCCGACGTCGGCGAAGGGGACGCGCACGTACTCCGCCTGGCCGCCGTCGTAGCCGCCGGTGGTGTGCGAGTAGCCGTAGATGCCGCCGACGGCGGTGGCGTTGGCGTTCACGTTGTGACAGTTGGAGTACAGGCCACGGGCGCAGAACCAGCACGAGCCGCAGTAGATGTTGAACGGCACCATCACGCGGTCGCCGACCTGGAGGTTCTGCACCGAGGGGCCGACCTCGTGCACGACCCCGATGAACTCGTGGCCGAAGGTGTGCCCGACCCGGGTGTCCGGCATCAGCCCGTGGTAGAGGTGCAGGTCCGACCCGCAGATGGCCGCGAGCGTGACGCGGATGATCGCGTCGTTCGGGTGCTCGATCGCCGGGACGTCCTTCTCCTCGACCCTGATCTTGTAGGGCCCGCGGTAGACCATCGCTCGCATGCGTGTCGCTCTCGTCAGGGAGAGCCGCTCGCCGGTGGGACGGCGGCCCGGGATCGGGGGCCGGCGATCCTTGCCGGCACCCCCGACCCTCCGTCATCCGCGGGCGTCCGGCCACCCGACGACTTGACAGGCAAGCAAGCGCTTGCGTATGACTGACGCCGTGGACGCCGGCGCCGACCTCTTCAAGGCGCTCGGCGACGCCACGCGCCGCACCATCCTCGACGAGCTGGCGGACAGGGACGGCCAGACGCTGTTCGAGATCTGCGGCCGGCTGGCCATGAAGCACGGCCTCACCTCCTCGCGCCAGGCGATCTCCCAGCACCTCGGGGTGCTGGAGCAGGCCGGCCTGGTGCGCACCCGGCGGGACGGCCGGTACAAGTTCCACCACCTCGACACGGGCCCGCTGCGCGCGCTCGTCGAGCGGTGGCCCATCGACCGAGAGGCCTCACCGTGATCCGGATCGAGCTCACCAGCGTCTACGTCGACGACCAGGAGAAGGCGCTGGCCTTCTACACCGGGAAGCTGGGCTTCCGGAAGAAGACCGACGTGCCGGCCGGCGGCGCCCGCTGGCTCACCGTCGTCTCCCCCGCCGACCCCGACGGCGTCGAGCTGCTGCTGGAGCCGACCGGCCACCCGGCCGCGGGCGTCTACAAGGAGGCGCTGGTGGCCGACGGCATCCCGTTCACCCAGTTCGCCGTCGACGACGTCCACGCCGAGACCGAGCGGCTCAAGGGCCTGGGCGTGGTCTTCACCCAGGACTCGGTCGACTACGGCCCGGTGGTCGTCGCCGTCTTCGACGACACCTGCGGCAACCTGATCCAGCTCGCCGCCGTGAAGTAGCCGGCCGCACCGCCGGTCAGCTGCCGGGCGTCGCCCGCGCCGCCGCGGGCACCGCGGTCGCGGCCACGGCGGCGGCCACGACCGAGGCCAGCAGGTACCAGAGGACGGCGAGGGCCGGCTCCTCGCTCCCGACCGAGCCGGCGGCGACCGCCCCCAGGCCCACGACCGAGCCGGCGAGGACGAGGACGTGGACGGCCGCGACGGCGGCCAGCAACCACCGGGCCGGAGGCGTGCTGAGCCGCGGGTGCGCCCACAGGACCACCGCGGCGGCCGTCAGCGCCGCCGCGGCCGTCAGGGCGACGACCAGGACGACCGGCTGCAGCAGCCCGGACGCCTCCCGCCCGTCCAGCGCTGCCGCCCCGTGGCCCACGGAGCCGAGCACGACGAGCGCCCCGGCGACGCCGACGGCCTCCAGGGCCAGGAGGGCCGACACGGCCCGACGCGGCCACACCGCGGGCCGGCGCCGCGCCCGGGGGCTGCTCGGGTCGTCGTCCCTGTCCATCGGCTCCTCCCACCCGGGTCGACCGCGACCGCCTCGTCAGGCGTACCCGGCGTCCTACCAGGTCCGGGCGACGACGAGGACCGGGCGCCGCCCGGGGAGAACGGGCAGGGGCCGCCCCCGGTCTCCCGGGAACGGCCCCTGCCCGTGCTTCTGTCGGGCTGACAGGATTTGAACCTGCGACCCCTTGACCCCCAGTCAAGTGCGCTACCAAGCTGCGCTACAGCCCGCGCGCCGCCTGCCTCCCGGGAGCTCCCGGGCCGCGTGACGGCCGCCCCGGAAGATTACCGCACCGGTGATCGGGCCCCGACCGGTGGCTCTCCCCCGCCGGTCAGCCGCGCTTGTCCTTGTCGCGGCCCTCCCGGACCTTGACCGAGATCTCGATCGGCGTCCCCTGGAAGCCGAACTGCTCGCGCAGCTTGCGCTGCAGGAACCGCCGGTACCCGGCCTCCAGGAAGCCGGTGGAGAAGACGACGAAGCGCGGCGGCCGGATGTCGGCCTGCGTGACGTACTTGATCTTCGGGGCGCGGCCGCCACGGGCCGGCGGCGGCGTCTCCTGGACCAGCGCGCGGACGAACGTGTTCAGCTCCGCCGTCGGCACCCGGGTCTCCCACGAGGCCAGCGCGGCCCGCAGGTGGTCGGCCAGCTTGCCCACGCCGCGACCGGTGGACGCGGAGATGTTCACCCGCGTCGCCCACTTCACGTGTGCGAGGTCGCGCTCGATCTCGCGCTCGAGCTGCATGTGCCGGTCCTCGTCGAGCGTGTCCCACTTGTTGAAGGCCAGCACCAGGGCGCGACCGGCCTCCACGACCTGGGTGATGACCCGCTGGTCCTGCTCGCTGATGACCTCGTCCGCGGCGAGCAGGACGACGCACACCTCCGCGGCCTGGATCGCGGCCTCGGTGCGCAGGCTCGCGTAGTACTCCATGCCGCTGACCGTGTTGACCTTCCGGCGCAGGCCGGCGGTGTCGACGAACCGCCACTCCTCGCCGCCGAGGGTGACGATGGAGTCGACCGGGTCCACGGTGGTCCCGGCCACGGAGTCGACGACCGAGCGCTCCTCCTTGGCCAGCCGGTTGATCAGGCTGGACTTGCCCACGTTCGGCCGCCCCACGAGGGCGACCCGGCGCGGCCCGCCCTCCACCTCCTGCTCGCGCGGCGCCTCGGGCATGGAGTCGAGCACGAGGTCAAGGAGGTCACCGCTGGCGCGGCCGTGCAGTGCGCTGACCGGGTGCGGCTCGCCCATGCCCAGGCTCCACAGCTCGGCGGCGTTGGCCTCGCTGCGCTCGTCGTCGACCTTGTTGGCGACCAGGATCACCGGGCGGTCGCTGCGCCGGAGCACGCGCGCCGCCGCGAGGTCGGTGTCGGTGGCGCCGACCTGGCTGTCGACGACGAACACGATGACGTCGGCGGTCCTCATCGCCAGCTCGGCCTGGCGGGTGATCGAGGCACCGATGCCGGTGGCCTTAGGGTCCCAGCCGCCGGTGTCGACGACGGTGAACCGCTTGCCGTTCCAGAGCGCCTCGTAGGAGATGCGGTCCCGGGTCACGCCCGGGGTGTCCTGGACGACGGCGGCGCGGCGGCCGATGAAGCGGTTGACCAGCGTCGACTTGCCCACGTTGGGGCGGCCGACGATGGCGACGACCGGCAGCGGGCCGGTGCTCTCCTCGGTCATGCCCGCTCCCCCGCCGTCACGACGGACCCGGCCAGCTCGACGACGCGGTCCACGACGGCCTGCTGGTCCAGCTCGGTGCTGTCCACGACGACCGCGTCGGCCGCCGGGCGCAGCGGGCTGTCGGCCCGGCTGCTGTCGTACTCGTCGCGGCGCCGCAGGTCGGCCGCCAGGACGGCGATCTCGGCGGACTCGGTGATGCCGAGCTGGCCGGCCCGGCGCTGCGCCCGGGCCTCCGGGGCGGCGGTCAGGTAGATCTTCAGCGTGGCGTCCGGCAGGACGACGGTGCCGATGTCCCGGCCCTCGACGACGACGGCGTCGGCGGAGGCGACCAGCGCCCGCTGCTGGTCGACCAGCTGCCTCCGCACCGCGGGGACGGCGGACACCGCGGACACGGCGCGGGTCACCTCGGCGCCGCGGATGCGGGTGGCGACGTCGACCCCGCCCACCCGCACCAGCTCGGTCCCGGCGTCGGTGCCGACCTCGATGCGGGCGGCGGCCACGGTGCGGGCCACGGCCTCGGCGTCCTCCGGGTCGACCCCGGCGTCGAGTACCGCGACGGTGGCCGCCCGGTACATCGCGCCGGTGTCGAGGTAGGCGGCGCCCAGGCGGGCGGCGACGCCGCGCGCGACGCTGGACTTGCCGGTGCCCGACGGTCCGTCGAGGGTCACCTGGCCTCGGAAGCTCATCTGCTCACTCACTGCTCTCTCCGCCCCGTGGCTCACTGGGCGATGTCCCTGCGCAGCGCGACCGCGCCCCGCAGGTAGACGTGCTGGATGTCGGCGCGGTCCTTCGGCGTCTCGGCGTGCGCCATCAGCCGCAGCACCCGCGGCAGGGCGTGCGGCACCGCGATCTCGGTGGCGCACATCAGCGGCACGTCACCCATGCCGAGCTCGCGCGCCGCGAGCGCCGGGAACTCCGACACGAGGTCGGGGGTCGCCGTGAAGAGGATGCTGATCAGGTCCTCGGAGGCGAGCTCGTTGCGCTCCATGACGGTCTGCACCAGCTCGCGGGTCGCCTCGAGCACCTGCTCCCGGTCGTCGGCGTCGACCTGCGTCGCGCCCCGGATGGCTCGGACGGCCATGCACACTCCTCGTTCGACCACGACCCCCGGATCGCCGGGCGCCTCGGACGAGTCTAGGGAAGGCGCGCCACCCGCCTCCCCCGTGCGGGTCAGTCGCCCAGCCGCTCACCGCTCGTGACGTCGAACAGGTGCACGTGGCCGCGGCGCGGGACGACGTGCAGCACCTCGCCCTTGGCCGGCGGGCGGCGCCCGTCGACGCGCGCGGTGATGACGTGCTCGCCGTCGCCCTCCTTGGTGCGGCCGTAGACGTAGGCGTCGGCGCCGAGCTCCTCCACGACGTCGACCTCGACGGCCAGGCCGTGCTCGGCGACCTCGAGGTCCTCGGGCCGGACGCCCAGCGTCACCGTCGACGCGCTCGCCTGGCCGAGCACGTCCCGCGACACCGGGTAGGTCTCGTCGCCGAAGCGCACCCCGCCGTCGACCTGCGGCAGCGTGAACAGGTTCATCGCCGGCGAGCCGATGAAGCCCGCGACGAACGCGTTGCGCGGGCGGTCGTAGAGCTCGCGCGGCGTGCCGACCTGCATCAGCAGGCCGTCCTTGAGCACCGCCACCCGGTCGCCCATGGTCATCGCCTCGACCTGGTCGTGGGTGACGTAGACCGTGGTGATGCCCAGGCGGCGCTGCAGCTGGGCGATCTGCGTGCGGGTCTGCACCCGGAGCTTCGCGTCCAGGTTGGACAGCGGCTCGTCCATGAGGAACACCTGCGGCTGGCGCACGATGGCCCGGCCCATCGCCACCCGCTGCCGCTGGCCGCCGGAGAGCGCCTTGGGCTTGCGGTCGAGGTACTCCTCGAGGTCGAGCAGCTTCGCCGCCTCGCGCACCCGCTCGGCGATCTCCGCCTTGCCCATGCCGGCGATCTTGAGGGCGAAGCCCATGTTGTCGGCGACGGTCATGTGCGGGTAGAGCGCGTAGTTCTGGAACACCATGGCGATGTCCCGGTCCTTGGGCGCCACGTCGGTGACGTCCCGGTCCCCGATGAGGATCCGCCCGTCGGTGACCTCCTCGAGCCCGGCGAGCATCCGCAGCGACGTCGACTTGCCGCAGCCGGAGGGCCCCACGAGCACCAGGAACTCGCCGTCCTGGACGGTGAGGTCCAGCGCGTCGACCGCGGGCCGCTCCGCGCCGTCGTACACCCGGGTCGCGTGGTCGTAGGTGACCGTTGCCATGTCGTGCTCCTGATCTGCTCCCCCGGCGTCGTTGCCGGGTCCGGGGCTGTCGGGTGGGGCGCGTCCCCTGGTGGGGCGCGGGTGGTGCGAGGTGGGTCAGGCGGGGACGGGGGCCGGTTCCGCGAGCCGGAGGCGGCTGCGGAGCCAGGTCAGCTGCTCGCGCTGCAGGTGGGCCTCCCCACCCTCGTGGTCGTTGAACGGGTAGACGGTGATCTCCTTCGGGCCGGCATAAGCGTTGTACGCCGCGAAGACCGTCGACGGCGGGCAGATCTCGTCCATGAGCGCGACGGAGAACAGCGCCGGTGCCGACGCCGCCGGCGCGAGGACCGCCGCGTCGAAGTAGCTCAGCGTCCGGAAGACCGCGTCCACCCGGTCGCGGTGGGCCTTGAGGTACCGCACGACCTCGCCGTACGGGTCACCGGGCGCCACGCGGGTGGCTCGGGGGAAGTCGCAGAGGAACGGGACGTCGGGCATGACCGCCGCCACCCCCCGCGCGAGCGCCGCGACGGCCAGCGCGATGCCGCCGCCCTGGCTGGTCCCGGTCACCGCGACCTGCTCGCCGTCGACCTCGGGGTGGCCGCGCAGCACCTCGACCGCCCGCACCGCGTCGGTGTAGACGCGCCGGTAGTAGTAGTCCTGGGGGTCCAGGACGCCCCGGGTCAGGAAGCCGGGCTGCGCGGCGTCGGACCCGACCGGGTCGCCGGTCCCGCCGACCGTCCACCCGCTCCCCTGCCCCCGGGTGTCGACGACGAGCTGCGCGAAGCCGGCCGACGCCCAGAAGACGTGCTCGTGGGCCAGCCCGCGCCCGCCGTTGTAGCCCTGGTACTGGACCACCCCGGGCAGCGGCCCGCTCCCGCGCACCCCGCGGGCGGGCAGGTGCAGCCAGGCCCGCACCCGGTGGCCGCCGAACCCAGCGAAGGACACGTCGTGGGTCTCGACGGCGACCAGGCCGGAGCCGACCGGCGTCCAGGACGCGTCGAGCGGCCGCTCCGCGGCCTCGGCGAGCGTGGCCGCCCAGAAGCCGTCGAGGTCCTCGGGGGCCGGGAGCTGCGGCCGGTAGCGCCGCAGCTCCTCCAGCGGCAGGTCGGTCTGCGGCATCAGTGCCCGCTCTGCTCGACGACGCTCTCGGGGTGCAGCCGGCGGTCGAACCCGACGGTGCGGCGCCCCCCGGCCAGCGTGAAGCGGAGGACCTCGCGCACGTCGGCGCTGGAGGCGCCCACCCGGAGCTCGACGGCCCCAGGCTCGACGATCCGCGCGCCGTCGCGCCCGGTGAAGGACGTGAGGTCGGCGTGCAGGGCGAACCGGACGGTCGCCGAGGTCCCCGGCGCGAGGTCCACCCGGCGGGCGGCCACGAGGGCCTGCACCGGCCGGACGACCTCGGCGGCCGGGTCGTGCAGGTAGACCTGCACGACCTCGGTGACCTCACGGCCGGTGTCGTTGCGGAGCTCTACCTCCAGGCCGGCGGTGCCGTCGGTGTCCCACTCCGGGCCGCCGGTCGCACGGACCGAGGCCCAGGTCGCCGAGCCGTACCCGAGGCCGTGGCCGAACGGGAACAGCGGCGTGGGGTCCACGGTGCTGACGTCGGTCTTGCGGCCCAGCGGGGACGCGAGGTAGGTGCTGGGCTGGCTGCCCCCGGCCCGCGGGAAGCTCAGCGGCAGCCGGCCCGACGGCGACACGCGCCCGACGAGCACGTCGGCGATGGCCGGGCCGCCCTCCTCGCCGGGGAAGAAGCCGCAGAGGACGGCGGCGAGCCGGTCGACCTGGCGGGACAGCTCGTACGGGCGGCCGGAGAGCAGGACGAGCACGACCGGCTTGCCCGTCCCGAGCAGCGCCTCCAGCAGCTCCTCCTGCCGGCCGGGGAGCCGGAGGTCGACCGCGTCGCAGCCCTCGCCCGACGTGCCGTTGCCGAACAGGCCGGCCTTGTCGCCGAGGACGGCGACGACCACGTCGGACTCCTCCGCGGCACGGACCGCGGCCTCGATGCCCTCGTCGTCGCCACCGAGCACCGGGCAGCCCTCGGCGACGACGACGTCGAAGGCGCCGGGCGCGGCCTGCAGGGCCTGGGCGAGCGTGGGGATGTCCACGCCGACGGCCACGTCGGGGTGGTGCACGCCGACGTGCATGGGGAACGAGTAGCAGCCGAGCATCGCCTGCGCGGTGTCGGCGCGCGGGCCCACCACGGCCAGCCGCAGCCCCGGCGTCAGCGGCAGCGTCCCGTCGTTGGCGAGCAGCACCACCGAGCGGCGGGCCAGCTCCCCGGCGACGGCCCGGGACTCAGCCGGGTCGAGGGAGACCGCACCGTCGCGGACGGCCGACGAGTCCGGGTCCCACCCGGGGTCGAGCAGGCCCAGCTCGCACTTCTGCAGCAGGACCCGGCGCAGCGCGCGCTCCACCAGCTCCTCCGGCACGGCACCGCCGCGGACCGCCTCGACCAGCCCCTCGCCGTAGCAGGCCACCGTCGGCAGCTCCACGTCGATGCCCGCCTCGAGGGCGCGCGCGGCCGCCTCCGCGGGCGAGGCCGCGACGCCGTGCAGCGTCTGGAGGAACGCGATGGAGAAGTAGTCGGCCACGACGGTGCCGGTGAACCCGTAGGTCTCGCGCAGCAGGGTCGTCAGGAGGGCCGGGTCGGCCGCAGCCGGGACCCCGTCGGTGTCGGTGTAGGTGTTCATCACCGACCGGGCGCCCGCCCGCAGCGCCATCTCGAACGGCGGGAGGAAGACGTCGGCGATCTCGCGGGGGCCGGCCGACACCGGGGCGAGGTTCCGCCCGGCGCGCGAGGCGGAGTAGCCGACGAAGTGCTTGAGGGTGGCGACGACGCCGCTGGACTCCAGGCCGCGCACGTAGGCACTGCCGATGGTCCCCACCAGGTGCGGGTCCTCGCCCATGGTCTCCTCGACCCGGCCCCAGCGCATGTCCCGGGCGACGTCCAGCACCGGGGCCAGGCCCTGGTGGACGCCGAGCCGGCGCATGCTCTGGCCGATGAGCGCGCCCATCCGCTCCACGAGCTCGGGGTCGAAGCTCGCCGCCCAGCACAGCGGCGAGGGGAAGACCGTGGCCGTCCACGCGGCGAGGCCGGTGAGGCACTCCTCGTGCACCAGCGCGGGGATGCCGAACCGGCCGGCCGCCATGATCTGCCGCTGGCTCTCCGCCAGGCCCTTGGCGCCGAGGAACGGCTCCACCGGCGCGGTCCCGAAGGGGCGCGTCAGCTGGCCCAGCCCGCTGCGGATCAGCTCGTCCCAGTCCACCGGCGCGGCGGCCATGTCGTGCTGGTGCGGGGCGACCTCACCCTCGGTGGCGTCGATGCCCACCCACACGCCGTACAGCTGGGCGACCTTCTCCTCCAGCGTCATGCGGCGGATCAGGTCGGTCACCCTGTCCTCGGCGGGGACCTCGGGGTCGCGCCAGAGCACGGGGCCGTTGTCGACGTTGCTTTCCATGCCCTCGCGAAGTCCGTCCTGTGTGGTGGGTGATGGTGCGGCGGACCGCAGGCCGCCGGTGCCGTGGGACGGCGGCAGCAGGAGGCGCCCTGTGCGCCCGCATCCTGCCCCCGCCGGGGGTCCTGCGCGGGTCAGGTCAGGGTGACCTCCACCGTCGGCGCGTCGGGCCGGAGGCTCCAGGACGCCGTCCGCCCGCCGGCCGAGACCGCGTAGTCGCCGGCCCAGCCGCGCACGGTGACCCGCCCCTCGGCGTCGGTCCGCAGCCGGGTCGGCGCCAGCCACCAGTCCTCCTTCACGAGACCCCGCAGGGCGTCGTAGGCGGGCTTGCGGCTGCCGTCGGCGCGCACCAGGCCGGCGGGGGCGCCCAGCCAGGCGCCGCGGTCGGTGATGCCCCAGTAGGTCACGGCCTCCACCGACGGGTGCGCCAGGAGCGTCCGGTAGTGGCGGACGACGTCGTCGGCCTGCCGCTCCTCCCCCTCCGGCGTCGAGGGCCACGAGGGCACCTGGTGGTCGTTGAGGTCGACGACCTCCGGCGGCATCAGGTCCCCGGAGACCAGCGTCGTCTCGGTCCAGTGCAGCGGGAGCCCGTACCGGGCGAAGCGCTCGAGGACCTCCTGCGTCCGCTCCTCGCCCCAGTACCCCTGGTGCATGTGGCTCTGCAGGCCGATGGCGTCCACCTGGACCCCGGCCTCGAGCACGCCCTCGACGAGGCACTCGTAGGCCGTCGACAGGTTGAAGTCGTTCAGGACCAGGGTGGCCGCGGGGTTGGCGCGGCGCGCCTCCTCGAAGGCGAGCCGGATGGTCGGGATGCGGCCGATGCGGCGGCACAGCCCGGTGATGGCGTTCTGCCGCTCCTCGTTGGCGAACACCGGCATGATCACGACCTCGTTGATCGCGTCCCAGGTGTCGATGAGGCCCGCGAAGGAGCCGGCCTCGCGCCGGACCCGCGCCCGCACGATCTCCTCGACCTCGGCGGCCGGGTGGTCGAGCAGCCAGTCCGGGGCGAGCGTGTGCCAGACCAGCGGGTGCCCCTTGACGGTCACCCCCCGGTCGCGGAACCAGGCCGCGGCGGCCTGCAGGCGCTGCGTGTCCGGCCGGCCCTCGACCGGCTCGAAGCCGGCCCAGTAGAACGGCAGGGTCGCGGTGTTGAACACGTCGAGCCACAGGTCCTCGAGCAGCTCCGCCGCCTCGGGCTCGGCCCCGCCGAAGACGTTCTCGCGCCCCTCGCCCTGCTCCCCGTTGGCCAGCCCGACGAAGTCGAAGCCGATGTTGCCGAAGGCGAAACCGTGCCGGACCTGCTCGACCAGCACGTCGCTGTCGGCGCACGCGGACCCGTCGCCGTGGCGCACGGTGAGCGTCACGTCGGTGCTCCGGACGGCGTCGACGGCAGTGGCGTGGGTCATGGCGCGAAATCGTTATCGACAACGATTGACAGCGCAAGCCCTTGCTGCCACCTTCTGCAAACGTGTTCCGCGCCACGGCGGCGTGGAGGGACAAAGGGGTCAGACATGCGGCGTTCGGGGAGAGCAGCCCTCTCGGTGCTGTGCAGCAGCGCGGTGCTGCTGACGGCCAGTGCCTGTGGCAGTGGTGGCGACAGCAGCGCATCGGGAGGCGACGAGAACACGATCACCTGGTGGCACAACTCGAACAACGAGCCCGGCAAGGGCTACTACGAGCAGGTGGCGAAGGACTTCGAGTCCGACAACCCGGGCGTGAACGTCGAGGTCGTCGCCATGGCCCACGAGGACATGGTCGACAAGCTCGCTGCCGCCTTCCAGAGCGGTGACGTGCCGGACGTGTACATGGAGCGCGGTGGCGGCGAGCTCGCCGACCACGTGGAGGCCGGCCTGGTCCGCGACCTGTCCGAGGACGCTGCCGAGGAGATCGAGAAGATCGGCGGCTCCGTCGCCGGCTGGCAGGTCGACGACAAGACCTACGCGCTGCCGTTCTCCGTCGGCGTCGTCGGCTTCTGGTACAACACCGAGCTCTTCGAGCAGGCCGGCATCACCGCGCCGCCGACCACGATGGAGGAGCTCGCCTCCACCGTCGAGACACTGAAGGGCGCCGGCATCACGCCGGCCTCGGTCGGCGCCGGCGACAAGTGGCCCGCCGCGCACTACTGGTACTACACGGCGCTGCGCTCCTGCTCCGAGGACGTGCTGACCGACGCGGTCACCAGCCTCGACTTCTCCGACCCGTGCTTCGTGGAGGCGGGTGAGGAGCTGGAGACCTTCATCGGGACCGAGCCCTTCAACCCCGGCTTCCTGACGACGCCGGCCCAGGAGGGCGCCACCTCGGCGTCCGGCCTGCTCGCGACCGGCCAGGTGGCGATGGAGCTCGCCGGCCACTGGGAGCCCGGCGTCATGCAGGGCCTCACGGAGGACGGCCAGGGCCTCGGCGCCAACACCGGCTGGTTCCCCTTCCCGGCGGTCGAGGGTGGCGACGGCGACCCGGAGGCCGCGCTCGGCGGCGGTGACGCGTGGGCCGTCGCGCAGGAGGCCCCCGACAAGGCGGTCGACCTGGTGAAGTACCTGCTCTCCGACGAGGTGCAGCAGGGCTTCGCCGAGAACGACATGGGCCTGCCGACCAACCCGGCCGCCGGTGACTCGGTCTCCGACCCGGCGCTCGCCCAGCTGCTCGAGGTCCGCAACGCGGCCCCCTTCGTCCAGCTGTACTTCGACACCGCCTTCGGCACCTCGGTCGGCAACGCGATGAACGACGCGGTCGCGCTGCTCTTCGCCGGCCAGGCCACGCCGCAGGACATCGTGGACGAGACGCAAGAGGCCGCGGACCAGGAGAAGTGATCCGTCCATGACCTCACCGGTGACCGCTGCGCCGGAGGGAACCGACCCCGGCGCAGCGGTCACCCGGCGCGCGGAAGCGCGCCGGGTGACGCCCCGCTCCGGAGCGGGCAAGCGCCGGCAGCGACTGGAGATCGCCATCTTCGTGGCGCCTGCCCTGGCGCTGATGGCGGTCTTCGTCGTCTACCCGGTCTACTCCGCCGCCCGGATGTCCCTGTACCGCTGGAAGGGCTTCGGCCCGCTGGTCGACTTCGTCGGCCTCAGGAACTACGTCCGGGTGCTCACCGACGACGTCTTCACCGACGCCGTCGTGCACAACTTCATCATCGTCTTCGCGTCGATCCTGGTGCAGCTGCCGCTGGGCCTGGCGCTGGCGCTGCTGCTCAACCGCCGCATCCGCGGCCGGGGGCTGCTGCGCACGATCATCTTCGTCCCCTACGTGCTGGCCGAGGTCATCGCCGGCGTCGTGTGGTTCCAGATGCTGCAGCCGCGGACCGGTCTCCTGGAGACCATCCTGGGGTCGGTCGGCATCCCGGTGCCCGAGCAGGGCTTCCTCGGCACCCCCGACCTGGCGCTGGCCACCGTCTTCGTCGTCCTCACGTGGAAGTACCTGGGCCTGGCGGTGCTGCTCTTCCTCGCCGGCCTGCAGGGCGTCCCCGACGAGCTGCACGAGGCGGCCCAGCTCGACGGTGCCTCCTGGTGGCAGGTGCAGCGGCGCATCGCGATCCCGCTCATCGCACCCACGATCCGCACCTGGTGCTTCCTCTCCATGATCGGCTCGCTGCAGCTGTTCGACATGGTCTGGATCCTCACCGGCGGCGGGCCGGCGAACGCGACCACGACGATGGCCACCTACCTGATCAGCCAGGGCACGCAGGGCGGCAACTTCGGCATCGCCGGCGCCGCCTCGGTCGTGCTGTTCCTGATCGGCTTCGTGATGGCCGTGGCCTACCAGTTCCTGGTGCTGCGCCGCGACACGAAGGAGGACGCGTGAGCACCGCGGCGCGCCCGCGCGAGAGGAGGTCGGGCCTGATGGCACGACGGTCGACGGCGTACGGGCGGGGTGGGCCGCTGGTCTACCTGGTGGCGCTGCTGGTCGTGGCGCTCACGCTGGGGCCGGTGCTCTACGGCGCGCTCGGCGGCTTCCGCAGCAACGAGCAGCTGGCCCGTGACCCCGCCGCCCTCCCTGACCCGTGGCTGACCCGCAACTACGAGGGCGTCCTCGGCAACTCGGGGTTCTGGACGTACGCGCTGAACTCCACGGTCATCGCCCTCATCACCACGGTGGTGGTGGTGCTCGCGGGCGTCATGGCCGCGTACCCGCTGGCGCGGTACCAGTTCAAGCTGCGCGAGCCGCTGTTCATGGTGTTCGTGCTGGGGCTGCTCTTCCCGGCCGCGGTGGCGATCGTCCCGCTGTTCATCCTCGTCACCCGCGACCTCGGGCTCGGCAACACCTGGTGGGGGGTGGCGCTGCCCCAGGCCGCGTTCGCCCTCCCGACGACGGTCGTGATCCTGCGGCCGTTCCTGATGGCCCTGCCCAAGGAGCTCGAGGAGGCGGCCATGATCGACGGCGCCTCCCGGATCCGGATCTTCTGGCGGATCGCGCTGCCCCTGTCCATGCCCGGGCTGGTCACCGTCGGCGTCCTGGCGTTCGTCGCCTCGTGGAACGCCTACCTGCTGCCGCTGCTGCTGCTGCAGGGCGACATGCGCACGCTGCCGCTCGGCGTCGCCGACTTCTCCACCCAGTACTCGGCGGACACGGCGGGGGTGCTCGCGTTCACCACGATTGCGATGATCCCCGCGCTGATCCTGTTCCTCGCCATGCAGCGGCGGATCGTCAGCGGGCTCCAGGGAGCGGTGAAGGGGTGACCCAGGCACCGGCGCCCCGTCGGGGCCTGCGGTCCGTCGAGACCCGCCGGCCCCCCGGCGACCAGGCCCGCCCTGGTCGCCGGGGGCCCGGACGACGAGAGGTTGTTGGTCGATGACGCTCGACTCCACGCGTGACGCCGTCGTCGGCCCGCGCGTCCGCGTGGGGGCCGGCGCCGCGCCGCAGGTCGTCCCCTCCCCCTCCCTCCGGGGCCGCGTGACGATGCAGCAGGTGGCGGCCGAGGCCGGCGTCTCGATCTCCACCGTCTCGAAGGTCATCAACGGCCGCTACGGCGTCTCCTCGGAGACCGTCGACCACGTCAACCGGGTGATCGAGCGGCTCGGGTACGAGGCCAGCCTGGTCGCCCGCAGCCTGCGCAACCGGCGCACCAACGTCGTCGGCGTGCTGGTCATGGACTTCGAGCCGTTCAGCACCGAGGTCCTCAAGGGGGTGGCCGACGCCATCCACGGCTCCGGCTACGAGCTGATCGCCTACTCCGCCGGCGGGCACGTGGAGGCGCGCACGGGCTGGGAGCGCCGGTCGCTCTCCCGGCTCATGGGCTCGCTCGTCGACGGCGCCGTCCTGGTCACCCCGACGGTGACCGACGTGCAGACCGACGGGCCGGTGGTCGCCGTCGACCCGCACACCGGCCCCTCCGGGCTGCCGTCGGTGGCCGCGCACAACCTGCAGGGCGCCCGCCTGGGCGTGGAGCACCTGCTGGAGCTGGGCCACACGCGCATCGCGATGATCACCGGCCGCGCGGACCTGCTGTCCGCGCAGCAGCGCGAGGAGGGCTACTGCGAGGCGCTCACCGCCGCGGGTCTGCCGGTGGACCGGTCGCTCATGCCCTCCGGTGGGTTCGAGCCGGGGCTGGCGCGCGAGGCGGCGCGGGAGCTGCTGTCCCGCCCGGAGCCGCCCACCGCGATCTTCGCGGCGAACGACCTGTCGGCCCTGGCGACGCTGGAGGTGGCCGCCGAGCTCGGGTTCGACGTGCCGGGCCGGCTCTCCGTCGTCGGCTTCGACAACATCCCGGAGTCGGCGCTCGCCGACCCTCCGCTGACCACGGTGCAGCAGCCGATCCGGCGCATGGGCGAGGAGGCCGCGACGATGGTCCTGGCGCTCATCGCCGGCGAGGAGTGCGAGGGGCCGCACCGTACCCTGGACACCTCGGTCGTCGTGCGGGCGTCCACCGCTCCCCCGCCCGCGACCTGACCGCCGGCGGCTAGAGCCCGACGAGCTCCTCGAGGGAGCCGACCTCCTGGCGGGTGAGCTTGCGGATCGAGCCGGTGCGCATGCGCTGCAGCTCGACCGGGCCCACGGCCGTGCGGGTGAGCCGGGAGACCGGAAGGCCGACGTGGGCCAGCAGCCGCCGGACGATGTGCTTGCGGCCCTCGTGCAGCACGACCTCGACCACCGACTGCCCGGCGTGGGTGTCGACGACCCGGAACGAGTCCACCTTCACCGGGCCGTCGTCCAGCTCGACGCCGGAGCGGAGCCGGCGGGCCAGGTCGCGCGGGACCTTGCCCGACACCTGCGCCAGGTAGGTCTTCCGGACGCCGTAGGACGGGTGGGCCAGCCGGTGGGCGAGCTCGCCGTCGTTGGTGACCAGCAGCAGGCCCTCGGTGTCCTGGTCCAGGCGGCCCACGTGCACCAGGCCGGGGGCGAGGTCGCCGACCATGTCGCCGATGGTGGGCCGGTTCCGGTCGTCGCTCATGGCGGTGATGACGCCGCTGGGCTTGTTGATGGCGTAGGTGACGCGGTCGTCGCGGATCTCGAGCCGGACGCCGTCGACGGCGATCTTGTCCTTCTGCGCGTCGACCCGCATGCCCTGCACCTGGACCAGGGCGCCGTTCACGCTGATCCGTCCCTCGTCGATCATCTCCTCCACCACGCGGCGGGAGGCGACACCCGCTCGGGCGAGGACCTTCTGCAGCCGCTCCCCCTGCCGGTCGTCGCCGGCGTCGCTGGGCGCCCGGTCACCGGGGTGGGCCGGGGCGAGCTCCATGTCCTCGGACCAGCCCTCGCCGGCCGCGCTGGTGCTCTCGTCGTTCGGGGTCGCGGTGTTCATCACCCACCAGTGTCCCACCGCCGGGGCCGACCTCCGACCGCCTACCGCTGGAGAGGGTGACGGAGGCCGTAGGGGGTGGCGGGACGCGCGGGTTCCACGCCAGCATCCGTGCCATGCGGGACAAGCGACGGACAGGTCTGGTGCTCGCCGGTGCGGCGACGGTGCTGTGGGCCGTGTGCGCGGCCCTGTTCGCGACCACCGACGCCGGCGACGGCGTGAACATCGGCGCCGCTCTCCTCGGCCTGCTCGCCACCCCGCTGTCGGTCGTCTCGCTCGTCCTGCTCATCGGCTCGGCGCGGGCGGCGCAGGACGCCGTCGGGCCGAAGGGTCGGGACGCCCGGGTCGGCACACCGCTGGCCATGGCGTCGCTGGTGCTCTTCGCCGCGACGTGGGTGTTCGGCGGCTCGGCGAACACGACGGCCACGGCGACCGCGTTGCTGGCCGTGCTCGTCGGCGCGGTCGTCACGTTCGTCGTCTCCGCGGCGCTCTTCCTCCCGCCGCGCAGCAACCGGTCCTGACCCGCCGGCCTCGTGCAGGCGGCCCTCAGACGTCCGGGTGCTCGTCCAGCACCGACGCCGTCTCCGGGAGCAGCGGGGCCAGCGGGGGCAGCTCGTCCAGGCCGGTGAGCCCCAGCCGCTCCAGGAACAGCGGCGTCGTGGCGTAGAGCCCGCCCCCGGTGTCGGGGTCGGACCCGACCTCGTGCACCAGGCCACGGGTGATCAGCGTGCGCATGACGCCGTCGACGCCGACCCCGCGGATGGCCGAGACCCGGGCACGCGTGACCGGCTGGCGGTAGGCGATGACGGCGAGGGTCTCCAGCGCCGCCTGGGTCAGCCGGCTGCGCTGCCCCTCCCCGAGGTAGCGCTCCACGACGGCGGCGTGGTCCTCGCGGGTGTAGAGGCGCCACCCCTCCCCCACCCGGCGCAGCGTGATGCCCGCGGAGCGCTCGTCGTAGCCGGCCGCCAGCGCCGCCAGCCCCTCGCGCACCTGGTCCGCCGAGCAGCGCAGGGCCGCGGCCAGCGTCTCCTCGTCGACCGGGTCGTCGACGACGAACAGCAGCGCCTCCAGCCCGCCGGCCAGCTCCACCGGGCCCAGCAGCTCGACCGGCTCCGGCTCCGGCTCGGGCACGGGTGCCGGCGCAGCCTCGGGCACCGGGGGCGCGACGGGGATCGGGAGCTCGTCCTCGGCGGGCACCGCGGGGACGGGGAGCTCCTCGACCGGGCGGTCCCCGACGCGCGCGGCCAGCTCGGCGGCGACGGCATCCCAGGTGGAGGGGTGGGCCTCGCCGCGCTCCTCCGCCGCCCGCCGGGTGGCCTCCAGCTCGGCGGCGAGCGCGTCCCAGGAGATCGGCGTCCGCTCCTGCTCGGGTCGTTCCTCGGTCACCGGTACTCCTCGTCGGCGTCGGGGGCCGCCTCGTCGTCGGGCCCCGGGGCGGCGTCGCCGGTCCAGCGGACGTGCAGCTCCCCGAGCGGGGTGAGCTGCTCGAACACCACCCGCTGCTGGCGGTAGAGCTCGAGCAGGGCAAGGAAGCGGGCCACCACCTCGAGCGTGTGGTCGCAGTCGGCCGTCAGCGCCCGGAAGCTCGCCGTGCCGGACCGGGCCAGGTGGTTGCGCACGAGCAGCAGCTGCTCGGAGACGCTCACCGGGGGCGCGTGCAGGTGCGAGACGCTCACGGTCTCGGGGACCTTCGGCGCCAGGGCCCGGGCGGCGAGGGCGGCGAACTGCTGGGGCGTCAGGTCCAGCAGCACCTCGGGGACCAGCTCGGCGAACCGCGGCTCCAGCGCCGCCTGCCGCGGGTGGCGCAGGGCGGCCGACGCCTCGCGGTCCCGCAGGAAGGCCGCGGCCTGCTTGTAGGCCTTGTACTGCAGCAGCCGGGCGAAGAGCAGGTCGCGGGCCTCGAGCAGCTCCAGGTCCTCCTCGTCGTCGACCTCGGCGGCCGGCAGCAGCCGGGCGGCCTTGAGGTCGAGCAGCGTGGAGGCCACGACGAGGAACTCGCTGGCCTGGTCCAGGTCCAGCTCGTCCCCGAGGGCCCGCAGGTGGGCGATGAACTCGTCGGTCACCCGCGAGAGCGCGATCTCGGTGACGTCGAGCTTGTGCTTGCCGATCAGCTGCAGCAGCAGGTCGAAGGGGCCCTCGAAGTTCGTGAGCCGGACCGTGAAACGCGCGGGAGCGGCCCCGTCGGCCGGGTCGGCCGCCGGAACCGCTCCAGCGTCGTCGCTCACGGGTAGCAACCCTATGCGGGCTCCCCCCGGGGTCCCGCCGGGCACGTGCGCGTGGCGGCGGCCAGGTGGGGGCCGGGTCAGCGCGTCCGCAGCCGCCGCACCAGGACCGAGTCCTCGCCCCGCTCGGTGAGGTCGGCCAGGAGGACCTGCACGGCCTCGCGGACGATGCGGCCGCGGTCGGCGGCCAGGCCGTGCTGGGCCCGCAGGGTCAGCCGTGCGGACTCCAGCGCCAGCAGCTCGTCGGCGGAGATGTAGACGGTGATCTTCTCGTCGTGCTTGGTGCGCTCGGTCCGGCGTGCCGGGCGGCCGCGGGTGGCCACCTTCGGCTGCAGCACCTGGGGCGGCGCCGGCTCGGCGGGGCCCCCGCGGAACGCCGCGAGGTCGTCGTCACCGCTGTCGGCTCCCCCCGGGACGAGGGTGAGCGGCATCGCCGTCTCCGTGGCCTGGTCGGCGGACCGGCGCAGGCCACCGGCGCTGCGCAGCGCCGGGGAGCTCACCGTCGTCGACAGGCTGGGCAGCTCGGTGACCTCCGGCTCGGTGGTGGTGTCGGTGCGGCGGAACAGCTCCGAGGCACCGGGGAGAACGGGCCGGCGCGTCACAGTGCCAGCACCTCCTTGGCGAGGTCGCGGTACGCCGAGGCGCCCGTGGACGTGGGCGCCCACGTCGTGATCGGCTGGCCGGCGACGGTGGTCTCCGGGAAGCGCACGGTGCGCTGGATGACGGTCTGGAAGACGGTGTCGCCGAAGGCCTCGACGACCCGGCTGAACACCTCGCGGCAGTGCACGGTCCGGGAGTCGTACATCGTCGCGAGGATGCCGTTGATCTCCAGGTCGGGGTTCAGCCGCTCCTTGACCTTGTCGATCGTGTCGACGAGCAGGGCGACCCCGCGCAGGGAGAAGAACTCGCACTCCAGCGGGATGACGACGCCCTGCGCGGCCGTCAGGGCGTTGACCGTCAGCAGGCCGAGCGAGGGCTGGCAGTCGATGAGGATGTAGTCGTAGTCCTCGCGGACGTCGGCGAGGACGCGCAGCAGCGTCTGCTCGCGGGCGACCTCGCTGACCAGCTGCACCTCGGCGGCCGACAGGTCGATGTTGCTGGGGACGAGGTCCAGGCCCGGGATGTCGGTGTGCACCAGCACGTCGCGCAGGCTGGTGCGCCGCTCCATGAGGGCGTTGTAGATCGTCCGGTCCATGTTCTGCGCCGGGACACCCAGCCCGACCGACAGCGCACCCTGCGGGTCGAGGTCGATGAGCAGCACCTTGCGGCCGAACTCCACCAGCGCGGCACCCAGGTTGATGGTCGACGTGGTCTTGCCGACGCCGCCCTTCTGGTTGCACATCGCGATGATGTGGGCCGGCCCGTGCTGGGTCAGCGGCTTGGGGTCCGGGAGACGGCGCTGACGCGCCTTCGCCGGGTCCAGCCGCAGCGCCGCCGCCCCCATCTCGGGGTCGGAGTCGTGCGGGCGCGCGACGGCGTGAGCCGCGTCCGCTCGGATCGCCATGGGTCTGCTGCCTCCACCTCGTACCCGATCCGGACGTTCCGGGTGCGGTCAGCCGTCTGCGTCCGCTCGGGTGACACAGACGTTAAGGAGACGGAGAAAGCTTCCCAAGGCGGCACGCCGTCGACGTGTCGACATGGCGACGAATGCCAACAGGTGTGACTGCTCAAGCCGAACGGTGCACAGATCCTGCCCAACGCGGACGGGCAGCGCTGTCAGGTCAGCGCACGCGGGTGGCTGGTCGCGTAGACCTCGCGCAGCCGGTCGACGGTGACCAGCGTGTAGACCTGCGTGGTCGTGACCGAGGCGTGGCCGAGCAGCTCCTGGACCACCCGCACGTCCGCGCCGCCGTCGAGCAGGTGGGTGGCGAAGCAGTGCCGCAGCGTGTGCGGCGAGACGTCCCCGAGGCCGGCGCGCTCGGCCGCGGTGCGCAGAATGGACCAGGCGCTCTGCCGGGACAGCGGGCCGCCGCGCACGTTGAGGAACAGCGCGCCGCCGCGCACCCCGGCACGGCTGTTCGCCGCGAGCGCGGGACGGGCGCGCACGAGGTACTCCTCCACCGCCCGCAGGGCGTAGCTCCCGACCGGGACGACCCGCTCCTTGCCGCCCTTGCCCGACAGCCGCACGGTCGACCGGCCGCGGTCCAGGTCGTCGACGGCGAGGCCGACCGCCTCGGAGATGCGGGCACCGGTGCCGTACAGCACCTCCAGCAGCGCGCGGTCCCGCAGGCCGCGCGGGCCCTCCAGCGAGCCGGCCGCCTCGATGAGCGCGACCACCTGCTCCACCGGGACGGCCTTGGGCAGCCGCCGCGCCGGCGTGGGCGGCCGCACCTCGTGCGCGACGTCGTCGACCACGAGGCCGTCGAGCAGGGCGAACTTGTGCAGCCCCCGGACGGCGACGACCGCCCGCGCGGCCGAGGTGGCCGACAGCGGCGGGTGGTCCTCGTCGCCCTGCCGCAGCGCCGCGAGGAAGCCGGCGACGTCGGACTCGGCGACCTCGCCCAGCCCCAGGACGCCGGCCGCGCCCAGGTACTCGCTGTAGCGCCGCAGGTCGCGCCGGTAGGAGCTGATCGTGTTGGCCGCCAGCCCGCGCTCGACGGTGAGGTGGTCGAGGTAGCCGGTGATGACCCGGTCGACGTCGGGCCCGGCGTCCAGCGTGCTCGTCAGGACAGGACCTCCTGGAGCGCGACGGCCGGCAGGCCGTGGGCCTCGGCGACCTCCGGCAGCACCACGCTCCCACCGACCACGTTGACGCCGTGCGCCAGGGCCCGGTCCCGCCGGACGGCGGCCGCGGTCCCCTCGTTGGCCAGGGCCATCACGTAGGGCAGCGTCACGTTGGTCAGCGCGTGCGTCGAGGTGTTCGGCACGGCGCCGGGCATGTTCGCGACGCAGTAGAAGACCGACTCGTGCACCCGGAACGTCGGCTCGTCGTGCGTGGTGGGGCGGGTGTCCTCGAAGCAGCCGCCCTGGTCGACGGCGATGTCGACGAGCACCGAGCCGGCCTTCATCCGCGACACCAGCTCGTTGCTGACCAGCGTGGGCGCCTTGGCCCCCGGGACCAGCACCGCGCCGATGACGAGGTCGGCGTCCAGCACCGCGCGCTCGACCTCGTAGGCGTTGGAGGCCACGGTCTGCAGGTGGCCCTGGTAGATGCGGTCGGCGGCGCGCAGCTTGTCGATGTCCCGGTCCAGGACGACGACCTCGGCCTGCATGCCGAGGGCGATCGCCGCGGCGTTCATCCCGGAGACCCCGGCCCCGATGACGACGACCTTGGCCGCGTACACGCCCGACACGCCGCCGAGCAGCACGCCCCGGCCGCCGTGGGCGCGCTCCAGGCAGTGGGCGCCCACCTGCGGGGCCATGCGGCCCGCGACCTCCGACATGGGGGCGAGCAGCGGCAGCGCGCCGTCGGGGGTCTGCACCGTCTCGTAGGCGATGGCCGTCGTCCCGGACGCGACGAGCGCGTCGGTGCACGCGCGGGAGGCGGCGAGGTGCAGGTAGGTGAACAGCGTCTGGTCCGCGCGCAGCCGGCCGTACTCCTCGGCCACCGGCTCCTTGACCTTGAGCAGCAGGTCGGCGTCGGCCCACACGTCGTCGGCGGCGTCGACGATCCGCGCGCCCCCGGCGGCGAAGTCCTCGTCGGGGATCGACGAGCCCTCCCCGGCGCCGCGCTCGACGAGCACCGTGTGCCCGGCCCGCGTCAGCTCCGTCACCCCGGCAGGGGTGAGCGCCACCCGGTACTCCCGGTTCTTGACCTCTCGGGGAACCCCGACCCGCATCGCACGTCTCCCGGTCCCGGCGGGCCCACCCCGAGGGTGACGGGGCCCCCACCGCGTCATGGGCGGCCCGGTCGGGGCGCGCCTCGGCCGGAGTGTAGGCACGACGGCGGCCCGGAGGCCCGCACATCGGCGGTTCGGGGCACCCCGGCCGCCGGCCCGCGCTGCCGCGGCTGCCGGCCTGGCCGACGATGACGGGGCCGCCGCCCACCCCACCCGAGGACCCTCCATGCGCTTCTACGCCCAGCACCCCGCCCTGCGCGCCCGCCAGGTCGCCGCCGACCTCGGCGTGCTGCTCTGGGCCGTGCTGTGGGTGCTCGTGGCCCGGGCGGTGCACGCGGCCGTGCTGGTGCTGGCCGAGCCCGGGCGGGCGGTCGAGGACCTCGGCCGGTCGGTCGCCGGGTCGATGGGCTCGGCGGCCTCCGCCGCGGAGGACGTGCCGCTCGTGGGCGACGAGCTGGCGACGCCGTTCGACGCGCTCTCCGGCGCCGCGGGGTCGGTGCGCGGCGCCGGGCAGTCGGCGCAGGACGCCGTCGACACCCTGGCGCTGGTGCTCGCCGTCGTCCTGGTGGTGCTGCCGGTCGGTTGGCTGCTGTCCCGCTGGCTGCCCGCGCGGCTGCGCTACGCGCGGGAGGCGGGCGCCGCGCGGCAGATGCTGGCCGGGGTGCCCGACGTCGAGCTGCTGGCCGCCCGGGCG
>NZ_SPQP01000044.1 GCF_004571075.1 Blastococcus sp. TF02A-35
AACTCCAGCCGCGAACGAGCCGACGTGCTCCCCGGCTGGCTGCACACTTACAACCACCACCGCAGCCACACCGCACTCGACGGCCAATCACCGATCAGCCGCGTCAACGACCTACCTGGTCACTACACCTAGGGCGTCGGCGTGGCCGTCGTCGTCGGGGTCGTGGTCGGCGCGGTGCTGGGCGCCGGCTCGTCCGGAGGCGTCGGGACGGCCACCACGAGCGTGATGAGGTCGTCGGCGCCCACGTCGCGGCCCGCGGCCGGGTCGGACTCCACGACGGTGTCCGCCGGGACGTCGTCCCGCTCGGCGCTCTGCACCTCGATCTGCCCGGTGCCGAAGCCCAGCTCCTGGAGCGTGGCGCGGGCCTGCTGCAGGGTCTGGTTCACCACGTCGGGCATCTCGATGGTGCCGGTGGAGATGTTCAGCGTGATGGCCTGGTTCCGGCCGGCCTGGGTGTTCTGGGCGGGGTTCACCGAGACGACCCGGCCCTCGTCGACCTCGACCGAGTCGAACGGCCGGGTGGAGACGTTGGTGAAGCCGGCCTGCTCCAGGTTGGCCCGCGCCTGCTCCTCGGTCAGCCCCTCGACCGCCGGGATCAGGATCGTGTCCGGCCCGGAGCTGACGACGAGGTCGACCTCGGACCCCTCGTCGACGCGGGCGCCGGTGGCCGGGAGGCTCTCGACGACGCTGCCCTCGGGCACCGTCGGGCTGGCCTCCGGGGTCACCTCGTCGACGACGAGGCCGGCCGCCTCGATCTGGCTGCGCGCGTCGGCCTCGGAGAGGCCGGCCACCGGCGGCACCTCGACCTGCGCGACCGGGTCCTTGTCGTCGTTCCCGCCGCCCATGCTGACCGCCAGGGCGATCGCGCCGCCGAGGAGCAGCAGCGCGACGACCGAGACGATCGCGATGACCCGGCGCTTGCGGCGCCGCGCCTGGTCCTCCTCGTCGTCCCAGTGGTCGTCGCCGTACCTGCCGTAGCCGCCGACCGGGGCGCCGATGATGGCGGTCTTCTCGTCCTCGCCCATCACGGGGGTGGCCTCGACCCGCTGGCCCGCGAGGGCCCGGAGCAGGTCGTTGCGCATGTCGGCGGCCGACTGGTACCGGTTCGCCGGGTTCTTGCTCATGGCCTTGAGCAGGATGGAGTCGAGCTCCGGCGGCACGTCCGGGTTGATCGACGAGGGGAGCCGCGGGTCCTCACGCACGTGCTGGTAGGCCACCGAGACCGGGGAGTCGCCGGTGAAGGGCGGCGCACCGGTCACGAGCTCGTAGAGCAGGCAGCCCATCGAGTAGACGTCGGAGCGGGCGTCGACGCCCTCGCCGCGGGCCTGCTCGGGGGAGAGGTACTGGGCGGTCCCTATCACCGCGGCGGTGGAGGTCATCGTGGCCGCCGAGTCCGACACCGCGCGGGCGATGCCGAAGTCCATCACCTTCACCGTGCCCTGCGGCGTGATCATCACGTTCCCGGGCTTCACGTCCCGGTGCACGATGCCGTTGCGGTGGCTGAAGTCCAGGGCGCCGCAGATGTCGGCGGCCAGGCTCATGGCCCGCTCGACCGGCAGCGGGCCCTCGCGGCGCAGGACGTCGCGCAGGGTCTCGCCCTCGACGTACTCCATGACGATGTAGGGCGTCGCGCCCAGCGGCGTGCGGTCCTCGCCGGTGTCGTACACGGCGACGATGGCCGGGTGGTTCAGCGAGGCCGAGGCCTGCGCCTCCCGGCGGAAGCGCACCTGGAAGGACGGGTCCCGGGCGAGGTCGCTGCGCAGCACCTTGACCGCGACCTCCCGGCCCAGGCGCAGGTCGCGTCCGTGGTGGACCTCGGCCATGCCGCCGCGGCCCAGGACCCCGCCGATCTCGTAGCGATCGCCGAGCACCTGCGGCGTGGTCATCGACGATCCTCTCGGGCGGTTCTGCGCGCGCTCCGCGACGGGCGCGCCAGGACGGAGGCGGCCACGGGCTGGGGGCCGTCGGCGAGCCTAGCCGCCGGGCGTCCAGGATCCGGGGAAGCGAACTCCTGTGATCTCACCGGCTGTCACCCGCTGAACTCGGTGAGTCGCCCGGCGGGCCAGCGGCTGCCGGCTCGGTCGGCTCCCCGACGTCGCCGGGCGGCTGCTCCGGCGTGGTCGGGGCGGGCGTGCCACCGGCCGTCGTGGTCGCGGTGGTGGTCGTCGCGGTGGTCGTGCTGGGAGCCGTCGTCGGCGGCGGCGTGGTGGTGGTCGGCGCGGGGGCCGGCGTCGTCGTCCGGGGGGCCTGGGTGGGCTCCTCGTCCTCCTCGGCCTCGGGGTCCCACGCCTCCTCGGTGACGAAGAGCGTGACCTCCTCGCCGGGCGCCGCCGCGCGGTCCGCGGGGTCGATCGCCGCGACGTCGCCGGCGTCGAGCGGCTGGTCGACGTCCTCGAGGATGCTGCTGCCCGCGGCCTCCTGGACCGGGACCAGCCCGGCTTCCCGGAGGATGCGCTCGGCGGACGCGGCGTCGCGGCCGACGAACTGCTCGGGGTCGAGGAACATGCCGGTGGGCCCGGCGCTCGTGGTCGGTGCGGTGGGGGTCGGGTCGGCGTTCGACCGGCCGTCCTCGCGGTCTCCGGACAGGAGCACCCAGGTGACGGCGCCGACCAGGAGCAGCAGGACCAGCGCGGCGACCGGCCACAGCCAGCGCCGACGCCGGGCCGGCGGCTCCTCCTCCGGCAGCCAGTCGTCGTCCTCGTCGGCGGGCCGCGCGTGCAGCGGGGGCAGCGGACGGCCGCCGGTGGCGGGCGAGACGGCGGGCATCCCGGCGGCCGGCGTGGCGAAGACCTGGGTGCGCCCGTCGGCGGCGACGTCGACGACCTGCGTCGGCGCGGTGGCCGGCGCGACCACCGAGGTGGCCACGGCGGAGGCAGCCGGCGCGACGGTCCCGCCCGCGGCGACCCGCCGGACGGCCTCGGCGAAGGCGGCGCCGTCGGGGAACCGGTCGGCGGCGTCCTTGGCCAGCGCCCGGTCGATCAGCAGGCGGACCGCCGGCGGGATGTCGCCGGGCAGCGGGGGCGGGGGCCGGTTGATGTGCGCCAGCGCGATCGCGACCTGCGAGGCGCCGTCGAACGGCCGCACGCCCGCCAGGCACTCGTAGCCGACGACGCCCAGCGAGTAGACGTCGGAGGCGGAGGTGACCTCCATGCCCTGCGCCTGCTCGGGGGAGAGGTACTGGGCGGTGCCCACGACCATGCCGGTGCGGGTCAGCGGGGCGGCGTCGCGGGCCTGGGCGATGCCGAAGTCGGTGAGCTTCACGACGCCGTCCGGGCGGACGATCAGGTTGCCCGGCTTGATGTCACGGTGCACGACCCCGGCGCGGTGCGCGGCGGAGAGGCCGTCGGCGGACTGGCCGAGCACGTGCAGCGTCCAGTCGACCGGCAGCCGGCCCTCCTCGTGGAGGATCGTCACCAGCGGCTGGCCCTCGACGAACTCCATGACGAGGAACGCCAGCGTCTGCTGGCCGCTGTCGTCGGTGGTCTCGCCGTAGTCGTAGACCGAGGCGATGTTGGGGTGCGACAGCGCCGCGGTGTGGCGGGCCTCGTTGCGGAAGCGGGCGAGGAAGCTCGGGTCGTTGGTGTACTCGGTCTTGAGCACCTTGGCCGCGACGATGCGGTCCAGCACCTGGTCGCGCGCCTTCCACACCTCGCCCATGCCGCCGGTCGCGATGGGCGCGGTGATCTCGTAGCGCCCGGCCAGCAGGCTCCCGATGCCCAGTGCCATCAGCCGCCCTGCCCCTCGAAGTACGCCTGCATCACCTGGCGGGCGATCGGTGCGGAGGTGTCGCCACCGGTACCCCCACCGTTGGCCACGAACACGGCCACGGCGATCTTCGGGTCGTCCGCGGGGGCGAACCCCATGAACCAGTTGTGGTCGGGCAGGTCCTCGCGCACCTGGGCGGTGCCGGTCTTGCCGGCGACCTCCATGCCCTGGATGCGGGCCGCGCGGCCGGAGCCGCGGGCGACGACGCTGGTCATCATCTCGGTGAGCTGGTCGGCGACCTGCGCGGAGATCGGCTCGCGGAGCTCCTCCGGGTCGGTCTCGTCGATGACCGAGAGGTCCGGCGCGAGCAGCTGGTCGACCAGGTAGGGCTTCATCTGCACGCCGTCGTTGGCGACGGTGGCGGCCACCATGGCCGCCTGCAGGACGGTCATGCGGACGTCCCGCTGGCCGATGGAGGTCTGGCCCAGCGCCGCGTCGCTCTCGATCTCGCCGACGTGGCTGCCCGCGACCGGCAGCGGGATCTCCATCCGCTCGTCGTCCAGGCCGAACGCCTCGGCCTTCTCCCGGATCTTGTCCTCGCCGAGGTCGATGCCGAGCTGGGCGAAGGCGGTGTTGCAGGAGATCGTCAGGGCGTCGATCAGCGGCTGCTCCTGGCTGGGGCTGCAGCTGGAGTTGTTGAAGTTCCGCAGCTGCTGGGTGGTCTGCGGCAGGGTCATGATGTCCGGGGCGGGCACGACGGTGTCGGGCGCGTAGCCCTCCTCCAGCGCGGCGGCCGAGACGATGACCTTGAACAGCGACCCCGGCGGGTAGTTGTCGGCGATCGCGCGGTTCACCCGCGGGTCGGGGCCGTCCCCGGCGGTGATCTGCTCCATGTAGGTGCGGATGCCCTCGGGGTCGTGGCTGGACAGCTGCGCCGGGTCGTAGGACGGCGTGCTCGCCATGCCGAGGATCGCGCCGGTCGTGGGGTCCAGGGCCACCACGGCTCCGGTCACGCCCTCCAGGCCGGCCATCGCCGCCTGCTGGACCGCGGGGTCCAGGGTCAGGACGACGTCGCCACCCGCGGGGTCGCGGCCGGTGAACAGGTCCGCGATGCGCCGGACGAACAGGCGGTCGTCCTCGCCGGAGAGCACGTCGTTCTCGGCGTCCTCGAGGGCGGTGTTGCCGTACACCAGCGAGTAGTACCCGGTGACCGGCGCGTACAACGGCCCCTCCGGATACGTCCTGAGGTACTCCAGCCGGTCCTCGGTCGGGACCGAGACGGCGATCTCGTTGCCGGCGACGACGATCGAGCCGCGCTCGCGGTCGTACTCCTCGGCCAGCACGCGGGTGTTGCGCTGGTCGTCGCGCAGCTCGTCGGAGCGCACCACCTGGATGATGTTCACGTTGACGATCAGGAGCGTGAACAGCACGAGCACGCTGATCGCCACCCGGCGCAGGGGCGCGTTCACGGCGTCACCACCTCCGTCGGGGCGTCGCCGAGCCGGACGGGGGCGGCCTGCGGGGTGACCGGCCGGCGGGCGGCGTCGCTGATGCGCACCAGCATCGCCACGAGCACGAAGTTGGCCACCAGCGAGGACCCGCCGTAGGCGAGGAACGGCGTGGTCAGGCCGGTCAGGGGGAGCAGCCCGGTGACCCCGCCCAGCACCACGAAGACCTGCCAGGCGATGGCGAAGGCCAGGCCCGCGGCGAGCAGCTTGCCGAAGGCGTCGCGGACGACCAGCGAGGTCCGCAGCCCGCGCTCGACGAGCACGAGGTAGACGATGATCACCGCGACGAGGCCGAAGAGGCCCAGCTCCTCGCCGACCGCCGAGGCGATGAAGTCGCTCTTGGCCACCGGGACCTGGTCGGGGCGGCCGCCGCCCAGCCCGGCGCCGAAGAGGCCACCGGTGCCGAGGCCGAACAGGGACTGCATGACCTGGTAGCCGGCACCGTCGTAGTAGTCCGACGGCGAGAGCCAGGTGTCCACGCGGGCCTGGACGTGCGCGAAGATCTGGTAGGCGATGAGCGCCCCGCCGGCGAACAGCCCGAGGCCGATGAACAGCCAGCTGGCGCGCTCGGTGGCGACGTAGAGCATCACCACGAAGATGCCGAAGAGCAGCAGCGAGCTGCCCAGGTCGCGCTCGAAGACCAGCACCAGGATCGACAGCACCCAGGCCAGGAGCACCGGGCCGAGGTCGCGTCCGCGCGGCAGCTCGAGCCCGGCGACCTTGCGGCTGGCCAGGGCCAGGACGTCGCGCTTGTCCTCGAGGTAGGCGGCGAAGAAGACGATCAGGCAGAGCTTGGCGAACTCGCCGGGCTGGATGGAGAAGCCCGCGACCCGGATCCAGATCTTGGCCCCGTTGACCTCGGACATGGACGCCGGCAGGACGGCCGGCAGGGCCAGCAGCACGATGCCGACCAGCGCCAGGGTGTAGGCGAACCGGGCGAGGGACCGGTGGTCGCGCACGGCCACCAGGAAGCCGACGAACAGCGCGACGCCCAGGGTGGCCCAGATGAGCTGCACCGGGGCGTCCTCGCGGGTCACGGTGCTGCCGACCTGCTCGGCGGCGAGGTCGAGCCGGTGGATGACGGTCAGCCCGAGGCCGACGAGGAGCGCCACCGCGGGCAGCAGCAGCGGGTCGGCGTAGGACGCCCACTTGCGGACCACGAGGTGCGCGACCACCCACAGGGCGGTGATCCAGACGCTGAAGCCGGCCATCTCCGGCCGCAGGGACCCGGTGACGGTGAGGTCGACCATGATCTGCGCGACGACGGTGATGACGACGGCGAAGGCCAGCAGCGCCGCCTCGGTGCCGCGCCGGGTGGGGGTCGCCCCGGCGGCCGTGCCGCGGGGGTCGGTGAGCGGCCCGGGCATCAGCCTGCCTCCCGGCAGTTCACCCCCGGCTCGGACGACGTGGTCGTCCGGGCCGACGACGACGGGGTCGTCGTCTCCGCGGGGGCCGGGGTCGTGGTGAGGGCCGGGTCGCCGGGGACCGGCTCCTGCGGAGCGGTGGGCGAGGGCTCCTGCGGCAGGGCAGGCGTGGCCGTGGCGCCGGCCGTACCCGGGGCGGAGGTGCGGCACAGCGGCAGCCGCTGGTCGTGCAGCGCCTCGAGGATGCGGTCGGCGTGGCCGGAGTCGTCGGCGGTGATGCCGTCCCGCACGCGGTTGCGCGCGGCCGGCGTCAGGTCGGAGACGGCGAGGTCGGTGCCCCGGTCGAGCCGGTAGAGGTCCAGGCCGAGCACGGAGACGTCGAGACCGCGGAAGACCGCGACCTCCTCGGTCTCCCCGCTGCCCTCGACGCCCACGAACCAGTGGTTGAGGGCCCACACGTACGTACCGATCGCCCCCGCCACCAGAACGGTGAGGAGGGCCCCCGCCACCAGGAGGACGCGTAGCGGGCGGCGGCGGGCGGAGGGGCCGCCGCCCGTCGGCAGCGTGGGTGCCGGTGGGGGCGAGGGAGCGGGGTCGGCGAGCGCGGCGCGGCCGGCGGCCGAGCGGCTGTCGACCTGCCGCTGGCCGATGTTGTCGCCGGCGGCGCCGTCGACGACCGGGTCGAGCCGGCCGCCCCCGCCGGTGTCCTCGATGACGTCGGCGACGATCACGGTGATGTTGTCCGGGCCACCGCTGCGCAGCGCGAGCTCGATGAGCCGGTCGGCGGTGGCCTGCGGGTCGGGGTCCTGCAGCGCCTCGGCCAGGGTCTCCTCGCTGACCACGCCGGAGAGCCCGTCGGAGCAGAGCAGGTAGCGGTCTCCGGCCCGCGCCTCGCGCATGGAGAGGTCCGGCTCGACCTCCTGGCCGTTCAGCGCCCGCAGCAGCAGCGACCGCTGGGGGTGGTGGTTGGCCTCCTCGGCGGTGATCCGGCCGTCGTCGATCAGCGTCTGCACGAAGGTGTCGTCGTGCGTGATCTGCGTGAACTGGCCGTCGCGGAGCAGGTAGGCGCGCGAGTCGCCGACGTGGCAGAGCGCGAGCCGGCCACCGGCGAAGAGGATCGCGGTGAGCGTGGTGCCCATGCCCTCCAGCTGCGGGGACTCGCGGATCACCTCGCGCAGGTGCTCGCTGCCCTCGAAGACGGCGGAGCGCAGGGCCTGCAGCATGTCGCCCGACGGCGCGTCGTCGTCGAGGTGCTCGAGCGCGGCGATCACGACCTTGCTCGCGACGTCACCGGCGGCGTGGCCGCCCATGCCGTCGGCCACGGCCAGCAGCCGGGGCCCGGCGTACACCGAGTCCTGGTTGTTGCCGCGGATGAGGCCGCGGTCGGAACGCGCGGCATAGCGGAGAACCAGCGTCACGAACGCAGCTCCAGTGCGGTCTGGCCGATACGGATCGGCTGGCCGGGGGCGACCAGCAGCGGACCCTGCACGCGCTGCTGGTCGAGGTAGGTGCCATTGGTGGAACCGAGGTCCTCGACGTACCACTGTCCACCACGGTTGGTGAGCCGCGCGTGCCGGGAGCTGGCGAAGTCGTCGGTGAGGACCAGGGTGGAGTCGTCGGCGCGGCCGATGAGGATCGGCTGGTCACCCAGCGTGATCTTGGTCCCGGAGAGCGGGCCGGCCGTGACGACGAGGGACCGCGGGCCGCGGTGGCCGCGCTTCTTCGGCGACGCCGCGCGCGGCGGCACCGAGGAGACGCGCCCGGTGCGGCCGCCGAACAGGTCGGCGCGCACCACGCGGAACGCGGCGAAGATGAACAGCCAGAGCAGGAGCAGGAACCCGAAGCGGAAGATCTGCAGCACCAGTTCGCTCACCGGGCCACCGTCCCGGCCGGGGCGCGACCGGCGGAGGCGGGGCGGAGGTCCTGGCCTGCCGGGTGCCGCCGCGAGCGTGGAGGTCGGCTCACGCGCCGTCCTGCCGGTAGACCAGGACCGAGTGGCCGATGCGGATGACGTCGCCGTCGCTGAGCGCGTGGCGGGTGATGCGGCGCCCGTTGACGAGCGTGCCGTTGGTGGAGCCGAGGTCCTCGACCGTGGCGACGCCGCCCTCGAGGACGACGTCGACGTGCTTGCGGCTCACCCCGGTGTCGGGCAGGCGGATGTCGGCCTCGGTGCCGCGGCCGATGACGTTGCGCCCGGTCGTCAGCTCGTGGCGGGTGCCGGGGCCGTCCACGACGAGCGCGTGGGTCGTGGTGCTCCGCGAGCCGGCGCGGCCGACCATCGACGGCCCCTGCTTGCCGGTGTCGGTGGCGCCGCGTCCCCGCAGCGGGGGGAGGGCGGGCAGCGGCGGGAGGGGCGGCACCCCGGGCGGGCCGGCGACGGGCGCGGAGGCCATCGGGGCGACGCCGGGCCGGGGCGCGGGCCGCGCGGGGTCGGCGACGTGCGAGCTGACCTCGAAGACGCCGGTGGTCAGCTCGTCGTCCTGCTCGAGGTGCACGGTGACCTTGTCGAAGACCTGGTAGCCCTCGTCGTCGATGTGCTCGGTGACCATGTCGGCGAGCTCGCCGGCGAGCTGGTCGGACCACTGCCCGAGGTGCTCGAAGTCGGTCTCGCCCAGCCGGACGACGTAGACGTTCGGGGCCAGCACGCGGCCCTCGCCGAGGACGGAGCGCTGCTCGTCGGCCTCGCGCTGGAGCGCCTTGGCGATCTCGGCGGGGTGCACCTTGCCCTTGAAGATCCGGGCGAACGCCAGTCCCACCATGCCTTCGAGCCGGCGCTCGAAGCGCTGCAGCACACCCACAGTCGCTCCTTTGCGCTCGGTCGAGGTTCCCGCTGTGCCACCCGTGATCGTAGCCGGGTGGGACGCGGCTGACTCCCCGGCGAGCCGCGACTCCCCGCACGTCCTCCCGGGACAGGGCAACGACGGACCCCCCGCTCGGGGTACGGCTTGCGGCTGCTACTGTCTTCCCTCGCCAGGGCAAGTGGCGGAATGGCAGACGCGCACGGTTCAGGTCCGTGTGTCCGAAAGGACGTGGGGGTTCAACTCCCCCCTTGCCCACCGGGTCGAAGGGCTCCCTCCGGGGAGCCCTTCGTCGTTCCCGGGGCCGGGTGGCTCAGCGGCCGTGCAGCGCTCGTGCGGGACCGTCGTCGGTCCCGTCGTCGTCCCCGAAGAACATCTGGGCGACCAGGACCGCGCCCCACGGCCCGATGACCCACGCCGGCCAGAAGTACAGGAGCTCCCAGTTGGCGAGCGCGGTGACGGCCCAGATGGCGGTCACGATGAGCGCGGTGCTCGCCCAGGACCGCCAGGCCGCGGCGTCCGCGCCGTGCCATCGGGCCGGCGACGGCGCGGGCGCGGGGGCCGGTACCGCCGGGAGGCCGGCGGGCGGCAGGTCGTCGGTCAGCACCGCGAGCTCGCCGTAGGTCCTGGCCGCGTACGCGCGTTCCAGCCGCTCCTCGTACTCGGCCACGGTGAGCCGGCCCGCGGCCATGTGCTCGCCGAGGGCGGTCGCCACGGCGGTGCGGTCGGCGTCGGCGGCGCGCAGGTGCGGTTCCGGCATGGGGCTCTCCTGGTGCGGTAGGAGGTCCAGTCTCGTGCGCGGAGCGGGCCGGGTCCATCCCCCGGCGGGTTCCACGTGGAACCCCGCCTCAGCCGGCCGGCGGCACGGCCTCCGCGGTGAGGTGCCGACCGATCACCATGCGCTGGATCTGGTTGGTCCCCTCGAAGATCTGCATGACCTTGGCCTCGCGCATGTAGCGCTCCGCCGGGTGGTCCCGGGTGTAGCCGGCGCCCCCGAGCACCTGGACGGCGTCGGTGGTGACCTTCATCGCGGCGTCGGTGGCGACCAGCTTGGCGATGCTGGCCTGTCGGGAGAACGGCTTGCCGGCGTCCTTGCGCCGGGCGGCCACCAGGTACGTGGCCCGTGCGGACTCGACCGCGGCGGCCATGTCGGCCAGCAGGAACGAGACCCCCTGGTGCTCGGCGATCGGCCGGCCGAAGGCCTCCCGCTCCACGGCGTACCGGACGGCGACGTCGAGCGCCGACTGCGCGAGCCCGACGGCGACGGCGCTGACCCCCAGCCGGCCGGAGTCGAGCGCGCCGAGGGCGATCGCCATGCCCCTGCCCGGCTCGCCGACCAGCCGGCCTTCCGGGATCGCGACGTCGTCGAACCGGATCGCCGAGGTCGTGGAGCCGGTCAGGCCCATCTTCTCCTCGGGCCTCGCGGCGCTGAAGCCGGCCAGGTCCGGGGTGACGTGGAAGCAGGAGATGCCCCTCGGCCCGTCGTCGGGGGTGCGCAGGAACGTCGAGTAGAAGTCGGCGTGCCCGCCGTGGGTGACCCACGCCTTCTCGCCACGGGCGACCCACCCGTCGTCGGTCCGCGTGGCCGAGGCCCGCATGGCGGCGACGTCGGAGCCGGCATGGGCCTCGGAGAGCGAGTAGGCCCCGAGCAGGGTGCCCCCGACCATCTCCGGCAGCAGGTCGCGCCGCTGCGCCTCGGTGCCGTAGGTGGCGATGGGGGAGCAGGCCAGCGTGTGCACGCTCACCCCGAGCGCCACGCTGGCCCACCGGGCGGCGAGCTCCTCGACCACCTGCAGGTAGACCGCGTAGGGCTGGCCGCCGCCACCGACCTCCTCGGCGAATGGCAGGCCGAGCAGCCCGGCCTCGCCGAGGGTCCGGAAGACCTCCCGCGGAAAGCGCTCCTCGCGCTCGGAGGCCGCCGCCTTCGGCGCGAGCTCGGCATCGGCGATCTCGCGCGTGAGGGCCAGCAGGTCGGCGGCCTCGGGGGTGGGCAGTTCGCGGTCGACCGGCACGGTGCTCCTTCGCGGTGGGTTCCCGCCGGACCGTACCCGCGGCCGGGGCCAGGCCCCCTGTGAGGATCGGTCCGTGATCATCGAGCCCGCCGCCTGGGACGACGCCGACGTCCGCCGCCTGACCGACGACCAGCAGGAGGAGGTCCGGGCCCGGTACGGCGGCAAGGAGGAGCCGGGTGCCCACCCCTCGGCCGCGGACATCTCCGTCGTCCTGGTCGCGCGTGACGACGACGGCACGCCGCTGGGCTGCGGGGCGCTGCGCGACCTCGGCGGCGGGGTGGCGGAGGTCAAGCGGATGTACGTCGTCCCGGCCGCGCGGGGGCGAGGGATCTCCAAGGCGGTCCTCGCGGCGCTGGAGGCGACGGCGCGGGACCGGGGGTGGACGACGCTGCGGCTGGAGACCGGCCCCCTGCAGCCGGAGGCGCTGGGCCTCTACGAGGGCGCGGGGTACCGGCCGGTCCCGGCGTTCGGCGCCTACGTCGGGGACCCCGACGCGGAGGGGTCCCTCTTCTTCGAGCGCGACCTGGGGACCCGCCGGACGGGTTCGGGTACGGCCTGAACCCGGTTCCGCGGGCGGTGTGTGAGGGTGTGCCGACGCCACCGACCGCGGTGGACCCGCCCGGTCCCGCCGCAGCCCGAGAAGGGACCACCCATGCGCATCCGGAAGCTCGCGCTCGTCGCGGCCGCGACCGCCCTCCCGTTCAGCCTGACCGCCTGCGGCGGGGCCGGTGTGGAGGACTTCTGCGAGCAGTACGAGGCGATCGACCAGATCGAGGACGAGGACGTCGACCAGGCCAAGGACGCCTTCGACGAGCTCGCCGACAACGTCCCCGACGACGCCGGCGACGACGTCAAGGAGGCGGCCACGTTCATGGCCGACAACTTCCCCGAGGACGGCGACTTCGAGCAGGCCGTCGAGAGCGGTGACTTCGACCAGGAGACCGCCGAGAAGTTCGCCACCTCCGCCGAGACCGTCCAGGGCTACGGCGAGGAGAACTGCGGGAGCTGAGCCCCGGCCGCGGCCCCCGCGCGCGGGGGCCGCGGTGCCCGTCCGGCGTCCGTGAACCGGATCCGCCGCTCCGGACATGGAGGGGTGTGACGACTTCACCGCTCGCGGCCGGATCATTCCGCTCCGTGACCCCGACGGCGCTGCACCGGTCCGCCGGTCCACCGCCGGAGCCGCCCCGCATGCGTGCGCTCCCGGGCGCCGCCCCGACCGACGCGGAGCTGATGGCCCGCTCGCTGGCCGACCCCGAGGCCTTCGCGCCGCTGTTCGACCGCCACGCGGCGACGGTGCACCGCTACCTCGGCCGGCGCGTCGGGGAGCTGGCCGACGACCTGGTCAGCGAGACCTTCCTGGTCGCCTTCCGCCGCCGCGCGGCCTACCGGCCCGACCACGTCGAGGTCCGGCCCTGGCTCCTGGGGATCGCCACCAACCTCGTGCACGGCCACGTGCGCACCGAGCAGCGCCGGTACCGCGCGCTCGCCCGGGAGGCGGCCCGCCCGGTGGGCCAGGCCGCCGACCCCGGCGACTCCGCCGACCGGCTGGACGCCGAGGCGCTCCGCGGCCCGCTCGCGGCCGCGCTGGCGAAGCTGAAGGCGCACGACCGCGACGCGCTCCTGCTGCTGGCCTGGGGCCAGCTCGGCTACGAGGAGATCGCCGCCGTCCTGGACGTGCCCGTGGGCACCGTCCGCTCCCGCCTGCACCGCGCCCGCCGCCAGACCCGCGCCGCGCTCGGCGGCGTCCTCCCGACCGACGCCTCCGAGGAGGACGACCGATGAACGACCTGACGCTGCTCCGCGAGGCCGGCCCCGAGGCCCCGCCGTTCACCCCCGCCGCACGGTCGGCCGCCCGCGCCGCGCTGCTCGACGAGATCGCCGGTCCCGCTCCCCGGCGGTCCCGGCGCCCGGGCCGGAGGGTGGTCCTCCGCCTCGGTGCCGCCGTGGTGGCGGCGGCCGCCGCCTGGACCGGCGCGGTGCTGGTCGCCGCGCCCGACGGGCCGGGAGCGCCTGCCGACAGCGTCACCCTGGTGGACTTCGCCATGCCGACGTTCCCGCTCACGCCGGACCCCGTTCCCGACGGGCTGCGGCCGGCTTTCGACGGCGACGGGACCGGCGCCTCGATCGCCGCCTACGACGACGCCACCGGCGCCCACGGCTTCACCCTCTACGTCTCCGAGGACGAGCCCGAGGGCATCGGCGACGAGGGGGCGCCGGGCTTCGACCTGGAGGCCTCCACCGAGGTCTCCGTCGACGGCCGGGAGGCCGACCTGGTCCGGTACTCCCGCGAGTGGTGCACCGGCGACCAGGCCACCGGCTGCGGCCACCGCTCGTTCACCCGGCTGCAGTGGGAGCGGGCCGACGACCAGTGGGTGGTCGTGCTGGCGCACGGCCGCTACCGGGCACCGGAGCGGGTGCTCGCCATCGCCGAGTCCCTGGTCGACCGTCCGCAGCCGGCGGTCCTCGACATCGGTCTGGCGCCGGCCGGCTGGTCGGTGCAGGCCTTCAAGATGGGCCGGGTCCTCAGCCTGGTGAACGACTCCTACGAGCAGCAGACGCTCACCGTGCACCTGCCGCTCCCCGAGGACGTCGTCCCGCCGGACCAGCTGCTGGACCAGCTGATGGGACCGGTGGGACCGGTCGTGCCGGTCACCGTGCACGGGCGCCCGGCGCAGCTGGTGCTCTGCGACGCCGGGTACCTGGGCCAGCGGATCTGGTACCTGCAGGCCCAGTTCGAGGACGGGACCACCTTCACCCTCCAGGTGCCGGACGCGTTCACCCAGGAGCAGGTCGTGCAGTTCGCCGAGCAGGTGACGCACAACCCCTGACCCTCCGAGATCTGCGCACTCGCCCCTGTCGGCGCCCCGATGGGGGCGGGTGTGCAGATCTCGCCGGGGGAACGGGGCCGCGGTGTGGTGAGCTGACCGCATGCCTGACACCTGGCCCCCGGCCGAGCCCGCCGAGGTCGAGCTCTCCGCCGGCGACGCGCGCCTCGTCGTCGACCTCCGCGGCGGTGCCCTCCGCCGGCTGGCCGTCGGCGCCTGGGAGGTGCTCGACGGCTACCCCGCCGGCCGGATGCTCCCCGGCTGGCGCGGCGCGGTCCTGCTGCCCTGGCCCAACCGGATCAGGGACGGCCGCTGGCGGTGGGAGGGCGAGGAGCTCCAGCTCGAGGTCCAGTCCCCCGAGGAGCCGCACGCGATCCACGGCCTGCTGTCCTGGCAGCCCTGGAGCGTGCTGCAGCGGTCGGACCGGTCCGTCACGGTCGGGACGACGGTCGAGCCCCACCCCGGCTACCCGTTCCGGCTCGCCGCGGCCGTCGACCACGTCCTCGACGCCGACCGGCTGACCTGGACGCTCAGGGTGCGCAACGCCGGGAACCGGCCGGCGCCGTTCGGTGCCGGCGTCCACCCCTACCTCTCCGTCGGGGCCACCGAGGACGGCGGCATCGGCGACGCCGGGCTGGCGCTGCCGGCGCGCACCGAGCTGGTCCTCGACGGCGGCATGCCGACGGGGGAGCGGCGCCCCTTCGACGGGGCGGTCGGCCGGGTCGGCGACCGCGCGCTCGACACCCCGCTGACCGACCTGGAGCGTGACGCGGAGGGCTGGGCGAAGGTGCGCCTGACGGGGGCGGCCGGCGAGCTGGTCCTCGCGGCCGACGCCGCCTGGCCGTGGCTGCAGGTCTACAGCGGCGACACCCTGCCCACGGGCCAGTGGCGGCGCAGCCTGGCCGTCGAGCCGATGACCTGCCCGCCGAACGCGCTGGCCGACGGCACCGACCTCCTGGTCCTGGAGCCGGGCGCCGAGTGGGCCGGCACCTGGACGCTGGCCTGGAGCCCGGCGGCCTGAGTGGGGGAGCCGTGGATGCGGGTGCTGGAGCTGTGGCGCTACCCGGTGAAGTCGCTGCAGGGCGAGCGGCTGGCCGAGGCCGACGTCGGTGTGCTCGGCCTGGCGGGTGACCGGCGCTGGGCGCTCTTCGACCGGGACACCGGGATGGGCCTCACCGCGCGGCGGGTGCCCGAGCTGCTCTTCGGCTCCGCGCGGGTGCGTCCCGACGGCGGGGTGGAGGTCGTGCTCCCCGACGGCACGGTGACCACCGACGCCGACGCCCTGTCCGACTGGCTGGGCCGCCGGGTGGAGCTGAGGGCCGCACCCGACGACGGCGCCGCCCCACCGACCTACGAGACCGCGGTGGACGAGGACGCCCCCGACCCGGCCGAGTGGCGGCAGTGGGAGGGCGCGTCCGGCCCCTTCCACGACAGCCCCCGGATCCGGGTGTCCCTGGTCTCGACCGGCACCCTCGGCGCCTGGGACCGCCGCCGGTTCCGGGCGAACGTGGTGCTCGACGGCGAGGGCGAGGACCGGCTGCAGGGCCGGGAGGCGGTGCTCGGTGGCGTCCGGCTGCGGTTCGGCGTCCCCATCCCCCGCTGCGTCATGACCACCCGGCCCCAGCCCGGCGGGATCGGCCGCGACACCTCGGTGCTGAAGACCATCCACCGCGAGCGGGGCGGGCTGCTGGCCGTCCGGGGCGCCGTCGTGGAGCCGGGGACGGTCCGGGTCGGCGACGTGCTGGGCCCGACGGCAGACTGAGCGCGTGCACACCGTCGACCTGCGTCCCGGCGAGGACTCCATCCGGCTCGGCCAGCTCCTCAAGCTGGTCGACGCCGTCCCGACCGGCGCCCAGGTGAAGGACGTGCTGGCCTCCGGCGCGGTCACGGTGAACGGCGAGCCGGAGGAGCGCCGCGGCCGCCAGCTCCGCTCCGGCGACGTGGTCGCGATCGAGGGCCACGAGGACGTCCGCATCGGCTGAGCCCGGCGACGGGCATCGGTTCCACGTGGAACCGGGGAGGAGCACCGTGAGCGCACCCCTGGCGTCCCGCCTCCGGGGCTTCGGGACGACGGTCTTCGCCGAGATGAGCGCGCTGGCCGTGGCCACCGGCTCGGTCAACCTCGGCCAGGGCTTCCCCGACTACCCCGGCCCGCCCGAGGTGCTCGACGTCGCCCGCGCGGCCATCGGCACCGGCGCCGACCAGTACCCGCCCGGGCCCGGCGTCCCGGAGCTGCGGGCCGCCGTCGCCGAGCACCGGCAGCGGTTCTCCGGTGCCGCCTACGACCCGGACACCGAGGTGCTCGTGACCGCCGGCGCCACCGAGGCGCTCGCGGCCACCATGCTCGGCCTGCTCGAGCCCGGCGACGAGGTGGTCCTGTTCGAGCCGGTCTACGACAGCTACAGCGCCTCGGTCGCCATGGCCGGGGGCGTGGTGCGCGCCGTCGCCCTGCGGCCCCCACCCGGCGGCGAGGGTCCGTGGACCTTCGACGAGGCCGAGCTGCGCGCCGCCGTCGGCCCGCGCACCCGGCTGCTGCTGGTCAACACCCCGCACAACCCCACGGGCAAGGTCTTCACGCCCGAGGAGCTCGGGGTGCTGGCGTCGCTCGCCGAGCGGCACGACCTCACCGTGCTCACCGACGAGGTCTACGAGCACCTGGTCTTCGACGGCGCCCGGCACCTCTCGCCCGCCACGCTGCCCGGCATGCGGGAGCGGACCCTCGTCGTCTCCAGCGCGGGCAAGACGTTCAACGTGACCGGCTGGAAGGTCGGCTGGGTCTGCGGTCCGGCGCACCTCGTGGCGGCGGTCCGCACGGCGAAGCAGTTCCTCACCTACGTCAACGGCGGCCCCTTCCAGCCCGCCGTCGCCGCGGGCCTGCGGCTGCCCGACGAGTACTTCACCGGCGTCGCACGGGACCTGCAGCACCGGCGGGACGTGCTCGTCGCCGGCCTGCGCGAGGCCGGCCTGCCGGTGGTGGCCCCGGAGGCCACCTACTTCGCCACCGTCGACGTCCGTCCGGTGCGCCCCGACGGGGACGGGCTGGCCTTCTGCCGGGAGCTGCCCCAGCGGGCCGGTGTGGTGGCCATCCCCACCGTGGTCTTCTACACCCCGGAGCACGCCGAGCTGGGGCGGCACCTGGTCCGGTTCGCGTTCTGCAAGAGCGACGACGTCCTCGCCGGGGCGGTCGCACGGTTGAGGAGGTCGGCGTGAGGGTCGCGGCGGTGCAGCACGACATCGTCTGGGAGGACCGCGAGGCGAACTTCGCCCGCCTCGCCCCCCAGGTGGCCCGGGCGGCGGGCGCGGGAGCGGAGCTGGTGCTGCTGACCGAGACCTTCTCCACCGGCTTCTCGATGACCCCCGGCATCGGCGAGCCCGAGGACGGGCCGTCGGCGGCGTTCCTGGCCGCCCAGGCCGCGGAGCACGGCGTCTGGGTGGGCGGCAGCTGCCCGGAGATCGCCCCGGGCGAGCAGCTCCCCTACAACTCCTTCGTGCTCGCCGGGCCCGACGGCAGCACGCACCGCTACCGGAAGCTGCACCCGTTCAGCCACGGCGGCGAGCACGAGCGCTTCCGGGCCGGTGACGGCCCCGTGTCGGTGACGGTCGGCGGCCTCCGCGTCACCCCGTTCATCTGCTACGACCTGCGCTTCGCCGACGTGTTCTGGCGGGCCGCCACCGGGACCGACCTGTACGTCGTGGTGGCCAACTGGCCGGCCGCCCGCCGGCAGCACTGGCAGGCGCTGCTGCAGGCCCGGGCCATCGAGAACCAGGCCTACGTGGTCGGCTGCAACCGCGTCGGCACGGCCGGGGACGGCACCGAGCACGCCGGCGACAGCCGCATCATCAGCCCGATGGGCGAGCTGCTGGCGACCGCGGCCGGCGTGGAGACGGTGGTCCTGGCCGACGTCGACGCCGCGGAGGTGGCCGCCACCCGCGACCGGTTCCGCTTCCTGGCCGACCGCCGGGGCTGACCCGCCCTCAGGCGGTGGGGCGCGGCGCCAGGCCCTCCTGGTCGACGACGACCTGCTCGCGGCGCACCTGGCCGCTGACGGTCTCCTGCCCCTGCACGAGCTCGGTGCGCAGCCGCACCCGCTCGACCGGCACGACCTCGACGTCGACCACCGGCCGCTCGGCGTGCAGCACGATCTCCTCGGGGAGCCCGCCCGTGCCGGCAGCCGGCGAGCCCGCCGGGACCCCGCCCGGCTCGCCCAGGGGCACCTCCTCGATCCGGATCTCCTCGCGGCGGACCGGCACGGTCACCTGCACCTCCTCGGTGACCACGTACTTGACCACCCGCACCCGGCGCTCCGGGACCCGCTCGGTGCGGACGCGGAGCCGCTCCTCGCTGCGGGTCATGGCGCCGTCGGTCGCCGGCGCGGTGGTGTCCGGCGCTGTGGTGTCCGGGGCGGTGGTGTCCGGCGCGGTGGTGTCCGGCTCGAGGGCGGCGTGCCGGGCCGTCGGCTCCGCGGGGGCCGGCACGGGCGGGGTGGCCGGGACGCTCACGGTGTCGGTGCTGCCGACGGGAGCGGTGCGGTCCGGACCGGTGGCCTCCAGGCCGGTGCGGTCCAGCCCGTAGTGCCGGCGGAGCTCGGCCTCCTCACCGGGGTCGAGGTGGTCACCGCTCATCGCGGGCGCCTTCTTGACGGCGTCGGCGCTCACCGGGAGCTGCAGCCGGCCGTCGGCGAAGGTGGCCTCCTGGGCGGGGACCACGGAGTGCCGGGTTCCGAACAGCCCGGTGGTCACCGCCACCCACGTCGGCTCACCGGTCCGGTCGTCGACGAAGAAGTGCTCGACCGTGCCCAGCTTGTCGCCGCCCTTGCCGTAGGCGGTGGTGCCGATCGCCGCGGTCACTTCGCGCTGGCTCAACATGGCCGCTCCTCTCCACGCGGCGCGCTCGGTCGCACACCACTGGACACGGGGGCTTCCCCGAGCGCGCGACCGGTGAACATCCCGGCCTCAGCCGGGCAGCACCACGTCCACGACGACGGACCGGTGGTCGCTGCCCGGCACCGGCACGACGGAGCACGCCGCCACCTCCAGCCGTGGGTCCACGAGCACGTGGTCGAGCACCAGCCGGGGGAGGGGGAGCCGCAGCGGGCGCCAGGTCCACGTCGTCCCGAGCCCGGTCGCGCGGGCCGCGTCCACCCAGCCGCGGCGCAGCACCGACCGCAGCGCCGCGTGGTCCGGTGTGGCGTTGAAGTCCCCGGCGAGCACGCGGAGCACGTCGGGGGCCGGGGACGGCAGCGCCGCCAGGTCCCGGGCCCAGGCGCGCACGGCCCCGGGCGAGGTCGCCGGGGGCGCTGTGTGCACCGAGACGACCTCGACCTCCGCGCCGTCGCCGATGCGGACCCGGGCGCACGGCTGCTCGAACGTCCCCGCCACGTTCCCGGGACGGTGCAGCGGCCATCGGCTCCACAGCGCTCCGGAGCCGGAGACGACCGAGCCGGGCCGGGAGGGGACGACGTGCGAGTGCGGGAGCTCCCGGTCCAGGCCCGCCTCGCGCAGCCGCCGTTCCGCGCCGGGCGTCAGCTCCTGGACGGCGAGGACGTCGACGCCGTCCCTCCGGACGAGCCCCATGACCGACGCCGCCGGGACCCGGCCCTTGCGCAGGCTCACCGTGGCGACCCGCAGCACCGTGCCGCCGCCGGGTGAGGGACCGGGGGTGCCGCGGGCCCGTCGCACCGCCCCGGCCAGCGCCACCCCGGAGACCGCGGCGAGCACCGCTCCCGCCCGGGAGCATGCGGCGACCGCCGCGGACAGCGGGAGGACCGAGGCCGCCGCGGCCTGGGGGGTGAAGGCCAGCGCCGGCACCAGCGGGAAACCGCGCTCCGAGCCGGTCAGCCGGACCGCGGCCCACACCGCCCAGGGGAGGCTCGCGGCCGTGGCCCACCGCCTCCGGCCGCGCTGCGGGGACATGCCCCGCAACGTAGCCAGCGCCGCGGGGCCGGGCCACCGGCGGCCCCGCCAGGCCCTACCGTCGGGGGATGGCCACCGAGCAGCTCGAGGTCGAGCGGAAGTTCGACGTCGACCCGGAGTTCGACGTCCCCGACCTCACCGGCCTGCCCGGCGTCGCCGCGGTCCCGCCGCCGGAGGCGCACCAGCTGGTGGCGGTCTACCACGACACCCCGGACCTGCGGCTGGCCCGGGCGCGGGTGACCCTGCGCTGACGGACCGGTGGCCCGGACGCCGGCTGGCACCTGAAGCTGCCGGCCGGCGCCGCCCGCCGCGAGCTGCACGTGCCGCTGGGCGAGGGCGGGGAGGCCCCTCCGGCGGAGCTGCGCCGGGCGGTGGCCGAGCTGCTGGGCGACGCCGGGCTCGGCCCGGTCGTGCTGCTGCACACCCGCCGGCTGCTCACGGCGCTGCGTGCCGAGGACGGCCGGCAGCTGGCCGAGGTCGCCGACGACACGGTGCGCGCCGAGACCCGGCCCGCCACACCCGGCGGGGAGCCGGAGGTCCGCACGTGGCGGGAGGTCGAGGTCGAGCTGGGCGCGGGGGATGAGGCCCTGCTGGCGGCCGTGGGCGACCGGCTGGTCGCGGCCGGCGCACGTCCGTCGCCGCGGGCCTCGAAGCTGGCCACCGCCCTGGGGTCCCGGCTCTCCGGCTGACCCGGCGGGACCCTCCCGCCGTGCCGCGTCGTCGTGCCGGCGCGCGGACGGGCACCATGGAGGGGTCCGTCGTGATCCCGAGGCCCGGAGGCCGTCCTGTCCGTCGTCGGCCTGCTGGGTTTCGGCACCGTGGTCCTGCTCGCCGTGGGGCTGCTGCACGGCTACCTCTGGTTCCGCCTCGTGCGCAGCACGACCGACCGCGGCCGGTGGCGCCGTCGGCTGACGTGGCTCACGGTGCTGCTGGCCGTGCTGCCGGTGCTGGCAGTGGTGCTGCGCGGGCAGCTCCCGCTCGACGCCGCCGCCCCGCTGAGCTGGGTGGGCTTCAGTTGGCTGGGCATCGCGCTCTACGCGTTCCTGTCCCTGCTGGCCCTGGAGCCCGTGCGCGCCGTCGGCAACGCCCTCATCCGGCGGCGCGGCCGGGCCCGGACCGCCGTCCCGGCGCCGGTCGCCGCCGGTGCCCCCGTGCCGTCCCCCGAGGAGGACGCCGCCCCGGCGCCCGCGGACGAGGACCTGCCCGACCGCTCGCGCCGGCTGTTCCTCGCGCGCGGCCTGGCCGTGACCGCGGGCGTGGTGGCCCTGGGCACCGCCGGCACTGGCGCCTACTTCGCCGGCAGCGCCCCCGTGGTCCGGCGCGTCCCGGTCACCCTGCCGCGGCTGAGCCCCGCGCTGGACGGCCTGCGCATCGTCACGTTCTCCGACGCCCATCTCTCCGCGACCTACGGCGGGCGCCGGTTCGAGCGGCTGGTGGAGATCGTCAACGCGCAGCGCCCCGACGTCGTCGCCATCGTCGGCGACCTGGTCGACGACACCGTGGAGGAGCTGCGGGAGGACGTGGCCCCGCTCGGCGACCTGGTCAGCGAGCAGGGCGTCTTCTTCGTCACCGGGAACCACGAGTACTTCACCGACACCCGCGCCTGGCTGCGCCACCTGCCCACGCTGGGCGTGGAGGTGCTGCGCAACGAGCGGGTCCCCATCGTGCGCGGCGGGGCGTCCTTCGACCTCGCCGGCATCGACGACCGGGTGGCCGCGGCCTCCGGTGTCCCCGGGCACGGCGCGGACCTCGATGCCGCGCTGGACGGCCGCGACGACGCGACACCGGTCGTGCTGCTGGCCCACCAGCCGTTCATGGTCGACCAGGCGGCCAGGGCTGGGGTCGACCTGCAGCTGTCGGGGCACACGCACGGCGGCCAGCTCTGGCCCTTCGACTACGCCGTGCGGCTGGACCAGCCGGCCGTGGAGGGCCTCTCGCGGCACGGCGACACCCAGCTGTACGTGACCGCCGGCGCGGGCGCCTGGGGGCCGCCCATGCGGATCGGCGCGCGCCCGGAGGTCACCGTGGTGGAGCTGCGCTCCCCGGGTCGCTGAGGGTGGACCACGCGTCCTCCAGCGCGTCGAACGCCTCCTCGACGCAGGCCACGATCGGGCGCTCGCCCCGGCAGTCGGCCCAGGCGAGCAGCCCGGCGGTGTAGGCCGACAGGTACGCCCCGGCCACCACGGTGTCCGTGGGCCCGATCGGCCGGCCGGTGGTCGCCGACAGGTGCTCCAGGACCATGGCCGCGGTGGCGCGCTCGAACTCCGCGGCACGGTGCCGCAGCGCGGGTGTCGAGGCGATCACCTGCCAGCGCGCGGTGAAGTCCTCCTCGTCCTCGCCCAGCCCGCCGCCCACCGTCGCCAGGGCCGCTCTGCGGATCCGCTGGCCCAGCGGCAGCTCCGCCGGCTGCGCGGCGAGGACCGCCGCGGTCTGCGCAGGGGTCGCCATCCGCATGACGACGTGCTCCTTGCTCGGGTAGTGCGCGTAGAACGTCGGCACCGAGACGCCCGCCTCGGCCGCGATCTGGGAGACCCCGACCGCGTCGAAGCCGTGCTCCTGGAAGAGCCGGAGCGCCGCCGCGAAGATCCGCCGATGGGTGCTCTCCCACCGGGCGCTTCGGCCGGACGACGCGTCGATCACGGGCCGAGTCTGCCCCCCGGCACCTGCGGCCCGCCGACCCGACCAGGTCGTTTCCCTCACACGGGTCGCGGACCGGTGCGCCGGCGGGTCCCGCTCAGCCGGTGAAGGACTCCGTCTCGGCCAGCCGGGACGCCGTGACGGTCTTGAGTCGCGCCACCGCCGTCGCCAGCGGGACCAGCTCGATGTCGGTGCCGCGCAGGGCGACCATCTCGCCGAACCTGCCCTCGTGCGCGGCGACGGCGGCGTGCAGGCCGAAGCGGGTCGCGAGCACCCGGTCGAAGGAGGTGGGCGTGCCGCCGCGCTGCACGTGGCCGAGCACGGTGGTGCGCACCTCCTTGCCGGTGCGCTTCTCCAGCTCCTCGCCGAGCTGCTGGGCGACGCCGGTGAAGCGGCGGTGGCCGAACTCGTCGACGCCGCCGTCCCGGATGGACATCGTGCCGGGCCTCGGGGTGGCGCCCTCGGCGACCACCCCGATGACGTGCGAGGCGCCGCGGGCGAAGCGGGCGCTCACCAGCCGGCAGACCTCGTCGACGTCGAACGGCTGCTCGGGCACCAGCGTCACGTGGGCGCCGGCGGCCAGCCCCGCGTGCAGGGCGATCCAGCCGGCGTGCCGGCCCATCACCTCGACCAGCAGGACGCGCTGGTGGGACTCGGCGGTCGTGTGGAGGCGGTCGATCATCTCGGTGGCGATGCTCACCGCGGTGTCGAAGCCGAAGGTGAGGTCGGTGCAGTCGATGTCGTTGTCGATCGTCTTGGGGACGCCGACCACGGGCACGCCGGCCTCGGAGAGCACGTGGGCGGCGGTGAGCGTCCCCTCCCCGCCGATCGGCACGAGGACGTCGACCTCGTGCGCGGCGAGCACCGCGCGCATCCGCTCCAGGCCGTCGCGCAGGAGCTCGGGCGCGACGCGGGCCGAGCCGAGGACCGTGCCGCCCCGGGTGAGCAGCCCGTCGACGCGGCCGACGTCGAGGGGCATGGTCCGGTCCTCCAGGAGGCCGCGCCAGCCGTCGCGGAAGCCGATCACCTCGCTGCCGTAGCGGTGGTCGGCGGTCCGCACGACGGACCGGATCACGGCGTTGAGGCCGGGGCAGTCACCCCCGCCGGTGAGGACTCCGATGCGCATCGGACCTCCCTCCGGGTCGGAAGCCTCGACCATACGTCATGACGTCTAGACGACCCACTGTTCGCGGCGTGGTCCGGCGCGCCGATGTGACGTCTCATACGACATGACGACCAGACGTCTGCTCGGGCAGTACCTTTGCCTCGTGGTCAGCCCAGTCCCCGGACCGAAGTACCTGTCGGTCCGGGAGCACCTCCGCCGGCGCGTCGCCGCGCTCCCGGAGCTGACCCTGCTGCCGCCGGAGCCGGTCCTGTGCGCCGAGTACGGCGTCAGCCGCATCACGCTGCGGCGCGCGGTGGACGGTCTGGTGGCCGACGGGCACCTGGTGCGCGAGCAGGGCCGCGGCACGTACGTGACCCGGCCCGCCATCCGGCACGAGTACCGCGAGAGCTTCGTGCACCGCATCGCCGGCTGGAGCTCGGTGATGACCGAGCAGGGGGCCCAGGTCGGCACCACGGTGCTGGCCCAGCGGGTGGTCCCCGCCCCCGCGGCGGTCGCCGCGGAGCTGGGGCTGGACGGCGCGGCCGACGTCATCGAGCTCCAGCGGCTGCGCAGCGTCGACGGCGCCCCCAACCACGTCGCGCACAGCTACATGCCCGCGGACCGGTACCCGCGCGTGGCCGAGGAGGACTTCAGCGAGGGCTCGCTGTACGCGTACCTGCGCCGGGAGTACCAGGCCGACCTGGCCCACGCGCGGATCGTCGTCGACGTCGGCACCGCCGCCCCCGAGGAGGCCGCCCTGCTGCAGGTGGTCGCCGGGTCGCCGCTGCTCGTGGTGCGCACCACCGTGCGCGACTCCGGCGGGGAGCCGCTGCTGCACAGCTTCTCGAGGCTGCGGCCCGACGTCAGCCAGGTCGAGTTCGAGGTCTCGGTGAACGGACGCTGATGGCGACGACGACGGCCACGGGCAGCCGGGAGGTGCCGCAGCCGCCCGCGCAGGTGTGGCGGGCGCTGGCGGTCCTGGAGCCCTACTGCTCGGTCTGCGACGTCTCCTACGTCCTCGACGGTGTCGTCGCGGACCCGGGCGTCGGGACCACCTTCGTCTGCGCGCCGGGGAGGCTGGAGGGTGCCCCGGCGGCGGGGGCGCCGCAGGGCGAGATCGTGGAGTGGGAGCCGACGCGGCTGGTCACCACGCGCCTGCGGCTCACGCCGGAGACCTGGACGACGCGCATCGAGCTGGCCGCCTCGGGCAGCGGGGGGACGCGGGTGACGATCACCATCACCCACGAGCCCACCACCGGCGGCCGGGTCGTGCGCCGGCTGCAGCGCGGGGCCCTGCGCAGGCTGGTGCAGCGCACCGTGGACGCCGAGCTGGCCAAGGTGCCCGCCCACGTCGACCGGGCCGGCCGGCCCGCCTGACCCGCCCCCGATCGGGGGATGCGGTGCTTCACCCGGCGATCTTGGGGGTACTGGACCTCGTCGTGCACCGGTGTGCGCAGCCGGCGGATGCCGGCATGGGGGCCACGCCGGTACGAACGAAGGGGAACAACATGATCGGCTTTCTCGTGGCTGGACTCGTCATCGGCGCGCTCGCTCGGCTCATCACGCCGGGCAAGCAGAACCTCGGCATCGTCGCCACCCTCGCCCTCGGGCTGGTCGGCTCGCTGATCGGCGGCCTGATCGCCCAGTTCTTCGGCACCGGCGACATCTGGGAGCTCAACGTGCTGGGCTTCGTCCTGGCCGTGGTCGCCGCCGTCCTGCTGATCGGCGTGGCCGAGGCGATCGCCGGCAAGAACAAGCGCGCGGTCCGCTGACCCGCTGCCCCGGGGAGACGGCGCGGCTCAGAGCTCGACCGTCTCCCCCGGGGCCAGCCGGCTGAACGGCGTCGGGATCCCCGGGCCCCGCTCGCCCAGCAGCCCGCCGACGACGCCCAGACCTGCGTCGTTGAGCAGCCCGTCGTGGACGGAGAAGGCCTGGTCGGCCCGCACCTCCCGTACGTAGTCGATGACGTCGGCGTCCGCGACCACGGCGCGTGCAGCGGCAGCAGGAGCGTCGCCACCGGCGTCTCGGGCACCGTGAAGGCGTCCCCCGGGTGGAAGACCTGCCCGTCGACCAGGAAGCCGATGTTGGCCACCCGTGGCAGCTCCGGGTGGATCTCGGCGTGCAGCTCGCCGTGCACCGCCACCTCGAACCCGGCGACGTCCACCACGTCGCCGTGACCCACCACGCGCACCCGGTCCCCGGCCCCCTCGAGCTGGGCCGCCACCGAGCGGTTGGTCCAGACGGCGAGGCCGGGGGAGGCCTCCAGCGCGGCCCGGAGCCGGTCGGCGACGAAGTGGTCCGGGTGCTCGTGCGTGACCAGGACCGCGGTGGCGCCTTCCAGCGCCGCCGGGTCGGTGAACGCGCCCGGGTCGATGACCAGCCGCCGGTCGCCGTCGGCGATGACCACGCAGGCGTGCCCGTGCTTGGTGAGCTCCATGCGCGCATCCTGCACCGGCCGCGCAGCGGGCGCGGGCCCGGCCGACCTCACCCCGAGGGGTGAGGGCACCCGCGGGCCCCGTAACCGTCGGCGGGGCGGCTGCCGACGACGTCAGCATGATGCTGCAGACGATCGTCCACGCCGCCGCTCGCAGCCGGGCCCACGGCCTCACGGCGGCGATGTGGCACGCGGTGGAGCTGCACCGTCCGGTGGCCGAGATCGACGGCGCCTGCGAACTCACCGTCTGCGGCGAGCTGGCCCGCGTCGTGCCCGAGGAGCGGTGGCCGCTCCGGGCGACCGACGTCTGCCCCGCCTGCACGGTCCTCGCGCGCTCCTGAGGCCCTCGACGCCCTGCCCCCGGGTCGGTCCGGCCCACCCCGGCGGCAGGTGCCCTCTTCCCCGGCGGTCGCCCGCCGGGCTCAGCGCCCGCTGAAGACCGGCGGGCGCTTGGCCAGGAACGCCTCGACCGCCTCGCGGTGGTCCGCGCTCCGGCCGACCTCCGCCTGCAGCCGTGCCTCGAGGGCCAGGGTCTCCTCGAGGGAGTCGGTCGCGGCGGTCGCCAGCACGGTCTTCACCGCGCGGTAGGCCGCCGTCGGGCCCGCGGCCAGGCGCTCGGCCAGCCCCCGCGCCTCGGCGAGCACCTGCTCGGCCGGCACGACGCGGTGCACCAGGCCCCACTCCGCGGCCCGCTCCGCCAGGAAGGGCTCGGGCAGGAGGAGCAGCTCCGCGGCCCGCGAGCCACCCACGCTGTGCACCAGCCGGGCGGCCAGCGCCGAGTCGCTGGACAGGCCGATGCCGGTGAACGCGGTGGTGAACTTCGCCCCGGCGGCGGCCACCCGGAGGTCCCCGGCCAGCGCGAGGCCCAGGCCCGCGCCGGCGCACGCGCCGTTGATCGCGACGACCACCGGCACCCGCAGGCCGGCGAGCGCCAGCACCAGCGGGTTGTACTCCTCCTCGACGACCGAGAGCGGCGCCGGCGCCCCGCTCTGCATCTCCGAGAGGTGCTCGCCGAGGTCCTGGCCGACGCAGAAGGCCCGGCCGGTGCCGGTCAGCAGCACGGCCCGCACCGACTCGTCGCCGGCCACCGCGCGCACCGCGGCCAGCAGGTCCCGGCGCGCGTCGTGGGTGAGGCCGGGGCGCAGCAGCGTCAGGGTGGCGATGCCGCCGTCGTCGTCCCTGGTCACGGTGTCGGACATCGTCGCGCCTCCCGGCTCGCTCGCTGGACCGCGCCCGCCGCCGTCCCGCCTCGGCGGTCACCCTGGCACGCGGCCCGGCAGCGCCCCGCGCCTCCCCCGTCCGGGCCGACGGCGCAGCACCGTGTCCCCGCGAGCACGGGCCGCAACCGGCGCGCCGGTCGGCCGGTCCCCCGGCACCCCCGTGTTGAGGAGCAGGGCCACCCGTCGGAGACGATGAGCATGCCTGCGATGTGTAGGCGGGCGGCGGAGTGGACAGCATCCAGGGCGTCGTCCGGGAAACGGTACGGCGGCGTGACCGCGCGCGAGAGCGGCGGCAGAGACGAGGAGTGGCCTCAGTGGTGGAACCAGGGCGCCGGTGCCTGGGGAACCGCTACGAGCTGCACCAGCTGATCGCCGCCGGCGGCATGGGCCAGGTCTGGCGGGGTCTCGACATCGCCCTGCACCGGCCGGTCGCGGTGAAGGTCCTGCGCAGCGAGTACACCGGCGACCCGACCTTCGTCGCCCGCTTCCGGGCCGAGGCGCAGCACGCCGCCGCCCTCAGCCACCCGAACATCGCCGCCGTCTTCGACTACGGCGAGGAGACGGCGCAGGACGGCTCGGGCGAGACCCTCGCCTACCTGGTCATGGAGCTCGTCGAGGGCGAGCCGCTGTCGGCGCTGCTGCGCCGCGAGGGACCCCTGGAGGCGGGCACGACGCTGGCCCTGCTGCGCCAGACCGCCTCCGCCCTGGCCGAGGCGCACCGGGTCGGCATGGTGCACCGCGACGTGAAGCCGGGGAACATCCTCGTCCGGCCCGACGGCGCCGTGAAGATCACCGACTTCGGCATCGCGTGGTCGGCCCGCAGCGTCGCCCTCACCCGCACCGGCCAGGTCATCGGCACCCCGCAGTACCTGTCGCCCGAGCAGGCGGAGGGGCGGCACGCCAGCCCGGCCAGCGACGTCTACGCCCTCGGGCTGATCGGCTACGAGTGCCTGACCGGGCGCCCGGCCTTCGACGGCGACAACGCGGTCACGATCGCCCTCAAGCAGGTCCAGCAGGACCCGGCACCGCTGCCGGACGAGCTGCCTCCCGGCGTGCGGACCCTGATCGGGCGGGCGCTGCTCAAGGACCCGTCGGCTCGGCTGGCCGACGGCGCCGCCTTCGCCGCGGCGATCGCCGACGTCGAGGCCGGCCGCGAGCTGCCTCCGGCCGAGGGGACCGTGGTGGCCGCGACCGTCGCGGCGGGGCACGCCGCCGCGGGGAACGGCGCCGCCACCCCGGGGGCGAAGGGGCGCCGCGGGCGGTCGTCCCGTCCCGCGGCCGCGGCCAC
>NZ_SPQP01000045.1 GCF_004571075.1 Blastococcus sp. TF02A-35
CTGGCCGGCCCCGCGCGGAGCCGCAGCGGCCAGCCCGCGGTCGGGCGCCTGGTGGGCGCGGCGCTGGTCGCGCTGCCCGTCCTCGCCCTGCCCGACCTGGCCTGGGGCGTGGCCGGACGGCTGGAGCCGGTGTCCTACCCGGCCGACTGGGACCGGGTCCGCGACGTGCTGGCCGAGGAGGAGGGCGACGTCCTCGTCCTGCCCTTCGGCGCCTACCGCGCCTTCCCGTGGAACGACGGCCGCACGCAGCTGGACCCGGCGCCGCGCTGGCTGCCGCGGCCGACCGTCACCGACGACGAGCTCGTGGTGGGCGGCCGTGCCGTCGCCGGCGAGGACGAGCGCGCCCGCGCCGTGGCCGCCGCGGCCGGCGACCCGCGCGAGCTCGCCGCCCTCGGCGTCGGCTGGGTGCTCGTCGAGCGCAGCACGCCCGGTCGGCCGGTGCCCGCGGAGGTGGCCGAGCTGCCCCTCGTCGTCGACGGCACCGAGCTGGCACTCCACCGCGTGCCGGGGGCCGTTGCGGGCCCCGGACCGTCGCCCGGACGGGCGACAGCCGTGGTGGTCGCTCACCTGTGTGCGCTGCTCACCGCGGCGGTGTCGGGATTGTGGATCACGAAGTTGCCCTCTACGGTGGCGCTCCGACGACGCTTTCCACGAAAGAGGATGCCCGGATGAAGACCCTGCTTTTCCTGCTCCTGACCGGCGCCGGTGGCGTTGCGGTCGGCACCGTCGCCGTCGCCGGCGTCTCCGCTGCCATCGACCCCGACAGCACCGCCGTCGAGCAGTTCCAGCAGAGCAGCGACTCGATCGACGTCCTCGTCTACGGCAAGCGCTGACCCGCGCAGCGCGGCGACCAGCACGCCGGCGAAGCCCCGCAGGCTCGCCGACCACGTGAACGTCGCCGCGTGGCGCGCGGCCTCGCGGCCCATCTCCGTCCGGGCCGCCCGGTCGGACAGCAGCCCCTCCACCGCGGCGGTCATCTCGTCCAGGTCGTCCACGAGGACGCCGGTGCGACCGTCGACGACCGACTCGCGCAGGCCCCCGGCCGACCGGTAGCCCACGGTCGGCACCTCGTGGTGCCCGGCCTCGCTCACGACGAGCCCCCAGCCCTCTTTCACCGACGGGCACAGGTGCACCCACGCCCCGGCCAGCAGCTCGTGCTTGGCCTGCTCGTCGACGAAGCCCTCGAAGTCCACGAGGTCGGTGACGCCCGAGCGCTCGGCGCTCGCCCGCAGCTCGTCCTCCCACCAGCCCTCGCCGACGACGGACAGCCGCAGCCCGGGCCACCTGTCGCGCAGCCGGGCCACCACCTCGAGCGCGTGCTCCACCCGCTTGTGCGGCACCAGCCGGCCCAGCACCACCAGGCGCGGCAGGGGCGAGCGCGTCGCGGCCACGGCCGGCGCCGGGTCGATGCCGTTGGGCACCACGGTGATGCGCTCGGCGTCCACGCCGAGGCCCGCCAGCTCGATGGCCGTGGCGTGGGAGACGGCCACGTAGGGGGAGCGGCGGTACAGCCGCGGCGCCACGACCGACTCCAGCCACCAGCCCACCGCGCCGCCGACGCGGCCGAAGACCATCGGCCACTGCTCGCGGTGCACGTGGTGCACCAGGTTCACGACCGGCGCCCCGGCGACCAGGGTGCTGGCGAAGGGCAGCCCGTTCTGCACGTCGACCACCAGGCGCGGCCGGTGCCGGCGCACGAAGGCGAGCGCCTGCGGGTAGACGGTCATCCGGCCGCCCCGGCGCACCACCCGGACCCCGTTGACGGTCTCCTCCGCGGGCGCCCGGCCGTGGGCGGCGCAGAACAGGGTGACGTGCAGGCCCGCGCCCGCCAGGCCCTCCGCCATGCGGTGGACGTAGCGTTCGGAGCCCCCGCCTTCGGGGTGCGTCGCGTCCCGCCAGTTGACGAACAGGACGTCGATCGTCGTTGATCGGTTAGGCACCCGGCGGAGAGTACCCGCGGGTACCGCGCCTGCCACCAGTCACTTCACCGTTTAGGAGGGCCTCCCGGAATGGCTCGTACCGCGTCCCTGGCGCGATCCGTCAGGCTCTTCCGCGTCTTCCTGCAGGAGCAGACCGACCCCGACCTGTTCTACGGGGTGCTGGCGCGCGACTCGGTCGAGCAGCTGGCCCAGCACGTCGCGCTGGAGGGCCGGACCGTCCTGGACGTGGGCGGCGGCCCCGGCTACTTCGCCGACGCCTTCCGGGGAGCCGGCGCCACCTACGTCGGCCTGGAGCCCGACGCCGGGGAGATGGTGGCCCGCGGCGCGCCGGAGCCGGGCACGGTCCGGGGGAGCGGCGAGGCCCTGCCGGTGCGGACGGCGGCGGTCGACGTCTGCTACTCCTCGAACGTCCTGGAGCACGTGCGCCGGCCCTGGACCATGGCCGAGGAGATGGTGCGTGTGACGAAGCCCGGGGGCACCGTCTACCTCTCCTTCACGCCGTGGTGGTCGCCGCACGGTGGGCACGAGACGGGCCCCTGGCACTACCTCGGCGGCGACCGCGCGCGGCGCCGGTACGCCCGCCGGTTCGGGCGGGAGCCGAAGAACCGGTTCGGGGAGTCGCTGTTCGCCGTCTCGGTGGGAAGCGCGCTGCGGTGGGCCCGCCGCTGCGCCGAGGCCGACGTGGTCGCCGCCTACCCGCGGTACCACCCGTGGTGGGCGCGCTGGGTGGTGGCCGTGCCCCTGCTCCGCGAGGTCGTCAGCTGGAACCTGGTGATCGTGCTCCGCAAGAAGTAACCAGGTCGGGAGGGCGCTCGGGCCGGCTTCCGGGGTGTGCCGGTAACGATCCGTACCGCGGCGGCGCACCCGTTCGGGTGAGCTTCGCGCGGTCGGTACGCCCCGGTACCTCCGGTTGTTGGACAACGAGCTACCCGCCAGTAGTGTCACGGCGGTCGCGACGCCGTCGGAGCCGTCGCGCTGACCCTGGAGGACCTCCCTCATGCGACGTCGTGCCGTCGGGCTGGGCCTGTTGGGCTTCGGTGCGCTCCTGCTCGGAGCCGCCCTGGCCGTGCGCCTCTTCCTGGAGCCGACCATGGTCCGGCTCCCCCTGGACCAGTCCGGGTCCACCACGATCGCGGACGAGAACGCCAGCTTCTTCGACCAGGGCAAGCTCCAGCAGATGCGGGGCTACGCCGAGGCCAACGTCGTCGTCCAGGGTGACCCGAAGGCCGACGAGGCGAGCGAGGACGTCGCGGTCTGGGTCTCCGGCACGACGATCACCAACGAGAACCGCATGCTCATCACGCCGCCCACCGAGCAGACGTGGTGCCTGGACCGGAAGACCGCCGAGTCGGTCTCCTGCGACGCCGCGGAGCTCAACAAGGAGTCCGTCGACATCGAGGGCCTCACCGTCACGTTCCCCTTCGGCACCGAGAAGCGGGACTACGACGTGTGGAACGGCAACGTCGGGGCTGCCTACCCGGCCGAGTTCGTCGCCGAGGAGGAGCTCGAGGGCCTCACGGTCTACAAGTTCGAGCAGTCGATCCCCGAGCAGGTCATCGACGAGCGCGAGGTCCCCAGCGCCTTCGCCGGTGGCACCGGGACGGGCAACGTCACCGCCGACGTCGTCTTCAGCAACGAGCGGACGCTGTGGGTCGAGCCCACCAGCGGCCTGCTCGTGAAGGTGGAGGAGACGCCGTCCACCGTCCTGCGCGGCCCCGACGGCAGCACCGGCGTCACCATCCTGGCGGCCGAGTTCTCGCCCACCGACGAGGCCGTGGCCGCGAAGGTGAAGGATGCCGAGGAGACCGCCGGCCAGATCACCCTGGTCCGGTCGACCGTGCCGTGGACGCTCGCCGGGATCGGCCTGGTGCTCGTCGTGGCGGGCCTGTTCCTCCACCTGACCGGCCGCCGGGGCGCCCACAGCGGTCCGCGGACCGAGGTCATCCAGCGCGGGGAACCCGTCCACTCCTGATCCGAGAGGGGAGCAGCTCCCCTGACACGCTCCGTGGTCTCCACCATCAGCCGCGAGCCCGCCGGACCCGCTCCGGCGGGCTCCGGCCTGTCGGCGCCCGGCACCGCCGGCGCCGCCTCACCGCCCCGGTCGCGCCTGCTCGAGCGGGCCCGGCTGGTGGCGGTGTACCTGGGGTTCCTCGGCCTGGTCCTGACCCAGCAGCCGGGCCGGGTGGTCGCCGACACCAAGCTCGACCTCGCCGTCGACCCGGTGGCGTTCCTCGGCCGGGCGCTGCAGCTGTGGGAGCCCGAGGGGTTCGCCGGCCAGGTGCAGAACCAGGCCTACGGCTACCTCTTCCCGATGGGCCCGTTCTTCGCCGTCGGGAGCTTCCTCGGCATCCCCACCTGGGTCGTGCAGCGGCTGTGGTGGGCGCTGCTGCTGGCCGTCGCCTTCTACGGCGTGCTCCGGCTCGCCGAGAAGCTGGGGCTGGGCAGCCCGGGCAGCCGCCTCGTCGGCGCGCTCGCCTACGCGCTCGCGCCGCGGATCGTCAGCGGCATCGGCCTCACCTCGATCGAGGTCCTCCCCATGGCGCTGGCGCCGTGGGTCCTGCTCCCGCTGGTGGCCGGCGCCCGGGAGGGCTCGCCACGGCGGGCCGCGGCGCTCTCCGGTCTCGCGGTCTTCTGCGTCGGCGGGGTCAACGCCGTCGCCACGGCCAGCGTGCTGCCGCTGGCCGCCCTGTGGCTGCTGCTGCTCCCGGCGGGGCCGCGGAAGTGGCGGCTGATCGGCTGGTGGGTGGTCGCGGTGGCGCTGGCGACGGCCTGGTGGGCCGTGCCCCTGCTGCTGCTCGGCCGGTACAGCCCGCCGTTCCTGGACTACATCGAGACGGCGGCGATCACGACCGCCGGCACCGAGCTGGTCCAGGTCCTGCGGGGCACCTCGCAGTGGCTCGCCGGCCTCGGTGGCCTGCGCGGCCCGTCCTGGCCGGCCGGGTGGGAGCTGCTGCACGCCGCCCTGCCGGTCGCCGGCAGCGTCGTCGTCGCCACCGCCGGCCTCGCCGCGCTGCTGCGCCGGGACCTGCCGCACCGCCGGTGGATGGTGCTCGGCCTGCTGACCGGCGTGGCCATGGTGTCGGCGGGGCACCTCGGCAGCGTCGCCGGCATCGGTGCGGGCACGGTCCACGACCTGCTCGACGGCGCGCTCGCGCCGCTGCGCAACGTGCACAAGTTCGACCCGGTGCTGCGGCTGCCGCTGGTGCTCGGCGTGGTCCACCTGCTGGGGGTGCTGTTCCGCGCGTCCGCGGCCCCCACCGCACCGGCTGCCCGGCGGTCGTGGCGGGCGCCGGCCGGGCGGCTGGTCGGAGCCGCCGTCGCGGCCCTGGTCGTCGCCGGGGTCGCGCTGACCGCCCAGCCCGCGGTCGCCGGTCGCGTGGCACCCCCGACGGGCTTCGGCGACATCCCCGGCTACTGGCAGGACACCGCCCGCTGGCTCGGGCAGCAGGGGGAGAGCGGACGCGCGCTCCTGGTCCCCGCCACCTCCTTCGGCACCTACCTCTGGGGCACGACCTCGGACGAGCCGATGCAGCCGCTGGCGGAGTCCGAGTGGGACGTGCGCAACGCCATCCCCCTGACCCCGACCGGCCACATCCGCGCGCTGGACGTGGTCGAGGAGCGGCTCGGGCGGGGGCAGGGGTCCGAGGCGCTGACCCGGTTCCTCGCGCGGTCGGGCTACTCGCACGTCGTGGTGCGCAACGACCTCGACGCACCGGCCGCCCGGTCCTCCCGGCTCGCGCAGGTCCACCAGGCCCTGGCGGACTCCCCGGGCATCGCGCGGGTCGCCGGCTTCGGGCCGGAGCTGTTCGCCAACAACGGTCTCTTCGGCACGGTCAGCGACGGGCGGATCGACGCGCCCGTCCCCGCCGTCGAGGTCTTCGCGGTCACGGACCCGGCGCCGCAGGCCTACACGGTGCCGCTCGAGGACGCCGTGCAGGTCGTCGGCGGCCCGGACGCGATCCTGGCGCTCGAGGACCACGGCCTGCTCCTGGACCGGCCGGCGATCGTCGCCGGGGACGCCGACGACCTGCAGGGGAGCACCCTCGTCAGCGACGCGCTGGTCCGGCGCGAGCGCAACCCCGGTGCCATCACGCGGTCGGCGTCGGCCGGGCTGACGGCGGACGACCCGGGACGGCTCGACCGGCCGGCCCGCGACTACCTGCTCGACGACCACGCCGCCAACGAGTCGGTGGTCCGCATCGACGGTGCCCAGCTGTCGGCCTCCTCCTCGGGAGCCGACGCCGACAACCCGCAGGGCGTCCGCCCCGGTGAGCACCCGTACGCCGCCGTCGACGGCGACCCGCTGACGGCGTGGCGGCCGGCCCCGCAGTACGGGGACCCGGTCGAGGACTGGTGGCGGATCCGTCTCGACCGCCCCCTGTCCGGCGGCACCGTGACCCTGCGGTTCGACGACGCGACCGTCGCCGACCCGCCGGCACGGCTGCGGGTCACCACCGACGCCGGCACCGTGGCCGTCGACCTCGAGGGGGTCCGGCGGGAGGTCCGCGTCGAGCTGCCGGAGGGGATGACCCGCTCCCTCCGCATCGCCGCGGAGCCGGCGGCCGCCGCGGACGGGGACGTGACCTTCGGCCTCGCCGAGGTGCAGGTGCCCGGCCTGGACGTGTCCCGGTCCGTGCAGCTGCCCGCCGCGGGTGCCGGGGCGGTGGAGGGCTTCGCCTTCGACGTCGCCCACCCGGCCACCCACGGCTGCGTGTCCTACGACGAGGGCCGCCCGCGGTGCACGCCGTCCCTGGTGACGGCCTCCGAGGAGCCGCAGGGGCTCGACCGCACCTTCTCGGTCCCGTCGGCGGCCGGCTACGACCTGCAGCTCACCGCGCGGCCCCGGCCCGGACCGGCGCTGGACGCGGTCGTCGCCGCGGCCTCCCCGGGCGTCCAGGCCTGGGCCAACGGCTCGCTCGTCCCTGACCCGCGGGCCGGGGCGTGGGCGGCCGTGGACGGCGACCCGAGCACGGCCTGGCTGTCCGAGCCGGGCACGAGGGAGCGCCTCACCGTCAGCTGGCCGACGCCGCGGCGGGTCACCGACCTGCGGCTGCGCTACACGGAGGGCACCGCCGCCTCCCGTCCGGTGGTCGTGACCGTCTCCGCCGGCGGGGAGGAGCGGCTGGTCTCCCTCGACCGGTGGGGCAACGGCTCCTTCCCGGCGCTGACCACCGACAGCCTGACGATCGAGTTCCTCAGCCGGGTGAAGCTCTCGAGCATCGACACCTACACCGGGGAGGGCGTCGAGCTGGGCGTCGGCGTCAGCGAGGTCGCCGTCCCCGGGGTCGCACCGCTGGACACCGAGGCCGTGGTCGACCTCCCGTGCGGGTCCGGTCCCGACGTCGTGGTCGACGGCGCCCGGCGCGCGACCGCGGTGCGCTCCACCGTGGGCCGCCTCCTCTCGCTGGCGCCCGTGCCGCTGACCGTCTGCGGCGACGAGGGCAGCGCCGTCGACCTCGGCGCGGGGCAGCACCGCCTCGTCGCGGGGACCACCGCGGCGTTCACCGTGGAGTCCGCGACGCTCGCGCCGGCCGCGGTGGCCGCTCAGCCCGAGCCGCGCCGCGCGGCCGAGGTCGCGCGCTGGGAGCCCGAGCACCGCGAGCTGGGGGTCGGGGCGCGCTCCGCGACCACGCTGCTGGTCGTGCCCGAGAACGTCAACGACGGGTGGCGGGCCACCCTCAACGGGGTGCCGCTGCCGACGGTGCAGGTCGACGGGTGGCAGCAGGGGTACGTGCTGCCCCCGGGCGGCCCCGGCACCGTCGAGCTGACCTTCGAGCCGGGGACCCTGTACCGAGCCGCCCTGCTCGCCGGCGCCGTCGCGGTCGTCGTCCTCGCGCTGATGGCACGCCTGGCCTCCCGCGCCCCGGTGCCCGCCGCTCCGTCACCGGCGGCCGGGCCGGGCCGACGGTGGTCGGTCCGCCGCGGCGTCGTGCCGGCCGTGGCGGCGGTCGGCCTGCTGGGAGTGGTCGGCGGGCCGTGGGCGGTGCTGGCCCTCGCGGTCCTCGCCGCCGCGGCCGCCCTGGTGCCGGTGAGCCGGGCGCGGCTCCTGACGGTGGTGGCGGTGGGCTGCCTGCTCGCCGGTGGCGGGCTGCTCCTCGGCGGTGCCGGGCTGGAGCCGGCGCGTCAGCTGCTGGCGTCGACCGCGCTGGCCGCCGTGGTCGTCTCGCTGTGGGCGCCGTCCGGGGCGGGCTCGCCGGCCGCCCTGCGGCGGCTGCGGCGCCGGGGGCCGGAGGCCGGCACCAGCGAGCGCAGCCGGCGGGCGGGCCGCTCCAGCAGCAGGTAGCCGGCCGTGGCGAGCGCGACGCCGCCGAGCCAGGCGATGACGGCCACGAAGGAGAACGGCCCGGTGAACGGCGACCAGCCGAGCAGGTAGTAGGCGCTCACGAGGACCGGCATGTGGAAGAGGAACAGCCCGTAGGAGACCTCGGCCAGCGCCCGCGCCGGGGGACCGGACATCAGCAGCCCCGTGGCGCCGTGCGGCCGCGCGCGCAGCACGAGCGGCCCGACCAGGAGGACGCCGATGCCGAGGTAGAGCGCGTTCTTGACGACGGCCTCCACCCAGGTGGGGGAGTCCAGCCCGAGCGGCCCGGCGAACGGGCTGCAGGCGAACCAGAAGAGCGCCGCGGCCAGGGCCCAGCAGGTCCAGAGGCTGGAGGCGAGCTCCCGCGCGACGCGCAGCACCGGCCACCCGGGGTCGCTGACGGTGAGGACGGCCAGCGCCATCCCGCCGGCGAACCAGCCCAGGTGCGCGGGGAGCCAGAGGTGCAGGGTGCTGCCGAACGACTGGAGCTGCCACGCCAGCGCGACCCACAGCCAGCTCAGCAGCGCGAGGCCGCCGAGGCCGGCCAGCAGCCGCTCCGGTCGCCAGGTCCGGCCGGCCAGCCGCAGGAGCCCGGCGGCCAGCCAGGGCAGCACCAGGTAGAAGCTGACCTCGGTGCACATGCTCCACAGGTGGGTCAGCGCCTCGCCGTCGGGGCGGTCGTCGTAGATCTGCAGGAGCAGCAGGTGCCGGGCCCAGTCGCCGGCGGTCGCGTCGGCGTTGCCGGGGAGGAAGGCCAGCGCGAGCGCGACGGCCACCCAGTAGGCCGGGAGGATGCGCAGCGCACGTCGCCACAGGTACGCGGCGGCCCGCGGTGCCGGGCGCCCCTCCACGGCGGCCTCGAAGAACGGCCGGCCCAGGAGGAAGCCGGACAGCACGAAGAAGATGGCCACGCCGACGTCGAGCCGGGCCAGGGCGCGGTCGGCCGGGGCCGACAGGTCGGTACCGGTCCAGAACGCGGCGTGGGTCAGCACCACGGCGGTCGCGGCCAGGACGCGCATGCCGTCCAGCGCCGGGAAGGAGCGTTCGGTGCGGGCGGCGGGGCCGCCGTCCAGCGTGGCCGGTGCGGTCACTCGTGCTCCATTCCGCGGGTCAGGATCCCGGGAAGCGTACGAAAGCGCGGGTGGTGCGGACAGCCGCCCCACCCGCGCGGAGGAAGGCCGGCTCACCCGCCCGGGGGCCTCCGTCCGCGGGACCTGCACCTGTCGAGACCTCGGCGTGCCTACACTCCGTCGGCTGAGGATGGGAGAACTGTGTCACATGCAGGTGGTTCGCCGGTGCTGGAGCGCGTGGAAGCGCTGCCCGGGCAACCCGGCCGCGACGATCTCGTAGCGACGACGCGTCGCTGGACGGGAGGTCGCCGGCTGCTCGCCGGCGTGGCGCTGCTCATCCTGTCGCAGCTCGTCGTGCGGGCCTGGATGGCTGCCCAGCGCGAACTGTTCCAGGACGACTTCCTCTACGGCAGCCAGGCGCTCGAGATGCCGCTGTTCTCGGCGGAGTACCTGGTGGAGGACCGCGGCGGGCACTTCATGCCCGGCGCGATGCTGCTGCACGGGATCCTCTACCGGCTCTTCCCGCTCGAGTGGGGTCCCTTCGCGGTCGTGCTGGTCGCGCTCCAGGCAGCGGCCGCCCTGGCGGTGCTCCGCCTGCTGCGCGTCCTCCTCGGGGACCGCCCGCGACTCCTGGTACCGCTCGCGGTCTACCTCTTCAGCCCGTTGATCCTCGGCGCCTACGTCTGGTGGGCGGCCGCGATGAACTCACTCCCGTTGCAGATCGGCCTGGCATGGGTAGCGGCTGACGCCGTCCTGCTCGTGCGCTCGCGGCGACGGCGCTACGCGGTCACGGGAGCCCTGGCGCTCGTGGCCACGCTGCTGTTCTACGAGCGGGCGGTGCTCATCGTGCCGTTCGCATTCCTCCTCACGGCCGTCCTGCTGCACGGGGAAGGGGTGGCGGCACCCATCCGGGAGGCCTGGACGCGCGGACGCGCCCTGTGGATCGGCTCGGCGGCGGTCCTCGCGGGATGGTTCTTCACCTTCACCCTTGCCGTTCCCTCCGAGGCGGTCGGTTCGGCCACGCTGGCGCAGATCGGCCAGCTGACCAGCATCACCGTCCGCAGCTTCGTCCCCGCCCTCTTCGGTGGGCCCTGGCGGTGGGCGGACATCGCGGGTTCGCCGGCCGCCGACCCGTCACCGACGGCGGTGACGGTGAGCGTCGTGCTCCTGAGCCTGCTGGTCGGGTGGACGGTGTTGCGCCGGCGCGGCGCGGCGTGGATGTGGATGCTCGCCGCCGGCTACTTCCTGGCCGGCACGCTGCTCGTCGGAGCCGGGCGAGCCGCCTTCGGGGTCTCCAGCGTCCTTCCGCTGGCCTACCGGTACTTCGCCGCCGAGGCGGTGATCGCTGCCGTGGTGGTCGCGGTGCTGCTGGTGCTACCTCTCCACCACCCCGGAGAAGGGGGGAGCAGGACCCGGGTGGTCGCCGGCCGGGTCGCGGACGGGATCGCGCGGCGGCCGGCTGGGGCACGAGCCGCGCGGACCGCGCTCGCGTTGTCGACAGTCGCATTCGTCGCCAGCTCGCTGTGGACGACCGTCGGCTACATGGACGTGTGGGAGAACGAGCCGTCACGGCCGTACCTGGCGACGGCGAAGGACTCGCTAGCCGCCGCCGGGGAGGAGCCCCTGCTCGACCAGCCGGTGGCCGACCACCTGGTCTGGAGCCTCATGACGCCGTGGAACGAGGCGTCCAAGGTCTTCGGGCCGCTGGAGGACCGGCCGGCATTCGCGCGGTCGACGCACGAGCTGCGGATGCTCGACGACACCGGGCGGATGCGGCCGGCGATCGTGGACGGCGGCATCCGGCTGGCGCCTGGACCCGACGGCGGTTGCGGGTGGGCGGTCTCCGGCGGTCGCGCCGTGGACGTCTCGCTGGACGCGCCGCTGTTCGCCTGGGTCTGGACCGCGGAGCTGGACTACGAGGCCGACCGCGACGGCACGATCAGCGTGACCCTGGGCTCGGACACGGTGGAGGCCCCGGTGCGGCAGGGCTCGAACACGCTCTACCTGCGCTTCATCAGCGGAGGGGACGAGCTGGTCGTCACACCTGGGAGCGACGACCTCGGCCTGTGCGTCCGCGAGGGAGTGGTGGGGAACATCGCCCTCCGCTGACGCGGTGCCGCCGGCCGGTCAGCGGCGGCGCTCGAGCAGGCCGATCACCACGTCGGCGGCCATCTGCACGTCCTCGGGCAGCCGGGCGGCCTCGCCACGCTCGACGCGGGCCAGCATCAGCTCGTTCATCCCGCCGACGGCGGCCAGCACCAGCTCACGGCTCACCGGGCGCACCTCGTCGGGGAGCTCGGTGCTCAGGCCCGCGGCGACCTCGCTGATCAGGTCGACGTAGCGGTCGAACACCGTGCGCCGCAAGGCCCGCGCGCGGGACCCGGCGGCCTGGACCTCGACCAGCGCCGCCCAGGCCACGGCCGGCCCCGCCGCCAGCGTCTCCAGGTAGGCGCCGATGCCCACGCGCAGCCGCTCCCGCCAGGGGAGGCCCTGGGCGTGCGCCTGCTCCTGGGCGTGGCGCACGGTGGCGAGCACCTTGTCGTTGGCCCGGGTGTAGAGCTCGAGGAGGCACTCCTCCTTGTCGCGGAAGTGCGCGTAGACGATGGTCTTGGAGACCCGCCCCTCGCGCGCGATGTCGGAGATCGTGGTGGCCTGGTAGCCCTTCTCGGCCATGCACGTGGCGAGTGCCCGCAGGATCCGGCCACGCCGGTGCCCGTCGTCGACCGTCGGGTCGTCGGTCGGGTCGACGAGGGTGTCCATCGACGGTGAGTCTAGAGGGCCGTCGCGCAGCGTGACCCATCTCACCCCGCGTCGGCGGAAGCACCGGGCGGGCCCCGGCGTCGTCCCTGGGTGACCTCCGCGCCCGCCCGACCCGCACGCCGCGCCTACGCGATGTGGTCGGTCGGGCTCCTGGCGTACGCCGTGGCGGTGTTCCACCGGTCGTCGCTGGGCGTCGCCGCGGTCGAGGCACAGGAGCGGTTCTCCGCGGGAGCGTCCGCGGTCTCGCTCTTCCTCGTCCTCCAGCTGGCCGTGTACGCCGGCCTGCAGGTACCCGTCGGTGTCGCGCTGGACCGCTTCGGCTCCCGCCGGATGATCCTGGCCGGGGCGGTCACCATGGCGGCGGGCCAGCTCGTGCTGGCGCTGGCCGGCAACGTGCCGACCGCCGTGGCCGCCCGGGTGCTGGTCGGCGCCGGCGACGCGATGACCTTCATCAGCGTGCTCCGGGTCGTCTCCTTCTGGTTCCCCGGGACCTCCGCGCCGCTGGTCACCCAGCTGACCGGCATCCTCGGACAGATCGGCTCGATCGTCGCGGCCTACCCCCTCGTCGCACTGCTGCACGCCACCTCCTGGCTGGCGACCTTCCTCGGGGCGGCCGCCACGGGCGTGGTCGTCGCGCTGCTCGTGCTGGTCGCGCTCCGGGACGCGCCCGAGGGCACCGAGCGCCCCGCCGTGGCGGGGCTGCCCGAGCTGCGCCAGGGCCTGGTCGACACCTGGCGAGAGCCCGGCACCCGGATCGGTCTCTACACCCACCTGGTCACGCAGTTCTCCGGCACCGTCTTCGCCCTGCTCTGGGGCTACCCGTTCCTCACCGTGGGGGAGGGGCTCTCGCCAGGGACCGCCGCCGGCCTGCTCACGCTCCTCGTGCTCGTGGGCATGGGCGTCGGCCCGCTCCTCGGCCGGCTCTGCGCCCGCTGGCCGCTGCGCCGCTCGGTGCTGGTCTTCGGCATCCTCGCGGCGACCGCGACCATCTGGACCGTCGTCCTCCTCTGGCCCGGCCCGGCACCGCTGTGGCTGCTGGTCGTGCTCGTCGTCGTGCTGGGCACCAACGGCCCCGGCTCGATGATCGGGTTCGACTACGCGCGCACGGAGAACCCCGCGGCGCGGCAGGGCAGCGCCAGCGGAGTGGTCAACGTCGGCGGGTTCGTGGCCTCCCTGCTCACGATCCTCGCCGTCGGGGCGGTCCTGGACCTGCTCACCCCGGGCGGCTCGACCGACTACGACCTCGACGCGTTCCGCGCGGCGTTCGCCGTGCAGTACGTCTTCTGGGCCATCGGCCTGGCCGGGGTCATCCGGCACCGGCGCCAGCTGCGCGCGCGGCTGGCCCGCGACGGCGTCGTCCTGCGGCCGCTGCACGTGGCGGTGGGGGACCGGCTGCGCAGCCGCCGCTGACCCCCTCCGCGCTCGCGCGGTTGCCCCTCCACCAGCGGGGCGACAGGATCGCGGCAGCGCAGGACCCGTCGGGGAGGTGTCGTGGACGTCGTCATCGGGCTCGACTCGGGGACGACGGCGACCAAGGCGGTCACGGCCGGGGCCGACGGCCGGGTCCGCGACGTGAGCAGCGTGGGCTACCCGCTGCTCGTGCCGGCGCCCGGCCACGCCGAGCTGGACGCCGGGGCCGTGACGCGCGCGGCGGTCGACGCGCTGGCGGAGGTGGCCGCCCGGGCCCGTGACCGCGGTGACGACGTCGTGGGCATCTCGCTGAGCGCGGCGATGCACGGCCTCGTGCCCATGGACGGCGCCGGTGCGCCGCTGGGGCCGGTGGTCACCTGGGCGGACAACCGGGCCGCCGAGCAGGCGGCGGTGCTGCAGGCCGACGGCCGGGCCTCCGGTCTGCACGCCCGCACCGGGACCCCCGTGCACCCGATGTCGCCGCTGCTCAAGCTCGCCTGGCTGCTCGGCCAGGACCCGGACCGGGTCACCGGCGTGCCGCGGTGGGGCGGGGTCAAGGAGCTGGTCGTCGCGGCGCTGGTCGGTGGCCGGCACGTCGTGGACCGGTCGTCGGCCTCCGCCACGGGGCTGCACGACATCCACGCCGGGCGCTGGGACGACGAGGCCCTCCGCCTGGCCGGTGTCCGCGCCGACCAGCTGGGCGAGGTGCTGCCGACGACGGCGCTGCTCGACGGGCTGTCCGGGGACGCGGCGCGCGCGACCGGGCTGCCGGCCGGCCTGCCGGTGGTGGTCGGCGCCTCCGACGGCGTGCTGGCCAACCTGGGCATCGGCGCCGTGCGGCCCGACGTCGCCGCGGTCTCGCTGGGCACCAGCGGGGCCATGCGGGTCGTCGTCCCCGCGCCGGTCGTCGACCCCGAGCGGCGGCTGTTCTGCTACGCCCTCACCGAGGACCGCTGGGTCGTCGGCGGAGCCGTGAACAACGCCGGGTCGGTCGTCCGCTGGGCCGCGCGGACCATGGCCGACGGCGGCGGGGACGACCCCGAGGGGCCGGCGGCCGACCGGCTCGACGCGCAGCTGCTGGCCGAGGCCGAGGGGGTGCCGGCGGGCAGCGCCGGCCTGCTCTGCCTGCCCTACCTCCTCGGGGAGCGGGCCCCCTGGTGGCGCCCGGGCCTGCGCGGGGCCTACATCGGCCTGCGCAGGGAGCACCGCCGTCCGCACCTCGTGCGGGCGGCCGTGGAGGGCGTGTGCCAGCAGCTCGCGCTGGTGCGCGACGCGTTCGCCGCCACCGGCCTGCCCGTCCGCGAGGTGCGCGCCACCGGGGGGTCGGTGTCCTCCGGGCTGTGGCTGCGCACCCTGGCCGCCGCGCTCGACCTGCCCGTCCGGGTGGCCGACTCGCCGGAGGGGGCGGGCCTGGGGGCCTGCCTGCTCGGCCTGCACGCCCTCGGCGCGCTCCCCGACCTGGAGGCGGCCACGGCGCTGGTCGGCGTCGGCGACCCGGTGGTGCCCGACCCCGCCGACGTCGACGTCTACGCGCGGCTGCGCCCGCTGGTGAGCCGATCGACGACGGCGCTCACCGACGTGCTGGCCTCCCTCGACGGACTCGCCTCGCCCGACGGCCCGGCCGCACCCGCGACCGGCCCTGCCCCGCCCGTCCCGTCCGGCTGATCCCGCGGAGGAGCCATGCCCGAGGTCGAACCCGTCCTGAGCGCCGGGCCGCTGCTGCTGATCGCGGCCGCCGCGGTCGCGGTGCTGCTCTTCCTGATCATGAAGCTGAAGCTGCACGCCTTCCTGGCGCTGGTGCTGGTCAGCCTGCTGGTCGCGCTGGCCACCCGGATCCCGGTCGAGGACGTGGTCACCACCCTGACCACCGGCTTCGGCAGCACGCTGGCCAACGTGGCGCTGCTGGTCGGCCTCGGCGCGATGCTCGGCCGGCTGCTCGAGCACAGCGGCGGCGCGCAGGTGCTGGCCGACAGCCTGATCCACCGGTTCGGGGAGAAGCGGGCGCCGCTGGCCCTCGGCGTGGCGGCGCTGCTCTTCGGCTTCCCGATCTTCTTCGACGCCGGCCTGGTGGTCTTCCTGCCGATCGTCTTCACCGTGGCGCTGCGGCTGGGCGGCTCGCTGCTCACCTACGGGCTGCCGACCGCCGGCGCCTTCGCGGTGATGCACGCCTTCGTGCCCCCGCACCCGGGCCCGGTCGCGGCCGCGGAGCTGATCGGCGCCGACATCGGCCTGGTCCTGGTCTTCGGCCTGCTCATCGGGCTGCCGACCTGGTACCTCGGCGGCTACCTCTTCGGGCTGTGGGCGGGCCGCCGCTACGACGTCGCGGTGCCCGACATCCTCTCCGACGGGAGGACGCTGGACGACGCCCCCGACCCGTCGGTGGAGGGCACCTCACCGGCGACCGCGTCGTCGGGCACGGCCACCGCGACGCGGCCGGCGCCTCCCCGCTTCGGCACGGTGGTCGGGATCCTGCTGCTGCCGCTGGTGCTGATCTTCCTCAACACCGGGCTGAGCACGCTGGCGACCGCCGGCGCGCTGGAGGAGACGTCGGGGCTCGTGCGCGCCGGCCAGCTGGTCGGCGCCACGCCGGTGGCCCTGCTGGTCACGGTGCTGGTCGCCAGCGTGGTGCTCGGGCTGCGCCGGGGGGAGAGCGGCGCCCAGGTGGAGTCGATCGTGAACAGCGCCCTGGGCCCGGTCTGCGCGATCATCCTCATCACCGGCGCCGGGGGCATGTTCGGCGGCGTGCTGCGAGCCAGCGGCATCGGGACGGCGCTGGCCGACGTCCTGGGCGACATCGGCCTGCCGGTCATCGTGGCGGCGTTCGTCGTCTCGGTGCTGCTGCGGGTGGCCCAGGGGTCGGCGACCGTGGCGCTGACGACGACGGCCGGCCTCATGGCGCCGGTCGTGGAGGCCAGCGAGGGGCTCTCGGCCCCGGACCTGGCGCTCATCGTCATCGCCATCGCCGGCGGCGCCACCGTGCTCTCGCACGTGAACGACTCCGGCTTCTGGCTGGTCAGCCGGTTCTTCCGGATGGACGAGAAGACGACGCTCAAGACCTGGACGGTGATGGAGACCCTGCTGGGCACCATCGGGTTCGTCCTGGCCCTGGTGCTGTCCCTCGTCCTCTGACCCGGTGCCCGGCCGGGCCCTCCCTCAGAGGCCCTTGAGCAGGTCCTCGAAGGAGGTGCCCGGGTCGGCGAACGGGTCGGCCGGGGCCGCGGGCGGGCGGGCGGCCACCAGGTCGGCCAGCTCGCCGGCCGCGCGGTGCACGCGCCCGGTCAGCGCCGGGGTCCCCGCGTCCCCGCCGGCCCAGTCCTCCGACGCGGCGAACACCGCGGTCGGCGCGACGGTGGCGCGCAGGTAGGCGAACAGCGGGCGCATCGCGTGCTCCAGCACCAGCGAGTGCCGGGCCGTGCCGGCGGTGGCGCCGAGGAGCACCGGCTTGCCGGTCAGCGCGTCCTTGTCCAGGACGTCGAAGAACGTCTTGAACAGACCGCTGTAGGACGCGGAGAAGACTGGGGTGACGGCGATCAGGCCGTCGGCACCGGCCACGGTGCCCACCGCGTCGCGCAGCGGCTCGTTCGCGAACCCGGTGACCAGGTTGTCGGCCAGGTCGCGGGCGTGCTGGCGCAGCTCGACGACCTCGACGGTGGCGGTGACGCCCCGCTCGCGCAGGGCGTCCACCGTCGCCGTCGTCAGCCGGTCGGCCAGCAGCCGGGTGGACGACGGGACGCTCAGCCCCGCGCTCACCACGGCCAGGGTGCGCGTGCTCATCGGGTCGCCGCCTCCGCCGTCCGGCCGGTGACGCTGTCGCCCTCGGCGTGCACCGTGGTGTCCTTGGCCCCGCCGGCCGCGGCCACGCGGGAGGCGTGGGTCGGCGCGTCCGGGACGTGCGCCGGCTTGAGCGCGGCGAACTCCTTGCGGAGCACCGGGACGACCTCCTCGCCGAGGATGTCGAGCTGCTCGAGGACCGTCTTGAGCGGCAGGCCGGCGTGGTCGATGAGGAACAGCTGGCGCTGGTAGTCCCCGACGTAGTCGCGGAAGCCCAGCGTCCGCTCGATGACCTGCTGCGGCGAGCCGACGGTCAGCGGGGTCTCCCGGCTGAAGTCCTCCAGCGACGGGCCGTGGCCGTAGACCGGGGCGTTGTCGAAGTAGGGCCGGAACTCGTTCACGGCGTCCTGGCTGTTCTTGCGCATGAACACCTGGCCGCCGAGGCCGACGATGGCCTGGTCGGCGGCGCCGTGGCCGTAGTGCTCGTAGCGGCGGCGGTAGAACTCGACCATCCGCTGGGTGTGCTCGGCCGGCCAGAAGATGTGGTTGTGGAAGAAGCCGTCCCCGTAGTACGCGGCCTGCTCGGCGATCTGGGGGGAGCGGATGGACCCGTGCCACACGAACGGCGGGACGCCGTCCAGCGGGCGGGGGGTGGAGGTGAAGCCCTGCAGCGGGGTGCGGAACTTGCCCTGCCAGTCGACGACGTCCTCGGTCCAGAGCCGGCGCAGCAGCGCGTAGTTCTCGACCGCCAGCTCGATGCCGTTGCGGATGTCCTGGCCGAACCAGGGGTAGACCGGGCCGGTGTTGCCGCGCCCCATCATGAGGTCGACGCGGCCGCCGGCGAGGTGCTGCAGCATCGCGTAGTCCTCGGCGATCTTCACCGGGTCGTTGGTGGTGACCAGCGTCGTCGAGGTGGAGAGCTGGAGCTTCTCGGTCCTCGCGGCGATCCAGGCGAGGGTCGTCGTGGGGGAGGAGGAGAAGAACGGCGGGTTGTGGTGCTCGCCCAGCGCGAACACGTCCAGCCCGACCTCCTCCGCCTTCTGCGCGATGGTGAGGACCGCCTGGAGCCGCTCCGCCTCGGAGGGGGTGCGGCCGGTGGTCGGGTCGGTGGTGATGTCGCTGACCGTGAAGATGCCGAACTGCATGTCCGCCTCCGTGACTGGTTGAGAGTGCAACTATCTCACCCCGTGCAACCCACCGAGGGGTCGTCGTATGCCCGCCTCTTCCGTGCGGGTGAGAGAGGTCCGCAGCGATCCGTAGCGGATCTTGCACGCGCCGCCGCGGCACCGCCGGGGCGCACGGCGTGGCGGGTCACGGACCGGTCACGGTGGCTCACGTCTCGTGCAGCGTCTGGCAGATTCCAGGGCACCTACTTCCCAGGGGGGCGCATGCGGTCGGTCCGGCGTGTCGAGTTCGTCGAGAACCGGGTCGTGGACGGTGAGGCGCCGCCGCAGGGCGACGCGCCCTCTCCGCCGAAGCTCAGCGGGGCCCTCGAGACGCTCCTCGACCACCGCCCTGCCTTCCGCGGCTCGGTCCGCGGCTACGACCGGCTCGAGGTCGACAACTACGTCGCCTGGGCCGAGGGCGAGCTCGCCGCCGCCCACCGCGAGCGGGAGCACCTGCTCGACCGCCTGGTCGCCGGGGCGGCCGAGCTGGAGATCTCCCGTCGGCTGCTCGCCGAGCGCCCGCCGGCCCGCCCCGTGGTGAGCGACCGGGTGGGCGAGATCCTCCGGCTGGCCGAGGACCAGGCCGCGGAGGTCCTGGCCGCCGCCGAGAGCGAGGCGGGCCGCATCCTCGCCGACGCGCGGCTGGAGGCCGACGCCCGGCTGCGCAAGGCGCACGAGATCAGGGAGCTGGCCGCCGACGTGGCCGACCAGCTGCGCGCGGACGCCCAGCGGGACCGTGCCGCGGCGGCCGCGATGCTGGCGCAGGCCGGTGGTGGCGCGGAGCTCCTGCTGCGCGAGGCGGCCGAGGAGCGGGAGCGGCTCGCCGCGGAGGCGGTCCGGGAGCGCGACCGGCTGGCCGCGGAGGTGGCGGACCTGCACCGCCAGCGCGAGCAGGCCCGGGCGGCGCTCCGGGAGCTCACCGACCGGCTCGGCGAGGCGCTGCGCGCCGTGGGCGTCTCCGACGCCGACGAGCTCGTCCTGGCGGGCGGCCCCGGGGAGCCGGTGTCGGCCTGACGGGGGCTGATGAGAGTCTGGGCCTCCCGGCGGTCCGGCCGGTGACGAGGATCGGGAGGTCAGCGGTGGACGAGGTCAAGGAGTCCGTGCAGATCGACGGCGGCGTCGTCGTCGGTCACGACGGGTCGAAGTGCGCCCAGGAGGCCCTGCTGTGGGCCGGTCGCCTCGCAAAGCGGGCGGACGTCGACCTGCACGTCGTGCGCGGCTGGTCGATGACCACCGCGCCGCAGCCCAGCAGCTGGGAGCCCGGCTACGTGCCGCCGCTGTCGGACTGGGAGCAGGCGGTGCTCGACGAGCTGACCGCGCACGTCAAGGCCGCGGGCCTGGACCCCGCGGTCCGGGTGACCTGCCACGCGGTGCACCGCGCGCCGGTGCAGGCGCTGCTCGGTGCCGCCGAGGGGGCCAACCTGCTCGTCGTCGGCGCGCGCGGCAAGGGCGGGTTCTCCGGCCTGCTCCTCGGGTCGGTCAGCGACCAGCTGGTGCACCACGCCCCGTGCCCGGTCACCGTGATCCGCAGCGGTCACGGCGGCCGCGAGTTCACCGACGCCGTCGGGGAGCCGGTCGTCGCCGCGGAGTGACCCCCGTCGCGCACGTCGTGCAGACTGCGCTGACCTGCGGATCCGCCGCGGGACGGAGCGGAGGAACGACGTGCGCGACTTCAGCGGGACCACGGTGCTGTCGGTCGGGGAGGGCCCCGAGGACGTCGTCGTCGACGGGGCGGGGCGGGTCTACACCGGGCTGGCCGACGGTCGCATCGTCCGCGTCGCCGGCCCGCAGGGGCCGGTCGAGACCGTCGCGCAGGTCCCCGGCCGGCCGCTGGGGCTGGAGCTCCTCGGGACCGACGAGCTGCTGGTCTGCGCCTCCGACGCCGGGCTGCTGGCGGTCTCGCTGGCCGACGGCGGTGTGCGGACCCTGGTCCACACCGTGGAGGGCCGGGCGCTGGAGGCGGTCAACAACGCGGCGGTCGCCGCCGACGGCACGATCTACTTCACCGACTCATCGCAGCGGTTCCGGATCCCGGAGTGGCGCGCGGACCTGGTCCAGCGCACCTCCACCGGCCGGCTCTTCCGCCGCACCCCCGACGGCGCGGTCAGCGAGCTCCTCGGCGGCCTCGAGTTCGCCAACGGGGTGGCGCTGGCGGCCGACGAGTCGTGGGTCGCGGTGGCCGAGACCGGTGCCGCGCGGGTCCGGCGGGTCTGGCTGACGGGGGAGCGCGCCGGTACGGCGGAGGTCTTCGTCGACGACCTGCCCGGGCACCCCGACAACATCGCGCTGGGCTCCGATGGCCTGGTCTGGATCACCCTGCCCAGCCCGCGGGTCGCCGCGCTCGCGGTCATCCACCGCCTGCCCGGCGTGCTGCGGGTCCTGCTGAGCAAGCTGCCCGACAGCCTGCAGCCCAGCCCCGGGCGCACGCTCGGCGTGCTCGCCGTCGACGCCGACGGCCGCGAGGTCCACCGGCTCAGCGGCGAGATCCCCGGCTTCGAGATGCTGACCGGGGTGCGGGAGGCGCAGGGCCGGCTCTGGTTCGGCAGCCTCACCGGCAGCACGCTGGCCACCACGGAGCTCTGACCGCGGGCGCCGGGGTCAGACGTCGCCGAGGGTCCCGTAGATGGCCGACAGCCACACGCCCAGCAGTACCTCGACGACGTCGGCCTCGGCGACCGACGGTCCGTCGCCGCTGAACGTCGCGTAGAGCACGCGCTCGTTCATCGACGTCAGGGCGACGGCCAGGTCCCGCGCGGGCAGCCCGTCGGGGGCGGCCCCGCGGGCCCGCTCGGCCTCGATCGCGACGGCGCACTGCGTCACCCAGCGCTCGAACACCGAGGACCAGAGCGCGCGCACCTCGTCGTTGGTCGAGCGCGCCTCGGCCCACGCGACGGTCAGCGCGCGGTGGGCGCGGAAGACCTCGTAGTAGGCCGCGATGGCCCGCTCCCAGCCCTCGCGGGCGCTGGTCGCGGGCGTGCCGAACACCTCGTGCATGGTGCCGTCGGCCTCGGCCACCACCCGGTCCAGGAGCGAGAGCAGCACGGCGTCCTTGGACGCGAAGTAGAAGTAGAAGGTCGGCCGGGAGATGCCGGCGCCGCGGGCCAGGTCGTCGACGGAGATGGCGCCCAGCGAGCGCTCGGCGAGCAGCCGCTCGGCGGTCGCGAGGATGGCCAGCTCGCGGTCGTCGCCCGAGGGCCGGACGGGCCGCCGGCCGCGTCCGGTGCTGGGCGCCTCACCCGGAGCTTCCGACACGGCGGGAAGGATAACCGCTGCTCCCGCGTAACTCGACACCCTGTTGACTCGTTCGACAGTGCGTCGATAGCGTCGTCGGCGCAGAGTCCTGCGACAGACGACCGAGCCCCCGGCCCCGCCGGACGAGCGCACCGTGGAGAGCGGACATGACGAGCGAGCACCTGGACGTCCTCGTGGTCGGGGCCGGCCTCTCCGGCATCGGCGCGGCCTGCCACCTGGAGACCGAGCGGCCGGGCACCACGTACGCCGTGCTGGAGTCCCGCGCCGCGATGGGCGGCACGTGGGACCTCTTCCGCTACCCCGGGATCCGGTCGGACTCCGACATGTTCACCCTCGGCTACTCCTTCCGCCCGTGGAAGGAGTCCAAGTCCATCGCCGACGGTGCGGACATCCGTCGGTACATCGAGGACACCGCCCGCGAGTTCGGGGTGACGGACAAGATCCGCTACCACCACCGGGTGCTGTCCGCGGACTGGTCCAGCGCGGAGAGCCGCTGGACGGTGACCGTCGAGCGGACCGACACCGGCGGGACCGAGACGCTGACCTGCTCCTGGCTGCACACCTGCGCCGGCTACTACCGCTACGACGAGGGCTTCCGCCCGACGTTCGAGGGCGAGGAGCGGTTCGGCGGCCGGCTGGTCCACCCGCAGCACTGGCCCGAGGACCTCGACCTCACCGGCCAGAAGGTCGTCGTCATCGGCAGCGGCGCCACCGCGGTCACCCTGGTGCCCAACCTCGCCGACCAGGCCGAGAAGGTCACCATGCTGCAGCGGACGCCCAGCTACATCCTGTCGCTGCCGGGCCGTGACCCGCTCGCGCAGGCGCTGAGGAAGCGGCTGCCGGACAGGCTCACGTACCCGATCGTCCGGTGGAAGAACGTGCTGACCTCCACCGCGCTCTACCAGCTCAGCCGCCGCCGGCCGGCCCTGGTGCGCTCGCTGATCCGCCGCCTGACCCAGAAGCAGCTCCCCGGCTTCGACGTCGACACGCACTTCAACCCGCCGTACGACCCGTGGGACCAGCGGCTGTGCCTGGTGCCCGACGGCGACCTCTTCCGCACCCTGCGCAAGGGCAAGGCCGACATCGTCACCGACCGGATCGCCACCTTCACCGAGACCGGCATCCAGCTGGAGTCCGGCAAGCACCTCGAGGCCGACGTCGTCGTCACCGCGACCGGGCTGAACCTGCTGCCCGCCGGCGGCATGACGCTGTTCCTCGACGGGGAGCAGGTCGAGCTCTCCGAGACCGTCTCCTACAAGGGGATGATGCTCTCGGGCGTCCCCAACTTCTCCATGGTCATCGGGTACACGAACGCCTCCTGGACCCTCAAGGCAGACCTGGTCAACCGGTACGTCTGCCGGCTGCTGGACCACCTGGACGCCCACGGCTACGTGACGGCTACGCCGGTCGCGCCCCCGGAGGGCGCCGACGCGCCCTTCCTCGACCTCGCGTCCGGGTACGTCCAGCGCAGCCTCGCCGGGCTGCCCAAGCAGGGCGGGCGCACCCCGTGGAAGCTGCACCAGAACTACATCCTCGACGTGCGCATGATGAAGCGCGGGTCGCTGAAGGACGAGGGCATGACCTTCCAGAAGCGGGCGGACGTCCCCGCCGGCGCGGCGGCGGTGGCGTGATGGAGGACTACACCTTCGCCGGTGGCACCGCGGTCGTCACCGGCGCCGCCAGCGGCATCGGCGAGGCGCTCGCGATCGACCTCGCCGGACGCGGGAGCCACCTGGTCCTGGTCGACCGGGACGCCGAGCGGCTGGACGACGTGGCAGCCCGGATCCGTGCCCGGCACGCGGCGCTGCGGGTGGCCACGCACGTCGTGGACCTCGCCGACGAGAAGGCCACCGCGGCCCTCGCCGAGACGCTGGTCGCCGAGCACCCGGAGACGACGCTGCTGGTCAACAACGCCGGCGTGGCGCTCGGCGGGCGGCTCGACCAGGTGAGCCTCGAGGACTTCGACTGGGTCATGGCGATCAACTTCTCCGCCGTCGTCCGGCTCACCTACGCGATGCTGCCGGTGCTGAAGGCGCACCCGGGGGCGCACGTCGTCAACGTGTCCAGCGTCTTCGGCATCTTCGCGCCGGCGGGCCAGGTGGCCTACGCGGCCAGCAAGTTCGCCGTGCGCGGGTTCAGCGAGTCGCTGCGGCACGAGCTGGCCGACGACGGCGTGGGCCTCACCGTCGTGCACCCCGGCGGGATCAAGACCCGCATCGCCGAGACCGCCCGCACCGGCTCGGGCGTCTCCGCCGAGGAGTACGAGGAGGGGCGCAAGCAGTTCTCGCGCCTGCTCCGGATCCCGCCGGAGAAGGCCGCCGCGCAGATCGTCGAGGCCATCGAGAAGCGCCGCCCACGGCTGCTCATCGGTGCGAGCGCGAAGGTGCCCGACGTGCTGGTCCGGCTGATGCCGGGGCGGTACTGGCGGCTGGTCGGCAGGGTCGCCGGCCCTCCTCGCCGGCAGCGCACCGCAGACTGACCCGGTGCCCGACGTCCCCCCGGAGTTCATCCGCGCCCACACCCGCCCGGTCCGCCCGGAGCTGGTGCCCGAGGTCGAGCTGCTGGTCGCCGCCGACGTCGTCGCCCTGTGGGAGGCGATGGAGACCGAGCAGGGCCGCACGTCGACCGACCCGCCGTTCTGGGCCGCGGCCTGGCCCGGGGGCCAGGCGCTGGCCCGGTACCTGCTCGACCATCCCGAGCTCGTGGCGGGCCGGTCGGTCCTGGACCTCGGCGCGGGCAGCGGTCTGGTCGCCGTCGCCGCCGTGCTGGCCGGGGCCGCGGAGGTGCTGGCCAGCGACGTGGACCCGTTCGCGTGGACGGCGATCGCCGTGAACGCCGAGCGCAACGGGACCCCGGGCATCACCCCGGTCGGCGACGTCCTGGGCGGGGACCCGCCGGACGTGGCGGTGATCGTGGCCGGCGACGTCTGCTACGACCGCGAGATGACCGGACGGGTGCTGCCGTTCCTTGATGCGGCCCGCGCCCGGGGCGTGGAGGTCCTCATCGGCGACCCCGGGCGGGTGTACCTCCCCGAGGACCGGCTGAGCGCCGTGGCGACCTACGACGTGCCCGACACCGAGCCCTCGCCCAGCCGGCCCGCCGCCACCCGCCGCACCACCGTCTGGCGGCTGCCGTAGCCGGCCGGCGACCCGGCTCACACTGCGGTAGTTCGGTCCAGGGGATTGTCACGAACGGATAACGCTGGTTACCGTGGCTGGGCCCGGCCGGTCGACCACTCCCCACCCGGGGAGGTCCGCCGGGCGCCGCCGAGTCGCCCGCCGCCACCGAGCTGCGGGTGAGCCGGGGACCCACCGCAGCACTGGGGTGAATCCTGCGCCGGGCACGTCCGGGCGCGGGTAGGGCTACTTCTGAGCCCGAATCCGTCAGCTAACCCGGTAGGCGGCCCACAGAAGAACGGAGCACCGCCGCATGGCGAGCCTGCGGGCCCACCTTGCACGGACCAGCAGCCGGTACGGAGCCTCGCGCGCGCCTTCCCCGCGCTGAGTGCCCGGGCGCACCGCCCGACACCCGCTGCCACCGACCACTCTGCAGCCGTCCGACGCCCACCGGCCGGACCGCCGCGCCCTGCACCTGGAGCAGTCCCTCCCCATGAACCTTCGCCTTCCCACGCGCCCCCGTGCCGCCCGCCCGACCGGCGGCGGTCGCAGCTCGGCGCTGCACGCCCGCCGGCCGGCCCTCCTGCTGGCGGTCGCCGCCGCGGGTGGCCTGATGGTCAACGTCCTCACCGCCAACGAGCCGGCGGCCCAGGCCGAGCCGCAGCTGGCGTCGGTCAGCGTCGCCGAGCAGCTGGGCATCACCGAGCCGGCCCCCGTCGAGGAGCACGCCGTCAGCGCGGTGGACTCCCTCGGCGAGCTGGCCGCCAGCCGCAGCCAGCGGCAGGCCGAGCAGGACGCCGCCGCGCAGGCCCAGGCCGCTGCCGACCAGGCCGAGCTGGACCGCCGGGCCGCCGAGGAGGCCGCTCGCAAGGCCGCCGAGGAGGAGGCCGCCCGCAAGGCCGCCGAGGCCGAGGCCGCCCGCGCCGCCGAGGCCGCCGCAGCCGCTGCGCGCCCCGGCCGCGGCACCACTGTCGCCGTCGCCCCCGCCGGTTCCTACCAGGACTACGCAATGAGCAAGCTCGGCGGCAGCGGGTCGGAGTTCAGCTGCCTCGAGAAGCTCTGGGGCAAGGAGAGCGGCTGGAACCCCAACGCGCAGAACCCCACCAGCACCGCGTACGGCATCCCGCAGTTCCTCGACTCCACGTGGAAGGGCACCGGGATTGCCAAGACCTCCGACGGCTACCGGCAGATCGACGCCGGGCTGATCTACATCGAGAACCGCTTCGGGTCCCCGTGCGGCGCCTGGGCCCACTCGCAGGCCAAGGGCTGGTACTGACCGCGGGCGGCGTCCGGCCGTGGGCAGCGTCGGCGGGACGTCAGCAAGAACGACGCACGGGGTCACCGTTTCCGCCCCGGATGTCGTCGAAAACGACCGTTGATGTCCGCAGAAGCGACATCTGTGTCCCAAGAACGACACGGATGTCACCGATTCCGTCTCGGATGTCACTGGTGACACGACGCTCGTGTCACCAGTGACATGCAAGGCGCCGCTCGACGGCTGAGACATGCAGAAGGGGGAGCACCCGGTATGGGTGCTCCCCCTTCTGTGCGTTTTGGGTCAGGGCAGGTTCAGGGCGTACCGCAGGCTGGGGGAGAGAGCGGGGCGCCGGTCGGCGTGGGCGATCGTGCCGAGGCGCTCAAGATGGGCGAGCCGTTGGAAGCGGGCGCGGCCCAGTGCTCGTCCGCCTGTGTGATCGGGTCGGCGGTCGGCGTCGCGGTAAACCTCGTAGAGGACGCGGGCTGTGGCTCGGTCCATGCCGTGCATGTCGGCCTGGTGCGCTGCCATGCGGGTGCTGACGGCGTGCGTGGTCGCGTCTTCGAGCAGGGCGATTTGCCAGCCGCGAGGGGTTTCGCGGACGGTCAGACCCGTCATCCGTAGTGCTGCGTCGAGTGCCGTGCGAGTGGTTTCGAGCCGGTGCAGGTCCCAGCCCAGGACCTGGGCGAGGTGGGTCTTCTTGACGTGCCGGGGCTGCCCGTGCAGGGCGGAGAGCAGATGGGTGGTGTCGGGTGTGGGTTCTTGTTGCCTGTGGTGGTCGCTGACGAGCAGCGCATCGACGTGTGTGCCGAGGTTGTCGGCCAGGGTGATGGGGACTGCTGCACGGATCGGTGACAGGTTGGGTCAGGCTGCCTGCGCGGCCATTGTGGGCACGATGGTCTCGTACTCGATGGGCGTGAGTCGACCGAGGGCGTCCTGACGCCGCCGGCGGTGGTAG
>NZ_SPQP01000046.1 GCF_004571075.1 Blastococcus sp. TF02A-35
TGCGCCAACGCCGCCGAGCACGCCTACGCCGGCACCGAGCCCGGTCCGATGTCGGTGACCGCCCAGGTCGACGTCGACGGCGTGCTGACCGTGACGGTGCACGACGAGGGCACCTGGCGCCCCCCGGGTGGAGGCGGCGCGCGACGTCGTCGCCCCGCGGTTCGAGGCCGCCCGCGACGCCGCGGCACCCAGGGTCGCCGCCGCCACCGTGGCCGCGCAGGCCGCCGCCAGCAAGGCTGCCGCCGACCTCGCCCCGCGGGTGGAGGCGGCGCAGAAGGCGCTGCGCGACGACGTCGCCCCGCGGGTCGCGGCCGCCCAGAAGGCGGCCCGCAAGGCGCTCGAGGACGACGTCGCCCCGCGGCTGACCGCGGCCCAGGCCGCGGCCCTCGCCTACGCCACGCCCCGGGTGGTCGCCGCCCGCGAGGCCGTGACGCCGGCCCTCGACAGCGCCCGCGAGACGCTCATCGCCGGCGTCGACAGCGCCCGGCACGAGCTCGACGCCCGGCGCGCCGAGCTGGCCGCCGCCGCAGCCGAGTCCGGCCGCAAGGCGCGCAAGGCCGCGAAGAAGGCGCGCAAGAAGGCCGGCAAGAAGCACCGCGAGTTCGAGAAGGCGGCCAAGGCCACCGCCAAGACCGTGAAGCGCAAGGTCGGCGCGGAGCCCGAGCCCCGCCGCTGGCCGTGGGTGTTCGTGTTCGCCGCGGTGGGTACTGCCGTGTTCGTCCTGCTGCGCCGGTCCAAGTCCGACGCCTGGACCCCCGCGCCGGCCGGTGACGGTCCGGTGCCCAGCTACCGAGAGGACCCCGTGCCCAGCTCCCCGAGCGATTCCGGCAAGACCGTCTCCGACGCGCAGTTCGTCGCCGGCGACTCCGCCCCCGCCGAGTCCGACATGGGTGTCCGCGATGCCCAGCTCGTCGACGGCGACGGCCCCGACGACGCCACGGTGAACGGCAGCGACGCCCCGGAGCCGTTCAGCTCCGGTGGCGGCAGCGACCAGGGCCCGACCGCCGGACCGGCCGACAAGCAGGTCTGACGCGTCACACCACCCGCACCCCGCCGCCCCCGTCGCCCTCGGTGACGGGGGCGGCGGCGTGTTCGCGAGTACGGTGGGGATCATGGGTGAGACGGCCGCTCCAGCACAGTCCTCGGGTTCGCCCCTCGAGCCCGCCGGCCGCAAGCTCCTCCGCCTCGAGGTGCGCAACAGCCAGGTGCCGATCGAGCGCAAGCCCGAGTGGATCAAGACCCGGCTCAAGACCGGCCCCGAGTACACCGAGCTCAAGTCGCTGGTCCGCCGCGAGGGCCTGCACACGGTGTGCGAGGAGGCCGGCTGCCCCAACATCTACGAGTGCTGGGAGGACCGGGAGGCCACGTTCCTCATCGGTGGCGACCAGTGCACCCGGCGCTGCGACTTCTGCCAGATCGACACCGGCAAGCCCGCCGACTTCGACCGCGACGAGCCGCGGCGGGTCGCCGAGAGCGTCGCCACCATGGGCCTGAAGTACGCCACGGTCACCGGCGTCGCCCGTGACGACCTGCCCGACGGTGGCGCCTGGCTGTACGCCGAGACCGTGCGGCAGATCCACGCCGCACTCCCCGGCTGCGGCGTCGAGCTGCTCATCCCCGACTTCAACGCCGACCCCGCCCAGCTGGCCGAGGTCTTCTCCTCCCGCCCCGAGGTCCTGGCGCACAACGTCGAGACGGTGCCGCGCATCTTCAAGCGGATCCGCCCGGGCTTCCGCTTCGAGCGGTCCCTCGCCGTCATCACCGCCGCCCGCGAGGCCGGGCTGGTCACCAAGTCCAACCTGATCCTGGGCATGGGCGAGGAGCCGGAGGAGGTGCGGGAGACCATGCAGGCGCTGCACGACGCCGGCTGCGACCTGCTGACGATCACCCAGTACCTGCGCCCCTCGCCGCGGCACCACCCCGTCGTCCGGTGGGTGAAGCCCGACGAGTTCGTGCAGTTCCAGGCCGACGCCGAGGCGATCGGCTTCCCGGGCGTGCTGGCGGGGCCGCTGGTCCGCAGCTCCTACCGCGCCGGCCGGCTCTACCAGCAGGCCGTCGAGGCCCGCGGGCTCGCTCCGCAGGCCTGACCGGAGCGTTCCCCGCTCGGCGCACGCCGACCTGGCCAGGGGCGCCCGTATCGTGGGGGCATGGCACGCAGCAAGTCCTCAGACCAGGCCGCTCCGAGCGGCGGCAGCAAGTCCGCCGCGCCGAAGGGCGGCGCGACCGCGTCGGGGGCGGGCAAGGTCGGCAAGAACGGTGAGCCGAAGGTCGGGCGGCTGAAGAAGCTCGGCAACAACGGCCGGCTGATGAAGCAGGCCTTCACGCTGACGCGGAGGAACGACCCCCAGCTCCCCTGGGTCATGGTCATCGCGTTCATCGTGGTGTTCGCGGTGGTCGAGCTGGTCGGGATCCTGCTCAGCTCGCCGTTCATCTTCCTGCCCTTCGCGATCATCCTCGGCGCCCTCGCGGCGCTGATCGTGTTCGGGCGGCGGGCCCAGGGGTCGGCCTACCGCCAGGTCGAGGGGCAGCCCGGCGCCGCGGCATGGGTGCTCGAGGGCATGCGCGGCGACTGGCGGGTCACCTCCGGCGTCGCCGGCACCCCGCAGCTCGACGCCGTCCACCGGGTGCTCGGCCGCCCGGGGGTGATCCTGGTCGGCGAGGGGTCCCCCCAGCGCGTGCGCGGCCTGCTGGCGCAGGAGAAGAAGAAGGTCGCCCGCGTGGTCGGCGACACCCCGATCTACGACATCATCGTCGGCGACGACGAGGGCCAGGTGCCGCTGAAGAAGCTGAGCACCCACGTGATGAAGCTGCCCCGCAACCTGTCCGCGGCCGAACTCAACACCCTCGGCCGGCGGATGAGCGCCCTCGGCGGCGCGCGCATGCCGGTCCCCGGCGGCCCGCTCCCCGGCGGCCGCCAGATGTCGGTCAGCCAGCGGCAGGTCCGCCGCCGCGGTTGACCCGCCCGGTACGTCGAAGAAGGGACCGGCGTACCGGAAGGCGCCACCGACCGGGTCGCCCTGCAGCAGCCGGGCCTGGAAGAAGGCCCCCCACGCCGGGTCGGGCGGGGTGACGCCGAGGGCGAGCGACGGCAGGAAGCCGAACCGGCCGTAGTAGCCCGGGTCGCCGAGCAGGGCGACCAGCCGCTCCCCCGCCGCCTCGGCCACGGCCAGCACCGCGTGCACCAGGGCGGTGCCACCACCCCGGCCCTGGGCGGCCGGGACGACGCCGAGCGGGCCCAGCCCGAGGGCCGGCGTGCCGAACGGCTCCAGCCACCCGCGGGTGGCGATGACGTGCCCGACGACGGCCCCGGCGTCGACGGCGACCAGCGACAGGTGCGGCAGGAAGCCGGCGTCCTCCCGGAGCTGGTCGACCAACCGCGCCTCCGGCACCTCCCCGGGTGACCGGCGCGCACCGCTCACCGGGTCGAGGGCGAACGCGGCGCGGTGCACTCCCCCGACCGCGGCGTGGTCGGACGGGCGCTCGCGGCGGATGATCACCGCGGCAGTCTCCGCCGCCCGCGCGGCGCCGGTCCACCGGTTTCAGGCGCGGACGACGGCCGTCCTCGTGAGCCGGTCGTGCAGGCCGCGCCCGTCGCCGTCGGTGATCAGCGCGGGCACCAGGAGGACGAGCAGCGCCGTGCGGACCACCGCCCGCCACGGTGCCAGCCGCGCCCCGGGGGTCGGGTGGGCCAGCCGCAGGCCCATGAGCCGGTGCCCCGGGGTCTGGCCGAGCGCCATGAGGCTGACCGCGGTGAGGACGAAGAACACGAGCAGGCTCACGTTGCCGGGAGGCTCCGGGGCGGTGAACGCCCAGGCGACCGCGGCGGAGAGCAGGGCGTCGACCACGTAGCCCCCGGCCCTCGACGTGAAGGACGCCAGGGAGCCCGGCCCCTCGGCAGGCAGCCCCAGAGAGGCGCCGCGGGCCGGAGCCTGAGAGGCTTGATCGACACTCCTGACCATGACGACAGCGTAGTGACAGGGCCGCCCCTCACCCCGTGTCCCGGCCCGGACCCGGGGGGTGGCCGCGACGGCGACACGCCCGTCGCGTTGTTACAGCCCCGAAACACTCGGGACACCGCGGGGCAATTCCCCGCTCGTAGCGTGCTGTTCGGCTATCCGCCCACACCCGGAGGATCGATGTTCAACAGTCCCGACGAGGTCGCCTCTTACATCCGCGACAACGACGTCGAGTTCGTCGACGTCCGCTTCTGCGACCTGCCCGGCGTCATGCAGCACTTCACCATCCCTGCGTCGACGTTCGGCGAGGACACCTTCAGCGAGGGCTTGGGCTTCGACGGCTCCTCGATCCGTGGGTTCCAGGCGATCAACGAGTCGGACATGCTCCTGCTCCCCGACGCCAACAGCGCCTTCGTGGACCCGTTCCGCAAGCACAAGACGCTGAACGTCAACTTCTTCATCCACGACCCGATCACGCGCGAGGCCTACAGCCGCGACCCGCGGAACGTGGCGAAGAAGGCCGAGGCCTACCTGGCCAGCTCCGGCATCGCCGACACCGCGTACTTCGGCCCCGAGGCCGAGTTCTACGTCTTCGACTCGGTGCGCTACGACACCGGGATCAACGAGGGCTACTACCACATCGACTCGGAGGAGGGCTCCTGGCGCTCGGGGGCTGCCACCGAGCTCGACGGCAGCCCGAACCGCGGCTACAAGGCCCGCCCCAAGGGCGGCTACTTCCCGGTCGAGCCCTACGACCAGCAGAGCGACCTGCGCGCCGACATGATGAAGAACCTCATCAGCGCCGGGCTGGAGCTCGAGCGGGGCCACCACGAGGTCGGCACCGGCGGTCAGGCCGAGATCAACTACAAGTTCGACACCCTGCTGCGCTCGGCCGACAGCCTGATGCTGTTCAAGTACATCATCAAGAACACCGCCTGGGCCGCCGGCAAGACCGCCACCTTCATGCCCAAGCCGCTCTTCGGCGACAACGGCTCCGGCATGCACTGCCACCAGAGCCTCTGGAAGGACGGCCAGCCGCTCTTCCACGCCGAGACCGGCTACGCGGGACTGTCGGACATGGCCCGCCACTACATCGGCGGCCTGCTGGCCCACGCCCCGTCGCTGCTGGCCTTCACCAACCCGACGGTCAACAGCTACCACCGCCTGGTCCCGGGCTACGAGGCCCCGATCAACCTGGTCTACTCAGCCCGCAACCGCTCGGCCTGCCTGCGCATCCCGATCTCCGGCGACAGCCCCAAGGCCAAGCGCATCGAGTTCCGCGTGCCCGACCCGTCGGCCAACCCCTACCTCGCCTTCTCGGCGATGCTCATGGCCGGCCTCGACGGCGTGAAGAACAAGATCGAGCCGCCGGCGCCGGTCGACAAGGACCTCTACGAGCTGCCGCCCGAGGAGGCCCTCGGCATCGAGAAGGTGCCCGCGTCGCTGGACGCCGCGCTGGACAACCTCGAGGCCGACCACGAGTACCTCATCGACGGCGGGGTGTTCACCCCCGACCTGATCGAGACGTGGATCGACTACAAGCGGGCCAACGAGATCGACCCGATCCGCCTCCGCCCGCACCCGCACGAGTTCGCGATGTACTACGACATCTGATCGAGATGACCCTCTGACCTGCGGTTTCTCGTGGTCAGGGTTCACCAGTCCGCACACAGTCCGCACGAGCCGCCAGCACTGCACCCACGGCGGCTCGTGCGGACTCGTCGCTGTCCGGCCAGAGATGGCCGTAGGTGTCCAAGGTCGTCTTCGCCGACCCGTGCCGGAGACGATGTTGGACGACCTTCACGTCGAGGCCGCTACCGATGAGCAGTGAGGCCAGGTAGTGCCGGAGGTCGTGGAAGCGGAACCCTTCCGGCAAGTCTTCGACCTTCGTCCGCGCCGCCCGCACCGCCCGTTCGATGGCCCACGTTGACGATTGCCGCCCAGCGCCGTCCGTGACGATGTAGTCGCCGCCCCACCTGGCCACCGCAGCGGAAAGCTCGAGCGCCAGCTCGGACGGGATCGGCAGCGGGGTCCGGCTGGTTTCGGACTTCAACGGCTCGCCGTCCCGCTGCTGCACCGGCCTGACGACCCTGCGCATGAAGTCGACGTCCACTACCCGGAGGCCGACGGCTTCGGCGGTCCGCAGACCGACGAAAGCGCCGAGCAGGATCGCCGGTCGCAGGTGCTCGGTGACGGCATCGTGCAGCGCCCACACCTGCTCGGTGGTGGCGACGTAGGGGCGGGGCTTGCCGGCGCCCGGAGTCGTGCGTCGGGAACAAGGGTTGCGCGCCAGGATGCCGTCATGGACGGCGTCGCTCATCAGCTGCGCCAGCCGGTTGTGCAGCGCGTAGACGTAGCTGTCAGCAAGGCCGTCAGCCTTGAGCCTGGCCGTCCAGGACTTCACATCCGAGGGGCGCACCGCAGCCAAGGGGCGGTTGCCGAAGGTGCTCGTGATCTGCGCGATGTGCACCCGCGCTTGTCGGACGGTTCTGGGACGTCTGCTGGCGTAGCCGGACAGCCATGTCTCGCACCACTCCGCGACCGTCGTCTTGACCGCGGTGGGGTGCACGTAGGTGCCCCGGACCATCTCGGCCGTCTGCTCGTCGAGCCACCGCTGCGCGTCTCGCTTCAACGCGAAGGCCTTGGTGACCTCACGTCCCGAGGTATCGCGGAGGTGCGACAGGTAGCGCAACCCCTTGCCGTCGCGCTCGGTGGGAATGAGCTTTCCGGTCGCGCGGTCCCGCCGCCGCCACCGGTCAATGACTACGGCCATCGCGGGCCCTCCTTGTCATCCTCGGCTCGGCCGTCCCGGCGACGGAGCGAGCACTCCAGATCACAGGCACACGTTCGCCTGCAGGTCCGACACAACACTCGACGTCAAGGTCACTGCGCTTGCCAGGTCGTGTTGGGGGCATCGACCCAGGCATGGACGTCGCTGCGGCGCGCGACGTTCCCGGCGGGGCGGAGTGAGCGGTCATCGGCCGCGGGAGGGACCGACGCCGGGACGGGGCTGAGACAGCGACGGCGGCTCCGGCTGCGGCCGAGCCACGCCCGGGGAGTACATGGGTGGCCGCGGGGTGGATGTGCGGCGCTGACGCTGGGCGTCGTCGCGCTCTGCGCACCAGGCGTCGCGTTCGACGGCGAGCCGTTCGGCCGGCTGGGCGAGGATCGACGGCTCGGCCGTTAGGGAGGCGATACGCGCCCGGATGACGGCCAGTTCTGCCTGAGTCGCGGTGGTGTCCCGCTCGGCGTCGGCCAGTCGCTCCGCCGGGTCGAGGGTCCACGCGACGCGCCCGAAGCGGGCGAGCCGGTCCTCGTGCTGACGGCGGGCGTCGGCCACCGCGGCCCCGGCGTGCCGGTGTGCGTCCTGCGCGGTGGCTGTGGTCGCGCGCAACTGGGCGTGCTCTGGGTGGGCGTGTTCGGCGTGGTTGCGGGCGTAGGAGTCGAAGGCGGTCCACAGCCGCGGTCGGTCGTCGGACCGGTCGGCCAGGAGCGCGATCTGCCGCGGGTCGGTGGGCATGGCCGGCAGGTAGGGCCGCCAGGTGTCCGCCCAAGCGACCAGCTGCTGGCCGGCCCGGTTCGCCGCCGCCCGCCGAAGGTGGAGCCGGCCGGGACCGTCGAGCGCGACCTGCGCGGCCTGGCGGGCGGCGTCGCGTCCGGTGTCCCAGGTGTCGAGCAGTGTGTCGCGGATCCGGTCGGTGTCGGCGGTGACGGCCGCGCCGCTGGCGTCGGCCTGCGCCGTGGCGTGGCGGGCGTCGGCTTTGGTCTGCTCGTACCGGGCTTCCAGTGCGGTGAGCTGCTTGGCGTGGGCGGACTTGAGCGCGACGATCTCGCGCAGCGCGTCCCGGCGCGGCAGGTCGGAGGCGAGCCGGTCCAGGCAGCGTTGCTCGGCCGTCCACGCCGAGTGCAGGTCGCCGAGCGCCTGCTCCAGCGGCCGGGATGGGGCGTAGCGGGCGGCCTCGGTGGCGGCCAGCCCGGCGGCGTGGGCGGGGCCGAGGTCGGCGCGGTCGCGGGCGAAGACGGCGAGCCACTGCTCCCGCGCCTCGGCGGGGTCGGTCGCGACCAGATGTGCGGTGTTGGCGGGGCGGCCGCGGGTCATCCCGACGTAGGCCGCGGCCGCGCCGGTGTCCTCGCCGACCACCAGGTGCGCGGCTGTCACGGTGTCACCTTGGGTGCCGTGGGCGGTGGTCGCGTAGGCCAGTTCCACGTGCGCGGTGACGTAGTCGGCGGGCAGCATCCGCGCCCCGCTCCCGGCCGGCGTGACGGCGGGGGTGACAGCGGCGAACGCGCCGTCGGCGGGGGTGACATGCGGTGTGCCGTCGGGCGTGACGAGCAGCCCGCCGTCCCGGTCGACGCCGGTCACCGTCCACACGTCGCGGTTGGCGACCTGCAGGTCGCGGTCGTTGCGGCGGGTGGCGATCCGGTCGCCCACGCCGATCCGCTCCCCGGCCCCGGTGACAACCACGTGTCGGTCGTCGACCCGGCCCTCGGTGACCAGCCGGTCCCGGACGGCGGCATTGAGGACGGCGGCCTGCTCACGGGTGGCGGCCACCACGGCCACGCGCTCCCCCGCGGCGTAGTGCTCGGCCGCGCCGGCGGCGAGCGCCTCCCGCAGCGCCTGCGCGTCGGGGTGCAGCCGGATCTGCCCGCGGGCCAGCAGCGCGTCGAACACCTCCCCGGGATCAGTGCCGGCGCGCATCGCCAGGGTCAGCTCGGCGTAGTCGGTGTCCGGTGTCGTGGCGCCGGCGGCGTCGGTGCGGGTGAAGCGGTGCACCCCCACCAGGGTCAGGTGCTCGGTCGGGTCGACCTGAGCCGCGGCGAGGTCCAGGACGCCACCCCGCCCGACCGCCGCGAGCTGATGCCGGTCCCCGAGCAGGGCGACGCGCACCTCACACTCGTCGGCGATCGTCAGCAGGGCCCGGGCGGTGTCCTGATCCAGCATCCCGGCCTCGTCCACGACGAGGAGGTCCCCCGGGCGGAGCCGCGCCCCCTCCCCCGGCCCGGCGTAGACACCTCCCGTGGTCGGACAGAGATCCCCGATACCGAGCCGGGTCCAGGCTCCGTCGCCGTTCCAGCGCCAGCCGTACTCGAAGGCCAGCCGGGCCGCCGACCCGGCGACCGCGCCGACCTCCGCGGCGGCCACCTTGGCCGCCTTGAGCGTCGGGGTGACCACCACCAGCCGGCGCCCCTGCTGGTCGAGCACGGTGTTGGCAGCGGCGAGGGTGGTGGTCTTGCCGGCGCCGGCCGCGCCCTCGACCACGACCAGGCGCCGCGGGCCGGCGAGCGCGGCGACGGCCGCGACCTGCCCGGGATCCAGCCGCGGAGCACCCACGGCGACGTCGACTGGCGGTAGCAAGTCGGGGCCGGGGGCGCCGGGCGGGCGCCCGATGGCGCGGGAGGCGAGGCGGGCGGTGAGGTCGGCCTCGACCGCGAGCACCGGGGCCGAGGTCAAGGCCCGGATGTGCTCGGGCACCCCGCCGCGCTCGAGCAGTGGCACGCAGCAGGCGAGGGCGCGGGCGGTGAGGTCTTCGGCCAGCTCGATGCGCACCGCCGGGTCGACCACGACTCCCGCGGCGGCGATCAGCCGCTCCACCTCCCCGCGCACGTCGGCGGCGTTCCACGCCGAGCGGCCGGCGGCCAGCCTCGCGAGCACCCGCTCCACCGCCGCCGGTCGATCCAGGGCGCCGATCCGGGTCGGGCGCAGCGCGACGGGGCGATCGCGGGGCCGGTAGCCGAGGGCGTCGAACTCGGCCTGCCAGCGTTCCTCCAGCCTCGTTCCGGGCTGCGGGGTGACCTTGTCCGGGCGCCCGTCGGCCCACGCCCGCGCGTCCCACGCGCGGCGCAACGCCGGGCCGGGTTGTTCGCCGGGGTGCGCCGCGGTCCACTCGGCTTCGTAGCGGTCCAGATTCCGGTCGATCTGCGCGTGCCTCGCGCTGAACGGGCCGACATACTCGGAGAGCTCCCGTATTTCTCCGGCGGTGTCCTTTGTGTAGCCGTGCCGGGCGAACGCGGCATTCAATTCCGGATCACACGCCATCGCGGCGTGCCCGATCCCGTTGATCGCATTCAGCGAATCCCGGACACCGACGGTGTGCAGGCCCCGCCATTTCCCGGCGGCGAACACCCGCGCCAGCAGCTGCAGGTGCAGATGCCGGTGCGGGTCCTGCGCGCGGGAGGTGTAGTGCCGCACCGTCACCGCCTCCAGCACCTCCAGCGGCACCTGCACCTGCCCGCCCCGCGGCCCGACCCGGGTGGTGGCGTGCTCCGCCAGCCAGCCGATGATCTCTTCGGCGGCGCGGTCCTGCGCGGCCTCGTACGCCGCAGCGATGTCCGGGTGCAGCGCGGCCGCCAGGGACCAGGTCTTCGGGCCGTTGACCACCACCTTGACGAACCGGACCGCGTGCCCGTCGGTGCGCAGCTGCCCGCGTGGTTCCCCAGTCGCCGGGTCGCGCCCGGCGACCCACGTTTCGTAGGTGTCGCCGGTCAGACGCGGCAACTCCCGCACGCCTCCCTCGGTGGCGGTGAAGCGGCGAGCGAACCCGGTTCCCTCGGCCAGGTAGTAGTCATCGGCCCGGCCGCAGCCGGCCTCCAGGTACTGCCGGGCCGCGGCCGGCGAACCGGCGTACACCTTCATTCCACCGCGCATTTCCAACGCCACCCAACAATGACCAACAAGTCACCCCTAGAAACGCCGATGGGCCCCGCGAAGCGGGGCCCGAACCACTTCCGAAGGTAGCATGCGTGCCGTATTGGCGAAAGGCTTGGGGAACGACGATCAGGCTTGAGCGGTCTTGTCGAGAGAGGCGGCTCAGAGTCGACTGTTGGTGACTCATGACGGTCTTTGATCGCTGCAACATTCGGAGTCCAGTCGATGACCATGCCGACCTCGGCGATGACGTCGGTGCGCGATCACGGACAGCCCCCGCCAGGTTGAGCCACTGCTACCGCCCCGGCGCGACACGCTGCTGACCAGCGGTCTTACGATACCTGCGCGTCACGTATCGACTCTGGGTGACTGCTATGTAACGGTGTGCAGCAGTGGTCGCCGGCCACCAGTTCTCGGACCTGCAAAGGGACGCCATGCGCCTGACACCGAACACACCCGCCCACTCCGCGGCATCACTGCTGTCGTCGAGCATGGCCGGCCCCCGGCCGTCGGCCAGCCCGGAGGCGCGTGCGGTTCGTCCGACAAGTTCCTCGCCAACTGCGCAGGACATCGCCGCGTTGGCGGCCGAGCTGAACATCTCCACGTCCGCGCTCAACACCCACCTAACCCAAGGGGGCCTGCTCAGCTTCACTGCGAGCCCAAGCGGCACGGTGTCGCTCGCAAGTTCCTCCAGCGCGCTCGCGGGCCTCCCCCTGGATGAGTGGGGAACGCCTGATTTCGAAGCGATCAAGGCAGCCGGCGGGACCGTGACCGGCACCATGCCCCCCAACGGGGGCTCGAAGATCATCGTGCTCGACGGGAACAGAACCGTTCTCTACTCCGCACAGATCGAGTTTCCGGACGGACGTAGTCAGTACGTCAAGGGAATGGCACATCAAAGCGACGGCAGCGGCACGGTGTCAAGCAGTTTTCGGAGCCTGTCCGATGCCCTTGGTCTTCTCAAGGGACTGCCCAACAGCATGGCGGAGGCCCGCAGCCGGATCGGCGAATACAACAACGGCCTCCGGTCGACCATCGACTTCGCCATGTAACCAGCCAGCGCTCGGTAGTTGAGTTTCCAACTCGCATCCATTTGGGAACAATGCACAGTCAGACACGACCACGACGCCGTCTCGCAACCATCACGGCAGGGATAGCGGTATCACTCGGGCTGATGGTGAGCCAGGCGCTGCCCGCCTCCGCCGCGACGGTGTGGACCCCGTTGGTCGCTTCCGACGCAGCGGCGCAGTCCCGGCTCGGCGATGCCATCGCGGTGTCCACCGACGGCAGCACGACGATCGTGGGCAGCAAGACTCGCTACACGGGCGCGACTCCTACCTCGGCGAACCAGCGGCCGGGCGCTGCCTACATCTACAGCGGCATCCCGGCCGTCAACGGAGTCACACGTACCGAAGACGCCATCCTGGTCGCGGACGACGGGCTGTACGAGACGTTGAGCGACCAGTTCGGCTACTCCGTTGCCCTCTCAGCGGATGGCAACATCGCGGCTGTCGGTGCGCCGGGCTACCAGACCGGCAGCGGCGGTGCGGTTTACATGTTCGAGCGTTCCGGCGGCGTCTGGACGAAGACGGCCAAGATCCTCAGCCCGTCAGCCACGAACTTCGGCTACTCCGTTTCGCTCAGCGACAACGGATCCACTCTCCTGGTTGGCGCCCCGGGGTATATCCCCTCGAGCACTTCCACTAGCGCGGCCTACTTCTTCACTCGCGACGCCTCCGCGGCCTGGACTTACAAGACGTCGGTGTCGACCGGGCTCGGCGGCGTGCAGCTCGGCGCATCAGTCGCGCTCAGTGGGAACGGCGCGACGGCCGTGGTCGGCGTGCCCAAGTACTACACGACGGTCTCCGGCATCAAGAAGACCCAGCCGCGCGCCCAGACGTACACCTTCAACGGCACTGCCGCCGCGGCGCAGTACGTCTACACCGACCCCAGCACCGACACCTCCTCCGACTTCGGCGTCTCGGTCGACCTCTCCTCCACTGGCGCTGCTGTCTTGATCGGAGCGCCCGGCGTCGACTCGACCACTAGCGGCACCACGACGACCTACCGGCCCGGAGCCGGCTACCTCTACACGGGCGGAGCCGCCACGCCCGTCATGATGACCGCCACGGTCGGAAGCTCCGCCTACACCGGCGCACGTCTCGGCGCCTCCGTGGCCATCTCCCCGGATGGCCTGTCGGTGGTCCTCGGCGCCCCCCGGTCGACCGGCGCGAACGAGAACGGCGGCGGTGGCATCGCACGCCTCTGGAAGAACACCACCGGCACCTGGCCAGCCAGCTCCACGACCGTGTCACCGGGTGGCCTCAGCGGTGACCAGTACGGCACCAGCGTCAGCGTCGCGAACAACGGACGCGTGGCCATCGGGGCCCCGGGCAAGACCGTTTCCGGCATGAGCTCCGCAGGCACCGGGTACGTCATCGACATCACCTAAGGCTGGGACTAACGACAGGACGGCCAGCTCCGCTCGATGGGGCTGGCCGTTCTGGCGTCTCGGGCCCATCGGTCGCTGCCAGGCATGCTGGATACGCGCGACGAAGTCGCTCTTCGCGCACCGCGGGCACGAGTCGGCGGCCATATCTTGTTGGTGGAAAGCCGGATCGGCGCAAGCGGCGCTGATTCCTGCCGGACCACCGGCCGCCAGCCGGCGACCGCGCCCGACGCCGCAATCGTCCGCCAGACAGCGGCCACGCGACCAGTGGCGGCAATGGCCCGCCGGGACCTAGGACGCCGTCTGTGCCCGTGCACAGCCGCCTGCTGGCCGTGGCTACCGCCGGCGTAGGCGATCGCGGCGAGAACGAGGGTGAGGGCGCGGCGGCCGAGGCCGGCGGCGAGGTCGACGAGGTCGAGCGGGTGGCCGTCCGCGATCCTGGCGGCTGCCTGCAGACGACAGGCTGGCCGCTATCACTTCACATTGGTCGGGGCAAGACTTGATATCTGAATCGACCCATGTAACGCGCGGCCACCTCTCAAGATCACGTTCTGTTGCCCCTTGCATCCTCTCCGTCACCGACATAGCCTTTCGACACCGAGCCGCTGCGGAACCTCGCGGACTAGAAGCAGGACCGCAGCTCAGGTGAGGACCAAGTGAGTTCGGAGCGTCCATTCCGTTCGCGCCTCTCGCTGTCGCGTCTGCACTTCCTACGACTTACCTCAGGGGGAACACCGTTATGACCAGTCGCATCTCCAAGTTGATGGTCGTCGCCGCGATCACCGCCGGGACCACCGTCCTGATTCCTGCTGGGACTGCGTCCGCAGACATGCGGTGCAGCTTCGGGCCCATCACCATCAACAGCAACCCGGGCGCCGAAGCGCCATCGACTGCGAGTGGGCACACCCACTCGACCGGCAACCACTACTCCAAGGGCATGTCCTCCTCCGGCGTCGTGACGTACTACGCCGACAACAACGGTGGCTCCGACGGCGACACCAAGGACACCCTCTACGGCTACCTCAACACGCGCACCAGCTGCTGACGCAATCAAGCGATAGCGGTGCCGGGCCCGACTCACAGAAGGCTGCAAGGGTGCTCCACTCGATGAAGCAAGTTCCCTACCACGCTCCGTCGAGTGGAGCACCGGGTCGGGCGGCACGTTCAATCTCACTGTCCACCGCAGCGTTCGCTGGCCTCCTAGTGATGAGTGCTTGTGGTAGCGGAGAGGAGCCGCCCCAGCTGGATAGCGAGATCGACACGTCCACTATCCGCGCCGTGCCAGTTGGCGATGTCGTCACGGACCAGTGCATCGTCGGCCCGACAGTCACCGACGGTCTTGTCGACGTTGTCGATTGTCCTCGAGAAGGCGGAGCTCGCGTCGTCGCGGTCACGACGTTCGGCACCGATGCACCGCAACAGCAGCCTGAGGCGCCAATTGCCGACGGGTACGCGAACGTTGCCTGCGATCCCTTGATCGAAGAGTACGTCGCGGAGAACGAGCTGCCGGAAGCCGGACCGATCTACTTATACGTGTATGCGATCGATGAATGGACGGGACCCGAGACTCCGCTGCTGTGCGGCCTCCGCGTCCTCTGATGACACTAACCGCAGGAGCGGAAGAAGCTTTGTTGCAGGAGGCAGCGCGTTTCAGCGGCGTAGGCGTCAAGCGCCGTGGCCGAGTGATTCTTCAGAATGTAACTTTCGGCATCCGTTCTGGCCAGGTTCATGCACTCCTAGGGCACAACGGGGCGGGAAAGACGACACTGATCCGCTCCCTCGTTGGTCTGATACCGATAGCCACCGGACACGTAACCGTCAACAGCACGCCGGCGGTCGTGCTGGCGGCCAGTAGGTTCCCTCGAGAACTCCGCGTCCACCGACTGATCGAGTATCGATGTCGCCAGTTGGGCCTGCCTGACAGCGCCGCCGACGAGTGGACGCATCGGCTCGGTGTCGAGCAGTTTGTGCGGCAGACCTGCGGTTCTCTCTCGACAGGCATGAACCAGCGCCTCGCCATCCTGCTGGCACTCACAGCAGGGAGCAGGCTTATCGTCCTGGACGAACCGACGGCGGGACTCGACCCCAATGGTGTTCAGCAGCTAAGCAGCGTGATCAAAGACCTTCAGTCCACCGGGATTACTTTCCTCATCTGCTCGCACGATCTGATGCACGTCGAATTGATCTGCGAAACAGTGACCTGCCTGAGGAATGGGCGGGTGACCGCCCATGGCGATGTGGAGCATGTCAGCAGCCTTGTGCCGTCGAGTCAGCAGGTTTACAGAACCACCAATGACGATGTCGCTGCCACTGCTCTCCGCCAACTCGGGTATGTTTGCGAAGTAACGCCCCGAGGCGTCAAGGTGCATGCACCAATATCCGTGCCAGAAGTAGTCCGCGCCGTGCCACCTCAAGTGTCCATCATCGAGGTGTCGGTCACGGATAGCCTATTCGCACGGCTTTATCGCACCTTCGGCTCAGTGGAGGGGGCAGCCGAGACACCACTGCGCACACCGCTCCGCGCAGCGTCGTGAGGGGCTTCTCCGCAGAGTTCTTCTTGCTTGCGCGTCGCCGGGCCGCCCAGTGGACCGCATTGTTCGCCGTCGTCACCGCCACAGTGCTTGCCATTTTTCGATTTCTCAGCACGTCGGCCGACGTAGCTGCCGCCGAGGGTAGAGCTCGGGCAGATGCAGAAGAATTGGTCAGGATCAGCGGGGTTTCACCCGAGGACATCGAAGTGTCGGCATTCTTCTCCGACCCGCGCTATTTGGTAGCAGCAGATCTACCACTGGACCTGGCGGCAGCGTTGATCGCTCTTGGTGTGCTCGGAGTGCTAGGAGGAGCACTGGTCGGCGGCGCCGACTGGCGCACGGGAACGATCGTGACCTCGTTCGTCAGCGTGAGCCAGCGCAGTCGCCCAATGCTGGACCGACTCCTTGCTTGGACGACATTCTGGACCGCCCTCTCCCTCATTCTTACCGGCCTCCTGACCGGAGGCCTTATCCTCGTCGGGGGTTTCCACGGGTCTTTGGTCAGCACCGACTGGGCGTCGGTCCTGCTGGTCGCGACCCGCGGCTTGGCAGTCTCGGCGACTGGGGCTGCCGTGGGATTTGCCACCGGAGTGTTCTTTCGATCGGAACTGGTCGTCATCCTGATCTTGTTAGCTGAGGTCCTAGTTCTTGAGGTGGCCGTCTCGCTGGCGGTCGGTGGATCGTTCACCTCTCCTGGCACACGACTGGCCAGATGGGTGCTGTCGATAGACAACGACGGTAATGCTGCGACTGTCGACTGCGATGCCATGGCCTGCGCCGACGTCTTCATAAGTCAGCCCAATGGCATAACTGGTCTTGCAGCCCTTGTTTTTGTAGTCGCAATCATGGTTCTTCTTGTCCGCTTAGGATCGCGCAGACCACTGTGGCGGTGACACCGTTGTCTGGCCGCCTATCTCCAAGCTAAGTGGCTGTGTGCTAACTACGCTTGGTCATAGGTCTTCTGCGACGCAGCAGACAGTCTCAATCTCGATAGACCCTTGGGGTTCAACATCGTCGCCTGCCAAGCGGGCGGCCATGAGACTGATCAGCTCCCCGTCGATCATCGCTGTCGGCGGGGGCCGTCTTGCGTTGGTAATGACAGGTTGACCGTCTGCACCTCATCAGCCAGCCGAGAGTCCGATCCAACCTTCAGCGCTGGGGCAGCACCCGGACGCCTTCCACGTCCGCGTTGCGCGGCGCGCCACGCTCTCGATGCCCTCGTGCTTGGTCGACCCAGGCGATCACGGACTGTACGACGGGATTGGCGTAGCCACCGTCGACCCACACACGGCCGGTCTGCCGATAGTCATCTTGCACATCAGTGAGGATGAGCTGGCGCCGGCTCTATTCGTCAATGGGCCAGGTGACCAATGGCGGCAGCCGCTGGCCCGGGGGCGGGAGGCCGTCGAGGGCGTGGGTGATGCTGCGGGGTTCGTGGCTGCCGGCGGCGTGGGCGATCGCGGCGAGGACGAGGGTGAGGGCGTGGCGGTCGAGGCCGGCGGCGAGGTCGCCGAGGTCGATGAGGTGCCCGTCGGCGATGCTGGCAGCTGCCCCCAGGACCCAGCGATCGCTGCTGCTGCCGGTGATGGTGCCGACGCGAACGGCCGCGTCGAGGCCTGGCCAGGCGACGTGGGCCCACATGCCCTCGCCGTCCACGTCTCCGTCGAGGGTGATCAGCCCGGTGTGCTGCAGTTGCGGTAGCCAGTGGCCGGAGGTGATCAGCAGGAGGATCGCGGCCTCGTCGGAGTAGTCGCCGAGGGCGGCGCGCAGCAGGGCGTTCTCCACGTCGACCGGGTCGAGGTCGGCGGCTCTGGGTTCGAAGATCACTGGTGTTCTCCTTTCCCGGCCGAGCGTGGTCGGGGGTGAGTGTGCCGTTGGGCTCTGACAGCGCGGCCGGTGCTGGTGCGCGACGGCGGTCGCGGTGCTGGTGAGCGCGCCGGGCCGGCAGGCCCGCCGGCAGCTTGCTGACGGGTGGCTCCGGCGCGCCAGCGGCGGGGCCACGCGTGACCCCCGCCGCCAGCCGGTAGGCCAACCCAGCCCCTGCCTCGGCGTGGCCGCCCCCACGGGGGTGCGGGGACGGCCGAACGTCGGTCAGGTCGGGTCGGGTGCGGGATCGGCGGTGGGTTGGTCCGCGGCGTCGACGATCTGTTGTTCGATGTCGGCGAGGGTGTAGCCGTAGGAGATCAGGAACCGCAGCCAGCGGGCGTCGCCGGTGCTGGGGTTGCGCCAGGACTGGCGGTGCAGCCCGGACTCGATGGCCCCGGCAACGTGGGCCAGCAGCGCCACGGCGAGCCGGGCGTCGGGCACCTGCTCGCCGCTGGTCAGCGTGGGTGCGGGCTTGTCCCTGGTAGCGCACCACTGGCCGGGGGCGTCGATGCCCAGATCGGCGGCGGCGGCATCCTGAGCACGGTTGGGCTGCCCGGACAGCCACCGAGACAGCGCCCGCGGGTCGGCGGCCATCGTCTCGACGGCGAACCGCAGCGCCGCCTTGGGCGCGGTCTTGCGCTGCAGCAGGCCCTTGATCCACTCCCGTCGGGTCTCGTTGGCTGCGGCCATCGCCTTGTTGTTCTCGATGGTGGTCCGCCGGTCCGCCGCGGCGGCCTCCCGCTCGTCCTCGCTGAGTTCCTCGCCTGCTGTACCGGCGGGCAGGGCGGTGGCCGTCCAGCGGTCACGGTGCCCGTTACCGGCCGGATCGGTGCATACCTCCACGGCTTGCGGCCCCGGCCGGCCGCCGGTGTTCACGTAGACCGCCGAGCCAGGGCAGCCGGCGTGGCCGCCGGCGGTCAGCCACTCGCCGTCGTGCTCGAGGTCGGTCAGCCGGGTGCGGGTGCGGCCGGTGTCCTCGTCTAGAACGGTGCGCCCGGCGGCGGTCAGCTCAGCCCGGAGGGTGGCGGCCCGTTCGGCTTCCTGCTTCGCCTGCTTGGCGCGGGTCAGCGCGTGGGCGAACTGCCCGGGCCCCTCCCCCGCTGCCGCGATCAGGGCGGTGATGGTGTCGGGGTCGCCGGCGTAGACGGCGACGGCGGCGGCCTGGTCCAGGGTCAGCCCGGCACCGGCCACCGCGGCGGCGGTCTCGCCGTCCAGCCGGGCGACGCCGGCGGCCTTGGCGACCCGCTTGCGGCCCAGCCCGGTGGACTTGGCCACCCTGGTCAGCGGGATGCCGAGGTCGAGCATGGCCTGCACCCCGCGGGCCTCCTCCACCGCGGACAGGCTCTGCCGGTGCAGTTTCTCGGCCAGCATCGCCCCCACGTGCCCGGCCTGGGCGGCCCGGTCGCCGTCGGCGTCGTCACCGTCGAGGGCGAAGTCGGGGCGCAGCACGCACGGCACCGAGGGGAGGCCGGCGAGGATCGCGGCGGCCGCGCGGCGGTGCCCGGCGACGATCTGGTGGCCGGGCGTGCCGTCGGCGGCGGCGTGCGGGATCACGGTGAGGGCCTCCAGCACGCCTTGGGCGGCGATGGAGTCGGCCAGCCCGGACAGGTCGCCGAGGTCGTCGCGGATGTTGCGGGGATGCACGGCCAGCTCCCGGGGGTCCAGCCACACCAGCCGGTGTGCCCGGCCGCTGTCCTCGGCCGTGTTGGCGCGTGCGCTGCCGGGAATGGCCGGGTCGACGTGCTCGGTCTCGCGGTGCTCGATGCCGGCACTGCGTGCGTTTTCGGTCGCGGAAGGCTCATCGGGCGTGCTTTCGCGGACGGTGTTCGGGGCGGCGACTGTCGTGGTCGTGGTCATGGCGGGTGCTCCTTTGATGCTCTGCGGGGTGGCGGTGTTCTCGGTGGGGGTTGTCGGCGGGGGTGTTGGTGGCGGGCATGTCGCGTTCTCCCCGTTCAGGCGGTGGCGAGGACGCGGGCGGCCCCGGGCTGCGAGGCCGGTCCGGCGGGCGGGGAGGGCTGCCCATCCCCCGGCGGGTTCTGGGTGTCCTCGGCGCCGTCGAGGTGGTCGAGGATGCGGCGGGCGGCGGCGGTCACCGTCGCGGCGGCGCCGCGGACGACGTCGGTGGCCCCGGCCGATCAGGCGGCGACGTAGGGGACGGTGTAGGCGCCGGAGTCCAGCCCGGCCCAGGCGGTGACGATGTAGGCGACCGACTCGGCTTCGGCCTCCGACCGCCCGTGGCAGCCGGTGTAGTCGAAGCCGGCGGCGGTGTGCCCGCACTCGATGTGCGCCAGTTCGTGGGCGAGGGTCTTGACCGCCTGCGCGTCGGCGACGTCCGGGCGGACCCGCACGGTGCGGGCGGCCGGGGCAGTGAGCCCGTTGCCCTGCCCGCAGGCCTCGCGGGTGAGGGTGTAGCCGTGGGAGGCGACCTGGGCGGCCAGCGCGTCCCACAGGGCGGCGGGGGCGTCACCGGTCAGTAGCTCCGGTGTGATGTCGGGAAGCGGGTCGCCCTGGGTCTGGGAGATGTCGAAGACGTGCGCGACCCGGAACCCGCGCAGCACCCGCGCCCCGGCACGCTGGTCGGCGTCCCCGCCGGCCGGCTCCGCCGCCGTCCCCGTCGCCGTCCTGGCGGCGGGTGCGGCCCGACGGGTGTCCTGCCCGGTGCCGGTGTCGGCCGGGGTCTCCCTGGGGGTGTACGTGCAGGGAGCCAGGACGGCGAGCCCCGTGGAGCCCTTGACCACGCTGCGGCCCAGCGCCTTCCAGGTGCCGAACCCGGCGACCCGGGTCGGGCTGAAGCCCAGCCGCGCGGCCTGCAGTTCGATCAGCAGCTGGTTGCCCAGGCTGTAGGTGTGGAACTTCGCGGCAGCATCGAGCATCGCCCGCCACTGCGGATCGGCGGTGAGCGCCTCGACCTGCTCGCCGATCTGCTCGTGCAGGGCAGCGATCCTCGCCGCCCGCACGGCGTCGGCGGCTTCCCGCTGCGCCTCGCTGAGGCGGGGGCTCCTGCCCTGCTCGCCCTTGCCGGTGCCACTGCTGGTCGTTGTGCCGCTGGTGCTGGTCATCTGCACCCTCCCGGAACTGGAGCCGACACCGATACGGGAGGAACTGCGGAACAGGTGTCCTGCCACCCATTCCCCCGGCCCGTCCGGCAAAGAGCTCTGCTCAGGGGCCGGGAGCGACGGCGGGGGACGACCGGACCAAGACTGCTTCCGCAGCGCAGCGCCCGAAGGGCGGAAGGATCTTGGTCCGGTCGGGAGGAGACGGCGCGGGAGGCCCCTACGCTGAGCTGCCGGACGGGTCGGGGGACCAGCAAGAACAGCCCGCCGAAGGCGGACCTTGACGACGGCGCAGCCGGCGCCACGCGCAGCGTGGCCCGAAGGGTGCTCCTGACCCCGCCGCAACGGCGCGGCGCAACGACGATGTCGGAGACCCCGACGATCAACGAGCCGAGATCACCCGACCCGTCGCGGGAGCGCCCGGCGGGCCGATCACGAGCCCCGCCATGTGTCTCCTGTTCGGTGTCCAGCGTCATGAGCCGAGCGTGACCAGGTCAGCGCCCGCCCGAAGGTGTCCCGTCCCGACGCTGTGGGTGAGCAGCCGTCGTCCACAGGAACCGGTTGCGCCCGAGACCCCGATGCTCACGACATGCACCGCCGACTGGAGGACAACAGGAGGACAACAGAAGGAACCTGAGGCCAGCGGCGGACCTCCAGTAGTTCTCCAGTCCCCGTGGGCACACGGGTTTCCCAGCTGCCGCCGGCGACCGGAGAACGTGCCGCCTGAGCGCGGGCGGCACGCGCCGGTGAGCGGCAACGCCCCCGAAGGCCGACCGGGCAGCGACCGGAGACGACCTGCACGCGGTCCCGGCAGACCCCTGATCGGGACGGGACGGGTGCGGACCCGACCGCAGAACCGAGCAACTTTCCGCCGGCTTCCCGGGCACCGATCCCTTCGGCCACGACGGCTGTCGGGCCCCCGTCGCTGGCAGGTGACGCGCCAGCGGCGGTCGCTACAGGAGAACAACCGGAGACCGCTGGAGAAACCTGGTCGTGAGGTGTCACCAATGGGCCAGAAATGGCGCCTTCTGTGGTGAGACCACCACCCACTACCGACGACCTCCGGGGAGCCAGCCATGCCCGACCCCGTCGCCGACCCCGAGCCCGAGCTGCTCACGATCACCGAGGCCGCGGACGTGCTCCGCGCGCCCGTCGCCACCCTCCGATACTGGCGACACCTGGGGACCGGCCCGAACAGCTTCCGGCTCGGCCGGCGGGTCCTCTACCGCCGCGCCGACCTGCGCGCCTGGATCGACGCCCAAGCTGACCAGTCCCCGCGCCGATAGCCCCACGCCTCCGGAGAGGCGGCTGCACGGGCCACGGGGCAGCTGCCGACCCCGGGCACACGGTGAGGCCTGGCCGGCCTGTCTGTGGACAACGACGGCCATCCACAGAAGCCGGCCGGTACAGGCCTCGGCAGCGCGAGAACGGCGACGCTGCTCGCACGCACGGAGAGGAGGAGCGATGGGATGGATGGGCCCGGTCGTGGACGGCCAGGAGCACGAGGGCTGGGTGGTGCCGTTGTTCGCCGACGGCGCGCAAGGTGCCGGCACAAGCAGCGCCCGCGGCCGGCTGGTGGCCCGGCGGCCCGACGACGGGCCCCGCGACGGCGACCGGGTGCGGCTGACCTACCGCGACGGCTCCACCACCGAGGGCGTCTGGTCCGACGGCACGGTTCTCGGCGGTGACGGGATCATGCCCGCCGACCTCGGCGGCCCGGTGCACTGCGAGGTGATCGACCAGGCCGAGGAAGCCGAGGAGTGGCGTCCGGACGCGGAGGTGACCGGCTGGGCCGCCGGCTGCACCTGCGGCTGGCGCGGCACCCCCTGGACCCGCGTACCACCAGGGCTGGTCGACCCGGCGGCACGGCGGCTGGCCGTAGCCGGCCCGTGGGCCGACCTGGAGGCCACCGACGAGACGCGGGTCATCGCCGAGTGGCGCCGGCACATCGCCGGCTGGCGAGCCCTCGAGGACGTCGAGGCGGCCGCCGCCCGGCAGGCCGCCGCCGTCCGCGCGCTGGACGAGGCGGTGCGCGCCGCAGTCGAGGCCGGGGCCTCGTGGGCCGACATCGGCCGGGTCACCGGCCTAACCGCCCGGTCGGCCCTTGAGCGGTGGTCCGCCCGTGGATGAGCAGGCGACCGGTCACCCCCAACGGGGCGAGGAAACCCGGCCAGGGCAGCGAACCGTGCTCGTCGTCGACCTCGACGGCGAGCCGCTGACGCCGCTGTGCGCCCTGGAGGAGATCCTGCTGTGCCTGGGCACGTGGGAGGACGACGACCGGCAGGATCCGCGCGCCGACACCGAGCCGCTGCGGCTGCCGGCGCCGCTGGCCGACCGGGTCGCCCTCGCCGCCACTCAACGGCTGCTCGCCGTCCTGGCGCCCACCCAGTCCCGGCCACCAGGGTGCGGCCGGCTGCTCGCCCCGGATGGCCGCTACGAGCATGCGCCGATGACCGCGCTCACCCTGCCCGCCGCCGACATCGACCTCCTCGCCGCAACCGCCGCCACCCTCGGCCACTCACGGCTGGACCCCGACATCGCCGAGCTGGTCGACGGCCACGTCGAGCAGCTCGACGACACCTATTGCCGCGCCGACCGCACAGACCTGGTCTCGCTCCTCGCACGGCTGGCCGGCCTGCTCGACCTATCCCCCACCGACGACACCCGACTACTCACCGCCCGGCTGCAGGCCACCTCGCCTGGCGCCGACTGCGTGTTCAGCGACGCCGAGGAAGCCGCCCACGCCCGCACCGCCGACCGCATGAACCACATCTGGGCGCACGGCTCCGGCATCGACCGCTACCTCTACTGACCCGCACGGCCGGCCCTCCGGTTGGAGCTACCAGTAGTCGGAAGGGCCGATGGCGAAAGGCTATTCAGCGACTCCGGTCATGGTCGGGCGGTCGGCGGGCTGCCTTGGCGTCCGTAATTCGGTCCGCTGGGGTGACGCGCTCGGTCGCTGTTGGGCCGGCCGGCTGGGATAGCCCTCAGATCGTCGGCGGCTGCCGGGCGATGTTGGCCAGCCGGTATAGCTCGGGCAGTGCGCGGATGTCCTTGTCGCGCGCGGCGACCTCCTTGGAGCGGATGACGTCTTCCAGCGCGGCGACCCGTACTTGGATCTGGCCGATGGAGCGACTGACCGAGCGCGCAACCAGCTCGTCGTATCCGCCCTCGAACCCGGCCGGGCGGATGGTGAGGTCGAGTTCCCCGTGCCGGGTCTGCAGGTTGAGCATCCGACGCCCGACCAGGGCCTCCCCCGTGGTGCTGAATGGCAGCCCCTCGGGGACGGCGTCGGTGCGGATACGCGCATCGAGCTCCCGCAGCGCGGCGGCCAGCCGATCTAGGTTCTCCCGAGTTGTCGCCGGGGTGACATCGACGTCGCGGGTGGGCCGCGCTGACCCATGCACCCGGGCGGCGTAGCCGCCGACGATCAGGTACTCCACACCGTGGCGGTCGAGCACCGCCAGGATCGGCTCGGCGTCGAATGCCCTGGGTTCGGTGGGCTCGTCGGCGTCAGTCACCGCTGCGCGGCTCCGCCGGCATCCACCAGATTGATCATCGCCTCATGCCGGGCATCGGTGGCGGCGCGCTGCTCAGGCGTCATGGCGGCGTAGTTGGCATCCAGGACATCGTCGTGGTCGTCGTAGGACTCCAGACGAATCCGCATTTCCAGATCGACCGCCGCGAGCAGCCTGCCCAACGTCGGCAGCGACGGTTGGCGGCTTCCTGCCTCGATCCGCTCCACCGTGGAGCGCGGCACACCGGCTAGCGCTGCCATCTGGGCCTGCGAGACACCAGTCTTGGCCCGCGCAAGCTTCAACAGGTTGGCCGCGAGCCCCTGCGAGTCACGCGCGCGGGTGGGCCCCATCCTTGCCATGTCAGAAGCGTAGCCAACTGGCAGGTGCTCGACCACCGTGAGCAACTCGTGCGAGTGCTACCAGCACGCTGCACAACAGCGGCTGGCGACCCACGTCCGACTGCGGCGCGCCGGCGTCGAGGTCATGCGGACACCGTCGGCCAGTCCGCACTCAGTCCGCACGAGTTCCAATCGAGCCCGCACAGGATCAAGCTCACCCAACACCATAAGTGCAGATCAGCAGCGTGTTTCGTCAATGACCATCGACCGCACATCATGCGGGGGGAGTTCGCGATGTACTACGACATCTGAGCCCTACCGCCGCTGCGGCCCCCGACCTGCTCGCCAGGTCGGGGGCCGCAGTGCGTTCCGGCTCAGCCGGCCGGCGGCACCGCGGCCGGCGCGGGCGTCGTCGACAGGACGACGGTCGCGCCGCCGGCCTCGACCGCCTGCAGGGTCCGCAGCTGCAGCAGGGCCGGCTGCTCGGCGACCATCCGGGCCGCGTTGGCCAGCGCCCGCGTCGCCGCTACCTCCGACCGGGCCCGCTCCAGGGCCGCCTGGCCCTGCGCCCGCGCGGCGGCGACGGCGGCGGCCGCCCGCCGGAGCTCGGCGGGGACCATCACGTCGCGCACCGACAGCGCCTCGACCGCGATGCCGACCGTGCCGGCGGTCTCCGCCACGCGCTCGGCGATGCCCTGCGGCAGCGACTCCCGCGTCGCGAGCACCTCCTCGAGCGTCCGGACGGCCACCGACTCGCGCAGCCCGATCTGCAGCGCCACGTAGAGGAACGCGTCGCCGTCCTCCGACGACTCGTACCAGCGCCGCGGGTCGGTGACGCGCACCGTGGCGACCAGGCTCACCTTCACCGCCAGGCCGTCGGCGGTCAGCACCTCCTGGGCGGGCACGTGGAGCAGCCGCGGGCGTACCTGCACCCGCACCTGCCGGCGCCGCAGGAACGGCACGCGGTGACGCCCCGCACCCAGCTCGGTCTCGAAGCGGCCGTCCCGGTACACCAGGACCCGCTCCCACTCCTGCACGGTCACCCGCACGCTCTCACCTCCTCCGTCGACGGCGTCCCGGCGCGCGGACCGGCCGGCGCGCGGCCGGGCGCCGGTGGGGAGCGCGCGGGGCGCTGCAGACCACCGGAGCCTGGATGACCGCGCGCCGGACGGCATCGGGAGTCGAACCCGCGCGTGAGACGCATACCCATGGCACGCCCGCGACCGACGCGCAGGACCCGCGGCGGCGATGCCGCCCGGCTGCTGGTCACGAGCCGGGAGAAGGTAGCGCGGTGGGCGCCGCGCCGTCGCCCGCTTTTCCGGGCCGGGGGTCAGGTGCGGAACGACCCGGCGTCGCCCCTGGGGGACCCGGTCAGCAGGCCGACGACCACCTCGACCGCCCCGTACAGCAGCAGGGCGGCCCCGATGACGAGCGCCGGCGGCACCACCACCGGTGCCGCCAGCACGGAGATGCCGAGGACGCCGGGGGCGCTGTGCCACCAGCCCGGTCGGCGCTCGGCGTCGGCGAGGGCGCCCCAGCGGACGCCGCACCACATGAGCCAGCGCCGCAGCACCGGCACGCCGTTCTCCCGCATCACCCGGCGGAAGACGCCGTCGGCCTCCCGGGAGGTGACCACCCCACTGCGGATGCCCTCGGTGCACAGCCAGTCGTGCAGGATCGCCGCGGCGGTGTACCGGCCGAAGCGCGGAACGAGCCAGACGACCAGCCGGGGCACCGTGGCGAAGTCGGTGAGGAAGCCGGCGGGCACCACGAAGCGGTCCCGCCGGCCGCGCTAGGTGTCGTGACCACGGACGTTGTTGACAGTCGGCGTGGTGGCTTGATCACGAAGGAGACCTCCGGAAGGAGTGGCGATGTCTGACGTCCCCACTCCCGACCGGAGGTCTCTGTGGCCCACGCTAACGCC
>NZ_SPQP01000047.1 GCF_004571075.1 Blastococcus sp. TF02A-35
CTGCACGCCAAGTGGCTCAACACCCGCCTGGCGCTCGCCCGCGAGCTCGCCGGCGTCGACGACCTCGGGCTGCTGCCGAACCACCCGGCCCGCATCCACTTCACCTACCTCGACCCCCCCCCCGCGCTCCCCCACCCGCCCCGTGCACAGGTACGGACATCCCGGACGCCGACCGCCCGTGTCGGTGCGACGTGCGCCGACCCGCTGCTACCGTGGGCACGTGCGCGGCAGCCTCCTGCTTACCCGCCGCGGCGAGGCCCTCTCCTAGGTCGGCTCCCTCGTCGCGGGGTTCCGGCGTTCCCGGCGTCCGCTGACCGTCCCCGGAGCTGTGCGCACTCCGCGCACGGCACCCGCCCCAGGAGCCCTCCCCCATGAGCGAGACCCACCCGCACGCCCGCAGCCCCCAGCAGCCCTCGGGCATGCCGATCCACCGGTACGCGCCCTTCACCCCGGTCGCGCTGCCCGACCGCACCTGGCCGGAGAAGGTCACCACCGTCGCCCCCCGCTGGTGCGCCGTCGACCTGCGCGACGGCAACCAGGCGCTGATCGACCCGATGACGCCCGACCGCAAGCGGCGCATGTTCGAGCTGCTCGTCCGCATGGGCTACAAGGAGATCGAGGTCGGCTTCCCGGCGGCCAGCCAGACCGACTACGACTTCGTCCGGCAGCTGATCGACGAGGACCTGGTCCCTGACGACGTCACCATCCAGGTGCTCACGCAGGCCCGCGACGAGCTGATCGAGCGCACCTTCGAGTCGCTGCGGGGCGCCAAGCAGGCGATCGTGCACCTCTACAACTCGACCAGCACCCTGCAGCGCCGCGTCGTGTTCGGCTCCGACCGCGCCGGGATCATCGACATCGCCGTCCACGGCGCGCAGGTGGTGCGCAAGCTCGCCGAGCAGATGGGCGACACCGAGATCCGGTTCGAGTACTCCCCCGAGTCCTTCACCGGCACCGAGCTCGACTTCGCCGTCGAGGTCTGCAACGCCGTCACCGACGTCTGGGAGCCCACCCCCGACCGGCCGACCATCCTCAACCTGCCGGCGACCGTGGAGATGGCGGAGCCGACCGTCTACGCCGACCAGATCGAGTGGATGCACCGCAACCTGGCCCGGCGTGACTCGGTGATCCTGAGCCTGCACCCGCACAACGACCGCGGGACCGCCGTCGCCGCGGCCGAGCTGGGCTACCGGGCGGGCGCCGACCGCATCGAGGGCTGCCTGTTCGGCAACGGCGAGCGCACCGGCAACGTCGACCTGGTGACCCTCGGCCTGAACCTGTTCAGCCAGGGCATCGACCCGCAGATCGACTTCTCCGACATCGACGAGATCCGCCGCACGGTCGAGTACTGCAACCAGCTGGGCGTGCACGAGCGGCACCCCTACGGGGGCGACCTGGTCTACACGGCGTTCTCCGGCTCGCACCAGGACGCGATCAACAAGGGCTTCAAGGCGCTGGCCGCCGACGCCGAGGCCGCCGGTGTCCCGGTGGAGCAGCAGGCCTGGGCGGTCCCCTACCTGCCGATCGACCCCAAGGACGTCGGCCGCAGCTACGAGGCCGTGATCCGGGTGAACAGCCAGTCCGGCAAGGGCGGCGTCGCCTACATCATGAAGACCGAGAACCACCTCGACCTGCCCCGCCGGCTGCAGATCGAGTTCTCGGCGGTCATCCAGCGGCACACCGACGACGAGGGCGGTGAGGTCACCGCCGAGCAGATGTGGACCGCCTTCAGCAACGAGTACCTGCCCGACCCGGCCGCGCCCTGGGGCCGGTTCTCGCTCAGCGGGCACCGGCACACCGCGCACGGCGACACCACCGACGAGATGGTCGTGGAGCTGGTCGACGACGGCGTCCCGCTGACCGTGGAGGGGCGCGGCAACGGCCCCATCGCGGCGTTCGTCGACGCGCTGCGCAGCGTCGACGTCGACGTCCGGGTGCTCGACTACGCCGAGCACGCCATGTCCGCCGGTGGCGACGCCCGGGCGGCGGCCTACGTCGAGTGCGCCGTCGGCGACCGGGTGCTGTGGGGCGTGGGCATCGACCCCAACATCGTCACCGCCTCGCTGCGCGCCGTCGTGTCGGCGGTCAACCGCGCCCAGCGCGGCTGACCGCGGGGCGGGGTGCGCGGCTCAGCGCACCCCGTCCTCGGCGCGCCCGTTCTCGGCGCGCCCGTCCTCCTCGCGGCTCTCGGCCAGCGCCGTGGCCGGCTCCTCGGGCGGCGCGTCCGCGGGCTCGTCGCCCTTGTAGACCCGGTCGCCCGCACCGCCTCCGCCCGTGCGCAGCTCGTCGACCAGCAGGCGGTCACGGCGCACGTGCCGGCGGCGGTAGGCGACCCGGCTGACCATGTGCGCACTGACCGGTGCGGTCAGCATCTGGAAGACGGCGACCAGCAGCAGCATCCAGGTCGCCGACCAGCCCTGCAGCCGGATGGCCGCGCCCACCATGACCAGCAGCACCCCGAGCACCTGCGGCTTGGTGCCGGCGTGCATCCGGGCGAGGACGTCGGGGAAGCGCAGCAGCCCGAGCCCCGCGGTCAGGCAGAGGAACGTGCCGGCGAGCAGGAGGGCGACGGCCAGCACGTCCCGTGCCACCTCGAGCACGCTCACCGCGAGGCCTCCGCAGCCCGTGCCGCCCGCTCCTCGGCGGCCTCGGGCAGGCCGACGTCCTGCCCGTCGTCGGCGGAGCCCACCAGCATGCCGCCGATGTAGCGGGCCACCGACACCGAGCCCACGAACGCCAGGAGGGAGACCACCACGAGCACGGGCACGACGGTGGGGTCCCGCTCCAGCCCGGCGTGCACGGCGAGGCCGGCGGCGATGATGACCAGCAGGGTGTCGGTGGCCACCACGCGGTCCAGCAGCGAGGGACCGATCCCCAGGCGGACCAGCGCCAGGAAGGCCCCCACGCCGAGCATCCCGTAGGCGGCCCAGTAGACGACCGTCACGTCGCCACCCTCCCCGTGCTCCGCGCGGGCGCCAGCGCCGCGACCTCCTCGGGCGAGCCGAACGCGCGCACCACCCGCTCCTCCTGCTTCAGCACCGACGCCCGCTGCCGCTCGACGTCGCCGGAGTCGCGCACGTGCAGGACGTGCAGCGAGATGGTGCGGCGCTCGCGGTCCATGTCGATCACCATCGAGCCGGGCACCAGCGACAGCGACTCGGCCACGATGGTGAGCAGCAGGTCGGAGTCGGTGCGCAGCTGCACGGTGATGACCGCGCTGCGGTCGATGCCGCTGGGCCGCACCGTCTGCCAGGCCACGAGCGCCCCGGAGCCGATCAGGTCGAGGACGAACCAGCCCAGGAACGACAGGGTCGGCAGGGGGCGCAGCCGGGAGCCGCCGGTCACCGGGGGCAGGGGCAGCAGCAGGGTCACCCCTAGCGCGATCGCGACCCCGCTGAGCAGGTTGGCCCACGACCACGTGCCCCAGAGCAGGTTCCAGACCAGCACGAGCCAGACCAGCAGGGGGAGCTGGTGCCGCAGCCGGTGGGCGGCCGGCGCGGCGCTCTCGGCGCTCACGGCACGGCCCCGTCGTCGCCGAAGACCGACGAGATGTAGGGCCCCCGGTCCCGCAGGTCACCGGCCGCCCGGTCGGCGATCCCGTACAGCGGACCGGCCAGGGCGGTCAGCCCGACGGTCACCACGACCATCGCGGCGGTGGAGGCGACCATCACCCGGGGCAGCGGCCGCAGCGGCCGGCCGGGCCGCTCGTCGTTCCCGAGGCCGTCCGTGGCCGGCGTGCTCGCCGTGGCGACCGCCGTGTGCCGCTGCCAGGCCGCCCGCCGCGCCTCGGCGCGGTCACCCAGGGCCGCCCCTGCCGGCTGCTTCTCCCCTGCCGGCTCCTGCTCCTCCACCGGGGAGGGCAGCGGTTCCGGCGAGAGGTCCGGGCCGGCGTCGGCGGCCGCGGCGTCGGAGGTGTCGTCGGCGGGCGACTGCGTCGGTGGCCGCCAGAAGGCGCGGCTCCACACGCGGGAGATGGCCAGCAGGGTCAGCAGGCTGGTCACCGCCCCACCGGCGACGAGGACGATCGGCAGCCACCCGCCGTCGGCCACCCCGGCCTCGAGCAGGCCGAGCTTGCCGATGAAGCCGGAGAACGGCGGGATGCCCGCCAGGTTCATCGCCGGGACGAAGTACAGGACCGCCAGCAGCGGTGAGGCCGTCGCCAGGCCGCCGAGACGGTTCACGCTCGTCGAGCCGCCCTGGCGCTCGATCAGCCCCGCGACGAGGAACAGCGTCGTCTGGATCGCGATGTGGTGGACGACGTAGAAGATCGCACCGGCCAGCCCCGCGGTGGACGCCAGCGAGATCCCGAAGACCATGTAGCCGATGTGGCTGACCAGCGTGAAGGACAGGATCCGGCGGACGTCGGTCTGCGCCACCGCGCCGAGGATGCCCACGACCATCGTCGCCAGGGCGGCCCACATGAGCACCTCGTCCAGCGCACCGCCGGGGAACAGCAGCGTCTGGGTGCGGATGACGGCGTAGACGCCGACCTTCGTCAGCAGGCCGGCGAACACGGCGGTGACCGGCGCCGGGGCGGTCGGGTAGCTGTCGGGCAGCCAGGCCGACAGCGGGAAGACCGCCGCCTTGATGCAGAACGCGATCAGCAGCATCGACTGGAGCAGCAGCTGCGTGCCCTCGGGCAGCTCCGCGAGCCGGCCGGCGAGCTGGGCCATGTTCACCGTGCCCGTCGCCGCGTAGACCAGGGCGATCGCGGCGAGGAACAGCACCGAGCTGAGCAGGCTCACGATGATGTAGGTGATCCCCGCCCGGATGCGCGCTGCCGAGCCCCCGAGCGTCAGGAGCACGTAGCTGGCGGTCAGCAGGATCTCGAACCCGACGTAGAGGTTGAACAGGTCGCCGGCCAGGAAGGCGTTGGCCACGCCCGCGATGAGCACCAGGAACGTCGGGTGGAAGATCGAGATGGGTGTCTCGGCGTCGCCGTCGGCCGCGCCCTGGCCCACCGCGAACACGAGGACCCCGAGCGCCACCGCCGCGGCGACCACCAGCATGAGGGCCGAGAGCCGGTCGACGACGAGTACGACCCCCAGCGGAACCGGCCACCCGCCGACCGACAGCGCCGCGGCGCCTTCGGAGTCGGCGAGCAGCAGCAGGGCGATCGAGACGCCGAGCACGGCGGTGAGCACCGCGACGCTCAGCGTCCGCTGCATCCGCGGGTGCCGGCCACCGACGAGCAGGGCCGCCGCGGCGCCCAGCAGCGGGAGCAGGACCGGCAGCGGGGTGAGGACGCGGATCACTTCAGGTGCCGGTCGGTCGGCGGGAGGTCGACGTCGTCGGAGGCGATGCCGGCGTAGTGCCGGGCCAGCGTCGCCTCCACCTCGTTGTCGGCCGCGAAGGTGTCGGCGTGCATCGCCGCGCGGTCCTCGGGGGCGAGGTCGTCGGGGTCGATCTCGTCCGCGTCGGTGCCCGAGCGGCGGGCCACCCGGCGGTCCTCCTCGTCGACCTCGATGACCTCCTGCCGCACCAGCCGCCAGGAGCGGTAGATGATCGCGAGCACGAACGCCGCGATGCCGAAGGTGATGACGATCGCGGTCAGGACCAGCGCCTGCGGCAGGGGGTCGCTCATCTCCTCGGGCTCGGCGTAGCCGAGGATCGGCGCGAGCCCGGACGGCCCGCCGGTGGACAGCAGCAGCAGGTTCGTGGCGTTGCCCAGCAGCAGGAAGCCCAGCAGGACCCGGGTGAGGCTGCGGTCGAGCAGCAGGTAGACGCCGGCGGCGTAGAGGACGCCGATGACCACCGGCAGGACGACGGTGGGGGTCATCGCAGGATCACCTCTCCGGGCGCGGAGTCGATCGGGTCGTGCTCGTCGGCCTGGCGGTCGAGCTCGGCCCCGAGGCTGCGCAGGATGTCGAGCACGAGGCCCACCACGATCAGGTAGACGCCGATGTCGAAGAACAGGGACGTGACGAGCTTGACGTCGCCGAGCACCGGCAGCGTGGTCTCCAGGATCGCCGTCTGCAGCACGTCGGCGCCCAGCAGCAGCCCGACGACGCCGGTCGTGCCGGAGAACAGCAGCCCGACCCCGAGCAGCAGGCCGGGGTCCACCGGCGCGGCCTCGCCCAGCTCGTAGCGGCCACCGGCGAGGTAGCGCAGCACGAGCGCCAGCCCGGCCACGAGCCCACCGGCGAAGCCGCCGCCGGGCTCGTTGTGCCCGCTGAACAGCAGGAAGAGCGAGAAGACCAGGATCGGGTGGAACAGCACGCGGGTGATCACCTCGAGGATGACCGACCGCCGCTCCGGCGCCAGGGTCACCGTGGCGGCCAGCCACTGCCCCCGGGGCGCCCGCCGGGAGCTGCGCTCCTGCCGGGCCAGCTCCACCGGGTCGAGCCGGTCGACGCTGCCGGTCCGCCGCCGCAGGAACACCAGGCTGGCCACGCCGGTGGCGGCGACGACGAGGAGCGAGATCTCCCCCAGCGTGTCCCAGGCGCGGATGTCGACCAGGGTCACGTTGACGATGTTCTGGCCGCCCCCGAAGTCGTAGGCCTCGGCGGGGTAGTCCACGGAGACGGGGGTGGCGGTGCGGGCGCTCAGCACGACCGCGCCGGCCGCGGCCATGAGCGCGCCGACACCCACGGCGATGACCCCGCGGCCCAGCCGCTCGCGGGGCCGGTGCCGCTCGGTGATGTCCTTGGGCAGCTTGCGCAGCACCAGCACGAACACGACCAGGGTGAGGGTCTCGACGAGGAACTGCGTGAGCGCCAGGTCGGGGGCGCCCTGCAGCGCGAAGAGCACCGCGAGGCCGTAGCCGGTCACGCCGACCACGAGGACGGCGGACAGCCGCTGCCGGATGCGCAGCGCGAGCAGCGCGGCGATGACCATCACCGCCCCGACGAGCGCCTGCACGGGCGTGTCCCAGGCCCGCCACTCCCCCGGCCACGGCGCCCGGAACAGCAGCACCGAGCCGGGCAGGGCGAGGACGACGGCCAGGATGGTGCCGAGGTAGGCGGGCAGCGAGCCGCGCTGCGTGGTGCCCGTGACCAGGACGGCGATGCGGTCGACCGCCTGGAGGGTGTTCCAGTACCCCTCGTCAGCCGAGGCACCGACGGCCACGCGGCGCTGCGCCCGGAAGACGGCGCTCCGGGTGAGGAAGAGCAGGGCACCACCGACGACGGTGACCGCCGACAGCAGCAGCGCCGGCTGCAGCCCGTGCCACAGCGCCAGCTTCTCCGGCTCCGGGGCCACGGGGGCCAGCGTGTCGGCGTAGCCCGCGACCAGCGGCTCCAGCAGCGGGCTGGCCGGCCCGAGCACCAGCCCGGTGAGCGCCAGCGCCGCCGGGGGGAGCAGGAACAGCGCCGTCGGCGGGTGGACCAGGTCGGCCGGCTCGGTGGCCGGCAGGTCCGGCTTGCGGGCGAACGCGCCCCAGACGAAGCGTGCCGTGTAGGCAGCCGTGAGGACCGAGCCGAGCACCAGGCCCACCAGCACCCCGACGGCGGCGCTGCGGTCGGGCAGCCCGCCGTCCCACAGCGCGGTGAACGCCGCCTCCTTGCCCACGAAGCCCAGCAGCGGGGGCAGGCCGGCCATCGAGGCGGCCGCCAGCGTGCCGACCACCGCGAGCGCGGGCAGCCGCCGGCCCAGGCCCGAGAGCCGGCGCAGGTCCCGCACCCCGGTCGCGTGGTCGATGACGCCGACGGTGAGGAACAGCGTGGACTTGAACAGCGCGTGCGCCAGCGTCATCGCCAGGCCGGCGGCCGCGAGCTCCCGGCTGCCCCCGCCGACCAGCACCATGAGGAAACCGAGCTGGCTCACCGTGCCGAAGGCCAGCAGCAGCTTCAGGTCGTTCTGCCGCAGCGCGCGGTAGCCGCCGACCAGCATCGTGGCCAGGCCCAGGCCGAGGACCAGCGGCCGCCATCCCGGCACGTCGGCGAACCCGGGCGCCAGCCTGGCCACCAGGTAGATCCCGGCCTTCACCATCGCGGCGGCGTGCAGGTAGGCGCTGACGGGCGTCGGGGCCTCCATCGCCGCCGGCAGCCAGAAGTGGAACGGGACCATCGCCGACTTCGTCACCGCGCCGGCGAGGACGAGCACGGTGCCGGCGACGAGCAGCGGGCCGCTGCCCGGGTCGGCGACGACCTCCGACAACAGGTAGCTGCCGCTGGTCTCGCCCAGCATGATCAGGCCGATCAGCATGGCCAGCCCGCCGGCGGTGGTGAGGACGAGCGCCTGGCTGGCCGCGCGGCGGGCCGCCAGCTTGGTGCCGGCGCCACCGATGAGCAGGTAGGAGAAGACGGTGGTGAGCTCCCAGAACACGTAGAGGAGCAGCAGGTCGTCGGCCAGGACGAGCCCGAGCATCGAGCCGGCGAACGCGGTGAGGGTGCCCGCGAACCGGGCGGTCCCCTCGTCGTCGGCCTCGAAGTAGCGGGCGCAGTAGAGCAGGACCAGCGCGCCGACCCCGGTGACGAGCAGCGCGAAGGTCAGCGACAGCGCGTCCAGCCGGAGGGCGACCTCCAGGTCCAGCTGCGGCACCCACGGCACCGACTCGTGCAGCGCCCCGCCGTCGGTGGTGCGGCCGGTCCGGGTCAGCACCCACGCGAACCCGGCCGCGGGCACCAGGGCCAGCACCAGGAAGGCGTTCCGCCCCCACCACCGCACCAGGACCGGCGCGAGCACGGCCGCGAGCAGGTGGAGGAGCAGGAGTGCGAGCACGGGTCTCCGGGAGGTCAGCGGGCTTCTCGGACACCGCTGACGTCGGACGACGGCCGGCGGATGAGGACCAGATTACCGGTCGTGCGCCACCGACCGCCTCCGGCGGCGATGCCGGCCTAGCCCTCCGCGAGCTCCGCGGCGGCCAGCCACTCCTCCTCGACCTGCTCCTTCTCCGCCTGCACGGCCCGCAGCTGCGCGTCGAGCTCGGCGGCCTTCGCGTAGTCGGTGGCCGCGGCGGCGAGCTGCTCGTGCAGCTTCTTCTCGTCGGCGTCCAGCTTGAGCATCCGCCGCTCCAGCTTCGCCGCCTCCTTCTTCGCCGCCCGCGCCTCGGCGGCGGAGACCGCGGGAGCCGCCGTGGAGGGCGTGCCGACCGGCCGCGGGCCGCCGTCCCCCGCCGAGGTCAGCGGGGCACCGCCCTCGGCCCGCCGGCGCAGGTACTCGTCGACGCCGCCGGGCAGCTCGGCGAGCGAGCCGTCGCCCAGCAGCGCCACGACCTTGTCGCAGACGCGGTCGACGAAGTACCGGTCGTGGCTGACGACCAGCACCGTGCCCGGGAACCCGTCGAGCAGGTCCTCGAGCGCGGTGAGGGTGTCGATGTCGAGGTCGTTGGTCGGCTCGTCGAGGATCAGCACGTTGGGCTCGGCCATGAGCAGGCGCAGCAGCTGCAGCCGCCGCCGCTCGCCACCGGAGAGGTCGCCGACCGGCGTCCACTGGCGGTTGGCCATGAACCCGAACCGCTCGGCCAGGGACGACGCCGAGATCTCCTGGTTGCCGATCCGCGCGATGCGGGCGATGTCCTGCACCGCCTCCACCACCCGCAGCGTCCGCGGCAGCTCGGTCACGTGCTGCGACAGGTACGCCGCGGCCACCGTCTGCCCGACCACGACCCGGCCCGAGTCCGGCTCCGTCTCGCCCACGAGCAGCTTGAGCAGCGAGGTCTTGCCGGCCCCGTTGACGCCCACGATGCCGATCCGGTCCCCCGGGCCGACGTTCCAGGTCAGGTCCTTGAACAGGGTGCGCGGACCGTCCTCGGTGGGGACGGCGTAGTCGACGTCCTCGACGTCGAAGACGGTCCGGCCGAGCCGCTTGGCGGCGAAGCCCTTGAGCGCCATCGAGTCCCGGGCGGGGGGCTCGTCGGCGATGAGCGCCTGGGCCGCCTCGATGCGGAACTTCGGCTTGCTGGTGCGCGCCGGCGGGCCGCGGCGCAGCCAGGCCAGCTCCTTGCGGACCAGGTTGAGCCGCCGCTCCTCGGTGACCGAGGCGATCCGCGCCCGCTCGGCCCGGGCCAGGGTGTAGGCCGAGTAGCCGCCCTCGTAGGAGTGCACGGCGCCGTCGGCGACCTCCCACGTGGTCGAGCAGACCTCGTCGAGGAACCACCGGTCGTGGGTGACGACGACCAGCCCGCCGGTGCGCCGCTTCACGTACTCGGCCAGCCAGGCCACGCCCTCGACGTCGAGGTGGTTGGTCGGCTCGTCGAGGACCAGCAGGTCCAGCGGGCGGATCAGCTGGGCGGCCAGCGCCACGCGGCGCCGCTCGCCACCGGACATGGGGGCGACCGGCGCGTCGAGGCCCAGCCGGTCCAGCTCCAGGCCGGTCAGGACCGAGCGCACGGCGGGGTCGCCGGCCCACTCGTGCTCGGCGGCGAACATCGACGAGGGCAGGACGACGTCGCGGACCGTCGTCCCCGGCGGGAGGGTGCCGGACTGGTCGAGCACGCCCATCGCCAGGTCGCCGCGGCGGGTGACCCGGCCGGAGTCCGGGTCGTCGGCACCGGTGATGAGCGACAGCAGCGTGCTCTTGCCACCGCCGTTGCGGCCGACGATCCCGATCCGCTCGCCGGCGGCGACGCCGAGGGAGACGTCGTCGAGGATGACGGTCGTGCCGTGTGCCTTGTGCACCCGCTCGAGGTTGACCAGGTTGAGGGGCGCGCTCATCGGCGGGTCGCAGAAGTCATGAGGCCCTCAGTATCCGACGAGCGCCCCGTCGACGGCGACGGCGGTGTCGCGGGCCGTCGTCCGCGGCAGCCGCAGGCAGGCGACCGCACCCAGCGCGACCACGCCGGCGACGGCCAGGAAGCCGGCACCCAGCCCCGCGGAGCCCACCAGCGGCGGGACGACGAGGTTGCCCAGGATCCCGCCGAGCGCCATCGCCAGCGACATCGCCGAGACGGCCGTGGCGCGGTGCGCGGCGGTGACGCGGGTGTGCAGCACCGCGCTCAGCAGCGGCCAGGCCGAGCCGTGGGCGACGTAGTGGAGGACGAACCCGGTGGCGGCCACGGCCAGCAGGTCCGGTCCCGCCAGGGCGGCCAGCGAGGCGCCACCGAGGACCGCGAGCACCGCGCAGGCGGCGCGGGTGGACCCGCGCAGCACCCGCCGCAGCGCCGGCGCGGCCATCGCCCCGACCGCCGCCGCGGCGAACGAGGTCGCCAGGACCACGCCGTAGACGGCGGCACCGTCGTCACGGTCGCCGGCGAGCTCGCCGAAGCGCACCGGGCCGAGCAGCTCGCAGGCCGCCAGGCCCACGCCGCCGACCGCGGTCAGGAGCAGCACCACGCGCATCGGTCGGTCGGTCAGCGACAGCCGCACGGCGCCGCCCACCGTCGCCGGGACCGCCCTCAGCCCGTCGGCCAGCGCCGCACGGGCGCTGCCCTCCCGGGGCGGGCGCTCCTCGGACAGCAGCCGGAGCACCGCGGCGATGAGGACGAGGTCCAGCACGGCGGCGGCCAGGTAGGGCACCGCGAGGGCGCCGCCGCCCCCGAGCAGCCCCGGGAGAAGGCCGCCGACCACCGCGCCGACCGCCAGGCCGCCGCCGTCGGCCGCCGAGTGCCTGGCCAGCCCGGGCGCGACGTCCGCGCCCGGGTCGATCCGGTGCACCGTGTCGACGTACCAGGCCTCGACCGGCCCGGAGTCCAGGACACGGCCCAGGCCCAGGAGCAGCACGCCGACGAGGAAGCCGGCGAAGGTGCTCGCCGTGGCGTGGACGAGGCAGGAGAGCAGGTGCAGGACGGCGCCGGCCACCACGACCGGGCGGCGCCCGAGGGCGTCGGCCAGGCCGCCGGTGGGCAGCTCGAGCAGGAGCACCACCGCGCCGTGGACGGTGAGCAGCACGCCGATCTCGGCGAGCGTGAGGCCGCGCGACTGGGCCAGCAGCACCGTGATCGGTGCCGTCAGGCCGACGGGCAGCCAGCGCAGCGCGGTGAGCCCGACCAGCCGGCGGGTCGCGGCGGCGACCGTCTGCGGGGCGCTCACGTCGGCCAGTCCCGCAGCGGGACGAGGTCGACCAGCACGCAGACCCGCTCGCCTGCCCCCTCCTGCGCGGTGTCGGCCGGGTGCTCGGCCATCCAGCGCGCCAGCGTCGCGTGCAGCTCGGCGGCCAGCTCGCGGGTCTGGGCGGGCGTCAGCCGCAGCGCGTAGTCGCTGAGCGAGGCGGCATCGGCCCACTCCGGCCCGAGCCGGTCCTGCTGCGCGAACCAGGCGTCGAGCACGCGCGCCTGCTGGTCGATCGCCAGCCGGGTGAACTCCTCCTGCACCTCGGCGCCGCCCTCCTGGGCCAGGAGGTCGCCCGGGCGCCAGCTGGTCTGCCGGTGGCGGGCGCGCCACCAGCGCTCGCGCGCCGTCCCCTCGCCCTCGACCTCCTCGACGAACCCGTACGCCTCGAGCTGCCGCAGGTGGTAGCTGGTCGACCCGCTGCTCTCGCCGACGGCGCGTGCCAGCCGGCTGGCCGTGGCCGGGCCGTCCAGCCGGAGCCGGGCGAGCAGCCGGTTGCGCAGCGGGTGCGCCAGCGCCCGCAGCGCGCGGACGTCGGTGACCTGGACGGCGGGCGCTGGGGACGACGGCTCCGGAGGCACGGCGCCACGGTAGAGATGCAAAGGTTTCTTTGCAACCTTCGCTCCCCGGCCTCCTACGGCGCACAATGACGGGGGCCGAAGTGGCCATTTCGGCCCCGGGCGGAGGAGTACGCATGAGCAACCTGGACCGTCGCCCTGCCACCCGCGAGCTGGGCGGGCTGCAGCAGACCTCGACGGGTCCGGTGCTGGACCTGCTGCCGGGCAAGGAGGTCATGCTCGGCGAGTCCACCCGGGTGCGGCGGCTGCTGCCGACGCTGGGCAGGCGCATGGTCGGCGCGTGGGCCTTCGTCGACCACTACGGGCCCGACGACATCGCCACCGGCCCCGGCATGCAGGTGGCGCCGCACCCGCACACCGGCCTGCAGACCGTCTCGTGGCTGCTCGACGGGGAGGTGCACCACCTCGACTCCCTCGGCAGCGACGTCATGGTGCGCCCTGGCGGGCTCGCGCTGATGACGGCCGGCCACGGCATCTCCCACTCGGAGCAGTCCCCCGCCTCGCACCCGCGGTACCTGCACGGGGCGCAGCTGTGGGTGGCGCTGCCGGACGCGCACCGCGAGGTGGCGCCGCACTTCGAGCACCACGACGTCCTGCCCGGGTTCAGCTCCGACGGGCTGCGCAGCACCGTGCTGATGGGCAGCTTCGCCGGCACGACCTCGCCGGGCCGCGCCTACAGCCCGCTGATGGGAGCCGACCTCGACCTGACCGCGGGCGCCGACGTCGAGATCCCGCTGGAGCCGGACTTCGAGTACGCCCTGCTGGCCTCCTCCGGCTCCGCCTCGATCGAGGACGTGCTGCTGGAGCGCGGCGCAATGCTCTACCTGGGCACCGGCCGGCGCTCGCTGCGGCTGCGCGCGCCGGAGGCGGCCCGGCTGCTGCTGCTCGGCGGTGAGCCGTTCGAGGAGCGCCTGGTCATGTGGTGGAACTTCGTCGGCCGCTCCAGCGAGGAGATCGCCTCCTACGCCGAGCAGTGGAACGCCGAGGACGAGCGCTTCGGCGTCGTCACGGGCTATGACGGCGACCGGCTCGCCGCCCCGCCGCTGCCCCCGGTCCCGCTCGTGGCCCGCGGCCGGGTGCGCTGACCCCGGCCGGTGCGCCCCGCTCGCACCGGCCGCGCACCGCTCAGGCCGCGGCGACCTCCATCACCGAGAACGCCGCACCCCAGGGGTCGGCGACCACGGCGAAGCGGCCGTAGGGCGTGTCCATCGGCGCCATGGTCACGGTGCCGCCCCCGGAGCGGACGCGGGCCACCGCGTCGTCGGTCGACGCGACCGCGAAGCAGGCCGACCAGCCGGCCGGGCCCCCGGTGGCCAGCCCGCCCAGCCCGCCCAGCGGGTCACCGGTGGTGGCGAAGGTGCTGTAGTCCATCTCCGCGTCCACCGGCTCCCACCGGAAGCCGAAGACCGCGGTGTAGAACTCCCGCGCCTTCTCCGTGTCCTCGACCGCCGCCCCGTTCCACACCAGCGACCCCGGCTCGTTGTAGCGGCGGACGCCGGTGTGCTCGCCGGACTCCCACAGCCCGAAGCCGTGGCCCTGCGGGTCGACGGCGATCGTCATCGTGCCGAGCGGGCCGATCTGCATCGGCTCCACGACGACGGTGCCGCCGGCCTCGCGGATCGCGGCCACGGTGGCCCGGCTGTCGTCGGTGGCGAAGTAGGTGGTCCAGCCGTTCGGCACCGCCGCGTCCGGGTTCGGGCCGAGGCCGGCGACCGGCTGGCCGTCGAGCAGCGCGTTCAGGTAGCCGCCGTACTCCGCGTCGCCGCCGGTCCAGCCCCAGCCGAACACGTCGGCGTAGAAGCTCTGCGCTGCGGGGACGTCACCGGCTCCGTAGTCGACCCAGCACGGCGTACCGGCCGGCCACGCGGTCTCACGAGTGGGCATCGGGTCCTCCTCGAGGTGTGGGGAGGACCACGGTGGCACCGGCCACCGACAGTTCCCAGGGGTCGCGGTGCGGCCCCCGGGTCAGAAGCGGCCGCCCCCGGAGCTGCGCCCACCGCCGCCACCGAAGGAGCCGCCGCCGGAGCTGCGGCCGCCGAAACCGCCGCCGCCGCCGAAACCGCCCCCGCCGCCGAACTCACCGCCGAAGCCGCCTGAGGAGCGCCCACCGCCCAGCAGGATGCCGCCCAGCACCAGGCTGCCGAGGTCCACCCCGCCGCGCCGGTAGCCACCGCCGAACCCACCGGGCATCCCCCCGCCGGGCCCACCGCCGTAGCCGGAGTTCCAGCGGTCCACGTCGTCCTGCGCGAGGTCCAGCGCGTGCTCGGCCAGCAGGCCGGCCTGCTGGGCGGAGCGCAGCGCGCTCACCGGGTCGGTGCCGCCGGCGTCGACGGCGGCCTCCAGGTAGCGCCGGGCCTCCGCCAGCCGGGTGCGGGCCTCCGGGCCCACCGCACCGCGCCGGGTGTCGATGAAGTCGGTGGCCGCGGCCAGCGTGGACCGGGCGGTGAGCATGGCCTGGTCCAGCGCGGCGGCCGCCCGGCGGGCCTGGGTCTGCGCGTCCCGGGCCGCCCCCAGGGTCTGCTCGAGCGCGGCGTCGGCGTCCTCCAGCTGGCGCAGGGCCGCGAGCGGGTCCCCCGGCGAGCCGTCGGGCGGACGCAGCGCGGCGTCGGCCGCGGTCAGCGCCGCCTCGGCACGGGCGATCTGCGGCTCCAGGCCGGTGCGGTCCCCCGCGCGGACCAGCGCCCGCGCCTCCGCGAGGTCCTTCTCGGTCTCCGCGCGCGCCGCGGCCACCCGCCCGGCGGCGGCGTCGAGGTCGGCGGCGAGGCGGCCCACGGCGTCCAGCAGCCTCTCGGTCTGCGCGACCGCGTCCTCCGCGGCGCGGACGTCACCGACGGCGTCCCCGCCCCGGCCGGCCGAGAGCGCCTCGCGGGCCTCGCGGATCTCCTGCTCGGCCGCGTCCAGCCGCGCACCGGCCTGCCCGACGTTGTCCACGACGGCCGCGACGGCGCTCCCCGCGTACCGCTGCCGGAGGTCGGCCAGCCGCTGCTCCTCCTGCGGCAGCCGCGCGCGGAGGGCGGCGATGCGGGGCCCGAGGCCGTCGAGCACCTGCGGGGCGTTCTTCTCCAGGTCGCGCAGCTGCTGGAAGGCGGCGCTCTGCTCGTCCAGCCGGGCGTCGGCGGCCGCCGTGAGAGCCAGGATCTCCGCCAGCATGCGGCGGGTCGTCGGCTCGTCCCGGCCGGCCCCCCGCTCCCCCGGCCCGTCGTCCAGCTGCTGGCGGACCGAGAACGCCCGGGCCAGGTCCTGCTTCGACTGCTCCAGGGCCGCGCCGAACCCGGCGACCGCCTCCTCGCCGTACTGGACGCGGGCGAAGTCGAGGTCGAGCTGGGAGGTCTTGACCGCCTCGTCCAGCTCCAGCAGCGCCTCGCTGGCCCGGCCCTGCAGCTGGTCGGTCGGCACGCCCTCGTGCGGGTCGCGCTCCCGCCGTCGGCCGGGCGGCAGGGCGCCGCCGCGGCCGTTCCGGCGCGACCGGCTGACCAGGTAGGCGCCACCACCGACGACGGCGACGCCGCCGAGCACCAGCAGCGTCGCGCCACCCCCGCCCGAGGAGCCCTGGTCGGAGCCCTCGGCCGCGGTCTCGCCGTCCCGCAGCAGCGCGGCGAACGCCGTCACGCCGCCGGCCCAGTCACCCTCGCCGAGGAACGGCTCGACCTCCTCCGCGGCGCGGTCCTCCAGCTCCACCTGCGACAGCGGCGAGGCCGGCGGCCGCGAGAAGCCGTACGCGCGGTCCTCCACGGCGACCACCAGCAGCGCGTCGTTGCGGCCCAGCTGGCTCAGCTCGGCGGTGGCGCCGGCCCAGTCGCGGCCCTGCGCCTGGTCGAAGCTCGCCACGAACGCCACGAACAGCTGGATCCCGTTGGCCCGCCGCAGCTCGTCGATGGCGTCCTCGACCTCGTCCTCGCGACCGCGCAGGGCGCCCACCTCGTCGGTGACCTGGTCGGCCAGCCGGAACGGTGGGACCGCGTACGCCGGACCGCCGGTGAGGAGGAGCAGGACGAGCACCCCCAGGACGACGCACAACCGGCGCACGGAGACCTCCTGGACGGGCGATGGGGAACGTCCGCGACCCTACCGACGGCCGAGGGGTCCGGCCCGGCCGCCGTGGGTAGGGGCGGTCGACGACGCCCCAGCGACCCAGGAGGCCCTGTGCCCGACCGCGACTCCGTCCCCGCCGCCGACCTGCCCGCGAGGACCGTGCGCCGCGTCGGCGACTGGGCGGTGGGCAACCGGGGCCCCGGCCCGGACGGCGAGGACCGCTACTTCGCGGTGTCGAGGACGTGCCGCCACCAGCTCGCCGACCTGTCCGAGGGCACCGTCGACGCCGACGGCTGCCTGGTCTGCCCGTGGCACCAGAGCCGCTACGACGTCAGGACCGGCGAGATGGTCGAGGGGCCGCGCGGCTTCCTCGGCTACCACGGCCCGACACCGGGCTACACCCAGCTGGTGCGGCTGCTGGGGTCGATCGCCCGGCTCCGGGTCCGCCGCGCCACCCGCCAGGGCGACCAGGTGACGCTCGAGTAGGCGCTAGGTCCGCTCGATGGGGGCGTCGATGCCCTGCACCAGCGCGTCGCTCTCGATCGTCTCCACGCCGGTGGGCGCCACCGACACCCCCTGGGTGGCAGCGACCTCCTCCGGCGACTTCGGCCGCAGCACGCCGTCGCGGATCTCCTCGGCCCAGTGGCAGCTCACCAGCCGACCGGGAGCCAGCTCCCGCAGCACCGGGACCTCGTCGTCGCAGCGCGTCTCCTGCCGCCACGGGCAGCGGGTGTGGAACCGGCAGCCGCTGGGCGGGTTCGCCGGCGACGGCAGGTCGCCGGCCAGCAGGATCCGCTCCCGGCCGGCCTCCACGACCGGGTCCGGCACCGGCACCGCGCTCATCAGGGCCCGCGTGTACGGGTGCAGCGGCTCCTCGTACAGGTCGTCGGCGGAGGCCTGCTCCACCAGCGAGCCGAGGTACATGACGCCGACGACGTCGCTGATGTGCCGGACGACGGCGAGGTCGTGCGCGATCACCAGGTAGGTGAGGCCCAGCCGCTCCTGCAGCTCCTCCAGCAGGTTGACGACCTGGGCCTGGACGGAGACGTCGAGCGCGGAGACCGGCTCGTCGGCGATCAGCAGGTCCGGCTCGAGGGTCAGCGCCCGCGCGATGCCGATGCGCTGCCGCTGGCCACCGGAGAACTCGTGCGGGTACCGCCGCAGCGCCGCCGTCGGCAGGCCGACGGCGTCCAGCAGCTCTCGGATGCGGGCGGCGATGCCGGCGGTGCCGCCGCCGAGCCCGTGCGCCTTGAGCGGCTCGGCCAGCAGCGACTCCACGTTCTGCCGCGGGTCCAGGCTGCCCAGCGGGTCCTGGAAGACCATCTGCATGCGCCGGCGCATGGTGCGCAGCTGCTCGCCCTTGAGCGCGGCGACGTCGGTGCCGTCGAAGACCACCTGGCCGGCCGTCGGCTCGACCAGCCGCAGCACGGCCCGCCCCAGCGTGGACTTGCCGCAGCCGGACTCGCCCACCAGGCCGTAGGTGGTGCCGCGGTCGATGGCGAGGTCCACGCCGTCGACGGCGCGCACGTGGCCGACCGTGCGGTCGAAGACGAGGCCCCGCTTGATCGGGAAGTGCACCTCGAGGCCCTGCACGCGCAGCAGCGGTTCGGACGCGGGCACGGCGGTCATCGGAGCACTCCGGAGGCGGTGGCGCCGCCCGTGGACGGCGGGTACTGGATGGGGTGCCGGCAGCGCAGCTCGCGGCCCGGGCCGTCGGGCTCGAGCGACACGGTGCTGCCGGCGACCTCGGTGAGGCAGTCGTCCTGGGCGTTGTCGCAGCGCGGCGCGAAGGCGCAGCCCTCGGCCCAGGGGATGGTGTCGCGCGCCGAGCCGCGGATCGGCGTGAGCGGGGCGCCACGGCCGCCGTCCAGCCGCGGCACCGAGGCCAGCAGGCCCCCGGTGTAGGGCTGGCGCGGGCGGGCGAACAGGTCGTGCCGGTCGGCCGTCTCGATGATCTTACCGGCGTACATGACGTGCACCCGGTCGCACAGCCCGGCGACGACGCCGAGGTCGTGGGTGATCATCACCAGCGCCGTCCCGGTGTCGACGACGAGCTCGCGCAGCAGCTCCAGGATCTGGGCCTGGATGGTCACGTCGAGCGCCGTCGTCGGCTCGTCGGCGATGAGCAGGCGGGGCGAGCAGGCCAGCGCCATGGCGATGAGCGCGCGCTGGCGCATGCCGCCGGAGAGCTGGTGCGGGTACTCCTTCAGCCGCCGGCGGGGGTCGGGGATGCCGACCTTGTCCAGCAGGGCGGCCGCCTCGTCGACGGCCTCCTTCTTGCTCATGTCGCGGTGCTCGAGCAGCACCTCGGTGACCTGGGTGCCGATCGGCACGGTCGGGTTGAGCGAGGAGAGCGGGTCCTGGAAGACCATCGCCATGTCGGCCCCGCGGAGGCGCCGCAGCTGGCTGTCGGGCGCGCCGACCAGCTCCTGGCCCTGGAAGCGGACCGAGCCGCTCACCTCCACCCCGCGCCGCGGGAGCAGGCCCATGACCGCCAGGGAGGTCACCGACTTGCCGCAGCCGGACTCGCCGACCAGGCCGACGGTCTCCCCCGGCGCGACGGAGAAGCTGACGCCGTCGACGGCGCGGGTGGGCTGCTCGCCGCGGCGGGTGAACCGCACGGCGAGGTCCTCGACCTCGAGCACGGGCTCGGCCGGGATCACGCTCACCTCCGGAACTTCGGGTCGAGGGCCTCGCGCAGCGACTCACCGAGCAGGGTGAAGCCGAGCGCGACGACGATGATGCACAGCGCCGGGTACACGGCCAGCTCCGGCCGGATCGACAGGAACGCCTGCGCGTTGGCCAGCATCGCGCCCCACTCCGGGCGGGCGAGGTCCGGGTCGCCGAGGCCGAGGAACGACAGCGCCGCGGCCTCGATGATCGCCGTCGCCAGGGACAGCGTGCCCTGGACGATCACCGGGGACAGCGAGTTGGGCAGCACGTGGCCGAAGATGATCCGGCCCTTCTTCACGCCCAGCGCCGTCGCCGCGAGGGCGTAGTCGCTGTTGCGCTGGGCCAGCATCGAACCGCGCAGCAGCCGGGCGAAGATCGGCACCTGGGTCACCGCGATCGCGATCATCAGCGCGTACTGGTTCTGGCCCAGCAGCACCGAGATGCTGATCGCCATCAGCAGGCTGGGGATCGACAGCACGATGTCGACGAACCGCATGACGACGGTGTCCACCCAGCCGCCGAGCCCGCCGGCCAGCACCCCGAGCGCCATGCCGACGACGACGCCGAGCACGGTCGAGACCACGCCGATCATCAGCGACTGGCGGGACCCCATGATCAGCCGGGACAGCAGGTCGCGCCCCAGGTTGTCGACCCCGAGCGGGAAGCCCTCCTGCGCGCCGGGGATGGAGCCGGGGCGGATCTGGGAGAGCAGCGTCTGGGCCAGCGGGTCGCGCGGTGCCAGCAGCGGCGCGAACGCGGCCACGAGCAGGAAGACCAGGACGATGACCGCCCCGATGATGGCCACCGGGTTGCGCCGCAGCCGGCGGAAGGCGCTGCGGGTGAGCGAGACCCCGCCCTCGCCCTCCGGCACGGCGCCGGCACGTGCGGCGAGCTCGTCGATCCGCCGGCGGCGGACGTCACCGAAGGCGGTCACCGGGCACGCACCCGCGGGTCGAGCAGGCCGTAGGAGATGTCGACCAGCAGGTTGATGAGCACGTAGACCACCGCGAGCAGAAGGATGAAGCCCTGCAGGACGGCGAAGTCACGGGAGAAGATCGCCTCGTAGATCGCCGACCCGACACCGCCGAAGGCGAACACCGTCTCGGTGAGGACGGCGCCCGAGAGCAGCAGGCCCGCCTGCAGGCCGATCGTCGTGGACACCGGGAGCAGGGCGTTGCGGATGATGTGCCGGCGGCGCACCGTCGCCGTCGCCAGGCCCTTCGCGTTCGCCGTCCGGACGTAGTCCTCGTTGACGACGTCGAGGACCGACGCGCGGGTGATGCGGACGATGATCGCCAGCGGGATGGTGCCGAGCGCGATCGCGGGCAGGACCAGGTGCAGGACGGCGTCCCACGCCGCGTCCCACTCCCGGGTCAGCAGCCCGTCGAGCACGTAGAAGTTCGTGATGCGGGTGGCGTCCATGCGCACGTCCTGGCGCCCGGAGCCGGGCAGCCAGCCCAGCTCGACGGCGAACACCAGCCGGAGCAGGTAGGCGAGGAAGAACACCGGGATCGCCACGCCGAGCAGCGAGCCGATGACCGACGTCGAGTCCAGCCAGCTGCCGTGCTTGCGGGCGGCGAGGTAGCCGAGCGGGATGCCCACGCCGATCGCGAAGATCATCGCGAAGATCGTGAGCTCGACGGTGCCGGGCATCCGCTCGAGGAACTCGGTGGTCACGGCGCGGCCCGTGCGGGCCGACGTGCCGAAGTCCAGCTGGACCGCCCGGCCGAGGAACCGCAGGTACTGGACGTAGATGGGCTCGTCGAGCCCGAAGAGCTCGTTGTAGCGGGCGATGTCCTCGGGGGTGGCCCGTTCACCCAGCGCGGCCTGGGCCGGACCACCGGGGAGGGCACGCAGCCAGGCGAACAGCAGCACCGACAGCCCGAGCAGGATCGGGATCAGCTGCAGCAGCCGACGGACGATGAAGCGGAGCACGCGCTCGGGTCAGCCTTCTTGGTTCGGGAGCGGGTCCGGCCGCGCCGGTGGTGGTGGGGTCACCACCACCGGCGCGGCCGGGGAACCGGATCAGTCGTTCAGGGACACCGTGGAGAAGACCTCGGCGGTCAGCGGGCTGGGCTCGAGGCCCTGGACCCGCTCCGAGACGACCAGCGCCGGCGGCGAGTGCGAGATCGGGACACCCGGCAGGTAGTCCATGATCAGCCGGTTGGCCTCCTGGTACTTCTCGGTCCGGTCGGCCGGGTCCGGCGCGGCGTCACCCTCCTCCAGCGCGGCGAAGATCTCCGGGTTGCTGAAGGCGCCGAACTCCGCCTTGGCCAGCCCGTCGGCCTTGGGGCCGAAGAACGTGCCGATGAAGTTGTAGGCGTCGTTGTAGTCACCGGTCCACCCGAGCAGGTGGATGTCGGACTGGAGACCGGCCTGGACCGCGTTCAGGTAGTCCGGGTTCCAGGGCAGCGCGGTCGCCTCGACCGTGAAGCCGGCGTCCAGGAGGTTCTGGTTGATCACCTGGAACATCGCGGCCGGGTCCGGCAGGTACGGCCGGCTGACCTCGGTCGGGTAGTAGAACTTCAGCGTCGTGCCGGTCGCACCGGCCTCGGCGAGCAGCGACTTGGCCTTCTCGACGTCGTAGTCGTAGGTGGTCACGTCGTCGGCCCAGCCGTCGACCGTCGGCGGCATGAACTGGGTCGCCACCTCGGCGCCCTCCGGCAGGAGGGAGTTCACGATCGTCTCGCGGTCGATCGCGTGGATGATCGCCTGGCGGACGCGCGGGTCCTGCAGCGCCGGGTTGGCCGTCGTGCCGGCGACGCCGCCGGCGTTGAAGCCCAGGTAGAGGATGTTGAAGGGGTCGCGGACGAGCACCTGCGCGCCCTCGCCCTCCAGCGTCTCGTAGTCGGCCGGCGCGACGAAGTCGTAGCCGTCGATGGAGCCGGCCTGCAGCTCCTGGCGGCGGGTGTTGCCGTCGGAGATGGTGCGGAAGATGACCTTGTCGAGCTTGGCCTTCTCGCCCCAGTAGTCGTCGTTGCGGACGATGGTGACCTCGCCGTTGCCGCGGTCCCAGCTCTCGAACTTGAACGGGCCGGTGCCGACGGGGTGCTCCGTGGCGTACTCGGAGTAGGTGAGGGCGTCCTCGCTGCCGCTCAGGTTGTCCGCGTCGTACTCCTGCAGAGCGGTGGGGCTCTGGATGGAGAAGGCGGGCAGGGCGAGGGCGGACGGGAACTTCGAGGTCACCCGGGTCAGCCGGATGACCGCGGTGCTCTCGTCGGTCGCCTCGCAGCTCTCGTAGATGCTCGGGGTGTCGGGCGTGGAGGCGAAGCCGCCGAACACGTCCTGGTAGTACGGGGTCGCGCTGGGGCTCTGCGCCAGGCCCTCGAAGTTGTACCAGCGGTCGAAGTTGAAGCAGACCGCCTCGGCGTTGAAGTCCGTGCCGTCGTGGAACTTCACGTCCTGCTGCAGCTCGAACGTGTACTCCAGGCCGTCCTCGCTGACCTCCCAGTCCTCGGCGAGCTCGGGCACCGGGTCGGTACCGCCCAGCTCGTTGCCGAGCAGGCCCTCGTGGATCTGGCGGGCGACCCGAAAGGTCTCGCCATCGCTGGCGAAGGCGGGGTCGAACATCTTCGGGTCACCGGCGGCGCCGAAGACCAGCGTGCCGCCGGACTCACCGCCACCCTCGTTGCCGCCGGAGTCGCGGTCGCTGGACGCGCAGGCCGAGAGTGTGACTGCGGTGAGCGCGGCCGCGGAGGCGGCGAGCACTCGGGTGGTACGACGACGTGTCATCGCGGAAGACCTGCCTTCCCGGCCCAGCTGGACCGGACGAGTTCCGGACGGGGCGCCGTGGGGTCGAGAAGATCCACGGACGTTCCCGGACCCTAGGCCGGGGTTCTCGCTCGCCGTGAGAGCAGGATCGCCATCGACACCAAGCCGTGACCTTCGAGGGCGAACGGCCTGGTCGGGCGCTACTTGATCGCCCGGATGTAGTAACCGGAGCCACTGGCCAGCGCGTAGTAGGTGCAGGACTGGACGATCGTCCACCCCGTCTTCTGGAAGTCCCCCTGGTGGTACTGGCAGGTCCGCAGCGAGGCGTAGGGCCCGAAGATCGGGATCCGCTCGGCCTGGGCGGGCGCGGCGGTGACCACGCCCGCTGCCAGCGTCAGCATGGTCGCGGCGGCGGTGACGAGTCGCTTCACGGGTGCTCCGTTCCTCCTGGGCTGCTCCCCGGCCGGGGATGGAGGAACGGTTCCAGAACCAGTCGGTTCCGACAAGGCGGCGCGCCCGTGCGCGTCTCGCGGCGACGCCCCCGGTGCCGTCAGGCGTCGATGCGGCGGCGGCCCTCGAACGCCCGGCCCAGCGTCACCTCGTCGGCGTACTCCAGGTCGCCGCCCACCGGCAGCCCGCTCGCCAGGCGCGACACCGCCAGCCCCATGGGGCCGACCAGGCGCGCCAAGTAGGCGGCGGTGGCCTCGCCCTCGAGGTTCGGGTCGGTGGCGATGATCAGCTCCTTGACGGTGCCGTCCATCAGCCGCGTCATGAGCTCCTTGACCCGCAGGTCGTCGGGGCCGACGCCGTCGATCGGGCTGATCGCCCCGCCCAGCACGTGGTAGCGGCCGCGGAACTCCCGGGTGCGCTCGATCGCGACGACGTCCTTGGGCTCCTCGACGACGCAGAGCACGTCCTCGGACCGGCGCGGGTCGCGGCAGATGCGGCACTGCTCGGCCTCGGCGACGTTGAAGCAGGTCACGCAGAACCGGACCGACTCCTGGACGCGCGTCAGCGCGGCCACCAGCCGGCTGACGTCGGCGGACTCGGACGACAGCAGGTGGAACGCGATGCGCTGGGCGCTCTTGGGCCCCACGCCGGGCAGGCGACCGAGCTCGTCGATCAGGTCCTGGACGGCACCCTCGTACACGGTGCTCCTCGGGTTGCGAAGTAGGTCGGGTGGGCGCCGGTCAGAAGCCGGGCAGGCCCAGTCCCCCGCCGGGCCCGCCCAGGCCACCGGCGAGCGGGCCCATGCGGCTGGCGGCGAGCTCGTCGGCCGCCCGCTTGGCGTCGCGCACCGCGGCCACGACGAGGTCCTGCAGCGTCTCGAGGTCCTCCGGGTCGACGGCCGCGGGCGCGATGGTCAGCGCGGTGAGGTCACCGTCGCCGGTCATCGTCGCCGACACCAGGCCGCCGCCCGCGGTGCCGGTGACCTCCGTGGCGGCCAGCTCCTCCTGAGCGGCGACGAGCTGCTGCTGCATCTCCTGCGCCTGCTTCATCAGCTGCGACAGGTCGGGCGCGCCTCCGGGGAACATGCCACGAGAGTAGGCCGCGGATCCGACAGCGGCGGGAACGCCGGGGCGGATGGGTCAGCTGTCGACCGGGCGGGCGCCCAGCTGGGCCCGCAGCAGCTGGAGCGCCGCCTGCTCCTGGTCGACCGCGGGCTCGGGCTCGCGGTCACCCCCGGAGGAGACCTCCGCCGCCCGCTCGGCCATGAGCTCGCGGGCCTCGGCCGCCTCGGCCTGCCGCGCGGCCTCGCGCGCCACCTCGGGGGTCGGTGCGGAGGCCTGACCGCCGCCGGCGCCCTCGACCACGGCGTCCACGCGCCACCGCACGCCGAGGAGCTCGTTGAGCGCCTCGCGGAGGACGTCCTTGTTCAGGTCGTCGCCCAGCCGGCGCGCCAGGGCCGGGGAGGAGGTGGACAGCGTCAGGACGCCGTTGGCCAGCTGGTGCACCTGGGCGTTCTTGAGCAGCGCCTCGGTGGTGCGCTTGTGCTTCTTGACGACGGAGAGCAGCTCCGGCCACACCCGGCGGACGTCGGCGGTGGTGAGCTCGCCGTCGCCTCCTGCCGCATCCGGGGGGTTGGCCGACACCACGGGCGTCGGCTCCCCACCGCGCGGGGCGGGGGCCGACTCGGCGGCCGCACGCGGCGGGGACGCCGGCGGACGCGGCTGCTCGACCCGGGCCGCCGCGGCCTGGACGGCGGCCGGCTGCGCGGTGTGCGGCCAGTCCTCGTCGTCGGTGGGCTCGGGCGGGAGCGGGATGTCCGGCTCGCCCTGCGCCACGCGGGGGTGCCGGGCGGCGGGCTCGGCGGCGGGTGCGGGGGCCTGCTCCTGGGGGGCCGCCGGCCGGGCGGGCCTCGGCCGGCTGCCGGGCTGGGCCGTCTCCGGCCAGTCGCCCGCCGCCTGGGCGGGGGCGGTCGCGGGGCGGGGCCTCTCCCCCGGCCACGCCGTCGTCTTCATCAGCCACAACATGGTCGACGTCTTCGAGGTCGCCGACCGGGTGGCCGCGCTCTACCTGGGCCGCATCGCCGCCGACGTGCCGATCAGCACCGTCGACCGGCCGCA
>NZ_SPQP01000048.1 GCF_004571075.1 Blastococcus sp. TF02A-35
GTGGTCGACGACCTGATCGTCTACCTGCACGGGCCCGACGACGTGCTGCTCGTGCCCAACGCCGCGAACGCCGGGGAGGTGCTGGCCCGGCTGGCCTCCGCCGCGCCGGACGGGGCCGTCGACAACGCCCGGCCCGTGCGGATCGAGGTGGGCCGCTTCGAGCCGCGGACGGTGACCCCCGGGTCGCTGATCACCGTCACCGGCACGCTCACCAACACCGGCACGCAGCCGATCAGCGACCTGACCGTCCGCCTGCAGCGCGGCGAGGTGCGCACGACCCGGGCCCAGCTCGCCGAGGCGGTCAGCGACCCCGACCCGGCCACCACCGTCCTCGCGTCCTTCGCGACCCTGCCGCCGGGCGAGCTGGCCCCCGGCGAGAGCACCGGCTTCAACTACACCGTCCCCTCCGACGAGCTCCGGCTCGACCGCGACGGCGTCTACCCCGCGCTCCTGAACGTCAACGGCACCGTGGACGGCGACCAGGAGCGGGTCGGTGAGCTGTCGACCTTCGTCGTCCAGCAGCCGGTGGTGCCGGCCGCCAGCACGGCCGTCGCGTGGCTGTGGCCGCTGTCGGAGCGCAGCCACCGCACCCCCTCGGGCGGGTTCGCCGACGACGGGCTGGCCGGCTCGATCTCCGAGGGCGGCCGCCTGGACCGCGCCCTCGCCGTCGTCGAGCGGCTGCCCGTGGGCGCCGGCCCCGAGGCGCCCACGCTCTCGGTCACCCTCGCGATCGACCCCGCCCTCGTCGAGGAGCTGTCGATCATGGCCGACGGCCCCTACGCCGTCGACGGCGAGGACGGCGCCGGGACGGGCACCGACGAGGCCCGGGCGTTCCTCGAGCGGCTGCGCGCCGCCGCCGCCGCGCACCCCGTCGTGGCCCTGCCCTACGGCGACGTCGACGCCGACAGCCTGCAGGCAGCCGGGCTGGCGGAGGTCGTCACCCGCAGCCTCCCCGGGGCGCCCGGCGGGACCGCGCAGGACCCGCCCGGCCCCGCCCCCGTGCCGGCCCCCGCCACGGGGACCGCGCCGCCGCCGGCGCAGGACGAGCCGCGGACGACGGGCGCCGGCTCGGAGATCCTCGGCGAGGCCCTCGACGTCACGCCGGTCACCGACCTGGCCTGGGCCGCGGACGGTAGCTTCGAGCCGGCGACCCTCGAGACGCTCCGCGACGGCGGGGTCGACCGCGTCGTGCTGCGCAGCAGCGCGCTCACCGGCGGAGCCTCCGCCGTCGGCCGCGACGGCTCCGACGCGGTCGCCCACGCCACCGCACCGGTGGCCGACGGGAACATCGACGTCCTGGTGGCCGACGCCGCCCTCGCCGAGGTGGTCGGCAGCGCCGAGGACACCCCCGGCGGCCCCCGGCTGGCCGAGCAGCGCTACCTCGCCGAGCTCGCCGCGCTGACCCAGCAGTCCCCGCCGGGCAGCGTGCAGACCGTGCTGGTCGCGCCGCCGCGGGACGTCCGCTCCGGCCCCGAGGGCGCCGGGGCGATGATGGCCGACACCACCGGGATGGCGTGGCTGCGGCCGGAGACCCTCACCGGCCTGGGCGCCGTGCCCGCTGCGGACGCCGGTGCCGTGACGACCTCGCCCGACGAGCGCCGCCTGGACGCGGCCGGGACCGCCGCCCTCGCGGACGCCGTCGCCCTCCGCGACGACCTGGCCGGCTCCGTGGTCGGTGACGCCGGGACGGCCCTCCAGGCCCAGGACGCGGGGATCGCCCGCAGCGCGTCGGTGCTCTGGGCCGACGACCCGCAGGGCTTCCTGGCCACCGCCGAGGCCGCCCGCGCCGCCGTCGAGCGGCTGCGCGGCCGGGTGACCGTCGTCGCGCCCGCCGACGGCACCTACAGCCTCGCCTCCAGCACCGCCCCGCTCGTGCTGACCGTCGACAACGACCTCCCCTTCGCCGTCCAGGTGCTGCTGCAGGTGCGCACCCGGGGCAGCCGGGGCCTGTCCATCGGCGACATCGGCACCCAGACGCTGGCGCCGGCCGAGCGCACCGTCCTCGAGGTGCCCACGGAGGTGCGGCAGTCCGGCGGCTTCGCCGTGACCGCCGAGCTCACGACCACCTCCGGCAGCCCGCTGGGCCAGCGGGTGGACATGCAGGTGAAGAGCACCGCGTACGGGCCGATCTCGCTGTCGATCACCATCGGCGCGGCGTCCCTGCTGGCGCTGCTCTTCTTGCGCCGCTTCGTGAACCTCGTCCGCCGCCGCCGCAGGAGCGCCGCCGAGGGCGTCACCGAGGGCCCGCCGCCGGGCCTGTCCGCGCCGCCCACCCGGAGCCCGGTGTGAGCGACCGTCCCGACGTCAGCGACCGCCCCGGGACCGCCGACGGGCCCGAGGAGCGGCCCGTCCGCGACGAGGAGCGGCGGCCGCGCCCCGTCCGCATGCCCCCGCCGCCACCGGCCCGGCCCGCCCCGGGACGGCGTACCGACCGTCCCCTGCCGCCGGCGCCCTACCTGGCGACGCCGCCCCGCGACGCCGCCGTCGCGCCGCACCCGCACATGGAGGGCCAGACCGCCGGCGACGACGTCCGCCCCCTGGAGGCGGCGCCGCGGTCCCCCCGGCCGCTGCCCCCGCCCCCGGCGCCGCGGGCGGCCGACGCCCGGCCGAAGCGCCCGGTGGCACCGCTTCCGCCCCTGCCGCCGCTGCGCAACCGCTGGGTCCCGGCCGCGGACGAGACCCAGGTCTTCCCCATGCCGGTGCTGCCGCCGGTGCCGCGCGCGGTGCACGACACCGATGAGGACGTCGAGGAGCGCGAGGGCGCGCCCGGCGCGAGCCGCGGCATCCTGCGCGCGGCCGGCACCATGGCGGTGGCGACGCTCGTCTCCCGCATCACCGGCCTGCTGCGCACCGTGGTGCTGGCCGCCGCGCTGGGCGTCGGCTTCGTGGCCGACGCCTACAGCACGACCAACACGCTCCCGAACATCGTCTACGAGCTGCTCCTGGGCGGCGTCCTGACCTCGGTCATCGTCCCGCTGCTGGTGCACGCGCAGGAGCGCGACCACGACGGCGGCGTCGCGTACGCGCAGCGCCTGGTCACGGTGGCGATGGCCGGGCTGACCGTCATGACGGTGCTCGCGGTGCTCGCCGCACCCCTGCTGACCACGCTCTACGGGCTGGACGAGGACCCCGAGCAGTACCGGCTGGCCAACTGGCTGGCCCGGATGCTGCTGGTGGAGATCGTCTTCTACGGGCTGGGGGCGTTCGCCCAGGCGATCCTCAACAGCCGCGGGGTCTTCGGGCCACCGGCCTGGGCGCCGGTGCTGAACAACGTCGTCGTCATCGTCACGGGCCTGGTCTTCCTCGCCGCCAGCGGCGCCGGCGGGCTGGAGCCGGCGACCATCGCCCCGGGCCTGGTGTGGCTGCTCGGCATCGGCACGGTCCTGGGCATCGCGGTGCAGGCGGTCGTGCTGCTGCCGCTGCTCGGCCGCGCCGGCGTCCCGCTGCGGCCGCGCTGGGGCCTGCGGCAGACCGGGCTGCGCGAGGCGGGGACGCTCGGGCTCTGGGTCATCGGCTACGTCGCGGTCAGCCAGATCGGCGTCCTGGTCGCGCTGCGCATCGCCAACGCCGCCCAGCGGGACGGCGGGCTGGGCTCGACCGCCTTCCAGTTCGCCAGCCTGCTCTTCCAGATGCCCTACGGGATCATCGGCGTGGCCCTGCTGACCGCCCTGGTACCGCGGATGAGCCGTGCCGCCGCGCGCGACGACGTCCCCGGCGTCGTCGACGACCTGTCGCTGGGCACCCGGCTCTCCGCGCTGGGCCTGCTCCCGGTCACCGCCGCCCTCACCGTGCTCGGGGCGCCGCTGGGCGTCCTGGTCTTCGCCCGGGGCAACACCACCATCGCCGAGGCCGAGGGCATCGGCACCGCGCTGGCCGCCGGCGCCTTCGGCCTGCTGCCCATGGCCGTCACCCTGCTGCAGCTGCGGGTGTTCTACGCGATGAAGGACGCCCGCACGCCCACGCTGATCCAGATCGGCATGGTGGCCGTCCGGGTGCCGCTGCTGCTGCTCGTGCCGGCGGTCGTCGGCCCGGAGCACGTCGTCGCCGGCCTGATGCTGGTCACGAGCATCACCTACGTCGCCGGCTGGGTCATCGGGGACGTCGCGCTGCGCCGCCGGCTCGGCGGTCTGCGCACCCGCGAGACCTTCGTCCCCGTGCTCCGCGTCACCCTCGTGGCGCTCGCCGCGGGCCTGACCGGCTTCCTTGTCCGGATCGTGACCTCCGACCTGGGCGGACGCTCGGCCGCAGGCTCGCTCCTGCAGGTGCTGATCGGTACCGTGGTGATCGGCGGCGTCGCGGTGGTCGGTCTCGTGGTGGCCCGTGTTCCGGAGGTCCGGGAGCCCCTGGCTGCGGTCAGGGCCCGGCTGGGACGGGGCCGACCGTGAGCCGCCCGCAGGAGCCGACCGTGCCGGAGCAGCCGCCTCGGCGGCCGGAGCAGCACAGGGGGTCGACAGTGTCGATGGCGTCCACGACCACCGGCCTACCCGACCGCTACCGCCCGATCGACCGGGTGGGTCCCGACGAGACCACCGAGACCGGCGTCATCCAGTGCTGGCGAGCCAAGGACCGCGTCCTGAACCGCGACGTCGCGGTCCGGGTGCACACCCCTGCCGGCCCGGCCGCGCACGGCTGGATCACCCGGGCGCTGACCGCCGGCGGCCTGGCGACCCCCGCCCTGGCGATGGTCTACGACGCCTCCGAGGGCCGGGCCGGTGACGACGACTCCCCCGGCGGGGCCGCCTACGTCGTCAACGAGTGGATCGACGGCGAGACGCTGGCCGACCGGCTGCGGTCCGGCCCGATGCCCGAGCGCGAGGTGCGGCTGGTCCTGCGCCGGCTCGCCGAGGGGGTCGCCGAGGCGCACCGGGCCGGGCTGGCCGTCGGCGGGCTCACCCTGGACAACGTCGTGCTGCGGCCCAACGGCCTGGTCGGCCTGCGTGCCGTCCCGGCCGCCGCCGGCACCTTCGACGGCGACGTCACCGCGCTGGGCGCCCTCCTGGAGGCCTGCCTCACCGGTACCGGGCCCGGCGCGCGGCCGCTGAACGGCCCGTCGGACCTCGTCGCGCTCGCCCGCCGGGCGCGCTCCTCCGAGCCGGGCCAGGGGCTCTCCAGCGTGGCCGCGATGGCCGCGCTCCTCGCCGAGCGCCCGCGCACCGGCCCCACGCCGCAGCCCGCGAACCGGGGCGACGACGGCGACGGCCGCAGGCGGCGGCTGCGCGACCGGCGGCCCGAGGCGGCCGAGGCCGACGAGCGGGACGACGACCCCGTACGCCTCGAGCCCGGCACCCTGCCCCCCGTCCCGCAGCTGCCGCGGGTGCGCCCCGTGACCACCGGCGCCCCGCTCCCGGCGGGCGCGCTCGGCGGCGACACCGTCGACGCCTCGGCGCTCGAGCGGTCCGGCGCTGCCCAGGAAGACGGGTCGTTCGGCATGCTCCCCGCCGGGGCGCGGGACGAGGCCGACAGCGGCGAGGACGAGTACGACGACGAGGACGGCGCCGGCCGGCACCGCCTGGTCGTCGTCGGCCTGCCACTGCTCGCCCTGGCCATCGTCATCGGGCTGGCCTTCTGGTTCGGCTCCAGCGTGCTCTCGGTGACCGGCTCGGTGGACGAGGACCCGGGCTCCACGCCGTCGGCCACCGCGCCCAGCGGGGACGCCGGCGAGCCGGCGCCGGCCGACGGGCCGACCGCGACCGTCAGCGCCGCCCAGGTGTTCGACCCCTTCGGCGACGGCGAGCCGGAGAACGACGACGAGGTCCCGCTGACCTACGACGGCGACCCGGCGACGACGTGGTCGACGCTCTCCTACCGCGGGTCGCCCGCCTTCGGGAACCTCAAGCCCGGCGTCGGCATCCTGTACGACCTCGGCAGCGCGCAGGCCCTGTCCGGTGTCTCCCTCGCCTCGCCGGTGCCCGGGGCCACCGTGGAGATCCGCACCGCCGAGGACGCCGGCGAGCAGCTCGACGACTTCGCCGTGGCCGGGGACGAGACGCTGGGCACGGAGACCGAGGTGGCCTTCGACGAGGCCACCACCGCCCGCTACGTCCTGGTCTGGGTCACCGGCCTGGTCGACGGTGCGGACGGCTTCTCCGCCCAGCTCGGCGAGGTCGGCTTCCGCACCGCCGGCTGACCCGGGGGCCGCCTCCCCGGGACGGGTGACCCTGGAATGCCGCCCCTACGATCCTGGTTGTGGACCCCGTGAGCGCGAGCACCGAGAACAACCCGACGCCGGGCCCCGCCGTGACGACCGAGGAGATCGTGGACCCGGTCATCCCACCGGCCGAGCACGACGGCGTCCGGGACCTGATCATCATCGGCTCGGGTCCGGCCGGTTACACCGCCGCCACCTACGCGGCACGGGCCAACCTGCACCCGCTGGTGTTCGAGGGCTCCCAGTTCGGCGGGGCCCTCATGACCACCACCGAGGTCGAGAACTTCCCCGGCTTCCCCGAGGGCATCCAGGGCCCCCAGCTCATGGACGACATGCGCACGCAGGCCGAGAAGTTCGGCGCGGAGCTGGTCCCCTCGGACGTCACCGAGGTCGACCTCACGGCGAGCCCGAAGATCGTCAAGGTCGGCGACCAGGTCCACCGCGCGCACGCGGTGATCGTCGCGACCGGGTCGAAGTACCGGTACCTGGGGCTGGACAACGAGCAGCGGCTGCTCGGCCGCGGGGTCTCGGCGTGCGCCACCTGCGACGGCTTCTTCTTCCGCGACCAGGACATCGTGGTCGTCGGTGGCGGTGACTCCGCGATGGAGGAGGCCACGTTCCTCACCCGCTTCGCCAAGAGCGTCACCGTCGTGCACCGGCGCGAGGAGCTGCGGGCCTCGAAGATCATGGTCAAGCGCGCCCAGGACAACGAGAAGATCCGCTGGGCGCTGGGCAAGCAGGTGACCGACGTCCTCGGCGAGAACACCGTCTCCGCGGTGCAGCTCACCGACACCACCAGCGGCGCCACCGAGACCGTGCCCGTGACCGGGATGTTCGTGGCGATCGGCCACGACCCCCGCAGCGAGCTGTTCGCCGGCCAGCTGAAGCTCGACGACGAGGGCTACGTCGTGGTGGACCACCCCACCACCCGCACCAGCGTCGAGGGCGTCTTCGCCTGCGGCGACGTCGTCGACCACATCTACCGCCAGGCCATCACCTCGGCGGGCACCGGTGCCGCCGCGGCGATCGACGCCGAGCGCTGGCTCGCCGACACCTTCGACGAGCGCTGAGCAGGGCCCCCGACCGGGGGCATAGAACCACCCGCCCGCCGGTTGGACCGGTGGGACAACGAGCCACTCGAACCAGAGGGAGAACGACCATGGCAGGCAACACCGTGACCGTCACCGACGCCAGCTTCGCCACCGACGTGCTGGGCAGCGACAAGCCCGTGCTCGTGGACTTCTGGGCGGAGTGGTGCGGTCCGTGCAAGATGGTCGCCCCGGTGCTGGAGGAGATCGCCTCCGAGCACGGCGAGAAGCTCACCATCGCCAAGCTGAACATCGACGAGAACCCGCAGATCGCCCGTGACTACCAGGTCATGTCGATCCCGACGATGACGGTGTTCCAGGGCGGCAAGCCGGTCAAGAGCATCATCGGCGCCAAGCCCAAGGGCGCGATCCTGAGCGACCTCGCCGACTTCATCTGAGCGCAGCGGCCCTCCGGGTCCTCACTCTGCGTACGGCCCAGGCCCCACTCGTCCACCGGACGGGTGGGGCCTCCGTCGTGTCCGGGGGAGACCGACAGCCCCCGATGGGCCGCTCCGGGACCGAGGGACCACAATCGGTGACACGATGGGAACCGACAGCCGCATGCAGATCCTGAGGCGGGGAGACCGCGGGCCGGCCGTGGCCGACGTGCACGCCGCCCTGCGCAGCCTCGGCCTCCTGCCGCCGACCGCCGCCGCCGGCGTCGAGCCGCCGCTGGAAGCCGCCGAGTACGACGACGCCACCGAGCTCGCCGTCCGCCACTTCCAGCAGGTCCGCGGCCTCTCGGTCGACGGCCGCGTGGGCGAGGAGACCTACCGGGCGCTGAGCGAGGCACGCTGGTCGCTGGGTGACCGGCTGCTCCGCTACGACCCCGAGCGCCCCATGCGGGGCGACGACGTGACCAACCTGCAGGAGCGCCTGCTCGAGCTCGGCTACGACGCCGGGCGGGCCGACGGCATCCTCGGCCCCGAGACGGAGTCCGGCCTGCGCGCCTTCCAGCGCGACTACGGGCTGACCTCCGACGGGACCTGCGGTCCGGCCACGCTGCGTGCGCTGCGGCAGCTCGGCCGCAAGGTCACCGGCGGCCGCCCCCAGCTCCTGCGGCAGAGCGCGTCGTTCGTGGAGAGCGGGCCGCACCTCATCGGCCGCCGGATCGTCGTCGACGCCGGCCACGGCGGCACGGAGACGGGGTTCACGGCCGGGGAGACCACCGAGGCGGACCTCGTGTTCGACCTCGCCTCCCGGATCGAGGGCCGGCTCGCCGCCGCGGGCGCCACGGTCTACCTCACCCGCGGCCGCTCGCAGAACCCCGAGCCCGCGGAGCGGACGGCCTTCGCCAACGACGCGCGCGCGGACCTGTTCATCTCGCTGCACATGGACGCGCACAGCTCCGAGCACGCCCGCGGCGTCGCCAGCTACTACTACGGCACCGGCTCGGGGGCCTCGTCGACGGTGGGGGAGGAGTTCGCCAACCTCGTCCGCCGCGAGGTGGTCGCGCGCACCGGCCTGCTCGACCTCGGCTCGCACCCCAAGACGTGGGACCTGCTGCGGATGACGCGCATGCCCGCCGTCCGGCTGGACTGCGGCTACCTCTCCCACCCGGTCGACCGGCTGCTGCTGCTCGACGCCCGCGTCCGCAGCGCCATCGCGCACGCCGTCCTGGCCGCCGTGCAGCGCCTCTACCTGCCGGCCGAGGCCGACCCGCCCACCGGCACCTTCCAGCTCCCCACGCGCGTCTGAGGGGCCGGGACGGCAGGCCTACACTGCTGAGGGTGGCCACCCTCCCGCCCGGCACCCCTGCCGGTCCCGGTCAGCCGGGCACGCACCTGAGCACCGGTGCGCAGCCCCACGTCGTCCCGCGTCACCCGCGGCTGGACCCCCTGGCCGACCGGTACGCAGCACGCACGCACGGGATGCAGGCCTCGGAGATCCGGGCGCTGTTCTCGGTCGTGAGCCGGCCCGAGGTCGTCTCCCTGGCCGGCGGCATGCCCGCGGTCACCGCGCTGCCGCTGGACGCCGTCGGCTCGATGATCGGCGACCTGGTGTCGGGCATGGGCGCGCAGACGCTGCAGTACGGCTCGGGCCAGGGCGACCCCCGGCTGCGCGAGCGCATCTGCGACGTCATGGCGCTGGAGGGCATCACCGACGCCTCGGCGAGCGAGGTCGTGGTGACCGTCGGCTCCCAGCAGGGGCTGGACCTGGTCACCCGCGTCTTCTGCGACCCGGGCGACGTCATCCTCGCGGAAGGGCCCTCCTACGTCGGCGCCCTCGGCGTCTTCCAGGCGGCGCAGGCGCGCGTCCGGCACGTCGCCATGGACGACGACGGGCTGATCCCCGAGGCGCTGGAGGAGGCCCTGGCCGACTGCCGGGCCAACGGCGACCGCGTGAAGTTCCTGTACACGGTGCCGAACTTCCACAACCCGGCCGGCGTGACGCTCTCGGAGGAGCGCCGCGAGCGGGTCATGGCGATCGCCGAGCGGCACGACCTGCTGATCATCGAGGACAACCCCTACGGCCTCCTGGGCTTCGAGCAGGAGCCGCTGCGGGCGCTGCGCGCGCGCAACAACCAGCGGGTCATCTACCTCGGGTCGTTCTCCAAGACCTTCTCCCCGGGCCTGCGGGTGGGCTGGGTGCTGGCGCCGCTGGCGGTCCGCGAGAAGCTGGTCCTCGCCACCGAGGCGCAGGTGCTCTGCCCGCCGTCGCTGACGCAGTACGCCGTCGCCCGGTACCTGGACACCCAGCCGTGGCGCGAGCAGATCAAGATCTTCTCGGAGCTGTACCGGGAGCGGCGCGACGCCGCCCTGGAGTCGCTGTCGGCGCTGATGCCGGCCGGCACCGTGTGGACCCAGCCCAAGGGCGGCTTCTACGTCTGGCTGAAGCTGCCGCACGGCCTGGACGCCAAGCTCATGCAGCCGCGCGCGGTCGGCGCGCACGTGGCCTACGTGCCGGGCATCGGCTTCTTCGCCGACGGCAACGGCCAGGAGTACATGCGCCTGTCCTACTGCTACCCGGAGCCGGACCAGATCCGCGAGGGCGTCCGCCGGCTGGCGCGCGTCATCGAGGCCGAGCTGGACCTGCACTCCACCTTCGACAAGGTCGACACCGGTACGTTCCGGGCGATCCCGCCCGGCTCCGGCCACGACGCCGAGTCGATGGTCGGGCCGGCCAACAGCGACACCTTCGAGGACCCCCGATGAGCGACACCGCCTCCGCAGCAGAGCCCGCAGCGGCCACCCGCTCGCACCCGCTGCGCGCGGTCGTCCTCGCCGGCGGGCTGACGTTCGAGCGCGAGGTCAGCCTCTCCTCCGGCACCCAGGTGGTCGAGGAGCTCACCCGCGCCGGCCTGGACGCCGAGCTGCGGGACGCCGACGCCGAGCTCCTGCCGGGGCTGGCCGCCGCGCCCGCGGACGCCGTCTTCATCGCCCTGCACGGCGCCACGGGGGAGGACGGCGCACTGCGCGCGGTCCTCGACCTCGCCGGGGTGCCCTACGTCGGCTCGCCGGCCTCGGCCTGCCGCCTGGCGTGGGACAAGCCGGCCGCCAAGTCCGTCGTCCGCGCCGCCGGCGTCACCACGCCGGACTGGGTGGCGCTCCCGCACAGCACGTTCCGCGAGCTGGGCGCCGGCGCCGTCCTGGACCTGATGGTGGCCCGGCTCGGGCTGCCGCTGATGGTGAAGCCGGCCTCCGGCGGGTCGGCGCTCGGCGTGCAGAAGGTGAGCCGGGTGGAGGACCTCCCGGCCGCCATGGTCAGCTGCTTCGCCTACGGCGACACCGTGATGGTGGAGCGCTTCGTCGAGGGCGTGGAGCTGGCGCTGTCCGTCGTCGACCTGGGGGACGGCCCGCAGGCCCTGCCGGCCGTGGAGCTCGAGCCGGCCTCCGGCGTCTTCGACTACTCCTCCCGCTACACCCCCGGGCTCACCGAGTACCACGCGCCGGCCCGGGTGTCCGACGAGGTGGCCGGGCGCGCCGCGGCCCTGGCGGTCCGGGTGCACGAGGCGCTCGGCCTGGCCGACCTCTCCCGCACCGACGCGATCGTCACCCCGGACGGCGAGGTGCACTTCCTCGAGGTGAACGTCTCCCCGGGGCTGACCGAGACCTCGATGTTCCCGATGGCCGTGGAGGCCGCCGGTCACGAGCTCGGCACGGTGCTCGCGCAGCTCCTGGCGCGCCGGGCGGACAGCGAGCGCTGACGAAGGGCCCCGCCGCCCCCGGCAGGGGGGCCTTTCGTCTGTGACGTAACAGAGCCACCCCCACAGGGGGCGGTGCTCAGCCCTCGGTTCGGCGGCCGGTGATCTCCGGCGCCATCACCCCGATGATCCGCTGCAGGTCGTCGACCGACCCGAACTCGACGACGATCTTGCCCTTGGACCGCCCGATCTGGATCTTCACCTTGGTCTCGAACATGTCCGAGAGCCGCGAGCCCAGCTCCTCGACGCCGGGAGCGGAGATGCGCCGGGTCCGCCGCTTGGCCGTCGGCTCCTCCGCCGCCGCCATCGCGACGGCCTCCTCGGTGGCACGGACCGACAGGCCCTCGGCGACGATCCGCGTCGCCAGCGCGTCCTGGGCGGCCGGGTCGTGCAGGCCGAGCAGGGCGCGCGCGTGGCCGGCGGAGATGACGCCGGCGGCGACCCGGGTCTGCACCTTCACCGGCAGCTTCATCAGCCGGATGGTGTTGGTGACCTGCGACCGGCTGCGGCCGATCCGGCTGGCCAGCTCCTCGTGGGTGGCGCCGAACTCCTCCAGCAGCTGCTGGTAGGCCGCGGCCTCCTCCAGCGGGTTGAGCTGGACGCGGTGGATGTTCTCCAGGAGGGCGTCGCGCAGCATGGCGTCGTCGGTGGTGTCCCGGATGATCGCCGGCACCGTCTCCAGGCCGGCCGCGCGGGAGGCCCGCAGCCGGCGCTCGCCCATGATGAGCTCGTAGCGGCCGTCGGCCGCCTCCCGTACGACGATCGGCTGCAGCAGGCCGAACTCGCGGACGCTGTGGGTGAGCTCCTCGAGCGCCTCGTCGTCGAAGACCTGGCGGGGCTGCTTCGGGTTCGGGACCACGTCGTCGACCGCCACCTCCCGCAGCTGCGCCCCCGGGACGCCGACGGCGCCGTCCGGCTCGGGGGCGGGCGGCGGCACGAGGCTCACCGGGGACGCGGGGGCGGGGGAGGCCGCTGCCTCGGGCTCCGGGGACGCGTCTGCCGGCTCCTCCGCGGGGCGCGGCGCGGCCGCCGGCTCGGCCGCGGGGGCCGGAGGAGCCACCGGGGCAGGCGTGGGTGCCGGACCGGTGGGGATGAGCGCCGCCAGCCCGCGTCCCAGGCCGCCTCGCTTGGTCATGACTGCTCCTCGTCGGGAGTGGTGCTCACTGGGAACCGTGCGTCTGGGGGCTGGGCGTGCGGAACGGCTCCGCCGTCTCGCCGAAGGCGAGGGCGCCGACCGGCGTGGCCCCCGGCCCGCCGGCCGAGGCGTCGAGCGGCTCCAGGTCGACCCCGCGCCGCGCCAGCTCGCGTGCGGCCTCCACGTAGCTGGTGGAGCCGCGCGACCCGGGGTCGTAGGTGAGGACGGACTGGCCGTACCCCGGCGCCTCGGAGACCCGGACGTTCCGGGGGATGACGGCCTCCAGCACGATGTCGCCGAAGTGGTTGCGCACCTCGTCGGCCACCTGGTCGGCGAGCTTCGTCCGGCCGTCGTACATGGTGAGCAGGATGGTCCGCACCGCGATGCCCGGGTTCAGGTGCTGCCGGACCAGGTCGATGTTGTTGAGCAGCTGGCCGAGGCCCTCCAGCGCGTAGTACTCGCACTGGATCGGGATGAGCACCTCGTCGCCGGCGACGAGCGCGTTGAGCGTGAGCAGCCCCAGCGACGGCGGGCAGTCGATGAGGACGTAGTGCGGGCGCCGGTCCTGGGGGAGGGCGGCGACGTAGGCCTCGATCGCGCGGCGGAGCCGGTGCTCGCGGGCGACGACGGAGACCAGCTCGATCTCCGCGCCGGCCAGGTCGATGGTCGCCGGGACGCAGAACAGGTTCGGGCTGGCCGTCGTCTGGTGCACGACCTCGGACAGCGTGCTGTCCCCGACGAGGGCGTCGTAGATCGACGGCGTCCCGACCGTGTGCTCGACACCGAGCGCGGTGCTCGCGTTGCCCTGGGGGTCCAGGTCGATGACCAGGGTGCGCAGGCCGTAGAGGGCCAGGGCGACGCCCAGGTTCACCGTGGACGTGGTCTTGCCGACCCCGCCCTTCTGGTTGGCGATGGTGATGACCCGGATCCGCCCGGGCGCCGGGAACGGCTCCTGGTCGGCGGCGTGCAGCACCCGCGTGGCGCGGAGCGCCTCCATGGCGATCGGGCTGTCGAAGTCGGCCAGCCCGTACGCGGCAGCGGACGACTGGTCGGCGGCGAGGCTGCTGCGCAGCCGCTCGCCCGGGTCGGTCATCGCGAATCCTTCCTCTGCCGCCTGCGTTTCACGTGGAACGGGGTGGGCATCTGTTCCTGTTCCACGTGGAACAGAACCGGGGAGCCCTCGAGGAGGGCCCTCACCGCGCTCCACGCGTCATGACCACCACGGTAGTGGCAGCCTCTCCCAGCGATGCACCGACGGCCCGCGGTTCGATGTCCCGCATTCCCGCGGCGTGCAGTTCCGGGAGCAGCTGCGGCAGCTCCTCCAGCGCCCGCGACCCCACGAGGGCGACGAGCTGGGACCCGGGCCGGAGCAGCCCGCGGCACCAGGCGACCAGCCGGGGGAGCGGTGCCACCGCCCGCGCGGTGACCACCTCGACCGGCCCGACCGCGGACACGACCGACCGGTCCTCGGCCCGGCCCCGCACGACCCGCCAGGACGACGAAGCCGGGGCGAGGGCGGTCACCGTCTCCTCCAGGAACTCCACCCGGCGGGCCATCGGCTCCACCAGGGTGAGCGTGACGTCGGGGCGCGACAGGCCCAGCGGGATCCCGGGGAGGCCGGCGCCGCTGCCCACGTCGACGACGCGGGCGCCCTGCGGGACGGCCTCGGCGACCGCCGCGCTGTTGAGGACGTGCCGCTCCCAGAGCCGCGGGACCTCCCGGGGCCCGATCAGCCCGCGGGTCACCCCGTCGGTGGCCAGCAGCTCGACGTACCGGCGGGCCAGGGGCAGGGCGTCGCCGAACACCGCCCCGGCCACGGCCGGGGCCTCCGGCGGGACGGCGGGGCCGCCGGCGCGGTCCTCGGCGGAGGGACCGTCGCTCACTTGTCCGGCAGGACCACGACGCGGCGGTTGGGCTCCTCGCCCTCCGACTCGCTGTGCACGCCGCCGACCGAGGCGATGACGTCGTGGACGACCTTGCGCTCGAACGGGTTCATCGGGGTCATTCGCTCCGGCTGGCCGCTGGAGGCCACCCGTCGCGCCGTCTCCCCGGCCAGCGAGGTCAGGTCGGCCCGCCGCTTGGCCCGGTACCCGCCCACGTCGAGCATGAGCCGGCTCCGGACGCCGGTGGACTGGGCCACGGCGAGCCGGGTGAGCTCCTGCAGGGCCTCCAGCGTCGCGCCGTCGGCACCGACCAGGTCGTTCAGCCGGCCACCGACGATGGCCACCGAGGCTCGGTCGCCCTCGACGTCGAGGTCGATGTCCCCGTCCACGTCGAGGATGTCCAGGAGCCGCTCGAGGTAGTCGCCGGCGACGTCGCCCTCGCGGACCAGGAGGTCGTCGGCCGACCCCTGCGCCCCATCGGTCCCGCCTGCCCCGTCCGTCTCGACCTCGACGGCCTCGACGACGGCGTCGTCGCTGCCGGGGTCGGCGTCGGGCAGGGCGGGCTGGCTGTCTGTCGCAGGCTGCTGCGGAGCACTCACGGGTGTTCCTCCCAGGTCGGTGCGGGCGGCCGGGCGAGCCCGGTGGTCTGTGTGCCGGACGGGCCGGCGGTGGAGCGGCGCGGGGTCAGCGGCGCTTGCGCTTGCCCCGGTTGGCCGGCCCCTGGCCGGAGCCGGGCCGCGAGCCGCCGCCGGTCCCGCCGCGAGCGGCCGTGGAGCCGGTCCCGCTGGTCGACGGGGTGCCGTTGGAGCCGGCGTCGCCGGGAGCGGTGTCGCCCGCGTCGTCGGCCAGCGCCGTGTCGGTGACGGTGGTGCTGGTCGGGGCGGCGGAGGGGCGACCGCCCTTGCTGCGCACCGGCTTGGCACCGGGCTTCGGGGCGAGCGTCCGCGGGTCGACCGCCGGCTTGTCGGCGGCGGCCTTGGTCTTCGCGGCGTCGGAGCCGGGCGGCGGCATCTTGCGCAGGATGAAGAACTGCTGGCCCATGGTCCAGAGGTTGTTCGTCATCCAGTAGATGAGCACGCCGATCGGGAAGATGAAGCCCGACACGAAGAGGCTGAGCGGGACGCCGTAGAGCATCAGCTTCTGCACCATGGCCGCCTGGCCCTCGACCGGGCCGGAGCGGCGCATGATCTGCTTCTGCGTGACGTAGGTCGTCGCGCACATCACCAGGATCAGCACGAAGGCGACGACCCGGATGTTGGTGTAGTTGACGCCGGCGATCCCGAGGATCGCCTGCTCCTTGCCGCCGCTCATGTTGAACGACGCGGAGATGGGCGCACCGAAGAGCTTGGCGCGGGCCGCCTCGTCGGTCAGGCCGTCGGTCCAGCTGTAGAGCCCGTCCTTGCCCGGGGCGAGGCGGCGCAGCACGTGGAAGAGCGACAGGAAGACCGGGATCTGCGGGAGGATCGGCAGGCAGCCGGCCAGCGGGTTGACGCCCCGCTCCTTCTGCAGCTTCTGCATGGCCAGCGCCAGCCCCTGCCGGTCGCTGCCGTACTGCTTGCGCAGCTTCTGCAGCTCCGGCTGGAGCTCCTGCATCGCGCGCTGCGACTTCACCTGCTTGACGAACAGCGGGAAGAGGATCAGCCGGATGGTGACCACGAGGAAGACGATCGCCAGCACCCAGCTGAGGCCGCCCAGCGCCGTCTCGGGGGCGGGGTCACCGAAGACCATGTCCCAGAGCGAGTGCCACCGGGCCATGACCCAGGAGATGGCGGTGTAGAGCCAGTCAAGCAACGGAGGTCTCCTCGAACGCCTGGCCGGCAACCGGCGGGGTGGCCGGGACGGGACCCGGGACATCGGACGGCGTCCGGGGAGCGGACACCGGTGAACTGGACGAGCGGGGGGCGCCGGCGGTTCCGCCGGGGCGCGGCGGGACGAGGTCGACCCCCCCGGGGTGCCACGGTGCGCACTTGAGCAGCCGCACCACGGCGAGCCACGAGCCACGGGCCGCCCCGTGCACCGCGACGGCTTCCGCGGCGTAGGCGCTGCACGTCGGGTGGAACCGGCAGCGCGGCGGCAGGGCCGGGCTGACGGCGCGGGAGTAGAAGCCGACGGCGCGCAGGAGGGCCCGGGCGGCCACCGAGCGGTGGGGCGCGGTCATCGGGTCCCCGGCCCGTCGCCGAGCAGCCGGTCGAGCGCCTTGGCGAGGTCGCGCCGCAGGACCGCGGAGTCCGCGTCGGCGGCCTCCGGTCGCGCGCGGACCACCAGGTCGGCCCCCGTGGGCAGCCGGTCGAGCTCGGCACGCACGACGGCCCGCAGCCGTCGGGTCACCCGGTGGCGGACCACCGAGTTGCCCACGCTCTTGCCCACCACGAAACCGGCCCGTGCAGCCGCCGGGGACGCGAGGTCACCGGCCGGCTGCGCGGGCCGTTCGGGGAGGAGGTGCAGCACCATGGTCGGCCGCCCGGCACGCCGGCCGGATCGGACGACGGCGCTGAACTCCGGGCGCCGGCGCAGGCGTGCCTGCGCAGGCAGCACGTCAGGCGGAGAGCTTCTCGCGGCCCTTGCGCCGACGGCCGGCCAGGATGGCCCGGCCCGCGCGGGTACGCATCCGCAGCCGGAAGCCGTGGGTCTTGGACCGGCGGCGGTTGTTCGGCTGGAACGTGCGCTTGCTCACGAGGTACTCCCACTACACGACATCGGCGGTGCGCTCCCGTCGGTGGACGGGTGCGCGCAGGGCTGGCGGACCGGCACGACGACCAGCCCGGCAGCCCGGAAGCTGCACTGCGGACGACGACCGACCCACCCGCGCAGGCACGCTGCAGCGGCCGGGGACGGGCAGACCCGTCCACAGACTCCGGCAAGCATAGCCGAGGACCGGCGCCCGGCGGTGACCGGTCGTGGACGGACCCGCCATGCTCACCCGGCCGAGCCGTCCCGGGGGCCGCGGCGCGCCGGGAGCTGCGTCCCTGGACGCCGCGCCGGCCATCGCACGGGACCGTCCCCACGGGGGACCGACCGTCGTTGCCGGGCTGTGGACGGAGCTGTTAGCGTCGCCGTCGCTCCGCGTCGGACGTCAGGGTCACGACGCGCGGGCCGACCCCGTCGGTCGACCGACCGCCGAGCAGCCCCACCACCCGCCCGAACAGGCCGCTGACCAGCACGGACGCTGATCCGGCCGCCGTCCCGTGCGGGGCCGGCGCAGTACGTCGCCGACCGTGCACAGCCTGTGGACACCGATGTGGAACACGTGTGTTCGCGTGTCCACAGCGGGCATCCTCCACAGGGACACGGCCCCTCGGCGGGAGCGGCACGGAGGTGCTGGGCGCACCGGGAGCGGCCGCGGGGGTCGACTGCATGGGAGGACGAAACGGCATGGCCGATGCCACGCTGGACCTGGCCACGGTCTGGGACCAGATCCGGGAGCGACTGGCCACCAGCCTCTCCCCGCAGCAGAACGCCATGCTGAACCTCACTCGGCCGCTGATGCTGGTCGAGGACACCGCGGTGCTGGCCGCTCCCAACGAGTTCACCCAGACGGTGCTCGAGTCGCGGATGCGGCGGGTCCTCGCCGAGGCCCTGTCCGAGCGGTTCGGCCGGGACATCCGCGTCGCCGTCCAGCTTGAGGACGCCCCGGCCCAGCCGGAGCCGCCCCGCGACGAGGAGCCCACCCGGCGTCCCTGGTCGTCGGTCGAGGCGCAGCGCGCCGAGGAGGACCGGGCGACCCGGGACCGCGCCGACGACGGCCGCAGCGCCTTCGGGGTGCGCACCGACGCGGTCGGGCCGGCGCCGTGGGACCGCGGCACGGCCGTCGAGCGGCCCGCCCCGACCGAGTTCCCGGAGGTCAGGGAGCTGCACCCGGCCGACGGCCCGCAGCGGCCGCCGGTCGACCGCGGCGCGCCCGAGGACTGGAGCACCACCCCCTGGGGGCCGGACGCGGGCGAGCCGGCCGAGGACGGGCGGACCGCCGACGTGCTGCCCTTCGACGTCGAGCCCGGCGAGCAGCGCCGCGGCGCCGGCGGGGGAGCGGGCGGTCGCACCCGGCGGCCGGAGGGCGGTCGCCCGGCCGGCCTCGACCCGGGGCTGAACCCCAAGTACGTCTTCGACAGTTTCGTCATCGGCAACAGCAACCGGTTCGCCCACGCCGCGGCCGTCGCCGTCGCCGAGGCGCCGGCCCGCGCCTACAACCCGCTGTTCATCTACGGCGAGTCCGGGCTGGGGAAGACCCACCTGCTGCACGCGATCGGCCACTACGCCGCGCGGATGTTCCCCAACGTGAAGGTGCGCTACGTCAGCACCGAGGAGTTCACCAACGAGTTCATCAACCTGGTGCACTCCGGCCGGGCGGAGGACTTCCGCCGGCGCTACCGGGACATCGACTTCCTGCTCATCGACGACATCCAGTTCCTGGAGCGCGCCGAGCGGACGCAGGAGGAGTTCTTCCACACCTTCAACACGCTGCACAACGCCAGCAAGCAGATCGTCATCACCTCCGACCGCCCGCCGAAGAAGCTGACGACGCTGGAGGACCGGCTGCGCACCCGGTTCGAGTGGGGCCTCATCACCGACGTCCAGGCGCCGGACCTCGAGACCCGCATCGCCATCCTGCGGAAGAAGGCCTGGGGCGAGCGGCTGCAGGTGCCCGACCCGGTGCTGGAGTTCATCGCCAGCAAGGTGCAGACCAACATCCGCGAGCTGGAGGGCGCGCTGATCCGGGTGACGGCGTTCGCCTCGCTGAACAAGCAGCAGGTCGACCTGCCGCTGGCCGAGCTGGTGCTCAAGGACCTGATCAGCGACGAGCAGGGCCCGCAGATCACCGCGGCCATCATCATGGCCGCCACGGCCGAGTACTTCTCCGTGACGATGGAGGAGCTGCAGGGGACCAACCGCAGCCGGACCCTCGTCAACGCCCGCCAGATCGCGATGTACCTGTGCCGCGAGCTGACCGAGCTCTCGCTGCCGCGGATCGGTGCGTCCTTCGGCGGCAAGGACCACACCACGGTCATGCACGCGGTCAAGAAGATCACCAACCTGATGAGCGAGCGCCGGGCGACGTACACGCAGGTCACCGAGCTGACCGCCCGCATCAAGAGCCGCGCCCGCCAGTAGGTCCGCTCCGGTGGCCGCCCGGGTCCGGGGCGGCCACCGGGGTGCGGTCCCGGGGCGTCGTCGGGGCGCTCGGTCGCGGCCCGTCCGGTCACCGCGCGGCCATCGTCCCCACCCCGTCCGGTCACCTCCCGGGACGGGTCGACAAGTCGTTGTCCACACCTGTGTGGATCCCTGGGGACGACGGAAGCCCAGGATTCCGGCCCCATCACGGGGCGGCGGTCACCGACGGCGGTCGACAGATCGAGAAGTTGTCCCCAGGAATGTGCACAGGTTGGGGAGATCTCGCCGCCGGCGCCTCCCCGGGCCCTGCACCGGCCGGGCGCCCGACACCTCCCGTGGCGTGCGCCGAACGCGCCGCACGCCGCTGAGCTGGGCTTATGCCCGCCCACGCCCAATATCCACCGCTGCCCGGCGCCGGCGGGCGCGAAGGGGTGGGTACGGACTGGGGACGGACCTGGGGCGGACGGGGGACAGGCCGTGGATCGCCGAGGACGACGGTGAACAACCGTCGATCTGTCCACGTGTCGACAACAGGAGGACGGTGACCGCCCACAGCGGGCCAACACCCCCGGTCGGCCGCTGAGCTGCGGAAAGGGCCTCGATCCCCAGCTTCCACACCAGTGATGACGAGGATGAAGGAGTTATCCCGGAGAATTCTCGAACCACATTCTGGGTGGGGACGCTGCGCTGGGAGGGCCTCGAGCGGGGTCGACGACAGGCGCAGCGGATGGGGCAGGAGTTGACCTCTCGAGGGACGGGGTTTCCCCACGGGGCACTGCACCAGGCACGATGAGCACCGCATCGCGGCCCCGCGCCGGGTGCAGGACGAGGCACGAGCTCCGTGCCGTACCGGCCGCCGCGACCCGGCAGCCGGGGTGCGGACCGAACATGGGTGGTCGAGAGATGAAGTTCCGGGTGGCACGTGAGGTGCTCGCCGACGCCGTCGCCTGGACGGCGCGCAGCCTGCCGCCGCGGCCGTCGGTGCCGGTGCTGGCCGGCATCCTGCTCGAGGTCGACGGCAACCAGCTGTCGGTCTCCGGCTTCGACTACGAGGTGTCCGCGCGGGCCGAGATCGACGTGCAGACCAGCGAGAGCGGGCGCGCGCTGGTGCCCGGCCGCCTGCTGGCGGAGATCACCCGTGCCCTGCCGCCGCACCCGGTCGACATCACCGCCGAGGGGCCGCGGATGGCGATCACGTGCGGCAACGCGCGGTTCAGCCTGCCGACGCTCCCGGTCGAGGACTACCCCTCGCTGCCGTCCATGCCCTCGGCCGCCGGCCTGGTCGACAGCGACGTCTTCGCCGAGGCGGTGAGCCAGGTGGCCATCGCGGCCGGCCGCGACGACACCCTCCCGATGCTCACCGGCGTGCGGCTGGAGATCGAGGACGACCTGATCACCCTGGCGGCCACCGACCGCTACCGGCTGGCGGTCCGCGAGTTCGCCTGGCGCCCGGAGACCGCGGGGCTCTCCGCCGCCGTCCTCGTCCCGGCGCGCACGCTGGCCGACGCGGCCAAGACGCTGACCAGCGGTCCGGAGATCACGCTGTCGCTGTCCTCGGGCAGCTCGGGCGAGGGCATCCTCGGCCTCTCGGGCAAGGACCGGCAGACGACGACCCGCCTGCTGGACGCCGAGTTCGTGAAGTACCGCGCGATCATGCCGAACGAGTCGCTGTCCCACGCCACGCTGCCGGTGGGGCTGTTCACCGACGCCGCCAAGCGCGTCGCCCTCGTCGCCGAGCGCGGGACGCCGCTGCGCTGCGAGTTCACCCCCGGGCAGGTCACCCTGCGCGCCGGTGGCACCGACGACGAGGGCCAGGCCGAGGAGCGCTGCGACGTCGACTTCGACGGCGACCCGCTGACCATCGGCTTCAACCCGACGTTCCTGCTCGACGGGCTGGCCGCCGTGCACACCGACCGGGCGCGGATGGACTTCACCAGCCCGCTCAAGCCGGCCGTGCTCTCCGGCGTGGAGGAGCCCCCGGCGGACGACGCCCCGGCCGCCCCCGTCGGGCGGACGGGCAGCTACCGCTACCTGATCATGCCGGTCCGCCTCCCGGGATGACAGAAGGACCCCCGTGCCCCCCACCGCTCGCACGCTCGCGGCGGGACCCTGCACGAGGGCCGCTGGCGGGGCACGATGACAGCGACGACGGTGCTTTGAGATGGGGGCGGACGTGCAGCTGGGGCTGATCGGGCTGGGCAAGATGGGCGGCAACATGGCCGAGCGGGTCCGCCGCGCCGGCCACGAGGTCGTGGGCTACGACCGCGCCCCCGGCAAGCGGGACGTCGAGACGCTGCCGGACCTGGTGCAGGCGCTCACCGCGCCCCGCGTCGTCTGGGTGATGGTGCCCGCGGGCGAGCCCACCCGGCAGACGGTCAAGGAGCTCGCCGAGCTGCTCGAGCCGGGCGACGTGATCGTCGACGGCGGCAACTCCAAGTACACCGACGACCAGGTGCACGACGTGCTGTGCCGCGAGAAGGGCATCGGCTACGTCGACGCCGGCGTCTCCGGCGGGGTGTGGGGCCTGGAGAACGGCTACGCCCTCATGGTCGGCGGCAGCAAGGACGACGTCGCCAAGGTGCAGCCGATCTTCGACGCGCTCAAGCCGCCGGCACCGGTGGACGAGTCGGGGCAGGAGCTGCCCGCCGCTGGCTTCGTGCACGCCGGCCCGGTGGGTGCCGGCCACTTCAGCAAGATGGTCCACAACGGCATCGAGTACGCGATGATGCAGGCCTACGGCGAGGGCTACGAGCTGCTGGCCGCCGTCGACCTGATCGAGGACGTGCCGGGCGTCGTCCGGTCGTGGACCCAGGGCACGGTCATCCGCTCCTGGCTGCTGGACCTGCTCGTCCGCGCGCTGGACGAGGACCCCGCGCTGGAGAAGGTCAAGGGCTACGCCGAGGACTCCGGTGAGGGCCGCTGGACCGTCGAGCAGGCGATCGAGAACGGCGTCCCCATGCCCACGATCGCCGCCTCGCTGTTCGCGCGTTTCGTCTCGCGCCAGGAGGACTCGCCGACCATGAAGGCCGTGGCCGCGCTGCGCAACCAGTTCGGCGGGCACGCCGTGCGCGCGGTCCAGGCCGCCGAGGCCGAGCGCCCGGCCTGATGCCGCGTCGTCCGACCACCCCTGCCAGCTGAAGGGCCGAGGTGTACGTCCGCCACCTGCAGGTCGGCGACTTCCGCAGCTGGGAACGGGTGGACCTCGCGCTGCAGCCGGGGCCGACCGTGTTCGTCGGCCGCAACGGCGAGGGCAAGACCAACCTCGTGGAGGCCGTCGGCTACCTGGCGACCATGAGCAGCCACCGGGTCTCCGGCGACGCGCCCCTGGTCCGCCACGGCGCGGCCCAGGCGGTGGTCCGGGCCGCGCTGCGCCGCGGGGACCGGGAGCTCCTGGTCGAGATCGAGGTCAACCCGGGCAAGGCCAACCGGGTCCGGGTCAACCGCGCCCCGCTGGCCCGGCCGCGGGAGCTGATCGGCCTGGTGCGGACGGTGCTGTTCGCCCCCGAGGACCTCTCGCTCGTCCGCGGGGACCCGACGGAGCGGCGCCGGTTCCTCGACGAGCTGCTGGCCACCCGCACGCCCCGGCTCGCCGGGGTCCGCAGCGACTACGAGCGGGTGCTCAAGCAGCGCAACGCCCTGCTGAAGACCGCCCGCATGGCCCGCGGCAAGGCGATGGAGACCCTCGACGTGTGGGACGGCCACCTCACCGACCTCGGTGGCCAGCTGCTCTCCGCCCGGCTGCGGCTGGTGGCCGACCTCGCGCCGCACGTCGCCGAGGCCTACGCCGGCGTCGCCGGCGAGGGGGCCGTGCCCGCGGGGCTCGGGTACACCTCGACCGTGCCGCTGGCCGGGGACGGCGCCGCGCTCCGCCCCGGCGCCGAGCTGCCGACGGTGGAGCAGCTCTCCGCCGCGATGGCCGAGCGGGTCGCCGAGCGGCGCGGGGACGAGCTGGACCGCGGCATGACCCTGGTCGGGCCGCACCGCGACGACCTGGTCATCCACCTGGGCCCGGCGCCGGCCAAGGGCTTCGCCAGCCACGGGGAGTCCTGGTCGCTCGCCCTGGCGCTCAAGCTCGCCACCTTCGCGCTCTTGAGGGCCGAGGGCGAGGACCCCATCCTGGTCCTGGACGACGTCTTCGCCACCCTCGATGCCGAGCGGCGCGCGGCCCTGGCGGCCGTGGCCCACTCGGCGGAGCAGACCCTGATCACCGCCGCGGTGGTCGACGACGTCCCCCCGGAGCTGCGCGGCGCGCGGGTCGAGGTGGGGGACGGCTTCGCCGTCGTCGTCAAGGACGCGACCCCGGCCGTGGAGGGAGGCACGTGAGCGAGGACCGCCCTGCCCGGCCCAGCGACATCGCGCGCGCCGCGCTCGAGGCGGCCCGTGCCGCCTCGGCGGCACGTCCCCAGCCCACCCGCCGGCGGATCGCCGGCCCGCGGCGGAGCTGGAGCGGTCCGGGCCCCGGCGCCGACGACCCCCAGCCCTTCGGCCGGCTGGTCGACTCGCTGGTCACCCAGCAGGACTGGTCCTCGCGCACGAAGGTGGGCTCGGTCTTCGGCCGCTGGGACGCGATCGTCGGCCCCGACATCGCCTCGCACTGCCGTCCGGAGACCCTCACCGAGGGCGAGCTGCTCGTCGTCGCCGAGTCCACCGCCTGGGCGACGCAGCTGCGGCTGCTGGCCCCGACGATCCTCGGGAAGCTGCGCGCCCAGGTCGGCGGGGACGTCGTGACCCGGCTGCGCGTTGTCGGTCCGACGGCCCCCAGCTGGAAGAAGGGCCCGCGCTCCGTGCGCGGCCGGGGGCCCCGCGACACCTACGGATGAGGCGCCCGACGGTCGGGACGGCGCCGGGAGGACGATGCAGCGATGAGCAGCCCACGCGACCCTGACGACCGCGACGGTTTCGACGACGGCGCCGACGGCATCGGCTGGCGCGAGCCCTCGCACCTCGGCCCCGACGGGTCCGCCGGCGGGCCCGACGAGGAGGACCGCCCGAACTTCGCCGACCGGCGCCGCCGGCCCCGCGACGAGTCGGAGTCCCTGGGCGGTGCCTCCTGGCAGCCGCCGGGCTGGGACCTGCCGGCCGCCGAGCCGGACCGCCCGGCGCCGCCCCCCGCGGACGCGCCGCCGCCGCAG
>NZ_SPQP01000049.1 GCF_004571075.1 Blastococcus sp. TF02A-35
TCCTCGCCGTCATCGCGCAGATCGGCACCAACGGCGCCGCCGGCCACGTCATCGAGTACCGCGGCAGCGCCATCGAGGCGCTGTCGATGGAGGCCCGCATGACGATCTGCAACATGTCGATCGAGGCCGGCGCCAAGGCCGGGCTCATCGCGCCGGACCAGAAGACCTTCGACTTCCTGCAGGGCCGCCCGCACGCCCCGCAGGGCGCCGACTGGGACGCCGCCGTCGAGTACTGGTCGACCCTGCGCACCGACGAGGGCGCCGCGTTCGACGCCGAGGTCGTCCTCGACGCCTCCACCCTGACGCCGTTCGTCACCTGGGGCACCAACCCCGGCCAGGGCCTGCCGATCAGCGAGCGGGTGCCCGACCCCGCGGACTTCGCCGACGAGGGCGAGCGCCGCGCCGCCGAGCAGGCGCTGGCCTACATGGGCCTGACCCCCGGCACCCCGCTGACCGAGATCGAGGTCGACACCGTCTTCCTCGGGTCCTGCACCAACGGCCGGATCGAGGACCTGCGCGTCGCCGCCGACCTGCTCCGCGGCAGGAAGATCGACCCGAGCACCCGGATGCTGGTCGTGCCGGGCTCCGTCGGCGTGAAGACCCAGGCCGAGGCCGAGGGCCTGGACAAGGTCTTCCTCGAGGCCGGCGCCGAGTGGCGGGGCGCGGGCTGCTCGATGTGCCTGGGCATGAACCCCGACCAGCTCAAGCCGGGCGAGCGGTCGGCCTCCACCAGCAACCGCAACTTCCAGGGCCGGCAGGGCAAGGGCGGGCGCACGCACCTCGTGTCGCCGTCGGTGGCCGCCGCCACCGCCCTCACCGGCCGCCTGACCGCCCCCGCCGACCTGATCGGAGCCTGACCCGTGGACGCCTTCACCACGCACACCGGCACCGTGGCGCCGCTGCGCCGCAGCGCCGTCGACACCGACCAGATCATCCCGGCCGAGTACCTGAAGCGGATCACCCGCACCGGCTTCGAGGACGGGCTGTTCGTCGCCTGGCGCACCAACGAGCCGGACTTCGTGCTCAACAAGCCCGAGTACGCCGACGCCTCGATCCTGGTCGCCGGCCCGGACTTCGGCACCGGGTCCTCCCGGGAGCACGCCGTCTGGGCGCTGCTGGACGGGGGCTTCCGCGTCGTCATCAGCTCGCGGTTCGCCGACATCTTCAAGAACAACTCGACCAAGGCCGGGCTGCTCACCGTCGTCCTGCCGCAGGCCGAGGTCGAGGCGCTGTGGGCGGCCAGCGAGGCGGACCCCACGACGCAGGTGACCGTCGACCTGCAGGCCAAGCAGATCACCTACGGGCAGACGACGGTGCCGTTCGAGGCCGACGACTACACCCGCTGGCGGCTGCTCGAAGGGCTCGACGACGTCGGCCTGACCGAGCGGCACCTCGACGACATCGAGGCCTACGAGGCCCGGCGTCCCGCGTGGCTGCCGAAGGCGCTGCCCGCCGTCTGACTCAGGGGGCGTCCGGGTCCGGGCCGAGGTCGCGGTAGTAGTCCGCGCTCAGCCCGCCCGGGCGCCCGCCGAGCACCCAGACGCTGCCCTTGGCGGCGGGCGGGTGCAGCCCGGGAACGCCGTGGCCGTGCACGCCGAGCGCGGCCAGCACGGCCGGGATCGTGCCGCCCTGGCTGCACACCACGGTGACGCCGGGCCCCTCGAGCAGCCGCTGCGCCGTCTCCAGCGCCCGCTGCGGGTCGCCGCCGAACTCCGGCTCGCCGAACTCGACCAGCTCCTCGACGTCCAGCCCGAGGCGCTCGGCCAGCGGGGCCACCGTCTGCCGGCAGCGCAGCGGGGTGGCCGAGGCGACCCGGGTGGGGCCGAACAGCGGCAGCACCTGCGCCAGCTGCCCGGCCTGCTCCCGGCCGGCCCGGGTGAGCGGCCGCTCCTCGTCCGGCCCCTCCCAGGCGTCGCTGCTGCCCGCCTTCCCGTGCCGCACGAGGACCAGCGCCGGCTCCCGCGGGACGTCGGTGCGCACCAGGTCGGCGAGGACCGCCCGGTCGGCGTCGTGCGTGCACAGGGCGGCCGCGTCGGCGGGCGGCAGCCAGCGGAGCTCGTCGACCTCGTCGTTCGGCGCGAACGCCCCACCGGTGGCACGCATCAGCCAGTAGTCGACCCGCTTGCCGCCCTCGGGCACCTGGTAGCGGCTGGTGGTGCTGCGCCGGCCCGCCACCGCCACGAGCCCGGTCTCCTCGCGGACCTCGCGCACCGCCGCGGTGACCCCGTGCTCGCCCGGGTCGAGCTTGCCCTTGGGCAGCGACCAGTCGTCGTAGCGCGGCCGGTGGACGACCGCGGTCTCGATCCCGCCGTCCCCGGACGGGCGCCACACCGCCCCGCCCGCCGCCGCGACGGTTCTCGGCTCAGCTCGCGAGCTCATGGATCCTGTGCAGCAGCTCCGCCTGGTAGTCGCGGCCCTCCTGGCGCTCCCAGCGCCCGTCGCTGCGCAGCTCCCAGCAGCGGACGCCCGGCTCCAAGGCCGGCGCCAGGGTCTCGTGCAGCTGGGTGCGGGCCGCCTCGTCGCAGACCCGCAGCAGCACCTCCACCCGCCGGTCGAGGTTGCGGTGCATCAGGTCGGCGCTGCCGATCCACCACTCCGCCTCGCCACCGTTCAGGAACGAGATGACCCGGGAGTGCTCGAGGAAGCGGCCGACGATCGAGCGCACACGGATGCTCTCCGACAGGCCCGGGACGCCGGGACGCAGCGCGCAGATGCCGCGGACGAACAGCTCGACCGGCACGCCGGCCTGGGACGCCTCGTACAGCGCGTCGATGATCTTCTCGTCGACCAGCGAGTTCACCTTGATGCGGATGCCCGAGGGGCGCCCGTCGGCGGCGTTGCGTGCCTCCCGGCGGATCTTCTCGATCAGCCCGTTGCGGATGCCGTGCGGAGCGACCATCAGCGTCCGGTAGTTCGTCTGCCGCGAGTAGCCGGTCAGGGTGTTGAACAGGTCGGTGAGGTCCGCGCCCACCCGCGGGTCGGCGGTCAGGATGCCGACGTCCTCGTAGATGCGGGCGGTCTTCGGGTTGTAGTTGCCCGTGCCGATGTGGCAGTAGCGCCGGATCACGCCCTGCTCCCGGCGGACGACCAGCGCCGTCTTGCAGTGCGTCTTGAGCCCGACCAGCCCGTAGACGACGTGGCAGCCGGCCCGCTCCAGCGAGCGGGCCCAGCTGATGTTGGCCTCCTCGTCGAAGCGCGCCTTGATCTCGACCAGCACCACGACCTGCTTGCCGGCCTGCGCGGCCTCGATGAGCGCGTTGACGATCGGGGAGTCCCCGGAGGTGCGGTAGAGCGTCTGCTTGATCGCCAGCACGTTGGGATCGGCGGCGGCCTGCTCGATGAACCGCTGCACGCTGGTTGCGAACGAGTGGTACGGGTGGTGCAGCAGGACGTCGCCCTCCCGCAGCGTCGCGAAGACGCTCTTGGGGGTCTCGCCCTCGGACAGCCGCGGGTGGGTCGCCGGGACGAAGGGCTCGTCCTTGAGCTCGGGGCGGTCCAGGTCGTAGAGCGCCCAGAGGGAGGCGAGGTCCAGCAGGCCGGGCACGTGCACGACGTCGTCGGGGGAGACCTCGAGCTCGGAGACGAGCACCTCGAGGATCCGCGGGTCCATCGGCTCGGCGACCTCCAGCCGCACCGCCGGGCCGAAGCGGCGGCGGGCGAGCTCTCGCTCCAGGGCCTGCAGGAGGTCCTCGTCGCGGTCCTCCTCCACCTCCAGGTCGGCGTTCCGGGTGACCCGGAAGATGTGGTGGTCGATGACCTCCAGGCCGGGGAAGAGCTGGGGGAGGTGCGCGGCGATCAGGTCCTCGAGCGGGAGGAAGGTGGCCGAGCCGTCGGCGTCCTGGCCCGGGCCCACCTGGACGAACCGGGGCACGTTGTTGGGCACCTTGAGGCGCGCGAACCGGGGGGCGCCGGTCTCGGGGTCGCGCACCGACACGGCGAGGTTGAGCGACAGCCCGCTGATGTAGGGGAAGGGGTGGGCCGGGTCGACGGCCAGCGGCGTCAGCACCGGGAAGACCTGGTCGCGGAAGTACTCGCGCAGGCGCAGGGCGGACTCGTCGCCCAGGTCGCCCCACCGCACGATCCGGATCCCGGTCTCCTCCAGGCGGGGGAGCACGTCCTTGTTGAAGACGTCGGAGTGCCGCTGCACCAGCTCCTGGGTGCGCGCGGTCACCCGCTCCAGCTGCTCGCGGATCGTGAGCCCGTCCGGGGAGCGGACGGTGAGACCGGTGCTCTGCCGGCGCTTCAGCCCGGCGATGCGGACCATGTAGAACTCGTCGAGGTTGCTGGCGAAGATCGCCAGGTACTTGACCCGCTCGAGCAGCGGCAGGGTGTCGTCCTCCGCCAGCTCCAGCACGCGGGAGTTGAAGTCGAGCCAGGACAGCTCGCGGTTCAGGTATCGGTCGGTGGGCTGGGCGTTCGTCCGGGTGGCGCTCTCGGAGGTCACGACCTTCATCGTGCCGTACGGAGCTCCCTGGCGAGAGCCGGGGACGCGGTGACCGCCGCGGTCGTGCGGGGCCCCGTGCCCAGCGCCAGGGCGGCGCGCAGGTCCTCCGGGGTGTCGACGTCGCGCAGCAGGCCGGGCCAGTCCCCGTGCAGCGCCAGGGCGCCGTCCTCGCGGTGGGCGAGCGCGGACCCGCGGCCGAACCGGGGGCGCAGCGGCGTGCCCCGGGCGGTGAGCAGCGTGGTGCCGGTGCCCTGCGCGTCGGCGACGAAGCAGCGCGGGGCCGCGGACGCCGCCGCCAGCGCCGCGGCCAGCTCGGGGGGGCGCAGCGCCGGCAGGTCGGAGGAGAGCGCGGCGACCGCGCTGCCGCCCGCCGCGCGGGCGCCGTGCTCCAGCGCGGGGTTCAGCCCGCGGTCGGGCTCGTCGGGGACCGTCCGCGCGCCGAGGCCGCGCACCAGCTCGGCGGCCGCCGGCTCGTCGGTGACGACGACGACCGACCCGACCGCGGGGCAGCCGAGCGCGGCGGAGACGGTGTCGGCCAGCAGGGCCAGCACCAGCGCGGGGTGGTCGCCGCCGGGGAGGCCGGTGAGCGGCTGCAGCCGGGTCTTGGCGACGGCGAGCCGCTTCGCCGGGACCACGACCGACCAGCTCGTCACGGCCACAATGTGAGCACACGCCGGTTGCCGGCCGCGCCCGTCGGGACCCCGGTGGACGCAGGGGGCGGCCACGGGTCGATCATGGGCAGGCTCACGCGGAGAGGGAGGGTGTCGATGGGGAAGTGGCGCACCCGCGGCCGGATCCCGTTCCCGCTGTGGCTCTGCATCGTCGTGGTCTACCCGGTGGCGTCCCTGCTCTTCCGGCTCCGCTACCGGCACCCGGAGCGGATCCCGACCAGCGGGCCGGTGCTCCTCGTGGCCAACCACGTGTCGGTGCTGGACCCGCTGGCCTGCGCCCGGCTGGTGTTCGACGCCGGCCGCATCCCGCACTTCCTGGCCAAGGAGTCGGTCTTCAAGGGGCTGGCCGGCACGATCCTCCGGGCCGCCGGGCAGATCCCGGTGGCGCGGTACTCCACCGCCGCCCGCGGCGCCCTGGCCGCCGCCGAGGCCGACCTGCGCGCGGGCAACCTGATCGTCGTCTACCCCGAGGGCTCGGTGACCCGGGACCCCGGCTGGTGGCCGATGCAGGCCCGCACGGGCGCGGCGCACCTGGCGCTCACCACCGACGCCGTCGTCCTCCCGGTCGCCCAGTGGGGGCCGCAGCGGGTGCACGACTACCACACCAAGAAGCTGCACCTGCGGCTCCGCGAACCCGCCGACTACCTGGTCGGCGAGCCCCTGGACCTCTCCGCGCTGCGGGCCGAGATCCGTGCGGGCCGCCCCATCGACGCCCACCTGCTGCGGGAGACGACCGAGCTGATGATGTCCCGAGTCCGCGCCCAGCTGTCCGAGCTGCGCGGGGAGCCCGCCCCGCTCGCCGTCCACCCCGCCCCGCGCCGGGAGCGGCGCGACCAGCTGCCCGGGAGCGCGGCGTGACGCGCGCGGCGGTGCTGGGCGCCGGCTCCTGGGGGACGACGTTCGCGAAGGTGCTGGCCGACGCCGGCTGCGAGGTCGTGCTGCACGCGCGGCGCCCGGAGCTGGCCAAGTCGATCACCACCGACGGCGAGAACTCCGACTACCTCCCCGGCGTCCGGCTGCCCGACCGGCTGCGCGCCACCTCCGACCCGGCCGAGGCGCTGCTCGACGCCGACGTCGTGGTGCTGGCGGTGCCCTCGCAGTCGCTGCGCGACAACCTCACCGAGTGGCGGGGGCTGCTCCCGGCCGACGCCACGCTGCTGTCGCTGATGAAGGGCATCGAGCTCGGCACCACCAAGCGCATGAGCGAGGTGATCCAGGAGGTCACCGGCGCCGGCCCCGAGCGGGTCGCGGCGCTCTCCGGCCCCAACCTGGCCCGGGAGATCGCCGAGGAGCAGCCGGCGGCGACGGTGATCGCCTGCTCCGACGCCGACCGCGCCGCCCAGCTGCAGGCCGCCTGCCACACCCGGTACTTCCGGCCCTACACCAACCCCGACCTGGTCGGCTGCGAGCTCGGTGGCGCGGTGAAGAACGTCATCGCGCTGTCCTGCGGCATCGCGGAGGGCCTCGGCTTCGGTGACAACACCCGGGCCTCGCTGATCACCCGCGGGCTCGCCGAGACCGCCCGCCTGGGCATGGCGCTCGGCGCCGAGCTCACGACCTTCGCCGGCCTGGCCGGGCTCGGCGACCTGGTCGCCACCTGCAGCTCGCCGCTGTCCCGCAACCGGACCTTCGGCGAGAAGCTGGGCCGCGGGATGACCGTCGAGGAGGTGCAGCAGAGCACCCGGCAGACCGCCGAGGGTGTGAAGAGCTGCCGCTCGGTGCTGGACCTCGCGCGGGCGCACGGCGTCGACGTGCCGATCACCGAGGCCGTCGTGCGCGTGTGCCACGAGGGGGAGGCGCCCGCGCAGATGGTGCGGGAGATCATGTCGCGAGAGGCGAAGTCCGAGTGAGCACGCACCACCCCGAGCACGACCTGAGCGGCTACGGCGACGGCACCCGGTCGGTGCGGGCGGGGGAGGACCCGGCGGTCCCCGGCGCCCCGCTGCGCCCCTCGCCGGTGTTCGCCGCACCGTTCCACCTCGGGGACCAGCCGCCGCGGGCGAACGGGGCCGACGCCTACGCGCGCACCGAGCAGCCGACCCTGCGGACCTTCGAGGACGCCGTCGGCGAGCTGGACGGCGGTCGCTGCCTCTCCTTCGCCACCGGCATGGCCGCCCTGACCGCCGCCGTCCTCTCCTGCGTGCGCAGCGGCGACCGCGTCGTCCTGCCCTCGGACGGCTACTACACGACGCGTCTGCTGGCCGCCGAGGAGCTCGCCCGCTTCGGCGTCGAGGTGCAGTACGTGCCGACGCCGGAGATCGAGCGGGTCGCGGCCTCCGGCGGGCTGGCCGGTGCCGCCCTGGTGCTGCTGGAGACCCCGAGCAACCCGCAGCTCGACGTCTGCGACATCGCCGCCGTCGCCACCGCGGCGCACGCGGCCGGCGCGCTGGTCGCCGTCGACAACACCACCGCCACGCCGCTCGGGCAGCGGCCGCTGGCCCTCGGGGCCGACATGACCGTCGGCAGCGACACCAAGGCGCTGACCGGGCACAGCGACGTGCTGCTGGGGCACGTCACCGTGACCGACGACGCGCTGCACGCCCGGGTGAAGGGCTTCCGCGACCGGACCGGCAGCACGCCCGGCCCGTTCGAGGCGTGGCTCGGGCACCGCTCGATGAGCACGCTGGACCTGCGGCTGGCGCGGCAGGCCACCAACGCCGCCGCCGTCGTCGAGCTGCTCGACGGGCACCCCGCCGTCACGAACCTGCGCTGGCCGTGGCGGCCGGCGGACCCGTCCTACGCGCTGGCCGCCCGGCAGATGCTCCGGCCCAACGGCGTGGTGTCCTTGGAGCTCGCCGACGAGGCGGCCGTCTCCCGCCTGCTGGGCGCCAGCCGGCTGTGGGCCGCGGCGACCAGCTTCGGCGGCGTGCACAGCACCGTCGACCGGCGTGCCCAGTGGGGCGGCGACGACGTCCCCGCGGGGTTCGTGCGGCTGTCCTGCGGCATCGAGGACACCGCCGACCTGGTCGCCGACCTACGCGGCGCTCTCGACGCGGTCTGAGGCTCCCCGGCGCGCGCCGGCGACGGTCAGCCAGATGCTCACGCCGAAGTAGTAGACGAGGTACGCCAGGCTCAGCACGACGACCACCGGGTGCGGGTCGGGGTACTGGAGCAGCAGGACCGCGGAGCTGGTCAGCCAGACGGCGGCCAGCCCCAGGTTGAGGCTGCGCAGCAGCTTCGTGCGGGAGGGGTAGACGTACTTGACCGGCACGAACACCAGCACGGTCAGCACGGCGAGGGTGATGCCGACGCCGGTGGTGCCGATGTCCAGCACGATCGCGTAGAAGGCCACGACGTTCCAGTAGCTCGGGAAGCCGAGGAAGTAGTGGTCGTCGGTCTTCGCGTCGACCCGGCAGAACTGGTAGCAGGAGGCCAGCAGCGGCAGGGCGGCCAGCACCCACCCCCAGGCGCCCGGGGGCAGCCGGTCGGTCGTCCACAGCAGGACGACGGCGGCGAAGACGTAGGTGAGGTAGTCGACGATGTCGTCCATCCGGGCGCCGTCGAACCACGGGATCGTCTGCTTGACCCGGAAGCGGCGGGCGAGCATCCCGTCGGTGCCGTCGACGAACAGCGTCGCCAGCACCAGCCACAGGGCCGTGACTGCTTCCCCCTCGATGGCCGCGAGCACGATGAGCAGCCCCAGGACCGAGCCGCTGGCGGTGTAGAGGTGGACGGCCGCACCGGCCAGCCGAAGCCGGCGCGGGTACGCCTCCACCGGGGGAGCTGCCTGATCCTGCACGCGACGAGGCTGCCACACCGCGGTCCGCGGGGTGGGACGGCGGGACGTCGGCGTCGGCCCGAGGGCCCGCGGGTCCTCTCGGTTAGGGTCGCGGGGATGAGCGGACAGGCGGGCAAGGTGCGGGTGGCGGTCGTGTTCGGCGGGCGCAGCGAGGAGCACTCGATCTCCTGCGTCTCCGGCGGTGCCGTCATGGCCGCCCTCGACCCCGAGCGCTACGAGGTGGTGCCGGTGGGGATCGCCCGTGACGGGCGCTGGGTCCTGCCCGAGCCGGGGCAGCGGCTGACGATCACCGAGGGCTCGCTGCCCGAGGTGACCGGCGGGACCGCGGTCTCCCTCGTCGGCGACCCCGAGTCGCGGGGCCTGGCCGTGCTGGAGCCCGGCGCGGCCGTGGGCCAGGTGCTGACCGAGGTCGACGTCGTCTTCCCGGTCCTGCACGGCACCTACGGCGAGGACGGCACGGTCCAGGGGCTGCTCGAGATGACCGGGCTGCCCTACGTGGGCTCGGGCGTGTTCGCCAGCGCCGCCTCCATGGACAAGGAGTTCACCAAGAAGCTCCTGGCCGCCGCCGGCCTGCCGCAGGGCGACCACGTGGTGCTGCGGGACGCGCACGGCGCCGTCTGCGCCGACCCCGACCTGCTCGACGCCGCGGCCCGCGAGCGGCTGGGCCTGCCGGTCTTCGTCAAGCCCGCGCGCGCCGGGTCCAGCATCGGCATCACCAAGGTGACCGACTGGGCGCAGTTCCCGGCCGCGGTCGCCGAGGCCGCCGCCGTCGACCCGAAGGTCGTGGTCGAGGCCGCCATCCCGGGCCGGGAGATCGAGTGCGGCGTCCTCGCCGCCCCCGGCTCGGGGCTGCCCGAGGCGAGCCTGCCCGCGGAGATCCGGCTGCGGCCCGGCGTCGACTGGTACGACTTCGCGGCCAAGTACCTGGACGACGCGGCCGACTTCGACATCCCCGCCGACCTCACCCCCGAGCAGACCGCCGCGGTCCAGGAGACGGCCCGGCGGGCCTACCTGGCGCTGGACTGCCAGGGCCTGGCCCGGGTGGACTTCTTCCTCGCCACGGGGCCGGACGGCGAGGACCGGCTGGTCATCAACGAGGTGAACACCATGCCGGGGTTCACGCCGATCTCGATGTTCGCCCGGATGTGGGCCGCCAGCGGGGTGGACTTCGCCGAGATCGTCGACCGCCTGGTCACCACTGCCCTCGGCGGCGCCCGGCCGGCACGGTGACGAGGGGGCGGCCCACCGCCCGGACGTGGCTCGCCCTCGCCCTCATCCCCGCGGCGCTCGGCCTGCCGGCCTGCGGCCGCGCCGTCGACGGTGCCGCCACGGCGGCCGCGCCCTCCGACCGGCCCACGAGCCCCGAGGAGCTCGAGCCGCTGCTGGTCACCGAGGTCCACTCGGGGCTGCCCCGGCTGCCCGACGACGACCTGCACCCGCCGGCCGGCGCGAAGCGGCTGGAGGACGTGGCCGGCTACTCCACCGACCCGGCGCGGGAGCGCGCCGTCCTGGAGGAGTACGGCTACGTGCACGGCTGGGAGCGGTTCTGGGGACGGGAGAGCGGCCCGATGACCGGCGTCTTCGTGGACCAGTTCGAGCAGCGCGCCGGCGCCCGCGCCTACGCCGACGACCTCGCGCGCAACGACGCCGAGCTCTACCGGGGTGTGCTGGGCGAGGACCCGCCGGAGCTGCCGGCCAACTGCCGCGAGCTGCTCGTGGCCGACCCCGTGCCCGACGCCGGGCTGGTGGACCCCGCCGCCTTCGCCTGGTGCTGGCACGGCGTCTTCAGCGTCTCGGTGAGCGCGGTGGGGCCGACGCTGGACGAGGCCCTCGTCGAGGTGCGGGCCGTGATGGAGCGGCAGCTCGCGCTGCTGCCTCCCGGATGAGCGCCCGCTCAGGGCGCGGGGGAGGGCTCCTGGTAGGGCAGCGCCTCGGCCAGCGGCACGGTGAGCGCGGTGACCGGCGCGCTGTCCACCCCCGCGGGCAGGCGCACCTCGACGTAGACCGGCCGGTCGACGGCGGTCCACACGGTGCTCTCCGGGTCGGCGGTGTCGACGTACCACTGCACGCCGTTGATCTGGATCGCGGACGCGGTGACCTTCCAGCCGGCGGGCCGCTCGACGCCGCACGTCAGCACGACCGGCGGCTCGCCCCAGGCGTAGACGTACGGGCTGTCGGACTGCACCCGCCGAGAGGGCTCCCCGGCCAGCTCGAGGGGCAGCTTCCCCATGACCGCCGGGCAGGACTCCTCGGCCGCGGGCGTCACCGGCGGCACCTCGAGCGGCAGCACCGGCAGGTCCTCGCGGGGGCCGGGGTCGGCGCCCGAGACGTCGGCCGGTGCGCGGTCGCGGTCCCGGGGGCTGCCCGTGTCGCCGGTGCGCGCGCCGAGCACGTTGACCAGCACGACGAGCGCGACCACCACCGGCACGGTGACCGCGGTGAGCAGCAGCGCGGCCCGGCGCAGCGGGTCCGCGGGCTGACCGGTCAGATGTTCACGACCGGGCAGGTGAGCGTGCGGGTGATCCCGTCGACCGACTGCACGCGGGCCACGACCAGCCGGCCGAGGTCGTCCACGGTGTCGGCCTCGGCGCGGACGATGACGTCGTACGGGCCGGTCACGTCCTCGGCCTTGGTGACGCCGCTGATCCCGCTGATGGTCGAGGCGACCTGGGCGGCCTTGCCGACTTCGGTCTGGATGAGGATGTAGGCGTGGACCACGGGAGATCCTTCCTCCGGCAACTGTGCCGAGACGTCGTCCCCGCCGGGTGGCGGACTCGTCGGCAACCTACCGCAGCACCAGGAGGGCACCGATGAGCCGGCCCCGTCCACTCGTCCCGCGCAGCGACCCGGCCGACAGCGTGCGCGTCGTCGGGGAGTTCGGCGTGATCGCGCGGGTGCTCGCCCGCGCGGGCACCGCCGCGGCCGCCGAGGTGGGCCCGGGTGACGACGCCGCCGTGGTCCGGGCCGCCGACGGACGGGTCGTCGTCACCACCGACGTCCTGGTCGAGGGCCGGCACTTCCGGCGGGACTGGTCGTCGGCCGAGGACGTCGGGCACAAGGCGGCCGCCGCCAACCTCGCCGACGTCGCCGCGATGGGCGGCACCACGACCGCGCTCGTCGTCGGCCTGGCCTGCCCGCCCGACACCCCGACCAGCTGGCTGGAGGGCGTGGCCTCCGGGCTGGCCGCCGAATGCGCCCCGCTGGGCGCCGCCGTCGTCGGCGGTGACACCGTGGCGAGCGCCCCCGACAGCTCGGGGATCGTGCTCTCGGTGACCGCGCTCGGCGACCTCGGTGGCCGCGCCCCCGTGCGCAGGTCCGGGGCCCGGGCCGGGCAGGTGGTGGCGCTGGCCGGCCGGCTCGGCTGGTCCGCCGCGGGCCTGGCGGTGCTGCGCCGGGGCTTCACCAGCCCGCACTCGGTGGTGGCCGCGCACCGGAGACCCACCCCGCCGTACGCGGCCGGGCCCGCGGCGGCCGACGCGCGGGCCAGCGCGATGTGCGACGTGAGCGACGGGCTGGTCGCCGACGCCGGGCACCTGGCCCGCGACAGCGGGGTGGTCATCGACCTCGACGGCGCCGCGCTGACGGCGGCCTGCCTGGAACCTGTCGGGCCCCTGCAGCAGGTGGGGTCCGCGCTCGGCGTGGACCCGATGGCCTGGGTGCTCAGCGGTGGGGAGGACCACGCGCTGCTGGCGACGTTCCCGCCGAACGCGGTGCTGCCCTACGGCTGGTCGGTGGTCGGCAGCGTGCGGAAGCCGGGCCGGGAGCCCGGCGTCCGGGTGGACGGCAAGCCTGCGGCGGACGTGCTGCAGGCCGTGGGAGCGGAGAAGGCAGGGCATGTCCACTTCGGCTGAGCACGTGCTGCGGGACGGGTCGGTGGCCACGCTGCGGGCGCTGCCCTACGACGACCCGCTGTCCCAGGCCCTCGTGGAGGCGGTGCAGCAGGAGTACGTCGTCCGCTACGGGGGCCGCGACGCCGCCCCGGTGGACCCGGCGGACTTCCTGCCGCCCGAGGGGCTGTTCCTGGTGGCCGAGGTCGACGGCGAGCCCGCGGGGTGCGGTGCGTGGCGGGTCTACCCGCCGGGCGGGGTGGAGATCAAGCGGGTCTACGTGGCGCCGGCCTTCCGCCGCCGCGGGCTGGCGCAGGTCGTCATGGCCGAGCTCGAGGCGACCGCCGCGCGGGCCGGCCACCGGTCGGTGGTGCTCAACACGGGGGAGAAGCAGCCGGAGGCGGTCGCCCTCTACGCGGCGCTCGGCTACGTCCCCGTGCCCGGCTACGGCGTGTACGCCTGCTCCCCCGACGCGGTCTTCCTGGGCAAGGATCTGGTCGCACCGGTCGACCAGGAGGAGCAGTCATGGGCATCGTGACCGTCTCGGCGTCCTACGGCGCCGCGGGCGCGGAGATCGCCCCCGCCGCCGCCGAGCGGCTGGGGCTGCCGTTCCACGACCGGGCCATCCCGGCGCAGGTGGCCGGGCGGCTGGGCGTCCCGGTGTCCGAGGCGGAGGCCAACGACGAGACCGTCGTGCGCGGGCTGTGGCGCCTCGTCGCCTCGCTGGGGACCATGCCCGACCCGGTGGGCGGCGTGGTGCCGGGGACGACGCTCCCGGACGCCCGGGCCTACCGGGAGCAGACCGAGCGGGTGCTCACCGAGATCGCCGGGGGCGACGGCGGCGTCGTCCTCGGCCGGGCCGCCGCCCTGGTGCTGCGGGACCGGCCGGACGCCCTGCACGTGCGCCTCGGCGGACCGCGGGAGCGACGGCTGGCGGCGGCGGTGCAGCGGTCCGGCCGGCCCCGCGAGGAGGTCGCCCGGGAGATGGCGGCGACCGACCGCGGCCGCGAGGCGTACGTGCGGCACTTCTACCGCTGCGACCCGGCCGACTCCCGGCTGTACCACCTGGTGGTGGACACCACGGCGCTGCCGCTGGAGACGGCGGTCGAGCTGGTCGTGACCGCCGCCCGGGGGAGGGGCATCGGGTCCTGAACGCGACGAGCCCCGGAGGTCGGGGACCTCCGGGGCTCGGCGTTCGTTTGGTGCGGTGCCCGCTATGCGCGGACGACCTTGCCGGCGCGGATGCACGAGGTGCACGCGTTGATCCGGCGACGGTTACCGGGGGCGATCAGCGCCCGCACGGACTGGATGTTCGGGTTCCAACGGCGCGGCGTGCGGCGGTGCGAGTGCGACACCGACATACCGAAACCGGGGCCCTTGCCACACACATCGCAGTTGGCAGCCACGGTTGATCACTCCCAGAAGAATCGTTCACAGACGGCGGGGCAAGGCAGCACCCGCATCAAGACCGTCCAGCAGTCTAACCGCTCCGGCGGGAAGATGTCGCAGCGCCCTCCGGAGCGGCCCTGATCGGGCGGTCGCACCGCTCATGATGCCCGGTCCTGTCGCCGCGGGTGGGTAGCCTTCCCCCGTGCTGCCGGCGCTGGACGACGCCGCGGTCGGTCAGTGGTGCCGCGCCGCGGTCGAGGCGCTGTCCGCCTCCAGGCGCCGGCTCGACGAGCTGAACGTCTTCCCCGTGCCCGACGGCGACACCGGCACCAACCTGCTGCACACCGCGGAGGGGGCGCTGGCCGCGCTGGACGCGGGCGGCGAGGGCGAGCCGGCGTGGGCCGTGGTGGCCCGGGGTGCGGTCCTGGCCGCGCGGGGGAACTCCGGCACGATCCTGGCCCAGCTGCTGCGCGGGCTCGGCGACCAGCTGGCCGGCCAGCCGGCGGCCGACGGCCCGGCCTTCGCCGCGGCGCTGCAGAAGGCGGCCGAGGGCTCCTACGCCGCGGTCGCCGACCCGGAGGAGGGCACCTTCCTCACCGTGGCGCGGGCCGGCGGCGAGGCCGCCGTGGCCGCGGTCGAGCAGGGCCGCACCGGTCTGCCCGACGTCGTGACGGCCGCCGCCGACGGTGCGCGGGCGGCCCTGGAGCGGACCCCCGGCCAGCTCGCCGCCCTGCGCGAGGCCGGCGTGGTCGACGCCGGCGGGGCGGGGCTCTGCCTGGTGCTCGACGCGCTGGTCCGCACCGTCACCGGCGTCGAGCCGGTCCGGGCGGCGTTCGCGCTGCCGCTGCACCACCGCCACGAGCACGCCCCGCACCAGCCGCCGCCGGGCCCGGGCAGCGAGGTCCAGTACCTGCTCGCCGACACCGACGAGGCAGCGGTGGAGCGGCTGCAGCGGCGCCTGGCCGAGCTCGGCGACAGCCTCGTCGTCGTGGGGGTCGACACCCCGACCGGCCGGGAGTGGAACGTGCACGTGCACGTCTCCGACGTCGGTGCCGCGATCGAGGCCGGCGTCGAGGCCGGCCGCCCGCACCGCATCTCGGTCACGCCCCTGGCGCCGGTCCGGCCCCCGGAGCCGGTGCACGGCCTGCGCGCCGTCGTCGCGGTCGTGCACAGCGACGGCCTGGCCGCGCTGTTCTCCGCCGAGGGGGTGCGCGTCGTCGTCTGCGGCGAGGGCGGCGTGACCGAGGACGACGTCCACGACGAGATCGTCGCCTCGGGCGCCCAGGAGGTCGCCGTCCTGCCCAACGACCCCGACCTGCTGCCGGTCGCCTCGCGTGCCGCGACGCGGGCCCGGGAGGCCGGGCGGGAGGTCGGCGTCGTGCCCACCCGGTCGCCGGTCCAGGGGCTGGCCGCCGTGGCGGTCGCCGACCCCGAGCGGCGCTTCGGCGACGACGTGATCGCCATGGCCGAGGCCGCGGCCGCGACCCGCTGGGCGGAGGTCACCGTCGCCGACCAGGAGGCGCTCACCTCGGCCGGCCTGTGCCGGCCCGGGGACGTGCTGGGCTCGGCCGAGGGCGACGTCGTCGTGATCGGCCCGGAGCCGGCCGCCGTGGCGTGCGACCTGCTGGACCGGCTGCTGTCGGCCGGCGGCGAGATGGCCACGCTGGTCGTCGGGCCGGACGAGGAGCTCGGCGAGGCGGTGTGCGCCCACCTCTCCTCGGCCCACCCCACGGTCGAGGTCGTCCGCTACGGCGGTGGCCCGGCGACGCTCCCCCTGCAGATCGGGGTGGAGTGACGGTGGCGGTCACCCTCGGGACGCCGCTGGCCAAGGTGCTGGGACCCAAGACCGGCACCGGCATGGCCGAGCAGCTGGGCCTGCACACGGTCCTGGACCTGCTCCGGCACTACCCGCGCCGCTACGCCCGGCGCGGGGAGCAGACCGACCTCGCCGACGTCCAGGTGGGTGACCGGGTCACCGTCCTGGCCCAGGTGCGGTCGGTGACCACCCGGCCGATGCGCAACCGCCGCGGGTCGCTCACCGAGGTCGTCGTGGGCGACGGCAGCGGCCGCATGAAGCTGGTGTTCTTCAACCACCGGCACGCCCAGCTCAAGCCCAACGCCTGGGGGATGTTCGCCGGCACCGTCGGCGAGTACCGCGGCGAGAAGCAGTTCGCCCACCCGGACATGCACCTGCTCGACGGCGCCGACGACGACACCGACTGGGCGCGCGCGCTCGTGCCGATCTACCCGGCGAGCAAGGACGTCTCCAGCTGGGTGATCCAGAAGTCGGTCAAGCTGCTGCTGGGGGCCGGCGGCGGGTTCGGCGAGCTCGTCGAGGACCCGCTGCCCGAGGAGATCCGCGCCCGCCACGGCCTGCTGCCGCTGGCCGCGGCGCTGCTGGACATCCACCGGCCCACCACGATGGAGGACGTCGAGCGCGCCGGTCACCGGCTCAAGTGGGACGAGGCGCTCACCCTCCAGCTCACCCTCGCCGCCCGCCGCCGCGCCGCCGCCCTCGAGTCCGGCGTCGCCCGGCCGCGCCGGCCGGGCGGCCTGCTCGACGCCGTCGACGCCGCCCTGCCCTTCGCGCTCACCGAGGGCCAGCGCGAGGTGGGGGAGGAGCTGGCCGCCGAGCTCGACCGCGACCAGCCGATGCACCGGCTGCTCCAGGGCGAGGTCGGCTCGGGCAAGACGGTGGTGGCGCTCCGGGCGATGGCGCAGGTCGTCGACGCCGGCGGCCAGGCCGCGCTGCTGGCGCCCACCGAGGTGCTCGCCGCGCAGCACGTCCGCGGCATCCGCGCCCTGCTCGGCCCGCTCGGCCGCGCCGGGGAGCTGGACGGGGACGCCGACGGCACCCGCGTCACGCTGCTCACCGGCTCGCTCAAGGCCGCCGCCAAGCGCGAGGCGCGGGCCGAGGTGGCCGAGGGCCGCGCGGGCATCGTGGTCGGCACCCACGCGCTGCTGCAGGAGGGCGTCGAGTTCGCCGACCTCGGCCTGGTGGTCGTCGACGAGCAGCACCGCTTCGGCGTGGAGCAGCGCGACGCGCTGCGCGCCAAGGGCAACCGCCCGCCGCACGTCCTGGTCATGACCGCCACCCCGATCCCGCGGACCGTCGCCATGACGGTCTACGGCGACCTCGAGGTCTCCACCCTGCGCCAGCTCCCCAGCGGCCGCGGTGGCGTCTCCAGCTCCGTCGTCCCGGTCGTGGAGAAGCCGGCCTGGCTCGACCGCGCCTGGGAGCGGCTCCGCGAGGAGGTCGCGGCGGGCCGCCAGGCCTACGTCGTCTGCCCGCGCATCGGCGACCTCCCCGGGGACGAGCCGGAGGACGCCGACGGCGCGCCACCGGAGGAGGACGGTCGCAGCGACCGCCGCCCGCCGCTGGCCGTCCTCGACGTCGCCGAGGCGCTGCGGGCCGGCCCGCTGGCCGGGCTGCGGCTCGACGTCCTGCACGGGCGCATGACCCCCGAGGAGAAGGACGGCGTCATGCGCGCCTTCGCGGCGGGGGAGACCCAGGTCCTGGTCGCCACCACCGTCGTCGAGGTCGGTGTCGACGTCCCCAACGCCACGGTCATGGTCGTCATGGACGCCGACCGGTTCGGCGTGAGCCAGCTGCACCAGCTGCGCGGCCGCGTGGCCCGGGGCAAGCACGCGGGGCTGTGCCTCCTGGTCACCGAGGCGCCGTCGGCCTCGCCCACCGGCCAGCGGCTGGCCGCGGTGGCCTCGACCTCCGACGGCTTCGAGCTGGCCCGCCTGGACCTGGAGACCCGGCGCGAGGGCGACGTCCTGGGCGCCGCGCAGTCCGGTCGGCGGTCGGGCATCAAGCTGCTGTCGCTGCTGGAGGACGAGGAGCTGATCGCCGAGGCCCGCGCCGAGGCCATCGCGCTGCTGTCCACCGACCGGGGCCTGGCCGACCACCCGGGGCTGGCCGCCGAGGTGGCCGCCCTGGCCAGCGACGAGCGCGCCGAGTGGCTGGAGAAGGCGTGACCGGGCCGACGGTGCGGGCGTGACGCGGCTGATCTCGGGCGTCGCCGGCGGGCGGCGGCTCAAGGTGCCGCCGTCCGGCGTGCGCCCCACCGGCGACAAGGCGCGCGGCGCGATGTTCAACTCGCTGGGGTCGCTGGTCGACCTGGACGGGGCCGCGGTGCTCGACCTGTACGCCGGCTCCGGTGCGCTCGGCCTCGAGGCGCTGTCCCGCGGCGCCGCCGAGGTGGTGTTCGTGGAGTCGGGGCCGCGGGTGCTGCCCGTGCTGCGGGAGAACCTCGCCGCCGTGGGGCTGCCCGGCGGCCGGGTGGTGGCCGGGTCGGTCCCCACCGTCGTCGCGGGCGCGGCGCCGGCGGAGTTCGACGTCGTGCTCGCCGACCCGCCCTACGACGTCCCCGCCGAGGAGGTCCTGTCCGTGCTCCGCTCCCTGGTCGACGGCGGCTGGCTGGCCCCGGGAGGGGTGGTCGTGGTGGAGCGCTCCAGCCGCGAGCAGCCCTGGGAGTGGCCGACACCCCTCGAAGGGCTGCGCGACCGGCGCTACGGAGAGGCCGTGCTCCGGTACGGTCGGCGTCCGTGAGGCGTGCCGTCTGCCCAGGTTCCTTCGACCCGGTGACCAACGGGCACGTCGACGTCATCACCCGGGCCGCCGCGCTCTACGACGAGCTCGTCGTGGCGGTGCTGGTCAACCCGGGCAAGGCGGGGCTCTTCCCGGTCGAGGAGCGCATGGAGCTGCTGCGCGAGGCCGTCGCCGAGCTGCCCAACGTGACCGTCGACAGCTTCCAGGGCCTGCTGGTGGACTACTGCCGCACCCAGGACATCCCGGTGATCGTCAAGGGCCTGCGCGCGGTCAGCGACTTCGAGTACGAGCTGCAGATGGCCCAGATGAACCGCGAGCTGGCGGGCATCGAGACGCTGTTCGTGCCCACCGCGCCGCAGGTGGGGCACCTGTCCTCCAGCCTGGTCAAGCAGATCGCCACCTTCGGCGGCGACGTCTCCCGCCTGGTGCCCAAGGCGGTCCACGACCGGCTGGCCGAGCACGCCCGCCGGGACCCGCGATGACCCGCCCGCCCAGGGGCCACACCACCGAGGTGGTCTACCGGCTCTACGAGACCGTGGACGAGCTGACCCAGGTCATCGAGAACGCGCGGGGCGTGCCCATGTCGGGCTCGTGCATGGTGCCCCGCGACCTCGTGCTCGACCTGCTCGACGACCTGCGCGAGTCGCTGCCGGAGGACGTGCAGGCGGCCGGCGCGATCGTCGAGCAGCGCACCGAGATCCTCCAGCAGGCGCAGGCCGAGGCCGAGCGGCTCACCGGCCGCACCCGCACCGAGAGCGAGCAGCTGCTGGCCCAGGCCCGCCGCCAGCGCGACGAGATCCTGGGCACGGCCCGCCGCCAGCGCGACGACCTGCTGACCCGCACGCAGGAGGAGGCCGAGCAGATCGTCGCCGAGGCGGAGGCCGACGCCGAGGCGCTGCTGGCCGAGGGCCGGCAGCTGCGGGCGCAGATGATCGCCGAGGCGCAGGCCGAGCACGAGCGGCTGATCACCGAGACCGAGGTCTACCGCTCCGCCGTCGACCGGGCCGACGAGCTCGGCGCGCAGTCGCATGCCGAGGCCGCCCGCATGCGCGGCGAGGTCGACGAGTACGTCGACACCCGGCTGGCCGAGTTCGGGACGACGCTGGAGCGGATGCTGCGCTCGGTCGAGAAGGCCCGCTCCACCCTCCGGGAAGCCTGAGACGTTCCGCACGGTGGGGTCGCTCCGGCGATCGGGTAGTCTTGATCCCTGGTCCGACTGCCGTGGGCACCTGCCCTGGCCGGCCACCCTTCCCGCTCACGACCGCGAGTACTGACATGCCTGCCGCTCAGCCGTTCCGCACCGGCGCCGCGTCCTCCGAGGACCGGCGTCCCGCTGCCAACCCCTGGAAGGTCGACCTCCGGGAGCTGGGCCGACGCGCGGGCTCCATGCAGGAGCTGGAGCGCACCGTGCCGGCGCCCGGCGACTGGCGGGTCGAGCTGATCGGCGTCCCCGAGAAGGCCGACGTGCACCTCCGGCTGCGGCTGGAGTCGGTCATGGAGGGCGTGCTGGTCACCGGTGAGCTCGACGCCCCCGTCGTCGGCTCCTGCGCGCGCTGCCTGGAGCCGATCGAGGACACCCTGCGGCTCGACGTCCAGGAGCTGTTCGCCTACGAGGGCAGCACCACCGAGGCGACGAGCGAGGAGGACGAGGTCCGCCGGATCGACGGCGACTTCCTCGACCTCGAGCCGCTCGCGCGCGACACCGTCGTCCTGAGCCTGCCGCTCGCCCCCGTCTGCAGCGAGGACTGCGAGGGCCTCTGCGTCGACTGCGGCGAGCGGCTCAACGACCTCCCCGCCGACCACTCGCACGAGATCGTCGACGCCCGCTGGGCGGGTCTCGCCGCGAAGTTCGGCACCACTGCTTCCTCGTCGGGCACCCCCGGCGATTCCACCACCCCAGAGGAGAACTGACGTGGCTGTTCCGAAGCGGAAGATGTCGCGGGCCAACACCCGCATGCGCCGGTCGCAGTGGAAGGCCACCGCGCCGACCCTGACCCCGTGCCCCAACCGCGCCTGCGGCGAGCTCAAGCCCCCGCACATCGCGTGCCCGACCTGCGGCCAGTACGCCGGCCGCCAGGTCCTCTCCGTCTGACCTGCCCGAGGTAACCGCCGTGGGGACGACGGCCGCCGCCACGCACCCTCCCGAGGGTGCCGTCGACGGACGTCCCCCGGGCGGTCCCGAGCACGCACAGCAGTCCGCCGCCTGGCTGGCCGACGCCCTCGGCGTCGAGCTGCCCGGCGGCCTGTTGTCGTTGGCGCTGACCCACCGGTCCTTCGCCTACGAGAACGGCGGCCTGCCCACCAACGAGCGCCTCGAGTTCCTGGGTGACTCGGTGCTGGGCCTGGTCGTGACCGACGAGCTCTACCGCAGCCAGCCGGACCTCCCCGAGGGCCAGCTGGCCAAGCTGCGGGCGTCGGTGGTCAACATGACCTCGCTGGCCAGGGTCGCGCGCCGTCTCGGCGAGGGCGGCCTGGGCGCGCACCTGCTGCTGGGGCGCGGTGAGGAGACCACCGGCGGGCGGGAGAAGGACTCGATCCTCGCCGACGCGCTGGAGGCGCTCATCGGCGCCATCCACCTCGGCTGCGGGCTGGACACCGCGTCGGCGATCGTGCACCGGCTGTTCGACCCGCTGCTGGTGGAGGCCGCCACCCGCGGCGCCGGCCTGGACTGGAAGACCAGCCTCCAGGAGCTCGGGGCCGCCGCAGGTCTGGGCGCCCCCGTCTACCAGGTGGTCGACGAGGGCCCGGACCACGCGAAGACCTTCACCGCCGAGGTGCTGCTGGCCGGCGTCGTCCGGGGCAGCGGGTCCGGGCGCACCAAGAAGGCCGCCGAGCAGGAGGCCGCGGAGGCCGCCTGGCGGGCCCTGTCCACCGACGCCTGACGTCCGAGTCCGATCAGCGGGGCGAACACCACAGATGCCGGAGCTTCCCGAGGTCGAGGTGGTCCGTCGCGGCCTGGAGCAGTGGGTCGCCGGACGCACCGTGGCCGCTGTCGAGGTGCACCACCCGAGGGCCGTCCGACGCCACCTCGAGGGCACCGACCACTTCGTCCAGGCGCTCACCGGGCGCACCTTCACCGCCGCGCACCGGCGCGGCAAGTACCTCTGGCTGCCGCTGGCCGAGCCGGACGGCACCCCGTCGGGGCGGGCGCTGGTCGGCCACCTGGGCATGAGCGGCCAGCTGCTCGTGGAGAAGCGCTCGGCCCCCGACGAGACGCACCTGCGGGTCCGCGTCACCTTCACCGACGGCGGCCGCGAGCTCCGCTTCGTCGACCAGCGCACCTTCGGGGGCCTGGCGGTCGAGGACGCGCCGGGTGACGGGGAAGTGCCGCCACGGCTGGCGCACATCGCCATCGACCCGCTCGACGACTCCTTCGACACCGCGGCGTTCGCCGCCGCGCTGCGCCGCCGCCGCACCGAGGTCAAGCGCGCGCTGCTCGACCAGACCCTCATCGGCGGCGTGGGCAACATCTACGCCGACGAGTCGCTGTGGCGGGCCCGGCTGCACGGCGCCCGGCCCACCGACAAGCTGACCAACGCCCAGGTCGGCGACCTCCTCGACGGCATCCGCGACGTGCTGGGGGAGGCCCTGGCGCAGGGTGGCACGTCCTTCGACTCCCTGTACGTGGACGTGAACGGGCAGAGCGGCTACTTCTCCCGGTTCCTCGCCGTCTACGGCCAGGCCGACCGGCCGTGCCCGCGGTGCGGGACGCCGGTCCGCCGCGAGCCGTTCATGAACCGGTCCAGCTACAGCTGCCCCACCTGCCAGCCCCGCCCGAGGGCCCGGCGCACGGCCTGACGGCCGCCCCCCCCCGGACGTGACGAACGCGACATCACCCGGCCACGTGAGCGCCGCTGCGCCGCCGTTGACCTGCGTCACCGCTGCTGTCACCCTGGGAGCACCAGACCGCGCCGACCGTTGATCGGGGCGACGGTCACCCCCTCCCGCAGTCTGAAAGGCCGTTCCAGCCATGGCCAAGGCCCTGTTCGGTCACGTCGTCCCCTCCGTGGAGCTCCGCATCGTCGAGGAGAACGCGGCCCTGCGGGCGAAGGTCCGCCGACTGGAGGAGGAGCTCGAGGAGCTCCGCACCCAGCGCGACGCCGCCATCGCCCACGAGCTGCTGTCGATGGCCGGCGACACCGCCGAGCCCGCGCTCGCCTGAGCCGTCGTCACAGCAGTCCCACGGGCCTCGTGGCCCACCTGACCGTGTCGTACCCGGGCTAGAGTCTTCTTCCCGTGCACCTGTCGAGCCTCACGCTGAAGGGCTTCAAGTCCTTCGCGTCCGCGACCACGTTGCGGCTCGAGCCGGGCATCACCGCCGTCGTCGGCCCCAACGGGTCGGGCAAGTCCAACGTCGTCGACGCCATCGCCTGGGTCCTCGGCGAGCAGGGCGCGAAGAGCCTGCGCGGCGGCAAGATGGAGGACGTCATCTTCGCCGGCACCGCCGGCCGCCAGGCCCTGGGCCGCGCCGAGGTGACGCTGACGATCGACAACACCGACGGCGCGCTGCCGATCGCGTACACCGAGGTGTCGATCACCCGCCGCATGTACCGCTCCGGGGAGAGCGAGTACGAGATCAACGGCGACAAGGTGCGGCTGCTCGACGTCCAGGAGCTGCTCAGCGACTCCGGCATCGGCCGCGAGATGCACGTCATCGTCGGCCAGGGCCAGCTCGACGCCGTCCTCTCCGGTCGCCCTGAGGACCGCCGTGCGTTCATCGAGGAGGCCGCCGGCGTCCTCAAGCACCGCAAGCGCAAGGAGAAGGCGCTCCGCAAGCTCGACGGGATGCAGGCCAACCTCGACCGGCTGGCCGACCTCACCGCCGAGCTGCGCCGCCAGCTCAAGCCCCTCGGCCGGCAGGCCGAGGTGGCCCGGCGCGCCGCCGGGGTGCAGGCCGACCTGCGCGACGCACGGCTGCGGCTGCTCGCCGACGACCTGGTGCAGCTGCGCGACGCCCTCGACCGCGACGTCGCCGACGAGACCGCCGCCCGCGAGCGGCGCGCGGTCGTGGAGCGCGAGCTCTCGGTCGTCTCCCGGCGCGAGTCGGAGCTGGAGCGCGAGCTGGCCGCGAGCGCCCCGCGGCTGCAGGCGGCGTCGGACACCTGGTACCGGCTCTCCGCGCTCGGCGAGCGGTTCCGCAGCGTGACCCAGCTGGCCGCCGAGCGGCACCGGCACCTCTCCGCCGCCGCACCGGCCGCGGCGAGCGGGCGCGACCCCGACCAGCTCGACGCCGAGGCCGACCGGGTCGCGGCCACCGAGGCCGAGCTCGCCGCCGGGCTGGCGGCCGAGCGGGAGCGCCTGGCCGCGGTCGTCGCGGGCCGCGCCGAGCTCGAGACCGCGCTGGCCGCCGCCGAGAAGGCCTGGGTCGCCGCGGCCCGGGCCCTGGCCGACCGCCGGGAGGGCCTGGCGCGGCTGTCCGGGCAGGTCGCCGCGGCCCGCTCCCGGGTGAGCGCCGGGCAGGCCGAGATCGACCGCCTGACCCTCGCCGCCGCCGAGGCCGCGGACCGCGCGCAGGTCGCCGCCGAGCGGCTGGCCGACCGGCGCGGCCAGGTGGCCGAGCTGGAGGACACCGACCTCGCGCTGGTCGCCGCCCACGAGGACGCCGTGGCCGCGCACGCCGCCGCCGCCATGGCGGGCGCGGAGCACGAGAGGCACCT
>NZ_SPQP01000004.1 GCF_004571075.1 Blastococcus sp. TF02A-35
GATCTCGGGCCGGGGCCGCGGCGGCGCGGGCAGCGGCCGCCCGGTCCGCGGCGGCGCGCTCGCCGACGAGGGTGCTCAGCTGCTGCTGCGCCGTCCGGAGCTCGGCCTCCACCTCGCCGCGCTCGGTCTCGAGGGCAGCCTCCTGCTCACGGGCGGAGATCTCGGCGGTGCGGGCGACGTCCAGCGTGAACGCGGCCTCGGCCTCCAGCGCGTCGGCCTCGGCCAGCGCCATCTGCGCGGTGGCGTCGGCCTGCTCGGCGGCGACCTGGGCCACGGTGACGACACCCAGCACCTCGGTGCGGTGGCTCCCGGCTGCCTCCAGCAGGGCCGCCTTCTCCACCAGCTCGCCCGGGCTGCCCGAGGTGAGCAGCGCCGCGGCGCCCGGGTAGGTGCTGCCCTGCATGTAGCTGCGCCGGGCGAAGGCGACGACGGCGTCGCGGGCGGCGGCCAGGTCGGCCTCCGCGCGCACGGCGGCCGCGGCGGCCTCCTCGGCGTGCAGCCGCGCCTCCTCGGAGGCCTCCTGGGTGGCCTGGTACTCGTCGAGCGCCAGCGCCGCCTGGGCGCGCGCGGCGTCGACCTCCGCCTGGGCGGCGCTCATCTGCTGGTTGAGCTCGTCCATGCGCTGCGCCACGGCGTCGGCCTGGCTCTTGGCCTGGGCGATCTGGCTGTCGCTGGGCCGCCTCGGGGCCGCGTCGGCGACGGCCGGGGTGAGCCCGACCAGGAACGCCGTCGCCAGGACCGTGCCGCCGATGCGCAGGGCCGTCCGCCCCCCGGTGCGCTCGACCGCGCCGGACGGGACGCCGATGGCCCCCGCCGTGCCGTTCCGCGTTCCGCTGCCCACGACTGCCTCTTCCCGACGACCCGGAGCGCCCGGACGGGCGGCCCACAGGAGGCATCGGACCGCTGAGCAGGCCCGTTGACCCCGCCTCACCCCGAGGGGTGAGACGACACGGGCGGGTGAAGGAGGTCCGCCAGGGACGTCGCCGGGCCGTCAGTTGACCTGGCGCTCCGACCCGGCCCAGAAGTCCTGCCGCAGCTTGAACTTCTGGATCTTGCCGGTCGCGGTGCGGGCCAGCTCGTCGCGGAACTCGACCTTCTTCGGCGCCTTGTAGCCGGCGATCCGCGCCTTGCAGTGGGCGATGATGTCGGCCTCGGTGGCCTGCTCCCCCTCGGCCAGGACGACGACCGCCGTCACCAGCTCGCCCCACTTGTCGTCGGGGATGCCGATGACCGCGACCTCGGCGACCGCCGGATGGCTGAAGACGACGTCCTCGACCTCGATCGAGGAGACGTTCTCGCCGCCGGTGATGATCACGTCCTTCTTGCGGTCGGAGATGGTCAGGTAGCCGGCCTCGTCGATGCTGCCGCCGTCGCCGGTGTGGAACCAGCCGTCCTCCAGCGCCTCGGCGGAGGCGTCGGGGTTCTCCCAGTAGCCGGCCAGCACGGTGTTGCTGCGGGCGAGCACCTCGCCGGAGTCGCTCACCGCGAGGCGGGTCCCCAGCGACGGGACGCCGGCACGCGACAGCCGCTTGGCCCGCTCCTCGGCGTCCAGCCCGTCGTACTCCTCCCGGCCCCGGTTGATGGTGAGCAGCGGGGCGGTCTCGGTGAGGCCGTAGATCTGGTTGAACTCCCAGCCGAGCTCGGCCTCGATGCGGGCGATGGTGCGCGAGGGCGGTGGGGCGCCGGCGACGACGAGGCGCACCCGGTCGCGGCAGGGGACCTCCCCGTCCCACTCGGCGGCGGCGTCGAGGACGGCGTTCCAGACCGCGGGCGCGCCGGCCATCATCGTGACGCCGTGCTGCTCCACCCGGCGCAGGATCTCCGCGCCGTCGATCTTGCGGATGACCACCTGGCGGGCACCGACCCCGGCCATCGCGTAGGGCAGCCCCCAGCCGTTGCAGTGGAACATCGGCAGGGTGTGCATGTAGACGTCGCGGTCGCTGACCTGCATGTGCATGCCGAAGGTGACGGCGTTGACCCAGATGTTGCGGTGCGTCATCTGCACGCCCTTGGGCCGCGCCGTGGTGCCGCTGGTGTAGTTGATCGTCGCCGTCGCGTCCTCGTCCGGCTCGGCCCAGGGGCGCGGCTCGGCGTCGAACCGCAGCAGCTGCTCGTACTCCTCGCCCGTGCCGAGGCGGTGCTCGGCCGTCACGCCCTTGAGGGCGCCCTCCAGCTCCGGGTCGACGAGCAGCACCCGGGCGCCGGAGTGGCCGACGATGTACTCGACCTCCTCCGGCTGCAGGCGGAAGTTGATCGGGACCGCCACGCGGCCGGACGACGGGACGGCGAGCAGCAGCTCGAGCAGCCGGGCGGAGTTGTGGCTGACGATCGCCACCCGCTCCCCCTCGGCGATGCCCAGCCGGTCCAGGCCGGCCTGCAGGGCGCGGCCCCGCCGCGCGACCTCCCGGTAGGTGACGTCCCCGAGGCTCGGTGCCGGCTGGGCGGGCTCGTCGACCACACCCACCCGGTCGCCGTAGACCAGCTCGGCCCGGTCGAGGAAGTCGCGGGTGGTGAGGGCGACGCGCATGCCGGCTCCCGGTGGTGCGGGCCGGGCGGGCCGGCCGTCGACGTGGTCGCCGTCACGCTATCCGCAGCCGGGGGTGGCGACGAGCCGGTCAGGCGGGGGCGGCCAGCAGACGCGGCAGGGCGGTGCCGATCGGCTCCTGGACGACGAGGTCGGCGACGTCGTCGTACGGCGTGGGCTGGGCGTTGACGACGACGACGCGCGCACCGGAGCGGGCGGCGAGGTCGACCAGCCCGGCGGCCGGGTGGACGGTCAGCGAGGTGCCGACGGCGAGGAGGACGTCGCAGTCGGTCGCCGCCGCGACGGCTGCGTCGACGACCCGCTCCTCCAGCATCTGCCCGAAGTAGATGGTCGCGGACTTGAGGATGCCGCCGCAGACGCGGCAGGAGGGGTCGGGCTCGCCCGCCGCGACGCGGTCCAGCGCCTCGCGCATCGGCGTCCGGTCGCCGCAGGAGGTGCACAGCACCTCGTTGACCGTGCCGTGGATCTCCAGCACCCGGTCGGGGTCGGAGCCGGCGGCCTGGTGCAGCCCGTCGATGTTCTGCGTGACGATCGCCCGGAGCCGGCCCTGGCGCTCGAGGTCGACCAGCGCCGCGTGGCCGGCGTTCGGGCGCGGGTCGGCGTCCTGGAGGTCGCGCCGCAGGAGCCACGACCGGCGACGGATCTCCGGGTCGGCCATGTAGTAGGACAGCGTCACGAGCTTCTCGGCGTCGGGGTCGCGGGTCCAGACGCCCTGGGGCCCCCGGTAGTCGGGGATGCCGCTGTCGGTGGAGATGCCCGCGCCGGTGAGCGCGGTGACCCGGGTGGCGGCGGTCAGCCAGCCGGGCAGGGGGTCGGGGACGGCGCCGGTCACGCCCGCCACGGTAGGGCCGGCGCGGCGCCCGCCGCCCGGCGGAGGACGGCCCGGCCGGCCCGCTCGAGCGCGGGCATGGCCAGGAAGACGCCGACGGCGTAGGCGGCACCGAGGAGGGTGTCGACCACGTAGTGCTCGCCGCCCCAGACCAGGACCACCGGCATGAGGACGGCGTAGGCCACCAGCGCCACGCGCTGCCAGCGCCGGCGGGCCAGGGGCAGCAGGACCGCGCACATGAGCACGGCGAAGGCGGTGTGCAGCGACGGCATCGCCGCGACGAGGTTGACCTGGCCCTGACCGTGGTCGAGCAGGACACCGGCCTTGGGCAGGCCCAGCACGGCCCACCCGGAGCTGCTGATCCGCTCGACCGGCTCGATGACGCCGTCGCGCGCGGCCAGCCACGGCGGCGCCGCCGGGTAGAGGACGTAGGTGAGCAGCCCGGCGAGCGAGAGCGCGACGACCAGCCGCGCGCAGCGGGCCCAGCGCTCGCGGTTGCGGACCCAGAGCACCCCGAGGACCAGCGGGGTGACGACGAAGTGGCTGCTGTAGACCAGCGTCGCCAGCGCCCGCCAGGCGTCGGCCTCCAGGTGCTCCTGGAGCCACACGGTCGGGAGCACCCCGCCGCCGAGCCAGCGGTCGGCGTCCGCGAGCTCCGCCACGTGCACGGGCATGCCGAGGCCGTCGGCCAGGCCGCGGCTGGCGTCGTAGGCCAGGAGGACGGCGACCAGCGGCAGCCAGTCCAGCAGCAGCCGCACCAGCCGGCGCGGTCCCTGGGTGGCGGCGTGCACGCCGAGGCCGGCGAGCACCCAGCCGAGCAGGACGACGCGGTCGGTCGGCAGGCCGCGCACGGCGCAGGTCGCCGCGAAGGCGGTGCCGAGGGCCACCCACAGGACCACCGTCAGCAGGCGCGCCCGGCCGTCCCGCGCACGGGTGGGCCGCACCGCCCGGTCGACGGCGGGGACCGCCGGGGCCACGACGGGTGCCGGAAGCTCGACCGCGGTCATGGCGCGGGACGGTAACGGCGTCCGGCGCTGCTGTGGGGCGGACCACGGCGGCGCGCCGTCGGTTCCCACGCACGAGTGACAGGTGAGCCGGCGGAGGACCGGTGGGACGGCGGGCCCGCACCGATTTCGCCGGCCCCACCGGGTTTCCGGGGACGTGATGCAGGTCACCGGGTGAGGGAAGGGTCGCCTGACCAGTCATGCCCGCGCCTGAGCTGGGATGATCGGGGGTGGTAAACCAGCGCGACGAACCAGCGAGGGGTAGGCGCAGAGAAGTGGCAGCCAGCAAGGACACCTTCGGAGCACGGTCGACGCTCACCGTCGACGGCACCGAGTACGACATCTACCGGCTCGACGCGGTGGAGGGCTCCGAGAAGCTGCCCTTCAGCCTGAAGGTCCTCCTCGAGAACCTCCTGCGCACCGAGGACGGCGCGGACATCACCGCCGACCACATCCGGGCGATCGCCAACTGGGACCCGTCGGCCGAGCCCGAGCAGGAGATCCAGTTCACCCCGGCCCGCGTGGTCATGCAGGACTTCACCGGCGTCCCCTGCATCGTCGACCTCGCCACCATGCGCGAGGCCATGGCCGAGCTCGGCGGCGACCCGCAGAAGATCAACCCGCTCGCCCCGGCCGAGCTGGTCATCGACCACTCGGTCATCGCCGACATCTTCGGCACCGAGGACTCGTTCCAGCGCAACGTCGAGATCGAGTACGAGCGCAACGGCGAGCGCTACCAGTTCCTCCGCTGGGGCCAGGGCGCCTTCAGCGACTTCAAGGTCGTCCCCCCGGGCACCGGCATCGTCCACCAGGTCAACATCGAGCACCTGGCCCGCGTGATCTTCCCGCGGCAGGAGGGTGACCGCGTCGTCGCCTACCCCGACACCTGCGTGGGCACCGACTCGCACACCACGATGGTCAACGGCCTGGGCGTGCTGGGCTGGGGCGTCGGCGGCATCGAGGCCGAGGCCGCGATGCTCGGCCAGCCGGTCTCGATGCTCATCCCCCGCGTCGTGGGCTTCAAGCTCTTCGGCCAGCTGCCGGACGGCGCCACCGCGACCGACCTCGTGCTCACGATCACCGAGATGCTGCGCCAGCACGGCGTGGTCGGGAAGTTCGTGGAGTTCTACGGCGAGGGCGTCACCGCCGTGCCGCTGGCCAACCGCGCCACGATCGGCAACATGAGCCCGGAGTTCGGCTCGACCGCGGCGATGTTCCCCATCGACGAGGAGACCATCACCTACCTGAAGCTCACCGGCCGCTCGGCCGAGCAGGTGGCGCTGGTCGAGGCCTACGCCAAGGAGCAGGGCCTCTGGCACGACCCGTCGCGCGAGCCGGCGTTCTCCGAGTACCTGGAGCTCGACCTCGGCACCGTCGTCCCGTCGATCGCCGGCCCGAAGCGCCCGCAGGACCGCGTCGCGATCACCGACGCCAAGGCCTCCTTCCGCGAGGCGCTGGCCGACTACGTCGCCGACGACGAGACCGGCGGCGAGGACCGCAAGCCCGGCGTCCCGCAGCAGGAGAAGCCCTACGGCGTCACCTCGGCGATCGACGACGCGGTGGCCAACACCTTCCCGGCGTCCGACCCGATCGCCGAGCAGCACGGCAACGGCGAGGCCGGGAAGCCGCACCACTACGACACCGCCTCGGTGGGCGACCGCCCGTCCAAGCCGACCCGCGTGGTCCTGGAGGACGGCACGGAGACCGAGATCGACCACGGCGCCGTCGTGATCGCCGCGATCACCTCCTGCACCAACACCTCGAACCCGCAGGTGATGATCGGCGCGGGCCTGCTGGCCAAGAACGCCGTGGAGCGCGGGCTGACCAGCAAGCCGTGGGTCAAGACGACGATGGCCCCCGGGTCCAAGGTCGTCATGGACTACTACGAGAAGGCCGAGCTCACCCCGTACCTGGAGAAGCTCGGCTTCTACCTGGTCGGCTACGGCTGCACGACCTGCATCGGCAACTCCGGCCCGCTCCCCGAGCCGGTATCCAACGCGGTCAACGAGGCCGACCTCGCCGTCGTCTCGGTGCTCTCGGGCAACCGCAACTTCGAGGGCCGGATCAACCCCGACGTCAAGATGAACTACCTGGCGTCGCCGCCGCTGGTCATCGCCTACGCGCTCGCCGGCTCCATGGACGTCGACCTGAACAACGACCCGCTGGGCCAGGACCAGGACGGCAACGACGTCTTCCTGCGCGACATCTGGCCCTCCCCGCAGGAGGTCCAGCGGGTCATCGACCACGCCGTCTCGGCCGAGCAGTTCGGCCGCAGCTACGAGGACGTGTTCGCCGGCACCGAGCAGTGGCAGAACCTGCCCACGCCCACCGGTGACACCTTCGAGTGGGCCGAGGAGAGCACCTACGTCCGGCGTCCTCCGTACTTCGAGGGCATGCCGGCCGAGCCGGCCCCGGTCCAGGACATCACCGGCGCCCGCACCCTCGCGGTGCTCGGCGACTCGGTGACGACCGACCACATCTCGCCGGCCGGCTCGATCAAGGCCGACAGCCCCGCGGGCAAGTACCTGCGCGAGCACGGCGTGGACCGTCGCGACTTCAACTCCTACGGCTCCCGGCGCGGGAACCACGAGGTGATGATCCGCGGCACCTTCGCCAACATCCGGCTGCGCAACCAGCTGGTCCCGGGCACCGAGGGTGGCGTCACCAAGAACCACCTGACCGGCGAGACGACGACGATCTACGACGCCTCGCGCGCCTACATCGACGCCGGCATCCCGCTGGTCGTGCTGGCCGGCAAGGAGTACGGCTCGGGCTCCTCCCGTGACTGGGCCGCCAAGGGCACCGCCCTGCTGGGCGTCAAGGCCGTCATCGCCGAGAGCTACGAGCGCATCCACCGCTCGAACCTCATCGGCATGGGCGTGCTGCCGCTGCAGTTCCCCGAGGGCCAGAACCGCGAGTCGCTCGGCCTGACCGGCGACGAGGAGTTCACCATCACCGGGATCACCGCGCTGAACGACGGCTCGGTGCCCCGCACGGTGAAGGTGAAGGCCGGCGACGTGGAGTTCGACGCCCGGGTGCGCATCGACACCCCCGGTGAGGCGAACTACTACCGCAACGGCGGGATCATGCAGTACGTCCTGCGCTCGCTGCGGGGTTCTGCCGCCTGATGGATCTGGGGCTGGGCGGTCGCGGGTACCTGCTCACCGGCGCGAGCCGGGGACTGGGCTTCGCGACCGCCCGCGCCCTGGTCGACGACGGCGCCCGGGTGCTGGTCAGCTCCCGGTCCGCCGCCTCCGTGGACGCCGCCGTCTCCGCCCTGGGGACGGCGGCGTCCGGCGTTCCCGCCGACCTCGCCGACCCGGAGGCGGCCGAGCGGCTGGTCGCCGCGGCCCTCGAGCGGCTCGGCACGGTCGACGGCGCGCTGGTCTCCGTCGGCGGGCCGGCGCCCGGCACCGTCCTGGACACCCCCGAGGACGCCTGGCGCGACGGGGTGGAGAACGTCCTGCTCGGCCCGCTCCGGCTGGTGAGGGCCCTCGTCCCGCACCTGTCCGAGGGCGCCTGCATCGCCTTCGTGCTGTCCACCTCCGTGCGGCAGCCGATCGGCCACCTCGCCATCTCCAACGGGCTGCGGCCCGGCCTGGCCATGACGGCGAAGGCGCTCGCCGACGAGCTCGGCCCCCGCGGCATCCGGGTGCTCGGGCTCATGCCGGGCACCATCGCCACCGACCGGATCACCGAGATCGAAGCGGCGTCGGGGGACGCGGGGGCCATGCGTGCCCGCACCGAGGCCTCGATCCCGCTGCGCCGGGTCGGCCGGCCCGAGGAGTTCGGCCGCGTGGCCGCCTTCCTGCTCTCCCCGGCGGCCTCCTACGTCACCGGCACGATGGTCGCCGTCGACGGCGGCGTCACGCGGTCCCCGTGAGCACCCACCCCGTCCTGGTCGCCTGCGCGCACGGCACCCGCAACCCCACCGGCCGCCGGCTGGTCGCCGAGCTGGCCCTCGCCGCCCGCGCCCAGCGACCCGGCCTGGTGACGACGGCGGCGTTCGTGGACGTGCAGCCGCCCACCGTCCTCGACGTGGTGGCCGGCCTCGCCGCCGAGGGCCGGGCCGCCGTCGTCGTCCCCCTCCTGCTGTCGGGTGGCTACCACGTGCACGTCGACATCGCGGGTGCCGTCGCCGGCGCCGGGGGCACCGTCGCCGCGCGGCCGCTCGGCCCCGACCCGCGGCTGGCCGCCGTGCTGCTGGACCGCCTGGTCGAGGCCGGCGCCGACCCCGGCGACCCGGGCACCGCTGTGGTGCTGGCCGCCGCCGGGTCCAGCGACCCGCGGTCGGTCGCCGACGTCGAGGACACCGCCGCCCTCCTGCAGCGCAGCTGGGCGGGACCGGTGACCACCGGCTACGGCTCGGCCGCGAGACCGCCCGTCCCGGACGCCGTGGCAGCCGCCCGCGCTGCCGGCGCGCAGCGGGTCGTCGTCGCCTCCTACCTCCTCGCGCCGGGCCACTTCCACGACAAGCTGGGCGGCGCCGGCGCCGACGTCGTCACCGCCCCGCTGCTGCCCGACGAGCGGATCGCCGCCGTCCTGCTCGACCGCTACGACGGGGCCCTCGCCGCCCGCGGCTGAGCGCGCGACGCGGCCGCGGGGCAGCGCTCCCACCCAGGGGCGAGCACCTACTGTGGAGCGCGATGGACGGCGAGCCGACGAGCGACGGGACCCCGGTCCCGCCGGCTGACGACTCCGCTCCCGACGGCGAAGGCTCGACCTCAGGTGCAGGTTCACCCCGGCGACGGACCTGGAACCGGCCCACCTCGGTCGCGGCCAGCACGCTGCTGGCCGTCGTCCTGGGCTTCGGGCTGACCGTGCAGATCCGCAACACCGACGAGCCGGCCGCCCAGGAGGGCCGCCGCGAGGAGGACCTCGTCCTGATCCTCGACGAGCTGGGCGAGCAGGAGGAGGTCCTGCGCCGGCAGATCGGCGAGACGCGGCAGACCATCGAGGACCTCAGCACCGGGCAGCAGCAGTCCGAGACCGCGGTCGAGGAGGCGCGGCAGCGCGCCGAGTCGATCGGCATCCTGAACGGGACGCTGCCGGCCCGCGGGCCCGGGGTGCGCGTGACCGTCCAGGACCCCGAGGGCGCCGTGCCCGTCTCGGTGCTGCTCGACGCCGTCCAGGAGCTTCGCGGCGCCGGCGCGGAGGCCCTCCAGGTCGACGGCGTCCGCGTCGTCGTCTCCAGCGCCATCACCGGCACCCCCGGGGAGCTGCGGATCGACGGCACCCTGCTGAGCGCGCCCTACGACATCCGGGTCGTCGGGCCCACCGCGGCGCTGGAGGTCGCGCTCAACGTGGCCGGTGGCGTGGTCGACGACGTCAGCCGCGTCGGCGGCGAGGTGCGGATCGTCCAGGCCGACGAGGTCGTGGTGGACGCCCTGGTGGGCTGACCGCCGGGGTCACTGCGGGATGAGCAGGCCCCGCAGCTCCTCGGTGAGCGCCTCGCGCTCGTCCGGGTGCTGGTGCCAGGCGGCGGGCGTGGCCTGGAACAGCGAGATGCGCCAGCGGCCCCGGCCCTCGTCGACGGCGACCATGGTGTGGACGGCGTTGAGGTCGGGGTCGAGGTCGTTGGCGCCCGGCGGGATCATCCCGGCGTGCGCGACGAGGATCGCCACCCCCGGCGCCACCGGCCGCACGGAGCGGACGACCGCGACGTAGGCCGGCGTCTCGTGGCCGGCGAACACCTGCCGCAGGTCGGCGGCGATCGACAGCCGGCCGCGGTGGTGGCTGCCGTCGAAGCCGATGATGTCCCCGTCGTCGGCGAACCCGGCCGCCACCGCCGCGCCGCTGCGCCGGTTCCAGCCGTCGACGAAGTCCGCGTAGAGGGAGCGGATCTGGGTGTCCTGCGGGTGGGCTGCGGTCACGTCTCCTCCTCGCTGGCGTTCGCCGGTCTTCCCCGACGGTGCTGTGGTTCCTTCGTGACCGCGCCAGCCCGGTCACGTGCCCCGGCTGCGGCTGCCTGGGACAGGAGTGACGCTAGTGCTCGTACCGGACCGACCGTTCGACGCTCGCCGGTGTCGCACGCCGCGCCATCTGCGGTTTTCCGCCCCGACCGAGTGCCTGCGACGCACCGTGCGCGGTCATGCGCGCAGCGGTACCGCCGGGCGGCTCAGCCGATGACGGCGTGGTCCCGCTCGCCGTCGGCGAACTGGGTCCGGTAGAGGTCGGCGTAGCGGCCGTCGCGGGCCAGCAGCTGCTCGTGGGTGCCCGACTCGACGATGCGGCCCTCGTCGACGACGAGGATCTGGTCGGCGCTGCGGATGGTCGAGAGCCGGTGCGCGATCACCAGCGAGGTGCGGCCGGCCAGGGCGGTGTCCAGGGCGTGCTGCACGGCCGCCTCCGACTCGCTGTCCAGGTGCGCGGTCGCCTCGTCGAGGATGACGATGCCCGGCGCCTTGAGCAGCACCCGGGCGATCGCCAGCCGCTGCTTCTCCCCACCCGACAGCCGGTAGCCGCGGTCGCCCACGACGGTGTCCAGGCCCTCGGGCAGCGACCGCACGAGGTCGGCGATGTGCGCTCCCTCGAGCGCCTGCCACACCTGCTCGTCGGTGGCCTCGGGCCGGGCGTAGAGCAGGTTGGCGCGCATGGTGTCGTGGAAGAGGTGCGCGTCCTGGCTGACGACGCCGATCGCGTCGCGCAGCGAGGCCAGCGTCGCCCGGCGGACGTCCACTCCCCCGACCCGCACGGTGCCGCCCGTCGCGTCGTACAGCCGCGGTACGAGGTGGGCGATGGTCGACTTGCCCGCGCCCGAGTGCCCCACCAGCGCGACCATCTCCCCCGGCGCCACCCGGAAGCTCACGTCGTGCAGGACGTCGACCGGCCCCCCGTGCTCGGGGAGGGACACCTCCTCCAGCGACGGCAGCGAGACGTCGGAGCCCGCCGGGTAGCTGAAGGACACCGACTCGAACTCGACGGAGCGGTCGTCGGTCGGCACCGGCACGGCGTCGGGCGCCTCGCGGATCATCGGCGGCAGGTCGAGCACCTCGAAGACCCGGTCGAAGCTGACCATCGCGCTCATGACGTCGACCCGGACGTTGGCCAGGGCCGTCAGCGGCCCGTAGAGCCGGGACAGCAGGAGCGCCAGCGCCACCACGTCGCCGGGGCTCAGCGAGCCGTCGAAGGCGAGGTACCCGCCGAGGCCGTAGACCAGGGCGGTCGCCAGCGCGGCGACCAGCGTGAGCGCGGTGAAGAAGGTGCGGCCGTACATGGCCGAGAGGACGCCGATGTCGCGCACCCGGGCCGCGCGGCCGCTGAACGACTCGGCCTCCGCGGCCGGCCGGCCGAACAGCTTGACCAGCAGCGCCCCGGCGACGTTGAACCGCTCGGTCATCGTCGCGTTCATCGACGCGTTGAGCTCGTAGGACTCCCGGGTGATCTCCTGCAGCCGGCGGCCGATGCGGCGGGCGGGCAGGACGAACAGCGGCACCAGGACCAGCGACAGCAGCGTGATCTGCCAGGACAGCGTGAGCATCACGCCGGCGGTCAGCACCAGGCCGATCACGTTGGAGACCACGCCGGACAGCGTCGAGGTGAACGCCTGCTGGGCGCCGACGACGTCGTTGTTCAGCCGGCTGACCAGCGCGCCCGTCTGCGTGCGGGTGAAGAAGGCGACCGGCATGCGCTGGACGTGCTCGAAGACCTTGCTGCGCAGGTCGTAGATGACGCCCTCGCCGATGCGGGCGGAGAACCACCGGGTGCCCAGCGAGATCGCGGCGTCCACGACGGCGAGCCCGGCGATGACCAGCGCGATGCGGACGATGCCGCCGCTGGTCCCCTCGAGCCGGGCGATCCGGTTGACGATGTCACCGGCCAGCAGCGGGGTGACCACGCCGATCAGCGACGAGGCGACGACCAGCAGCAGGAACCAGGTGAGCTCGCGCCGGTAGGGGCCGGCGATGCCCAGGATCCGCCGGACCGTGCCCGGCGGCAGCTTCCGGGCCGTCACCGACGGGTCCCGCCGGAACGACCGCATGGCCGCCATGGAGGTCATGGGACTGCCGTCCACCGCACCTCCCTCGGTCCGCCGGTCGCGCCCCCGGCGGCTGCTGCAACCGGGACGCGACCGCGCTTGTTCCGCAGGAGCCTCTCAGCCGCCGCTGACGAGATCGTGCAGCCGCTGCACCTGGGCGGCGCGCTCGGCGGCGTCCTGGGTCGGGAAGTCGTTGCGCACCGCGGACCGCACCAGCGCCGCGGTGGCCCGGCTGGCCCTCACCGGTGGCGCCAGGACGGCCTGCACCAGGTCGGCGACGGCGCCGTCGAGCTCGGCGCGCGGCACGACGAGCGTGGCCAGGCCGATCGCCTGCGCCTCGGACGCGCCCACGGCCCGCCCGGTCAGGCACATCTCCAGCGCCCGCGAGTACCCGACCAGCTCCACCAGGGTGCTGGTGCCGGTGAGGTCGGGCACCAGGCCGAGGGTGACCTCGGGCAGCCGCAGCTGGGCGTCGTCGGCGAGGACGCGCAGGTCGCAGGCGAGCGCCAGCTGCGCGCCGGCACCGATGGCGTGCCCCTGGACGGCGGCCACCGAGACGACGCCCGGGGAGCGCAGCCAGCGGAACCCGGCCTGGTAGGCCCGGATCCGCTCCTGCGCCTCCTCCACCGGCAGGCCGACCAGCTCGCCGAAGCCACCACCGGTGGTCGACGAGGGGTCGAACATGCTGCGGTCGAGGCCCGCGGAGAAGGAGCGCCCCTCCCCCTTCAGCACGACGACGCGGACGTCGTCGTCGAGGGAGGCGCCCACCTCGGCCAGCGCCGACCAGGTGGCCGGCGTCTGCGCGTTCAGCTGGTCGGGGCGGTCCAGGGTGACGGTGAGGACGGCGCCGTCGCGGCTCGTCCGCACCCAGCCGGAACCGGGGAGGGAGGTCGAGGTGTCTGCGGTCACGCCTTCTTACTATTCCGGTTGGCCCCACCGCGGCTGCGCAGTGATGCCCCGGACTCCGAGAGGAGACGGTGCACGAACCCGTAGGACCGGTTCGTGGAGGTGGCCAGCGAGCGGATGCTCTCGCCCTCGTCGTACCGCTTGCGCAGGTCGTCGGCGAGCGTCGACCGGTCACCGCCGGTGATGCGCTTGCCCTTGCCGAGGTCCGCAGTGTTCGAGTCGGCCATGGCTCCCCTCCGTGTCAGCCACCGGCCCGCCGGGCGCGCCGGTGCGTGCTGTCGCCCTGGTGCCGCCGTCCGGGTGACCACGGCTCCCGCCATCCCATGATCACCCAACCCGCGGGGGTCGGCCAGGTGAAGGGGACGGGACGGGAACCGGTCGGCGCCGTGACGGGTCAGGCGAGCTCGACCAGGTCGGCCAGGTCCTCGCTCCACGCGTCCTCGGTGCCGTCGGGCAGCAGGATGACCTTGTCCGGGTCCAGCGCCCGCACCGCGCCCTCGTCGTGGGTGACCAGCACGATGGCGCCGGAGTAGGTCCGCAGCGCCTCGAGCACCTGCTCGCGGCTGGCCGGGTCCAGGTTGTTCGTCGGCTCGTCGAGCAGCAGCACGTTCGCGCCGGAGATGACCAGCGTGGCCATGGCCAGCCGGGTGCGCTCACCGCCGGAGAGCGTGCCGGTGCGCTGGTCGACGGTCTCCCCCGAGAACAGGAAGGCGCCCAGGATCCGCCGCAGCTCGGTGTCGGTGCTGTCCGGCGCCGCCGAGCGCATGTTCTCCAGCAGCGTGCGGTCCATGTCCAGGGTCTCGTGCTCCTGGGCGTAGTAGCCCACGCGCAGGCCGTGGCCGGCCTTCACCTCGCCGGTGTCCGGGGCCTCGGTGCCGGCCAGCATCCGCAGCAGCGTCGTCTTCCCCGCACCGTTCAGCCCGAGGACGACGACCCGCGCGCCCCGGTCCACGGCCAGGTCGACGTCGGTGAAGATCTCCAGCGAGCCGTAGCTCTTCGACAGGCCCTCGGCGGTGAGCGGCGTCTTGCCGCAGGCGACCGGCGTCGGGAAGCGCAGCTTCGCGACCTTGTCCTGGACCCGCACCTCCGCCAGGCCCGCGGCCAGCCGCTCGGCCCGCTTGTCCATGCTCTTGGCCGCCTTGGCCTTGGTGGCCTTGGCGCGCATCTTGTCGGCCTGCGCGTTGAGGGTGTCGATCTTGCGCTCGGTGTTGGCCCGCTCCTGCTTGCGGCGCCGCTCGTCGGTCTCCCGCTGCGCGAGGTAGGGCTTCCAGCCGAGGTTGTAGATGTCGACGGTGGCCCGGTTGGCGTCCAGGTGCCAGACCTTGTTCACGACGGCGTCGAGCAGCTCGACGTCGTGGCTGATGACGATCAGGCCGCCCTTGTGGCCGGCCAGGAAGCCCTTGAGCCAGGTGATCGAGTCACCGTCGAGGTGGTTGGTCGGCTCGTCGAGCAGCAGCGTCTCGGCGTCGGAGAAGAGGATCCGCGCCAGCTCCACGCGACGGCGCTGACCACCGGAGAGGGTGCGCAGCGGCTGGGCCAGCACCCGGTCGGGAAGGCCGAGGTTGGTGCAGATCCGCGCGGCGTCGCTCTCCGCCGCGTACCCGCCGAGAGCGGCGAACTGGTCCTCGATCTGGCCGTACCGCCGGACCGCCCGGTCCCGCTCGGCGTCGTCGGCCGGCTCGGCCATCGCGACCTGCGCCTTCACCATCTGGCTGCGCAGCACGTCGAGCCCGCGGCCGGAGAGCACGCGGTCGCTGGCGGTGATGTCGAGGTCGCCGCTGCGGGGGTCCTGGGGCAGGTAGCCGATCTCGCCGGTCACCTCGACCTTGCCGGCGTGCGGGAGCCGCTCACCGGCCAGCGTGGTGAGGGTGGTGGTCTTGCCGGCGCCGTTGCGGCCCACCAGCCCGATCCGGTCGCCGGGCTGGACGCGCAGGGTGGCCTCGCTGATGAGGATGCGAGCGCCGGCGCGCAGCTCCAGACCGGTCGTCGTGATCACTGATCCCAGGGTAGGCGCTCACCGCCCGATACCACGAACGCTTTCGGGGTGACATCGGCGGCATCACACCGCCGGGCGTGTTGCGGCCCCGACCGGTACCGCGTGGAGCGGCGGGTTGCCAGGATGCGGCCATGAACCCGAACGCAGGCCAGTGGGCGCCCAGCTGTCCGGTCTGCGGTCGGCCGCTCGGCGACGTCGGGCCGGGACCGTGCCCCTCGTGCGGCCTTCCGGCAGCGGCCCAGGCCGGGCTGGTCATCGCCCGGATCGGGACGACGATCGGCGAGCTCACCCGCGACCGGGACCAGCTGCTCGCGACGCTGCGTGCCGCCGCACCGGGCGCCTGGGCGGCTCCCGCCCCGACGGCCGCACCCCTCCCCCCACCGGTCCCTGCCCCGGCGCCCGCACCTCCGCCGCAGCCCTGGGCACCGCCCCGGCCAGGGGTCCTGGCGCCGCCGGCCTGGGCCCCGCAGCCCCCCGGCCCGGCACCGGCGCCCGTGCGCCCGCCGCGGCCCAGCATGTCCCCCCAGCAGGTGCTGCTCGGCCTGGGCGCGCTGCTGGTGGTGGCGGCCGCGATCACGTTCGTCGCTGTCGCCTGGAGCCGCTTCGGGCTGGCCTTCCAGGCCGGGGTGATGCTCGCGGCCACCACCGCCGCCTGCGGCGTGTCCGCCTGGACGGCCCGGCGCGGCCTGCGGGCCACCGAGGAGGCCCTCGCCGCCGCCGGTGCCGCCCTCCTCGCCATCGACCTCGCCGCCGCCCGCTGGCTCGGGCTCTTCGGCATCGAGGACGTCCCGCTCCGCTGGTGGTGGGCGGTCTCCTGCTCCGTGGTGCTGGTGGTCTCCCTGCTCCTCGCCCGGCTGACCCGGAGGACGGCGACCTGGCCGCTGGCCGCCCTGCTGGTGGCCCAGCCGCTGCCGTTCCTGCTGCTGCCCGGCGAGCTGCTCCTCGGCGCCCCGGGCGTCGCCGTCGCGCTCTCGCTGGCCGCCGCCGACCTGGCCGCGGCGCTGAGGCTGCGCACCGGCCTGGCCGGGGTGGCCGTCGCGCTGACCGCCGTCCTGACCGCGGTCGGCGTCCTCGTCGGGCTGCTGGTCGCCGCGGCGGACGACGCCCCGGAGTCCTGGGCGGCGACCGGCGTGCTGGCCCTGGCCGGCGCCGCGGCGCTCGTCGCGCACCGGCGGCTCCGCGCGGGCGGTGCGACCCGGGAGCGGCGGTCCCTGGCCGGCGTCGCCGGCGCCGTGGTCGGGCTGGCCCTGGCCGGGTCTCTGGGCACGGCCGGCGAGCCCGGCCCGTGGGTCGCCGCCGGCCTGGGGCTCGCGGCGCTCACCGCCGCCGTCCTCACCGCCGGGCGGGTGGCGACGACGGCAGGGCTGGTGGCCCTCGGCACCGCCCTCGTGGTCCCGCACGCGCTCCTGCTCGCCGACCGCGAGGACTTCGGGGTGCTGGCCGCCGTCGCCCTGGGCGCCGCGGTCCCCGCCGCCCTGGCCGCGTTCCGGCTGCCGGCCCTGCGCCCGCCCGCCACGGCCGCGGCGCTGCTGGCCCCCGTCGCGGCGGTGCTGCTCGCCCGGGCCGGGTCCCTGCTGGGCGCGACCGCCGCCGGGCTGCTCCTCGCCCTGCTGGCCGCGGCCGCGTTCGGGGTCGCCACCGCCCGCGCGGGCCGACCCGAGGAGCTGTGGGCGGCCGGCTGCGGCGCCGCGGCGGGCCTGGCCGCCGGGCTGACCAGCGGCAGCGTCGGCGCCTGGGGCCAGGTGGGCCTCCAGCTCGGCATCGCCGGCGTCGCCGCCGGCGCCTACGCGGTCACCACGGGGCGCCGCCAGGTCGGGGTGCTCGCCGTGGCCGACCTCGTCCTCGCCGCGTGGGTCGCCGTCGGTGGGGCCGGGGTGGAGACGCCGGAGGCCTACACGCTGCCGGCCGCCCTCGGGCTGCTCGTGCTGGCGGTGCCGCAGCTGCGCACCGGCGCGCCCTCCTGGGCCGCCGAGGGGGCCGCCGTCGGGGTGGCCCTGGTGCCGTCGGCCCTGGTCGTCGTCGCGGCGCCGACCGCGCTGCGGCTCGTGCTCGTCATCGTGGCGGGCGCGGCGCTGACGGTCGGGGGCACGGTCCTGCACCGGCAGGCACCGTTCGTCGTCGGCGCCGGGGTGCTGCTGCTCGTCGCCGTGGGCCGGCTCGGCCCGTACGCGCCGCTCCTCCCGCGCTGGCTCACGCTCGGCGCCGCGGGGCTGCTCCTGCTGGTCGTCGGCGCCACCTACGAGCGGCGCCGCCAGCAGGCACACGAGGCCGTCGCGTGGGTGGCCCAGATGCGCTGACCGGGCTGCCGCCGGGCACCGGTCGCCCTACGGTGGGACGACTCGGGAGCACGGGAGGGGGCGGTCATGGGTCGGCCTGCGCCCCCGTTCCCCTACCGGACGCGCCCCCCGCAGGTGCTGCTCGCCGTCGGCGCCGTGCTCCTGGTCAGCGCGGGCGCCACGCTCGCCTCGGCCTACGGCGGGCCCCTGGTGCGCACCGCCGTGCTGGCGCTGGCCGCCGTCGCCGCCGCCGTCTCGGTCCGGGCCGACCGGGCGGGGCTGCGCAGCTCCGCGGAGACCTTCGCCGCGAGCGCCGCCGGTCTCGCGCTCGCGGGCACCGACATCGGGGGCGCCCCCGCCACCGGCGACCCCCTCCTGCCGATCGTGCTCGTGGGCGTCTTCCTGGCGCTCCAGCGGGTCTCGTCCGTCCCCGCCGCCTGGCCCCTCGCGGCGTGGGCCTCCGGGCAGGTGGCCGTGCTGCGCTCGCTGGACCTCGTCCCGGACGTGCTGCGCACCGAGCTCTTCCTCGGGGTCTCCCTCGTCGGGCTCGGCATCGCGCTGTGGGCCCGGCCGCTCGTCGGCCGGCTGACCACGGCGACCACGGCCCCGTGGTGGGCCGCCGGGGCCCTCGGTGGCTCGGTCGAGGCGTGGACCGCCCCGGGCCTCGAGCGCTGGGTGTCCGCCCTCCTGGTGAGCGCGGCCGCCGCCGGGCTGCTCCTGGCCCGCCTGCGCCGGTCGCTCGACGTCCTGCTCGGCCCGCCCCGCCTGGTCCCCGTGGCCGTGGGTGCCGTGAGCGCGGTGGCCGTGACCGGAGCCTGCTCGGCCGGCGGCCCGGTGGCCGTGGCGGTGGCCGGCTTCGTCGGGGTGCTCGTCGCCGCCGTGGCCGCCGCGGAGCTCTCCGGGTGGCGGCGCGGCCTCTTCCTGCCCGTCGCGCTCACCGGCGGCGTGCTGCTGGCCGCGCTGTCCATCGCCCGCCTGGTGGACGGCCGGCACTGGTCGGAGATCGCGCTGCTGCTCCTGCTCACCGCCGTCCCGACGGTGTGGGTGGCGGCGCTCCGCCGGGACGACCGCCCCGTCGCCGCGCCCACCGCGGTCGGCTGCCTGGCGGGGGCGGCGCTGCTCGGGCTGCCCGACGGCTGGGCCTCCCCCGCCGTCGTCGCCGTCCTGCTCACCGGGCTGTACGTGCTGGCGCTGCTCACCACCGCGCGGCTGGACCGCGACTCGCGGCGGGCGACCGCCGTCGCGGCCGCCACCGTCGCCGCCGCCGCGGTGGTCCTGCTCGTGGCCGAGGGCGACCGGGGCCTGGTCGCGGGGCACCTCGCCGGGCAGGGCGCCGCGACCCTCGTCTGGGCCTGGTGGACCGGACGCCCCGGGGCCGCGCCGGACGACGACACCGACGCGACGGTGGCCTGGCGGGTGGGTGCGGCGCAGCTGGTCCTGGCCGGCTGGATCGCCGCCGCCCTGGCCGACCTCGGTGCGGTGGAGGCCTACAGCCTCCCGGCGTCCGCGGGGCTGCTGCTGGCGGCCGGCCGCGGGCTGGTGCGCGACGCGTCGTGGCCGACCTGGGGCCCCGGGCTGGTGCTCGCCGCAGCACCGTCCACGGTGCTCGCGGTGGCCACGTCCGACGCCCTCCGCGGGGTGGTGGTGCTGGCGCTCGCCGCCGTCGCGATGGTGGCCGGTGGCCGCGCCGGGGTGCGCGCGCCGCTGATGGTGGGGGCCGGCACGGCCCTGGTGCTCGCCCTCGGGCTGGCCGTGCGGGCGCTGCCCTGGCCGGTGGGCACGGCGCTCGTCGTGGGATGCGCGCTGCTGGTCATCGGCATGCTCCGCGAGCGCCGGCCGGTCGCCGGGTTCGCGGCCCGGCTGCCCGAGCTCCGCTGAGCGAGCGGCGAACACGCGGTGAACAGCCGCCCCGACCCGCATCCTTTCCGGCGCTCGGTCGATGAACCAGGTCGTGAACGCTCCCGACGCGCAGCTCACCCGCCGCCGCGCGCTCCAGCTGGCCGCGGCCACGGGCACCGGGCTGGCCGCGGTCGCCGCCGCCGGCCCCGCCGCCGCCACGCCGAAGCACCCGTCCTCGCCGGTCTTCCGGCACGGCGTCGCCTCCGGTGACCCGCTCCCCGGGTCGGTCCTGCTCTGGACCCGGGTCACCCCCTCGGAGGCCGCCGCGCCCGGCTCGGGCGCCGGGCCGGACGCCGAGGTGAGCTGGGAGGTCGCCGCCGACGCGGGCTTCCGGCGCGTCGTGCGTCGGGGCGTGGCCCGCACCGGCCGCGGACGGGACCACACGGTCAAGGTGGACGCCGGTGGGCTCAGCCCCGCCACCACCTACTGGTACCGCTTCCGCTGCCGCGGGGCGACCTCCCCCGTCGGGCGCACCCGCACCGCACCCGCTCCGGGCGCGGCCGTGCCGCGGCTGCGCATGGCCGTCCTGTCCTGCGCCAACCTCCAGGCCGGCTGGTTCAGCGCCTACCGGCACCTGGCCGCGCGCACCGACCTCGACGTCGTCCTGCACCTCGGCGACTACCTGTACGAGTACGGGCCCGACGAGTACCAGGCCGGCGACGTGCTGGTCCGCCCGCACGACCCGCCCCGCGAGACGGTGACCCTCGCCGACTACCGGCGCCGGCACGCGCAGTACAAGACCGACCCGGACCTGCAGGCGCTGCACGCGGCGGCGCCCTGGGTGGTGACCTGGGACGACCACGAGTCGGCCAACGACGCCTGGTCCGGCGGGGCCGAGAACCACACCGAGGGGGCCGAGGGCGCCTGGCGGGCGCGGCGGGCCGCCGCCCAGCAAGCCTACGCGGAGTGGATGCCGGTCCGGTACGAGCCGGGCGGGCAGCTGTACCGGCGGCTGCGGTTCGGCCGGCTGGCCAGCCTGTCGATGCTCGACCTGCGCACCTACCGCGACCAGCAGGCCTCCTCGCCCGTGGACCCGGCCCTCGCCGCCCCCGACCGGACCATCACCGGGCCCGACCAGCTGCAGTTCCTGCTCGACGGGCTGGGCGACCCGCAGGTGCAGTGGAAGCTCGTCGGCAACCCGGTGATGATCTCCCCGGTCCGGTTCCCGAACGGGCTGGAGTCGCGCACCGTGGAGAGCATCGCGACGCTCCTGGACCTGCCCGCTCCCCCGGTCGCCGGGGTCCCCTACAACGTCGACCAGTGGGACGGGTACCCCGCCGAGCGCGGCACGGTCCTCGCCCACCTGCGCGACCGGGCCATCAAGGACACGGTGTTCCTCACCGGCGACATCCACTCCGGCTGGGCCTGCGAGCTGCCCTCGGACCCCGCCACCTACCCGCTCACCCGGGACAGCCTCGGCGTGGAGCTGGTCTGCACGTCGGTCACCAGCGACAACCTCGACGACATCCTGGGCACCCGCCCCCGCACGACGTCGCTCGCGGTGGAGACCGCCATCAAGGTGAACAACCCGCACGTGAAGTACCTGGACTTCGACTCGCACGGGTTCTCCGTGCTGGAGCTCACCGAGGCAGGGGCGCAGATGGACTGGTTCGTGCTCACCGACCGCACCGACCCCCGGGCGGCGGCCGTCTGGTCGACGTCGTGGCGGGTGGCCGCCGGGACCAACCGCGTGACCCGCGCCCAGGGGCGGCTGCGGTGACCGGCGAGGTGCTCAGCCGGCGGCGGTTCCTCCAGCTGACGACGGCGACCGGCGGTGCGGTGGTCCTGTCCACGGCGCTCGGCGCCCCGCGGGCCCGGGCGGCCGACCGGCTGCGGGTGTACGTCCTCGTGGTGGACGGGACCCGGCCGGACGAGGTCACCCCGCAGCTGATGCCGCGGCTACACCGGCTGCGCACGGAGGGCACCTGGTACGCCCAGGCGCGCTCGCTGCCGGTGATGGAGACCATCCCCAACCACGTGATGATGATGACCGGGGTGCGGCCCGACCGGTCCGGCGTGCCCGCCAACTCCGTCTACGACCGGGCCGAGGCCACGGTCCGCGACCTCGACCGGCCCTCGGACCTGCGCTTCCCCACGCTCATCGAGCGGCTGAACGCCACGGGCCGCACCACGGGGACGGTGCTGTCCAAGGAGTACCTGTACGGCATCTTCGGCGAGCGGGCCACGCACCGCTGGGAGCCGTTCCCGGTCCTCCCGGTCACCGGCCACGCGCCGGACGTCGCCACCACGAACGCCCTCCTGGCGATGGTCGACCACGCCGACCCGGACCTGGTCTTCGTCAACCTCGGGGACACCGACCGCGTGGGGCACAGCGACCTGACCGGGACCTCGCTGCGGGTGGCCCGCACGCTGGCGCTGCGCAGCACCGACCTGCAGGTGGGCCGCTTCGTCGACCACCTGCGGGCGACCGGCCGCTGGGCCTCCAGCGTGCTGCTGGTACTCGCCGACCACTCGATGGACTGGTCCCTGCCGACGGGGGTCGTCTCGGTGAGCGCGGTGCTGCGCGGCCGCCCGGACCTGCACTCGTCGGTGCAGATCGCCCAGAACGGCGGCGCGGACCTCCTGTACTGGACCGGGCCGGCCGACCGGCGCGCCGCGGGCCTGGCCGAGGTGCGGCGGCTGGTGCGGGCGCACCCCGGCGTGCTGTCGGTGCACGCGCCGCGCGAGCTGCGGCTCGGCCCGGAGGCCGGCGACCTCGTCGTCTACTGCCGAGCGGGCTGGCGGTTCAGCGACCCCGAAGTCCTCTCCAACCCCATCCCCGGCAACCACGGCCACCCGGCGACCGAGCCGATCCCGTTCCTCGTCGCCGGCGGGCACCCGCTGGTCCGCCGCGGCGCGGTCAGCGGGGCGCCGGCGCGCACCATCGACGTCGCGCCGACCGTGGGAGCCCTCTTCGGGCTGGGGGCACCGCGGGGCGGCTACGACGGCGTCGCGCGGAAAGAGGCGTTCCAGGCCCGCCGCTGACGCTCAGGGGCCGAACAGGACCTCGGCGCCCATCGGCCGGTAGCCGGCGGTCAGGAAGGCACGCAGCGATGCGGTGTTGGCCGGGGCGACCTGCGCCCAGAGCGGGGCGCCGTCGGGGACCAGCGACGGCGCCGTCGCGACCAGCGCCGTTCCCAGGCCCTTCCCCCGCGCTTCCGGGGCGACCTCGAGGCTGACCTCCCACCGGCCGGCGACTCCGCGGCCGAGCACGAGCACGGCCGCGTCGTCCGGGGTCGACCAGACCGAGACATCGGTGCGGTGCAGCAGCGCCCGGTCCACGCGCGGATGCGTCACGGACACCGGCCGCAGCTCGACGGACGTTGCCGCCGCCGCAGGGGCGAGCAAGACCGCATCGAGCACGCCCGGCTCGGCACCCACCTGGTCGGCCAGCGCCGCGAGGAAGCGGGCACCCAACGGCGCGGCGAGCGGGTCGTGCGCCACCTGCGCTGCCGCCCAGGAAGGGTCGACGTCTGCGGCCACCACGTGCCAGGCGGTGCCACCGACGACGACGGCCCGCGCCCCCACGGGCGCGGGCCGTACGGCAACGCTCGCATCGGCTGCCGGGACGTACCCGACGGCCAAGCCCTCGTAGAACTCGTTCAGACGCGGAAGCCGAGCGCGCGGAGCTGCTCGCGGCCGTCGTCGGTGATCTTGTCCGGGCCCCACGGCGGCATCCAGACCCAGTTGATCCGGATGTCGTCGACCAGACCGGGGCCGGGTCCACCGGTCAGGGCCTGACGGGCCTGGTCCTCGATGACGTCGGTCAGCGGGCAGGCCGCCGAGGTGAGCGTCATGTCCAGGATCGCGACGTTGGACTCGTCCACGTCGATGCCGTAGACCAGGCCCAGGTCGACGACGTTGACGCCGAGCTCGGGGTCGACGACGTCGCGCATGGCCTCCTCGAGGTCCTCGAGCAGCGCCGACTTGTACGGCGGCAGCTCGGCGGGGGTCTCGTCGGTGGCGGTGGTCGGGGTCTCGCTCATGCGGTGCCTCCGGTGGCTGACAGGGCCCGGGCGGATGCGTCCTTCAACGCCATCCAGCTCATCAGCGCGCACTTGATGCGCGCGGGGTACTTCGAGACGCCGGCGAACGCGACGGCGTCCTCCAGCTCGTCCTCGAGCTTCTCGGCGACCGACGGGTCGCCCTTCGCCTGCATCAGGGTCATGAAGTGCTCGCCGGTCCCCAGCGCCTCGGTGACCGGCTTGCCGACCACTAGGTCGTACATGGCCGAGACCGAGGCCTGGCTGATCGAGCAGCCCATGCCCTCGTACGAGACGTCGGCGATCGTGTCGCCCTCGATCTTCACCCGGAGGGTCACCTCGTCACCGCAGGTCGGGTTGACGTGGTGCACCTCGGCGTCGAACGGGTCGCGCAGACCTCGCCCGTGGGGGTTCTTGTAGTGGTCCAGGATGATCTCCTGGTACATCGACTCCAGCTGCATCAGATGCGCCTCACACAGTTCCGAAGAACTTCTGGGCCGCGCGAATTCCGTCCGCCAGCGCGTCGATGTCGTCGTAGCCGGTGTGCACGTAGAACGTGGCCCGGGTGGTGGCCGGGACGCCGTAGCGCCGCACCACCGGCCAGGCGCAGTGGTGCCCGACGCGCACGGCGATGCCCAGGTCGTCGAGCACCTGGCCGACGTCGTGCGGGTGGATGTCCTCGACGGTGAAGGAGACCGCTCCCCCGCGCGCGACGGTGTCGGCCGGCCCGACCACCCGGACGCCGGGGATCTCGGCGAGCTTCTCCAGCGCGTAGGCGGTCAGCGCCTTCTCGTGCTCCTCGACCTTGTCCATGCCCAGGGCCTGGAGGTAGTCGACGGCGGCACCGAGCCCGACCACCTGCGCGGTCATCGGGACGCCGGCCTCGAAGCGCTGCGGCGGCGGCATGAAGGTGGAGCCCTCCATGCGCACGACCTCGATCATCGAGCCGCCGGTGAGGAACGGCGGCAGCTTGTCGAGGACCTCGTAGCGGCCCCAGAGCACGCCGACGCCGGTCGGCCCGAGCATCTTGTGCCCGGAGAACACGAGGAAGTCCGCACCCAGGGCCTGCACGTCCACCGGCTGGTGCGGCACCGACTGGGCGCCGTCGACCAGCACCAGGGCGCCGACCTCGCGGGCGCGCTCGACGATCGGCGCGATCGGGTTGATCGTGCCCAGGATGTTCGACTGCTGGGTGACCGCGACGAGCTTGGTGCGCTCGTTGACGACCGTGCCCAGGTCCGAGAGGTCCAGCCGGCCGTCGTCGGTCAGCCCGAGCCAGCGCAGGGTCGCCCCGGTGCGCTCGCACAGCTGCTGCCACGGGATCAGGTCGGCGTGGTGCTCCATCTCGGTGACCACGATCTCGTCACCCTGGCCGGCGGCGTAGGTCCGGAACTCCGGCTCCTTCGCGGTGGCCGCGTTGGAGAGCGCGTAGGCCACGAGGTTGATCGCCTCGGTGGTGTTCCGGGTGAAGACGACCTCGGTCTCCGGCGCCCCGATGAAGGCACCGATCTTCGCCCGGGCCTCCTCGTACGCGCCGGTGGCCTCCTCGGCGAGCTGGTGGGCCCCCCGGTGCGGCGCGGCGTTGACGTTCTCGTAGAACCAGCGCTCGGCGTCGAGCACCTGGCGCGGCTTCTGCGAGGTGGCCCCGGAGTCCAGGTAGACCAGCCGCTTCCCGTCGCGCACGGTGCGCGACAGGATCGGGAAGTCCGCCCGGATCGCCTCGACGTCCAGAGGCAGGGGCGCTCGCTGCGCCCCGGCATCGGGACGCGAGGCGGTCTGGGTCATGCCTGTGCGACCTCCGCGGTCTTGACGTAGGACGCGTAGCCCTCGTTCTCCAGCTTCTCCGCCAGCTCCGGGCCGCCCTCCTCGACGACCTTGCCGTTGACGAAGACGTGCACGAAGTCCGGCTTGATGTAGCGCAGGATCCGCGTGTAGTGCGTGATCAGCAGGACGCCGACCTGGCCCTCCTCGCGGGAGCGGTTGACGCCCTCGGAGACGATCCGCAGCGCGTCGACGTCGAGGCCGGAGTCGGTCTCGTCGAGGATCGCGATGCCCGGCTTGAGCAGGCGCATCTGCAGGATCTCGTGGCGCTTCTTCTCACCACCGGAGAAGCCCTCGTTGACGTTGCGCTCGGCGAAGGCCGGGTTCATCTCGAGCAGCTCCATCTCGCTCTTGACGTCCTTGACCCAGGTGCGCAGCTTGGGGGCCTCGCCCTTGATGGCGGTGGCGGCGGTGCGCAGGAAGTTCGACACCGAGACGCCGGGGACCTCGACCGGGTACTGCATGGCGAGGAACAGGCCGGCGCGGGCGCGCTCGTCGACGCTCATCTCGAGGACGTCCTCGCCGTCGAGCGTGACGGTCCCGCCGGTGATCGTGTACTTCGGGTGGCCGGCGATCGAGTAGGCCAGGGTCGACTTGCCCGACCCGTTGGGGCCCATGATCGCGTGCGTCTCGCCCGAGCGGACGGTCAGGTCGACGCCGCGGAGGATCTCCTTGGCGTCGTCACCCTCGCCCACGCTGACGTGCAGGTCGCGGATCTCCAGAACGGACACTTCTTCTCCTTCAGCTGCCGGACGCGAGCGGGAGGCGGCCGTCGCTCTCGGTGTCGACGAGCACGTCCTCCCCTTCCACGCGGACCGGGTAGACGTCGACCGGCTCGGTCGCCGGCAGGTTGGTGGGCTCACCGGTGCGCAGGTCGAAGCACGACCCGTGCAGCCAGCACTCGATGGTGGGGGCGCCGTCGAAGGTCTCGACGTCGCCCTCGGACAGGGGGACCTCGGCGTGCGAGCAGAGGTCCTGGATCGCGTAGACCTCGCCCTCGAAGCGGACGACGGCGACGTCGACGTCCGCGAGCTCCACCCGCAGGGCCCCGTTCTCGGGGACCTGGGAGAGCGCGCAGACCCGCTCGAAAGCCATCAGGCGACCTCGACCGGCTGCTCGTCCAGGCCCGGGAGGGCGCCGAGACGGGCGTCGATGGTGGCCATGAGCCGGTCCTGCAGCTCGTCCACGCCGATGTGCTGGACGACGTCGGCGAAGAAGCCGCGGACCACCAGGCGGCGGGCGGTCTCGGCGTCGATGCCGCGCGAGCAGAGGTAGAACAGCTGCTCGTCGTCGAACCGGCCGGTGGCGCTGGCGTGGCCGGCGCCGACGATCTCACCGGTCTCGATCTCCAGGTTCGGCACCGAGTCGGCGCGGGCGCCGTCGGTGAGCACCAGGTTCCGGTTGAGCTCGTAGGTCTCGGTGCCGGTGGCCGCGGGGCGGATCCGGACGTCGCCGATCCACACCGTGCGCGCGCCCTCGCCCTGCAGCGCGCCCTTGTAGAGCACGTTGCTGGAGCAGTTGGGGACGGCGTGGTCCACCCAGAGCCGGTGCTCCTGGTGCTGCGTCTCGTCGGAGAAGTAGACGCCGAAGAGCTCCGCGCTGCCGCCGGGGCCGGCGTACTGCACGTTGCTGACCAGGCGGACGAGGTCGCCGCCGAGGGTGACCACGACCTGCTTGAAGGTCGCGTCCCGGCCGACGACGGCGTCGTACTGCCCGCCGTGCACCGCACCGGGCGCCCACTCCTGCACCGTGACGAGGGTGACCTGCGCGCCGTCGCCGACGAGCACGGTGACCCCGCCGGAGTACTTCGCGAGGCCGCTGTGGTCGAGGACGACCGTCGCCTTGGCGAAAGCTCCGACCTCGACGACGAGCTGGCCCCAGACGACGTCCTCGGAGCCGGTACCGGCCAGGCCGAGCGTGACCGGGCGGTCGAGCTGGGCCTCCTGGGCCACGCGGACCACGTCGGCGCCTCCGGCGTTCTGCCGGGTCAGCGCGGCGAGCCGGTCCACCGGCTCGGGCAGGCCCTTGAGCAGCGGGTCGCCGGCGTCGACGCGGGCCAGCTCGACGCCCTCGGGGAGGTCGGTCGTCCAGCTCAGCTTCGCGTCGGAGGCGGCGCCGTCGAGCAGCGGCCTGATCCGCTTCATCGGCGTGAAGCGCCAGGTCTCCTCGCGGCCGGTCGGCACGCCGAAGGCGTCCGGGTCGGTCGAGGTGAACCGCTCGGCCGGCGAGCCGGTCGGGGTGCCACCGTGCGAGTGCGCGCCGGGGGCGACCGCGGTCGAGTCGGCCGGGGTGGTCGGCGGGCCCGCCTGGGTCCCGACGCCCTCGCCGAAGAGCTCTCCGGCGAGGACGGCGGACTCGGTCGTGAGACCCGTGGTGTTCTGGTCGGTCATCAGCCGACGGCACCTTCCATCTGCAGCTCGATGAGCCGGTTGAGCTCGAGGGCGTACTCCATGGGGAGCTCACGGGCGATGGGCTCGACGAACCCGCGCACCACCATCGCCATGGCCTCGTCCTCGGTGAGACCGCGGCTCATCAGGTAGAAGAGCTGGTCCTCGCTGACGCGGGAGACGGTGGCCTCGTGACCCATGGCGACGTCGTCCTCGCGGACGTCGACGTAGGGGTAGGTGTCCGAGCGGCTGATCGTGTCGACCAGGAGCGCGTCGCACTTCACGGTCGACTTGGAGCCGTAGGCGCCCTCGTCGACCTGGACCAGGCCGCGGTAGGACGTGCGGCCACCACCTCGGGCCACCGACTTCGACACGATGGTCGAGGAGGTGTGCGGCGCGGCGTGCACCATCTTGGCGCCGGCGTCCTGGTGCTGGCCCTCGCCCGCGAACGCGATCGAGAGGACCTCGCCCTTGGCGTGCTCGCCGGTCATCCACACGGCCGGGTACTTCATCGTCACCTTGGAGCCGAGGTTGCCGTCGACCCACTCCATGGTCGCGCCCTCGTGGGCCACGGCCCGCTTGGTGACCAGGTTGTAGACGTTGTTCGACCAGTTCTGGATGGTCGTGTACCGGCAGCGCGCGTTCTTCTTGACGATGATCTCGACGACCGCGGAGTGCAGCGAGTCCGACTTGTAGATCGGCGCGGTGCAGCCCTCGACGTAGTGCACGTAGGCGCCCTCGTCGACGATGATCAGCGTCCGCTCGAACTGGCCCATGTTCTCGGTGTTGATCCGGAAGTAGGCCTGCAGCGGGATCTCCACGTGCACGCCCGGCGGCACGTAGATGAACGAGCCACCCGACCACACGGCGGTGTTCAGCGCGGCGAACTTGTTGTCCCCGGACGGGATGACCGAGCCGAAGTACTCGCGGAACAGGTCCGGGTGCTCCTTCAGCGCCGTGTCGGTGTCGAGGAAGAGGACGCCCTGCTCCTCGAGGTCCTCGCGGATCTGGTGGTAGACGACCTCGGACTCGTACTGCGCGGCGACACCCGCGACCAGCCGCTGCTTCTCCGCCTCGGGGATGCCCAGCTTGTCGTAGGTGTTCTTGATGTCCTCCGGCAGCTCCTCCCACGAGGTGGCCTGCTTCTCGGTGGAGCGCACGAAGTACTTGATGTTCTGGAAGTCGATCCCGGACAGGTCCGAGCCCCAGTCGGGCATCGGCTTGCGGTCGAAGAGCTTCAGGGCCTTGAGACGGCGGTCGAGCATCCACTCGGGCTCGCTCTTGCGCGCGGAGATGTCGCGGACGACGTCCTCGCTCAGACCGCGGCGCGCCGACGCGCCGGCGACGTCGGCGTCGGCCCAGCCGTACTCGTAGCGGCCGAGCTGCTCGATCTGCTCGTCCTGCGTCAGCTGCGTGGCCGTGGCCGGCTGCTGCGTGCTGGTCATGCGGGCGTCCTCTCCCGGGAGATCGCGTGGGCGTTGCTGGGTGTCTCGGTGCTGGTGGACGGTGCGGTGCGCGCGCCGCGCGCTCCTCGCTCACCTGGTACAGGGCGTGCAGGGGCCGTTCTGTTCCCCGGGCGCAGGGCGCCGGGGATGTGTGTGGTGCAGATCCCGTCGCCGTGGGCGATCGTGGCCAGGCGCTGCACGTGGGTGCCCACGAGCCGGCCGATCACCGCGGTCTCGGCCTCGCACAGCTGGGGGAACTCGGCCGCCACGTGCGCCACCGGGCAGTGGTGCTGGCAGAGCTGCCCCCCGCTGGAGATCGCGGAGGCCGAGGCAGCGTAGCCCTCGGCGGTGAGCGCGGCGGCGAGTGCCTGGGCCCGGTCGACCGGCTGCCCGTGCTCCGCGCTGACCGCCCGCTCCACGGCGCTCGACGCGCGCGCCTCCAGGCCGGCCAGCTGCTGCTCGGCGACCGCGCGGACCGCGTCCGGGCCCCCGATCCCCGCGACGTACCGCAGCGCGGTCAGCGCCAGGTCGTCGTAGGCGTGCGGGTAGGCCGAGCGGCCGGCGTCGGTGAGGTGGAACCGGCGGGCGGGACGGCCGCGGCCGCGGTGGGCGTCGCGCACCTGGCGCTCCTCGACCCGGCCGGTGGCGACCAGCGCGTCGAGGTGCCGGCGCACGGCGGCCGGGGAGATGCCCAGCCGCCCCGCGAGCTCGGTGGCGGTCTGCGGGCCGTGCTCGAGGAGCAGGCCGCTCACGCGGTCGCGGGTGCGCCCGTCGTCGGCAGTCGCCGACGGCCGGGAGTGCGCCGCGATGGATTCCACAACACGAGTGTGTCCTATTTAGGGGACCGCGCAAGCAAGGTCGACCTAAGAAGCACCTCCTCGGGACAGCATCGTGATCAGCTTCACCGCGCGCACGTGACGGCCCTCTCCCCCGGTGCGCGCGACCCGGGTCCGGGCGCCGGAGCGAATACGATCGACGCGTGCCGCGCCTGCCCGCCTCGTTCTCCGCGACCACCATCTCCCGCCTGGCCCTCGCCAACGCCGTGGCCAACGGGCTGATCGTCGTGACCGGCGGCGCGGTCCGGCTGACCGGCTCCGGCCTGGGCTGCCCCACCTGGCCGCGCTGCACCTCGGAGAGCTTCGTGGCGACGCCGGAGCTGGCCGGCCACGGCGCCATCGAGTTCGGCAACCGGCTGCTCACGTTCGTGCTCGCCGCGGTCGCCGTCGCCACCGTCGTCGCCGTCTGGCGCTCCGCGCGCCGCGACCTGCGGCCGCTCGCCGTCCTGACCTTCCTCGGCATCCCGGCGCAGGCGCTGCTGGGCGGCGTCACCGTGCTCACCGGGCTGAACCCGTGGACGGTCGCCGCGCACTTCCTCGTCTCGGCGGTCCTCGTCGCGCTCGCCACGACGCTCTGGCTGCGCTCGCGGGAGCCGGGCGTCGGGCAGCCGCTGGTGCGCCGGCCTTTCGTGCTGCTGACCTGGGGCATCGGCGCCGCGACGGCGGCCGTCCTGGCGCTCGGCACCGTCGTCACCGGCAGCGGCCCGCACAGCGGCGACGTCGACGAGCGGGACGTGCCCACCGGCGACCGCATGGGCTTCGACCCCGAGCTGGTCAGCCAGCTGCACGCCGACGTCGTCTTCCTGCTGGTCGGCCTGACCGTGGCGATGCTGGTGGCGCTGCACGCCACCGACGCTCCCGCCCGGGTCCGGCGGGCCGCCCGCGACCTGCTGCTCGTGGAGCTGGCCCAGGGCGTCGTCGGCTACGTGCAGTACTTCACCGACCTGCCCATCGCGCTGGTCCTGCTGCACATGCTCGGCGCGGTGCTCACGACCGCCTTCGCCGCCCGGCTCGTGTGGTCGGTGCGCGGCCCGGCGTCGGACGCCCCGCTGGCGGCGCGCGAGGCGGAGCCCGCCGCGACCCGCTGAACCGCCCGCTCACGCCTCCGCGCGGGAATCCCGGGCGCGGTAGCGACATCCGTGCGCATGCGGGCGACATCGAGGGGGCTCGCTCAGGCGTGCAGGACGAGGACGACCAGCACCGACCCGTCCGGTGACTCCCATCGCCCGGCCGTCACCCGCTCCGGGCCGCTGCGCGCATCGGCCCACGCCGGCCAGGCGTCGTCCTCGTCGTGCCAGAGGAGGCGTCCGCCCGGCAGGTAGGTGACGACGGGGCACCCGGACTCGACCAGCGCCTCGACCTCGGCCGGGCCGAGCGCCACCCCGGTCATCGAGTACGTGCGCCGGTCGGCGCCGACCAGCTGGCCCATCCGGGCGTTGGCCAGGTCCGTGCGCACGAGCTGCACGCTTCCATGCCACCGAGACGCGCGCCGCTCCGGCATCCGCCCGGCCGGAGACCGGCGTGGCACCGTTCTCGGCCACCGGACCGGCCGCGCTCCGACGCCGGTCAGACGATGGCGTCGACGATGATCGCGACCGACAGCAGTGACAGGTACGAGATCGAGACGTGGAACAGCTGCATCGGCTTCATGTCCCCGCCGCGCCTGATGCGGGCCAGCAGCCGGTGGGACTCCACCACGAACCAGCCGCCCAGCAGCGCCGCGGGGATCGCGTAGCCCAGCCCGATGCCGTAGCCCGCGGCGACCGGCCAGAGCAGCAGCGAGACGGCGAACGTGGCCCAGGCCCACCCGACGGACTGCCGGCCCACCGACAGCGCGGTGGTCACCACGGGCAGCATCGGGACGTCGGCTCGTGCGTAGTCGTCCTTGAACCGCAGGGCCAGCGCCCAGAAGTGCGGCATCTGCCAGCAGAAGACGATCCCGAAGATGACGACGGCCGGCCAGTCCAGCGAGCCCGTGACCGCGGCCCAGCCGATGAGCACCGGCGCGGCGCCGGGCACCCCGCCCCACTCGGTGCTGCGGCGGGTGTGCCGCTTGAACACCATCGTGTAGAGGACGGCGTAGTAGAAGATCGCCGCCGCCGACAGCGCGGCGGCCAGGGGCGTCGTGGTGAGCAGCAGCAGGACGATCGAGCTCACCGTCAGGGCGAAGCCGAACACCAGCGCGGCGCGCGGGGTGACCTCCCCGGTGACCAGCGGCCGCTTCTGCGTGCGCTGCATCAACCGGTCGATGTCCCGGTCGAAGTAGCAGTTGAAGACGTTGGCGGCGCCGGCCGCGAGCGTGCCGCCCACCAGCGTCCAGAACAGCAGCGGCAGCGGCGGCCAGCCCCGGTCGGCGACCATCATCGCCGGCACCGTGGTGATGAGCAGCAGCTCGATGATGCGCGGCTTGGTCAGCCCGACGTAGGCACCGACCCGCGAGCGGAGGCGGGCGGCGAGGCGGGGAGCAGGGGCGGCGGCGCGCTCGGACAGCGCCGTCACCGGGTGCCCTCGTGCGCGGTCGCGCGCGGGCAGCAGGGCACCACGGGATCCCTTCGAACCGGGGGGAGGAACCCGCCCATGGTAGCCCCGGGCCCCGCCCGGCCAGCCGCGCGCCATGACCTCGGATGACTAGGGTTGATCACGTTGGTGCCGCGGGTGCAGCGGGTAGGGGCGACGGCGACGAGACCCCGTCGTGACGCCCCGGCACGTCCGCCGGCGGCCGACCGCCCGTCCGGGTGCATCGTCAGGCCTACCTCGAGGGAGACACCGACCAGATGGACACGCGCAGCACGGAGGCGGAAGCCCCGGCCGAGGCCGCGACCGACGCCCCCACCGGGAACCCGTCGCAGCCGCGGCCGACCCTGCCGGCGGACTTCGGCGACCTCGACCGCCGCGCGATCGACACCGCCCGCATCCTGGCGATGGACGCCGTGCAGAAGGTCGGCAACGGCCACCCCGGCACCGCGATGAGCATGGCGCCCACCGCCTACCTGCTCTTCCACAAGTGGCTGAAGCACGACCCGAGCGACCCGCAGTGGACCGCCCGCGACCGCTTCATCCTGTCGATGGGCCACTCGAGCCTGACGCTGTACGTCCAGCTCTTCCTCTCCGGCTACGGCCTGGAGCTGGACGACCTCAAGGCGCTGCGCACCTGGGGCTCGAAGACCCCGGGCCACCCCGAGGTGAACCACACCCCCGGCGTGGAGACGACGACCGGCCCGCTGGGCCAGGGCGTCGGCAACGCGGTCGGCATGGCCATGGCCGCCCGCCGTGAGCGCGGCATGCTCGACCCGGACGCCCCCGAGGGCGAGAGCCTGTTCGACCACACCATCTGGTGCTTCGCCTCCGACGGCGACCTGGAGGAGGGCGTCAGCGGCGAGGCGTCCTCGCTGGCCGGCACCCAGAAGCTGGGCAACCTGGTCCTCGTCTACGACGACAACAGGATTTCCATCGAGGACGACACGACCGTCGCCTTCACCGAGGACGTCGGCAAGCGCTACGAGGCCTACGGCTGGCACGTGCAGCACGTGGCCGACGGCGAGGACCTGGCCTCGGTCGACGCCGCGTTCGCCGCGGCCAAGGCCGAGACCGGCCGCCCGTCGATCATCGTGCTGCGGACCGTCATCGCCTGGCCCGCGCCGACCAAGCAGAACACCGGCGCCTCGCACGGCTCCGCCCTGGGCGAGGACGAGGTCCGCGCCACCAAGGAGATCCTCGGCTTCGACCCCGAGCGCACCTTCCAGGTCGACGACGACGTGCTGGCCCACGCCCGCTCGGTCGTCGAGCGCGGCCGGGAGCAGCGCGCGCAGTGGGACGAGCGGTTCGCCGCCTGGCAGCAGGCCAACCCCGAGGGCGCCGCGCTGCTCGAGCGCATGAGCACCCGCACCCTCCCCGAGGGCTGGGCCGCGAACCTGCCCAGCTGGGACGCCGACCCCAAGGGCGTCGCCACCCGCAAGGCCTCCGGCGAGGTGCTGGCCGCCGTCTACCCGGCGCTGCCCGAGCTGTGGGGCGGCTCGGCCGACCTGGCGGAGAGCAACAACACCGCGGTCAAGGGCGAGCCCTCGTTCCTGCCGGCCGACCGCCAGACCAAGATGTGGACCGGTGGCCCGTACGGCCGCACCCTGCACTTCGGCGTCCGCGAGCACGCCATGGGCGCGATCATGAACGGCATCGCGCTGCACGGGGGCACCCGCGTCTACGGCGGCACCTTCCTCACCTTCTCCGACTACATGCGCGGGGCGGTGCGGCTGGCCGCGCTCATGCAGCTGCCGGTCATCTACGTCTGGACGCACGACTCCATCGGCCTGGGCGAGGACGGCCCGACACACCAGCCGATCGAGCACTTCGCCGCGCTGCGCGCCATCCCCGGCCTCGACGTCGTCCGCCCGGCCGACGCCAACGAGGTGGCCGTCGCGTGGCGGACGATCCTGGAGAACAACGACCGCCCCGCCGGCCTGCTGCTCTCGCGGCAGAACCTGCCGGTGTTCGACCGCTCCTCGTCCGGCTCGGCAGAGGGCACGGCCCGCGGCGCCTACGTCCTGGCCGACGCCTCGAACGGCGCGCCCGAGGTGATCCTGCTCGGCACCGGCTCCGAGGTGCAGATCGCCGTCGCCGCCCGCGAGCGGCTGGAGGCCGACGGCGTCCCGACCCGGGTCGTCTCCGTGCCGTGCGTCGAGTGGTTCGCCGACCAGGACCAGGGCTACAAGGACGAGGTGCTCCCCCCGACCGTCCGCGCCCGCGTCAGCGTCGAGGCCGGCGTGCCCCTGGGCTGGCGCGAGTTCGTCGGCGACGCCGGCCGGATCGTCGGGCTCACCCACTACGGGGCCAGCGCCGCCTACGGCGTCCTGTACGAGGAGTTCGGCCTCACCGACGAGGCGGTCGTGGCCGCCGCCCGCGAGAGCATCGAGGCGGCCCGGTCCGGCGCCGCCGTCCCCGCCGGCCCGGTCGCGGCCACCGGCGGCCTCTACTCCCCCACCGGCGACCGCTGACGCGGGCGCCGGCACCGACCCACCCGAGCCCGGAAGGGGCCGACATGGCACAGAACGAGAACCTGGCCGAGCTGTCCCAGGCAGGGGTCGCCGTCTGGCTCGACGACCTGTCCCGCGACCGCATCCGCAGCGGCAACCTGCAGTCGCTGGTCGACGAGCACTCGGTCGTCGGCGTCACGACGAACCCGACGATCTTCGCCGCCGCGATCAGCGGCTCGGAGTCCTACGACGACCAGCTGCACGCCCTCGCGGTGCGCAAGGTGAGCGTCGAGGAGGCGCTGCGCACCATCACCGCCGCCGACGTCCGGGACGCCTGCGACCTGCTCGCCCCGCTGGCCTCCCGCCAGCCCGGCGACGGCCGCGTCTCCCTCGAGGTCGCCCCCGGCCTGGCGCACGACACCGACGCCACGGCCGCCGAGGCGGCGCACCTGTGGTGGCTGGTCGACCGGCCGAACCTGTACATCAAGATCCCGGCCACCGAGGCCAGCCTCCCGGCCATCACGACGTCGATCTCCCGCGGCATCAGCGTCAACGTCACCCTCATCTTCAGCCTCGAGCGGTACCGCGCCGTCATGGACGCCTACCTCTCCGGCCTGGAGCAGCGGCTGGCCGAGGACCCCGAGGCCGACCTCTCCACGCTGGAGTCGGTGGCGTCGTTCTTCGTCTCCCGCGTGGACACCGAGATCGACAAGCGCCTCGACGCCGCGGGGGCCGACCCCTCGCTCAAGGGCAAGGCCGGCGTGGCCAACGCCCAGCTGGCCTACCAGGCCTACGAGGAGGTCTTCACCTCCGAGCGGTGGCAGGCGCTGGAGGCCAAGGGCGCCCGGCGGCAGCGGCCGCTGTGGGCGTCGACCGGGGTCAAGAACCCCGACTACTCCGACACCCTCTACATCAGCGAGCTGATCGCTCCCGGCACCGTCAACACGATGCCGGAGAAGACGCTGATGGCCTACGCCGACCACGGCACGCCCGGCACCCCCGTGCAGAAGTCCTACGACGACGCCGCCGCGGTCATGAAGGCCGTCGGCGACGCCGGCGTCGACCTCGACGACGTCTTCCGGCAGCTCGAGGAGGAGGCGGTGCAGAAGTTCGTCGACTCCTGGGACGAGCTCACCGAGTCCGTCCGCACCGAGCTCGAGGACAAGGCATGACCCTGGAGTTCAGCTCCGCCGGTCTGGAGGTCCCCGAGCCCGTCCGCTCCCAGCTCCTCGAGGACGACGTCGCCGCGCGGCTGGTCCAGAAGGACGCCACCCTCTGGGGCCCCGAGGCGGAGAGCGAGGCGGCCGTCCGCCTCGGCTGGCTGGACCTGCCGGCGACGTCGCGCCCGCTGGTCGCCCAGCTGGCCGAGCTGCGGTCCGAGCTCGCCGCCGAGGGGATCGACCGCGTCGTCCTCTGCGGCATGGGCGGCTCCTCCCTGGCGCCGGAGGTCATCTGCCGGACCGCCGGCGTCCCGCTGGTGGTGCTCGACACCACCGACCCCGGCCAGGTGGCCGCTGCGATGACCGACCTGGAGCGGACCGTCGTCGTGGTCAGCTCCAAGTCCGGCGGCACCGTGGAGACCGAGAGCCAGCGCCGGGCCTTCATCAGCGCCTTCGCGGCCGCCGGCCTGGATGAGAAGCAGATCGGCGCCCGGTTCGTCGTCGTCACCGATCCCGGGTCCCCGCTGTCGGAGACGGCCGCCGCGATGGGCGCGCGGGCGGTCTTCCTGGCCGACCCCACCGTCGGCGGCCGGTACAGCGCGCTGTCCGCCTTCGGGCTGGTGCCCTCGGCGCTGGCCGGCGCCGACGTCGCCTCCCTCGTGGACGACGCGGAGGAGCTGGCCGAGGGCCTGGCGCGGCCGGACAACGCCGCCATGCAGCTCGGCATCGCGCTCGGGGCCGCGTTCCGGACCGGCAGGGACAAGGTCGCCCTCGCCGACGCCGGCGCCACCCCCATCCAGGGCTTCGGCGACTGGGCCGAGCAGCTGATCGCCGAGTCCACCGGCAAGCAGGGCCGCGGCATCCTCCCCGTGGTGCTGGAGTCGCCGGACGCGCCCGGCGCCCAGGCCCCGGACGTGCTCCTCGGCCTCGTCGGCGCCACCGCGCCGGAGCCGGGGCCCTCGGTCGGCGTGACCGGCCCGCTCGGCGCGCAGTTCCTGGCCTGGGAGTACGCGACGGCGGTGGCGGGGCGGGTGCTCGGGATCAACCCGTTCGACCAGCCGAACGTCACCGAGAGCAAGGAGAACACCCAGGCGATCCTCGCGTCGGGCCTGCCCGACGAGCGGCCGCTCGCCACGGTGGGCGCGGTGCAGATCCGCGCCTCCGGCGGCCTGCTCGACGGCGTGGACCTCTCCGCGTCCGACGCGCTCCGGCTCGCCCTGGACGCGCTGGTCGGCGCGATCCCGCCGCGCGGCTACCTGGCGGTCATGGCCTACCTGGACCGGCTGCAGGACGCCTCGGCCGCCGACGTGCGCGCCGCGCTGGCGGAGCGCACGGAGCACGCGGTCACCTTCGGCTGGGGCCCGCGCTTCCTGCACTCGACCGGCCAGTACCACAAGGGCGGCCCGCAGGTCGGGGCCTTCCTGCAGCTCACCGGCGCCGTCGCCGAGGACCTGCCGGTCCCCGACCAGCCCTACACGTTCGGCACCCTGCAGGCGGCCCAGGCCGCCGGTGACCGCAAGGCGCTGGCCGACCGGGACCGCCCGCTGCTCCACCTGCACCTCAAGGACCGGGCAGCGGGAATCGGCCAGCTGCTCACCGCGCTGGGCTGACCGTCGCCGCGGTGCGGACGGCGACGCCGTCCGCACCGCCCCGGTCCCACCCCGACCACGAGGACGGAAGATGATCCCCAACCCGCTGCGCGATCCGCGGGACCGGCGGCTCCCCCGGGTGCCCGAGCCCTGCGCCCTGGTCGTCTTCGGCATCACCGGCGACCTGGCGCGCAAGAAGCTGCTGCCGGCCGTCTACGACCTCGCCAACCGCGGCCTGCTGCCGACCAACTTCGCGCTGCTCGGGTTCGCCCGGCGCGACTGGGGCGACACCGAGTTCGCCGAGCTCGCCCGCGACGCCGCACGGAAGCACGCCCGCACGCCGTGGCGCGAGGAGGTGTGGGAGCGGCTGGCCACCACCGTCCGCTTCGTCCAGGGCAGCTTCGACGACGACAACGCCTTCGACGAGCTCGCCGGGCACCTCGCCGAGCTCGAGGGCAGCCACGGCATCGGCGGCAACGCCGCGTTCTACCTCTCCATCCCCCCGGCGATGTTCCCCGTCGTCCTCAAGCAGATGCAGCGCACCGGCATGGCCGACAGCACCAGCGACCGATGGCGCCGGGTGGTGGTCGAGAAGCCGTTCGGCACCGACCTGGAGTCCAGCCGCGAGCTCAACGCGCTGGTGGACTCGGTGTTCACCGCCGACGACGTCTTCCGCATCGACCACTACCTGGGCAAGGAGACCGTCCAGAACCTGATGGCGCTGCGGTTCGCCAACACCCTGTTCGAGCCGATCTGGAACGGCCACAACGTCGACTCCGTGCAGATCACCATGGCCGAGGACGTCGGCATCGGCGGGCGGGCCGGGTTCTACGAGAAGACCGGCGCCGCCCGCGACGTGCTGCAGAACCACCTGCTGCAGCTGCTGGCCCTGACCGCCATGGAGGAGCCGGTCGAGTTCTCCGCCGAGGAGATCCGCACCGAGAAGCTCAAGGTGCTGCGGGCCATCTCGCTGCCCGAGGACCTGGAGACCTTCGCCGTCCGGGGGCAGTACGAGCAGGGCTGGCTCGCCGGCCAGCGCGCCTGCGGCTACCGGCAGGAGGAAGGGGTCGACCCGGAGTCGACCACCGAGACCTTCGCCGCCGTCCGGCTGGGGGTGGAGACCCGGCGGTGGGCGGGCGTCCCCTTCTACCTGCGCACCGGCAAGCGGCTCCCCCGCCGCGTCACCGAGATCGCCCTGGTGTTCAAGCGGGCCCCGCACCTGCCCTTCGCCGACACCGACACCGAGGAGCTGGGCAACAACCAGCTGGTCGTGCGCGTGCAGCCCGACGAGGGCGTCACCCTCAAGTTCGGGTCGAAGGTCCCCGGCAGCGTCATGGAGGTCCGCGACGTCTCGATGGACTTCCTGTACGGCGAGCAGTTCACGGAGTCCAGCCCGGAGGCCTACGAGCGGCTCCTGCTGGACGTGCTGCTCGGCGACGCCACGCTCTTCCCCCGCAACGCCGAGGTCGAGGCCTCCTGGGCGGTGATCGACCCGCTGGAGGAGTTCTGGCAGGGCACGAAGCCGCACTCCTACCGGGCCGGCGAGTGGGGCCCCCGGGCGGCCGACGAGATGCTCGCCGCCGAAGGCCGCCGGTGGCGGCGACCGTGAGCGGCCACCAGGAGACGGAGACCCGATGACCACGCTGTGGGACACCACCGGCTCGGCCGTGGTGAAGGAGCTGGCCGCCCAGCGGCGGACCGGCGGTGCGGTGCTCTCCGGGGTGGCGCTGACCCTGGTCGTCGTCGCCGACGAGAGCCGGGTGACCGAGGCCGAGGAGGCCGCCACCCACGCCGCGGAGATGCACCCCTGCCGGGTGCTGATCGTGGTGCGCCGGCAGATCGACGCACCGGTCCCGCGCCTCGACGCGGAGGTGCAGATCGGCGGGCGGCTCGGGCCGGGCGAGGCCGTGGTGATGCGCATGTACGGCCGGCTCGCCCTGCACGCCGAGTCCGTGGTCCTGCCGCTCCTCGCCGCCGACGCACCCGTCGTCACGTGGTGGCACGGCGTCCCGCCGGAGCGGATCGCCACCGACGCGCTCGGGGTCCTGGCCGACCGCCGGATCACGGACAGCTCGCTCACCGAGGACCCGCCGGCCACGCTGCGCGTGCGGGCCGAGGACTACGCCCCCGGCGACTCCGACCTCGCCTGGACCCGCAGCACCGCGTGGCGCGCGGTGCTGGCCTCGACGCTGGACTCGGTGTCCGGGCGGCGCAGCGACGCCGTCCAGGTGCACGGGGGCCGGATCGAGGGCGACCCTGGCAACGCCACCGCGCAGCTGCTCGCCGGGTGGATCTCCTCCCGCTGCGGCTGCTCGGTCGACGTCGTGCCCGGGTCGCGCGACCCCGGGCCGAGCGGGGTCGAGGCCGTGACCCTGCGGCTGGACCAGGACGAGCAGCTGGAGGTGCGGGCCGACCACCGCGGCGGCGCCGTCATCTCCCAGCCCTACCGCCCGGACTCCACGCTCGCCCTGCCCGAGCGGGTGCTGGGCGACCTGCTCAGCGAGGAGCTGCGCCGGCTCGACCCGGACGAGCCCTACAGCGAGGCGCTGGAGGCAGCGACCGGCCTGCGGGGCCTGTCCGACCGGCCGGCGGTCCGCGAGCACGTGTGGTTCGACCCGGCGGCGGAGACCGACGTGGTGACCTCGTGAGCCTCTCCCCCGGTGACCGCGCGTCCGCCGAGCTGCCCGACGGCCACCGCCCTCCCCCGCAGGTCGTGATCGAGCCGGACACCGACCGGCTGGTGCGGGCGGTGGCCGAGGCCCTGGTCGCCCGCCTGGCCGCGGCGCAGGCCGTGCACGGCAGCGCCTCGGTGGTGCTCACCGGCGGCGGCGTCGGCATCGCCGTCCTGCGGCACGTGGCCGGGCTCGTGGCCGAGCCGGTCCGCGAGGTCGTCGACTGGTCCCAGGTCGACTTCTGGTGGGGTGACGAGCGCTTCGTCCCCGCCGACTCCGACGACCGCAACGAGCGGCAGGCGCGCACCGCACTGCTCGACGGCCTGGACCTGCCCGGCTTCCGCGTGCACGCGATGGGGGCGTCCGACGCCTTCGCCACCCCCGAGGAGGCGGCCGAGGACTACGCCGCCGAGCTCCGGGAGTACGCCGCCGAGGGGCGGGACCTGCCGCGCTTCGACGTCCTCCTGCTCGGGATGGGGCCCGAGGGCCACACCGCCTCGATCTTCCCCGGCTCCCCCGCAGTGGGCGACGAGCGCCCGGTCGTGGCCGTGCGCGACTGCCCGAAGCCGCCGCCCACCCGGGTCAGCCTCGGCTTCCCGGCGCTCACCAGCGCCGAGGAGGTCTGGCTGCTGGTCGCCGGGGAGGAGAAGGCGCCGGCCGTGGCGCGTGCCCTGGCCGGCGCCCCTCGGGACGAGATCCCGGCGGCCGGGGTCCACGGGACCCGGGCCACCCGGTGGCTGCTCGACGCCGCCGCCGCGAGCCGGCTGCCCCGCGCGGAGGACTGAGCGCGGCAGGCCGGGCGGTACCTCAGCCGCCGCGACGCACGCGGAGGCGGTCCAGCGCCTCCTGCAGGAGCGCGTCGCCGTCGGCGTCGCTGCGCCGCTCGCGGACGTAGGCCAGGTGGGTCTTGTACGGCTCGATCCGCGGGGCCGGCGGCGGGGCGTCCTGGTCCTGCCCGGCCGGCAGACCGCAGCGGGGGCAGTCCCAGAACTCCGGGACGTCCGCCTCGCTCGCCAGCACCACCCGGGTCTCGTGCCCGTTGGCGCACCAGAACGGGATGCGGCGCCGCGGTGCGGCCTCGCCCCGCTCGACCTCGCCCATCGGACCCGCACCGACCCGGGAACCCCGGATCGCGTTGCCACCAGCCACGTGTGCCCCCTGATCGTCGCTCCGGGTCGCGGCGACGCCGGTCACCGCGCCGGAAGACTAACTCCCGGGACCGCGGTTTCCGGTCACGATTCGGCGCCGATTGTGACGCCGGTCGCCTTCAGGGGCGGGCGTCAGACCTTGAGGAGGATGCCCAGGCCGACGATGCAGACGGTCCAGACCAGGGCGGTGCCCACGGTCAGCCGGTTCAGGTTCTTCTCCACGACCGAGGAGCCGGCCAGCGACGAGGACGCGGCGCCGCCGAACATCGAGGACAGACCGCCGCCCTTCCCGCGGTGCAGCAGGATCAGCACGATCAGCACGATGCTGGTGAGCACCAGCAGGATGTTGAGCCCCAGCTCCATTGACCTCTCCGGAAGCCTCGACGACCGGCGACGGACGCCAGCTCTCCCCCCGAGCCTAGCCGACGCGCCCCCGCGGCCCGGTGAGGCAGCCGGGCCACGGTCTCAGCGGACGCCCGCGGTGGCGATGTCGTAGCCGGCGTAGGGCCGCATGACCACGCCGTTGTGCAGCCGCTGCCCCGCCACCAGCTGGATCCGCGCCTCCGCCAGTGGCACGTAGGCCGACGTCTTCCGCACCGTCTCCGCGACGTCGCCCCACGACCCCGGCCCACCGGCGCGGGCCTCGTCGACGAGCGCGGTGACGGCCGGGTCGTTCAGCCGGGCGTAGTTCGTGTTGCCCACCGAGCGGACGCTGCGGCCGTCGACCAGCGGCACCAAAAATGAGCCGGCGGTCGGGAAGTCCGCGGTCCGGGTGGCGAGGACGATCCCGTACCCGTTGCTCGCGACGGTGTCGGGGTTGCCCACCTCGGTGGCGTAGAACGTGGCCGGGTCCAGCGGCCGCACCTCGACGTCGATGCCCACCTCGCCCAGCTGGCCCGCCACCTCGTCGGCCACCTCGAGCGTGCTCGGCGCGTCCGGCACCGCCAACACCGTGCTGAACCCGTCGGGCCGGCCGCATTTCTCGAGCGCGGCCCTCGCCGCGTCCCGGTCCGGGCCGGCGTCGGTGTGCGTGGGCCCGCCGTCGAGCCCCCGCGGCCACAGCTGCGAGCTGCGGACCGCCTCCCCGGGCCCGCCCAGCGCGTCCTGCACGGCCCGCCGGTCGATGGCCGCGGCGACGGCGGCGCGGCAGTCCGGGCTGTCCATCGGGGCGACGTCGGTGGGCAGCGCCAGCACCCGCAGCGAGCCGGTGGTCACGTCGTCGACCCGGGCGGCCAGGTCGTGGTCCTCGTCGTCGGTGAGACGGGCGTTCGTGGCGACCTGCACGCCGGTGCCCGAGATGTCGATGTCGGCGGAGCCGGCCAGGAGGGCCTGGTCGCGCTCCAGGCCGGAGAGGCCGGTGCGGACGACGACCGAGTCGGGCAGGGCCGTGCGCACGTCGTCGGTGGCGGGGTCCCACTGCGGGTTGCGCTCCAGCAGGACACCGGCCTCGGGGTCCACGGAGGTGACCGCGTAGGGGCCGGAGGAGACCGGGTCCTGGCCGTACTGGCCGGCCGTGTCGGCCTCCGCGGGCACGGGGCTGCTCGAGGGCAGCGCGAGCACGAACGGGAGGTCGGGCTGCGGTGAGCGCAGCCGGAAGACGATCGTCCGGTCGTCGGGGGTCTCCACCGACGTCAGGTCCGGGTCGTCCTCCTCCTTGGAGTACGGCCCCGGGTAGGGGTTCGCCGGGTCGTCCAGGAGGTCGACGACGTAGGTGGGGCCGCCGACGACCACGTCGGAGGCGAAGGACCGCTGGATGCCGTACTTGACGTCCTGGCTGGTGATGGGCCGCCCGGTCTCGAAGCGGACGCCCTCGCGGAGCGTGAAGCTCCAGGTCAGCCCGTCCTCGGAGACGGTGCCGAGGTCGGTGGCCAGGTCGGGGACCAGCTGGTCGGTCTTCCCGGGCTCGGACGAGTAGGTCACCAGCGTGCGGGCGTACAGCCGCATCAGGTTCCACACGCCCGGGGAGTACGAGCGCTGCGGGTCCAGGCTGTCGATCTCCGGGGCGACGACCCGCAACGTTCCGCCGGCCTCGTCCGAGGGCGAGCGGACACCCTCCACGCCGGCGTCTGCCCCGTCGGCCAGGACCGGAACGTCGGCCCGTCCCCCGGCACCGCCCAGGCAGCTGACCGCCAGCACGATGACGAGGAGCACGACCGCGGCGGATCCCAGGATCCTGCGGCGGGACCAGCCCCGGGCCCAGCCGGGCAGCCGGTCGGCCAGTCGCTCGAGCGCCTGCTGCACCACCTGCTGCCCACCCCCACCCGTGTCCGGCCGGCGGCGGGCAGCAGGGCTCAGCTACCGCCGGCGGCGATCCGACAGATCTGCGCGAACTCGTCGGCGTCCAGGCTGGCACCGCCGACGAGCGCGCCGTCGATGTCCGCCCCGGCCAGGATCCCGGCCGTGTTCGCGGCCTTCACCGACCCGCCGTAGAGGATACGGACGACAGCGGCCGTCTCCGGGCCGAATCGCTCGGCGAGCCGCGCCCGAAGCGCCCCGCACACCTCCTGCGCATCGTCGGGGGTCGCGACCTCGCCGGTGCCGATTGCCCAGACCGGCTCGTAGGCGACCACGACGCCGCCTCCTGCCGTCCCGGCCACCTGCTCGGCGGTCAGCCCCTCGAGCGCGGCGTCGAGCTGGGCGGTGCAGTGCGCGACGTGCGTCCCGGCCTTGCGGACGTCGAGGCCCTCCCCCACGCAGAGGATGGGCACCAGGCCGTGCCGGAGCGCGCTGCCCACCTTGGCGGCCACGACGGCGTCGTCCTCGGCGTGCAGCGCGCGCCGCTCGGAGTGGCCGACGGTGACGTAGGTGCAGGCGAGCGCGGCGAGCATGCTGCCGCTGACCTCACCGGTGTAGGCCCCGGAGTCGTGCGTGGACAGGTCCTGCGCGCCGTAGCCGACGGTCAGCTTGTCGCCGGCCACGAGCGTCTGCACGCTGCGCAGCGCGGTGAACGGCGGGAGGACGACGACCTCGGCCGCCTCCATCTCCTTGTCCTTGAGGCTGAACACGATCTTCTGGAGGAGGCTGATGGCCTCCAGGTGGTTCATGTTCATCTTCCAGTTGCCGGCGATGAGCGGCCGGCGCGTAGCGGTGGCTGCCATGGTCTCCCCGTTCAGTCCGCGAGCACCGCGAGGCCCGGGAGCTCCCGGCCCTCGAGGTACTCCAGCGACGCACCGCCGCCGGTGCTGATGTGGCCGTAGGCGTCCTCGTCGAGCCCCAGGACCCGCACGGCGGCGGCGGAGTCCCCGCCACCGACGACGGAGAGCCCCTCGACCCCGGCGACCGCCTCGGCGACCCCGCGGGTGCCGGCCTGGAAGGGCGCCATCTCGAACACGCCCATGGGGCCGTTCCAGAAGACCGTGCGGGCGCCTGCCAGCTCGCCGGCGAACAGCTCGACGGTGCGCGGGCCGACGTCCAGGCCCATCTGGTCGTCGGGGATCGCGGTGACGTCGACGACCGTGGAGCCGGCGTCGGCGCTGAACTGCGGCGAGCAGACCACGTCCACGGGCAGGACGATCCGGCCGTCGGCCTCGGCGAGGAGCCGGCGGCAGGTGTCGACCTGGTCGGCCTCCAGCAGCGAGGAGCCCACGCCGTGGCCCTGGGCGGCCAGGAAGGTGAAGCACATGCCGCCGCCGACCAGGAGCCGGTCGACCTTCGGCAGGAGCGCCTCGATGACGGCGAGCTTGTCGCTCACCTTGGAGCCGCCGAGCACCACCACGTAGGGGCGCTCGGGGTCGGTGGTGAGCCGGGTCAGGACCTCCAGCTCCCGGGCGACCAGCCGCCCGGCGTAGCGCGGCAGGCGCTGCGCGACGTCGAACACCGAGGCGTGCCTGCGGTGCACGGCACCGAAGGCGTCGTCGACGTAGACGTCGGCCAGGGCGGCGAACCGGTCGGCCAGCTCGCCGCGCTCGGCGTCGTCCTTCGACGTCTCGGCGGCCTCGAAGCGGACGTTCTCCAGCAGGAGGACGTCGCCGTCGCCCAGCGCCCCGGCCTTGGCCCGCGCGTCGTCGCCGGCGACGTCGCCGGCCAGCGGGACGTCGGCGCCCAGCAGCTCGCCGAGGCGCGCGGCGACCGGCGCGAGGGAGAACTGCGGGTCCGGCGCGCCCTTGGGGCGGCCGAGGTGCGCGGACACGACCACGCGGGCGCCGGCGTCGCGCAGGGCCTGCAGCGTGGGCAGGCTGGCGCGGATCCGGCCGTCGTCGGTGATCTCGCGGGTGCTCTTGTCGAGCGGGACGTTCAGGTCGGCGCGCAGGAGCACGCGCCGACCCGAGACGCCCTCGGCGATGAGGTCGTCGACGGAGCGCATCAGAGCTTCGAGCCCACCAGCGCGGTGAGGTCGACGAGGCGGTTGGAGTAGCCCCACTCGTTGTCGTACCAGCCGAGCACCTTCGCCATCGGGCCGAAGACCTTGGTCAGCTTGGCGTCGTAGATGCACGACGACGGGTCGGTGACGATGTCGGAGGAGACGATCTCGTCCGAGGTGTAGGTCAGGTACTTGCCGAGCGGGCCGGCAGCGGCCTCGCGGTAGGCGGCGTCGATGTCGTCGGCGGTCGCCTCGTTCTTCAGCTGCACCGTCAGGTCGGTCGCCGAGCCGGTCGGGACCGGGACGCGGATCGCGTAGCCGTCCAGCTTGCCCTTGAGCTCGGGGAGGACCAGGCCGATCGCCTTCGCGGCGCCGGTGGAGGTCGGCACCATGTTGAGGGCGGCACCGCGGGCGCGGCGGAGGTCCTTGTGCGGGCCGTCCTGCAGGTTCTGGTCGGCGGTGTAGGCGTGGATCGTGGTCATCAGGCCGCGCTCGATGCCGAACGCGTCGTTGAGGACCTTGGCCAGCGGCGCGAGGCAGTTGGTGGTGCAGGACGCGTTGCTGATGACGGTCTGCGAGCCGTCGTAGAGCTCGTCGTTGACGCCCATGACGATCGTGATGTCGTCGTCGGTCGCGGGCGCGGAGATGATGACCTTCTTGGCACCACCGGCGTCGACGTGCTTGCGCGCGTCGGCGGCCTTGGTGAAGAAGCCGGTGGACTCGACGACGACGTCGACGCCCAGGTCGGCCCAGGGCAGGTTGGCCGGGTCGCGCTCGGAGAGCACCTTCATCTGCTTGCCGCCGATGGTGATGCCGTCGCCGTTGGCGACCACGTCCTGGCCGAGGCGGCCCAGGATGCTGTCGTACTTGAGCAGGTGGGCCAGGGCCTCGTTGCTGGTCAGGTCGTTGACCGCCACGATCTCGATGTCCTGGCCGCTGGCCGCGGCGGCCCGCCAGAAGTTGCGGCCGATCCGGCCGAATCCGTTGATGCCTACCCGGACCGTCACTGCAGACCTCCACTGTCGCGTCGAAACGTGTGGCGCTCGGGGGCCGCGCGGCGCGGCCTCGCTCCGGGTCAGAACCCTAGCGGGCCGCGGATCACCCGGCGCCCGCACGCCCGATCGGGCGACTCCCGGGCGCAGCGTCGGCGAGGCGTGCGGGGCAGGGGGTGCCCTCCCGCTACTGGGCGAGCATGTCGTCGGTGACCACGGACTCGGTGTCCGGGATGCCGAGGTCCTTCGCCCGCTTGTCGGCCATCGCCAGGAGACGCCTTATGCGGCCGGCGACGGCGTCCTTGGTCATCGGGGGGTCGGCGCGCTGCCCCAGCTCCTCCAGCGAGGCCTGGCCGAACTCCAGGCGGAGCCGGCCGGCGACGAGCAGGTGCTCGGGCGCGTCCTCGCCGAGGATCTCCAGCGCCCGCTCCACCCGCGCGCTGGCCGCGACGGCCGCGCGGGCCGAGCGGCGCAGGTTCGCGTCGTCGAAGTTGGCGAGCCGGTTGGCGGTGGCCCGGACCTCGCGGCGCATCCGCCGCTCCTCCCAGGCGAGCACCGCGTCGTGGGCGCCCATGCGGGTGAGCAGCGCGCTGATCGCGTCGCCGTCGCGGACGACCACGCGGTCGGCGCCACGCACCTCGCGGGCCTTGGCGGCGATGCCGAGCCGGCGGGCGGCCCCCACCAGCGCCATGGCCGCCTCGGGCCCGGGGCAGGTGACCTCGAGCGACGAGGAGCGGCCGGGCTCGGTCAGGGAGCCGTGCGCGAGGAACGCGCCGCGCCAGGCGGCCTCGGCGTCGTTGATGCTGCCGGAGACGACGGCCGGCGGCAGCCCGCGCACGGGGCGGCCGCGCTGGTCGACGAGGCCGGTCTGCCGGGCCAGGCCCTCGCCGTGCTTGGCGATCCGGACGAGGTAGCGCACCCCGCGGCGGATGTTGCCGCCGGCGAGCACGCTGACGCCGCTGGTGTACCCGTAGACCTCGCTGATGTCGCGGCGCAGTCGCCGGGCCACCGAGCCGGTGTCGAGCTCCGCCTCGATGACCACGCGACCACCCACGATGTGCAGGCCGCCGGAGAACCGCAGCAGCGCGGTCACCTCGGCCTTCCGCTCGGAGGTCTTTGTGCACTCCACCCGGGAGAGCTCGTCCTTCACCATGGCGGTCATCGCCATGCCGTCCACCCCCACGTTGCTCCGGGGCGTCGCATCCCCGGCTTCCGGGCCAGCGCCATGTACGCCGTCCCCTTCCCCCTCGTGCCGCCCAGGCGGCCCTGCCTTCGTTACCCGGTCGGGCAGCCCTACTCGTTCACCGCCGACCGACCACGGACGCCAGCGCAGCCGACAGGCGCTCCGGGTCGTGCCGCGGTGCGCCGTCCGGCTCGGCCACGGGCGCGAGCACGAGCTCGGCACCGCAGTCGCGCACGGCCTCCAGCAGACCACGGCGGTCAACTACCGAATCAGCATCCGCGACCACGCTGTGCAACGCCACTCCGTGCAAGTGTGCCCGCAGCACCGTCAGGTGCTCCTCCGGCGAGAAACCGTCGGTCTCCCCCGGCTGAGGTTCCAGGTTCAGCACCACCACCACCTTGGCCCGCGCCGCGGCCAGCGCGGCCCGCAGCTGCGGGACGAGCAGGTGCGGCAGCACCGAGGTGTACCAGGATCCCGGACCGAGCGAGACCACGTCGGCCTCGGCGATCGCCTCGAGCACCGCCGGGTTGACCGGCGGGTCGGCCGGCGAGAGCGAGATCTCCCGCACCCGGCCGGGCGTGGACGCGATGGCCACCTGCCCCCGGATCCGGCGGGTGCGCGCCGGGTCGTCCGGGTCGGTGCTCTCCACCCGGGCCACCAGGTCCAGCGGCACGTCGGCCATGGGGAGCACCCGACCCGGGCAGCCGAGCAGCTCGGCCAGCCGGTCCAGGGCCTGCACGGTGTCACCGCCGTGCATCTCGACCAGCCCGGTGAGCACCAGGTTGCCGACGGGGTGCCCGGCGAGCACGCCGCTGCCGCCCAGCCGGTGCTGCAGCAGGTCGGCCACCAGCCGGGTGCGCTCGTCCTGCCCGGCCAGCGCCGTCAGCGCCATGCGCAGGTCCCCCGGCGGCAGCACCGGCATCTCCCGGCGGATGCGGCCGGAGGAGCCGCCGTCGTCGGCGACGGTGACCACCGCGGTCAGGTCCGGGGTGATCCGCCGCCAGGCACCCAGCGCGGCCGCCAGCCCGTGGCCGCCGCCGAAGGCCACGACCCGCGGCGGACGCCCGGGCACCGGTACGCCGCCCACTACTCGCGGCCCAGGTCGCGGTGGCGGGCGACGGCGGCGATGCCCTCGGCGGAGAGCCGGCGGGCGAACTCCTCGGCGATGGCCACGCTGCGGTGCTTGCCGCCGGTGCAGCCGACCGCGAGCGTGAGGTAGCGCTTGCCCTCGCGTCGGTAGCCCGGGAGCAGCAGCCGCAGCACCTCGGAGTAGCGGTCGAGGAAGGGGCCGGCGTCGGCCTGCCCGAGCACGTAGTCGCGGACGTCGGCGTCGCGGCCGGTGTGCGCGCGCAGCTCGGGGATCCAGTGCGGGTTGGGGAGGAAGCGCGCGTCCACCACCAGGTCGGCGTCCAGCGGGAGCCCGTACTTGAAGCCGAAGCTCATCACCGTCGCGGTCAGCGGCGGGGTCTGCCCCTCGCGGGCGAAGGCGTTCTCCAGGGTCGCGCGCAGCTGGTGGACGTTGAGGTCGCTGGTGTCCACCCACAGGTCGGCGTCGCCGGCGATGCCGCGGAGGAGCGCGCGCTCGGCGGTGATCCCGTCGGTGAGCGTCCCGCTGCCCTGCAGCGGGTGCTCCCGGCGGTTCGACTCGTACCGCCGCACCAGCACCTCGTCCCGGGCGTGCACGTACACCACCCGGGGGCGGTGCCCGGCCTCCGCGAGGACGCGGATGGCCTCCTGGAGGTCGCTGGAGAAGGCGCGGCTGCGGACGTCGACGACGGCGGCGAACCGGCGCACGTCACCGCGGGCGCCCAGCTCGACCATGGGCAGCAGCAGCGCCGGCGGCAGGTTCTCGACGACGAACCAGCCGAGGTCCTCCAGCACCCGGCCCGCGCTGTTCTTGCCGGCGCCGGACAGGCCGGTGACGACGACGACCTCCAGCGGCGCGAGCTCGGTCGAGGCCGGGTCCAGCGCCGGCGAGACGCCGTTCTGCGGGCCGACCGGTGCGGTCTCGCCGGACATGGGTTGCTCCGCTCCCTGGGTCACGTCGGAGCCGGCCGTCACGAGGCCACCCGGCCGACCTCGGCGGTGGCGCCGGCCCCGCCCTGCAGCGTGCCCTGCTCCGCCGCGCCCTGCGGGGCGAGGGTCGTCTCGACCACCTGCCCGGCGTCGCCGTCGGCCGGCTCGGCGACCGCCGCCTGCACCGCCTCCGCCGTCCGCCGGCCGATCCCGGGCACCGCCATGAGCTCCTCGACCGTGGCCGCGCGCAGCCGCTTGAGGGATCCGAACTGCTTCATCAGCGCCTTCCGCCGGGCCTCACCGAGGCCCGGGACGTCGTCCAGCAGGGAGACCAGCATGCTCGTGGAGCGCTTCTGCCGGTGGTAGGTGATCGCGAAGCGGTGCGCCTCGTCCCGCACGCGCTGCAGCAGGTAGAGCGCCTCGGAGGTGCGCGGCAGGATCACCGGGTCGCTCTCCCCCGGCAGCCACACCTCCTCCATGCGCTTGGCCAGCCCGCACACGGCGATGTCGACGATGCCCAGCTCCTCCAGCGAGCGGGCGGCCGCGGCCACCTGCGGCGCACCGCCGTCGACCACGAGCAGGTTGGGCGGGTAGGCGAACCGCCTCGGGCGCCCCTCCTCCGCCGCGACGCCCTGCTCGTCGCGCCGGTCGGCCTCCTCCTTGAGGTGGCGGGCGAACCGGCGGCGGACGACCTCGGCCATCGCCGCGGTGTCGTCGGTGCCGTTGCTGACGGAGAAGCGGCGGTAGTCGGACTTCTTGGCCAGGCCGTCCTCGAAGACGACCATCGAGGCGACGACGTTGGTGCCCTGCACGTGGCTGATGTCGATGCACTCGATCCGCAGCGGCGCGTCCGGGAGCTCCAGGGCCTCCTGCAGCTCCGACAGCGCCAGGGAGCGAGCGGTGAGGTCGCTGGAGCGCTTCACCCGGTGCCGGGCGAAGGACTCCTTGGCGTTGCGCTCGACGGTCTCCAGCAGGCTCCGCTTGTCCCCGCGCTGCGGGACGCGCAGCGACACCCGGCCGCCGCGCAGCTCCTCCAGCAGCTCGACGTAGACGTCGGCGTCCTCGGGCAGCTCGGGCACGAGCACCTCCCGCGGCACCTGCTCCCCGGCCTCGCCGACGCCGGTCTGCTCGTCGACGCCGCCGTACACCTGCAGCAGGAACTGCTCGACGAGCTCGCCGGTGGTGACCTCCTCGACCTTGTCGATGATCCAGCCCCGCTGGCCGCGCACCCGCCCGCCCCGGACGTGGAAGACCTGCACGGCGGCCTCCAGCTCGTCCTGGGCGAAGGCGACGACGTCGGCGTCGGTGCCGTCCCCGAGGACGACGGCCTGCTTCTCCATGGCCCGCCTCAGCGCCCCGAGGTCGTCGCGCAGCCGGGCGGCCTTCTCGTACTCCATCGCCTCGGCGGCCTCGGCCATCTCGCGCTCGAGGCGCTTGGTCATCTGGTCGGTCCGGCCGGCCATGAAGTCGCAGAAGTCGTCGACGATCTCCCGGTGCTCCTCGGCGCTCACCCGGCCCACGCAGGGCGCGGCGCACTTGCCGATGTAGCCCAGCAGGCAGGGCCGGCCGATCTGGCCGGCCCGCTTGAAGACGCCGTTGGAGCAGGTGCGCGCCGGGAAGACGCGGGTCAGCGTGTCCAGGGTCTCGCGGATCGCCCAGGCGTGGGCGTACGGGCCGAAGTACCGCACGCCCTTCTTCTTCGGCCCGCGCATGACCTGCAGCCGCGGGTACTCCTCGTTGAGGGTGACCGCCAGCGACGGGTAGCTCTTGTCGTCGCGGTAGCGGACGTTGAACCGCGGGTCGAACTCCTTGATCCAGTTGTACTCGAGCTGGAGCGCCTCGACCTCGGTGCCGACGACGGTCCACTCGACGCTCGACGCCGTCGTCACCATCTGGCGGGTGCGGGGGTGCAGCCCCGCCACGTCGGCGAAGTAGCTGTTCAGCCGCTGCCGGAGGCTCTTGGCCTTGCCGACGTAGATGACGCGCCCGTTCGGGTCGCGGAACTTGTAGACCCCGGGGCTCTCGGGGATGGATCCGACCGCCGGGCGGTACGTGGACGGATCGGCCATGTCTCCACATTAGGTCGCGGGGCCGACACGCCGTGCGCGGACGTACCCGTCCGTCCCACGTGTCACATCCGAGGGCGCCGGGTGCCGCGCACGCCGACGGAGCGGACCCCGGTCGGGTCCGCTCCGTCGGGACGGGCAGGAGCGGTGCTCAGCCCACGGGCTGCGACCGGCGCACCGCGACGGACGGGGTGCGGGCGGCCAGCGCCGACGCGCCGCGGGCGGTCAGGCGGGCCGCCCGGCGGGCCAGCACCGCGGCCGCCAGCACGCCGACCGGCACGGCGGCGAAGTCGAAGGCGTCGGCGACGACGTCCTTGGTCACGACGGCCAACGAGACGCCCAGGAGGGCGAGCAGGACGACGGTGGAGAGGATCCCCGACCCTCGTGAGCCCTTGCCCTTCCACGGTTCGCCGCAGTGGGCCATGTCCGGGTCGCAGTCAGGAGTGAGTGCGCTCATCGCGGCCTCCTCGTGGGCTGCGCAGGCAGCCCGGTGACGTCGGTCACAAGGAGAGTACGCCCGGAGTGACTTCTCTCACAAGTGCTGAGCACGGAGCCGCCCGGCGTCGACCTCCCCAGCCCGACCGGGTGGGAGGCGCACCTCTACGAAGCGGGTGGGGGCCGTCGAACCCGGAGGAGCCGTCGTGGGCCCCGCTCCTGGTGGCTTCCCTCAGCAGTCAGCTCGCCTTCTTGCGGGCCCGCTTCTTCACCGGGCCCGCGACGGCCGCGGCGACGGCGTCGGGGTCGAGCATCGGCCGCAGGTAGCGGCCGGTGTGGCTCTCCTCCACCGTCGCCAGGAACTCCGGCGGCCCCTCGGCGACGACGGTGCCGCCCCGGAACCCGCCCTCCGGGCCCATGTCGATGAGCCAGTCCGCGCTCTTGATGACGTCGAGGTTGTGCTCGATGACGATCACCGAGTTGCCCTTGTCGACCAGGCCCTGGAGCACGAGGAGCAGCTTGCGGATGTCCTCGAAGTGCAGGCCGGTCGTCGGCTCGTCGAGCACGTAGATGCTCCGGCCGTTGGACCGCTTCTGCAGCTCGCTGGCCAGCTTCACCCGCTGCGCCTCACCGCCGGAGAGCGTGGTCGCCGGCTGGCCGAGCCGGACGTAGCCCAGCCCCACCTCGGTGAGCGTGCGCAGGTACCGGGCGATCGCCGGGATGGCCTCGAAGAACTCCGCGGCCTCCTCGATGGGCATGTCGAGGACCTCGGCGACCGTCTTGCCCTTGTAGTGCACCTCGAGGGTCTCCCGGTTGAACCGGGCGCCCTTGCACACCTCGCAGGGGACGTAGACGTCCGGCAGGAAGTTCATCTCGATCTTCAGCGTGCCGTCGCCGGAGCAGGCCTCGCAGCGGCCGCCCTTGACGTTGAAGGAGAAGCGGCCCGGCAGGTAGCCGCGCATCTTCGCCTCGGTCGTCTGGGCGAACAGCTTGCGGACGTGGTCCCAGACGCCGGTGTAGGTCGCCGGGTTCGAGCGCGGGGTGCGGCCGATCGGCGACTGGTCGACGTGCACGACCTTGTCCAGGTGCTCCAGGCCGGTCACGGTGCGGTGCCGGCCGGGCACCAGCCGGGCGCGGTTGAGCTCGTTGGCCAGGACGCTGTAGAGGATGTCGTTGACCAGGCTGGACTTGCCCGAGCCGGAGACGCCGGTGACGGCGACCAGCAGGCCCAGCGGGAAGGTCACGTCGACGCCGCGCAGGTTGTTCTCGCGGGCGCCCTTCACGACCAGCTCCCGGCCGGGCGTGGGCTCCCGCCGCTTCTCCGGGACGACGATCTGCTTGCGGCCGGAGAGGTAGGCACCGGTGAGCGACCGCTCCGAGTTGAGCAGGTCGTCGACCGTGCCGCTGACGACCACCTCACCGCCGTGCTCACCGGCACCCGGGCCGATGTCGACCACCCAGTCGGCGACCTTGATCGTGTCCTCGTCGTGCTCGACGACGATGAGGGTGTTGCCCATGTCGCGGAGCCGGACGAGGGTCTCGATCAGCCGGGTGTTGTCCCGCTGGTGCAGCCCGATGGACGGCTCGTCCAGCACGTAGAGGACGCCGACCAGCCCGGAGCCGATCTGGGTGGCCAGCCGGATGCGCTGTGCCTCGCCGCCGGCGAGCGTCGCCGCCGGCCGGTCCATGGAGAGGTAGTCCAGCCCGACGTCGACGAGGAAGGACAGCCGGGCCTGGATCTCGCGGAGCACGCGGTCGGCGATGGCCGCCTCGCGCTCCCCCAGCTCCAGCGCGCCCAGCCACTGCGAGGCCTCGCCGATGGACAGCCCGGTCACCTCGGCGATGGACCGGCCGGCCAGCTTGACGGCGAGGATCTCCGGCTTGAGCCGGGTGCCGTGGCAGACGGGGCACGGGACGTCCCGCATGTAGCCCTCGTACTTGTCCTTCATGTAGTCGCTGTCGGTGTCCTCGTGCCGGCGCTCCAGGAACGGCAGGACTCCCTCGAACGCGGCGTAGTAGCTGCGCTCGCGGCCGTAGCGGTTCTTGTAGCGGACGTGCACCTGGTCCGGCGAGCCGTGCAGGATCGCCTTCTGCACCTTGGCGGGCAGCCGCTCCCACGGCTCGTCCATGGAGAAGCCGATCTGCTGGGAGAGACCGGTGAGCAGGCGGGTGAAGTACTCGTTGCTCATCGAGCTCGACCAGGGCGCGATGGCTCCCTTGGCCAGGCTCTTCGTCGGGTCGGGCACCACGAGGTCGGGGTCGACCTCCTTGCGGGTGCCGATGCCGGTGCACTCCGGGCAGGCGCCGAAGGGCGAGTTGAAGGAGAAGGAGCGCGGCTCGAGCGCCTCGAAGGACAGGCCGTCGTCGACGCAGGCGAGGTGCTCGGAGTAGGTGCGCTCGCGGTGCGGGTCGTCGTCGGGCAGGTCCACGAAGTCGAGGACCACGAGGCCACCGGCCAGCCCGAGCGCCGTCTCGACCGAGTCGGTGAGCCGCCGCTTCGCGCTCTCCTTGACGGTGAGCCGGTCGACGATCACCTCGATCGTGTGCTTCTCCTGCTTCTTGAGCTTCGGCGGCTCGGTCAGCGAGTGGATGACGCCGTCGACGCGGACGCGGGAGAAGCCCTGGGTCTGCAGGGAGCTGAACAGGTCGACGTACTCGCCCTTGCGCGCGCGGACCACCGGCGCGAGCACCTGGAAGCGGGTGCCCTCCTCCATGGCGAGGACCTGGTCGACGATCTGCTGCGGGGTCTGCCGCGAGATGGGCTTGCCGCAGTTCGGGCAGTGCGGCTGCCCGGCGCGCGCGTAGAGCAGCCGGAGGTAGTCGTAGACCTCGGTGATGGTGCCGACGGTCGACCGCGGGTTGCGGTTGGTCGACTTCTGGTCGATCGACACCGCGGGCGAGAGGCCCTCGATGAAGTCGACGTCCGGCTTGTCCATCTGGCCCAGGAACTGGCGGGCGTAGGCCGACAGCGACTCGACGTAGCGGCGCTGGCCCTCGGCGAAGATCGTGTCGAACGCGAGGCTGGACTTGCCCGAGCCGGAGAGCCCCGTGAAGACGATGAGCGCGTCACGGGGGAGGTCGAGGTGGACGTCCTTGAGGTTGTGCTCTCGGGCGCCGCGGACGACGAGCCGGTCCATGTGATCCCTGTCGGTCGCTGGGTGGATGTCGCAGGTGGTGCGGCGGCCGTGCCGGCCGGGTCGCGGTCCTCCGGGTGCAACGACCAGGTGTGTCGCGGTCGTCCGCCTAGAGGTGTGAGCTTCGCCCGGTCAGCGCACGGACACGGCTCAGCCGGGGGTTGAGGTGGGGTCGAAGACCGGCGCGTACCGGCGCCACGGCAGCCGCCGCTCGAGCTCCCCGGCCATCCAGAGTAGCCGCGCCTCGGCGCCCGGCGGACCGACGAACTGGACCGGCACCGGTGGGCCCTGCGGCCGGGACGCCGCGGGGAGGACGGCCGCGGGCAGCCCCGCCAGGTTCCACGCGGCGGTCCACGGCGCCCAGCGCGCGTTCGCCGTGATGTTGGCCAGGAAGCCGCGCTCGTGCCAGGGGCGCGCGGGGAGCGGCGGGCCGGTGGTCACCGGGGTGAGCAGCAGGTCGACCTCGTCGAAGAAGCGCACCATGCGCTCGCGGAAGCGCTCCTGGGTGCTCGGCCGCACGAGGCCGAGCCGGCGGACCAGCCGCCCGATCCGGGCGTGCGTCCGGCTGCGCGGCTGCAGCTGGTCGCGGGGGATGCCGAGGAGCTCCGCGTCGTCCTCCGCGCCGGCCATCCAGCGCACCAGCGCCCCGGCCGCCGCCCCCGGCGTGATCGGCGGGTTCTGCCGGACGACCGTGTGCCCGGCAGCGCGCAGCTCCGCGACGACGCGGTCGAGCGCCGCCCGGGTGGCGGCGTCGGCACGGACCCCGGGCACCGGCGAGCTCGAGCTCACCGCGATGCGCAGCGGGCGGCCGGGGTCCGACGGCTCGGCCGGCCCCTCCCCCGCCAGGACCCCGTGGGCGAGCGCCAGGTCGGCGACCGTCGTGGCCAGCGCGCCGTTCACGGCCATGCCGGACCAGTCGTCGGCGCCGATGCCACCGGGCACCACGCCCCGGCCGGGCTTGAGCGTGACCAGACCGCACGCGGCGGCGGGCAGCCGCAGCGACCCCATGCCGTCGTTCCCGTGCGCGATGGGCACCGACCCGGAGGCGATCGCGGCGGCGCTCCCCCCGGAGCTGCCCGCGGGCGAGAGCGCGGTGTCCCAGGGGTTGCGGGTGACCGTCCCCGGACCGTCGGTGGCGGCGTAGAGGCAGAGCTCCGGCGCGCGGGTGATGCCGACGACCACCGCGCCGGCCTTGCGCAGCCGCTTGACCACGGGGTGGTCCTTCGCCTCCGGGCCCGCGGTGCGCGCGGGTGAGCCGTCGGTGCAGGTCTCCCCCGACACGGCGACGTTGTCCTTGATCGCCACGGGGACCCCGGCCAGCGGCAGGGCGAAGCGGGCGGGGCTGGCGTCGACCGCCGCCGCCTCGGCCAGCGCGGCCTCCCGGCGGACGACCCGGAAGGCGCCGATGCGGGCGTCGACGGCCTCGATGTGGTCCAGGTGGGCGCGCACCACGTCGACCGCGGTGAGCTCGCCGGCGTGCACCTTCGCGGCGATCTCCGCGGCGGTCAGCCCGACGATCCCCGCCTTCACGTCGCTCCCGGCCGGGGCACCGTCCTGAGCTGTACCGACAGCTCCGCTAGCGTCCATACCTGGACCGTAACGGCGTCCGCCGACACTTCCCGAACGGAGTCCGGATGAGCACCCCGACCTACACCGGCGACGTCGAGGTCGGTGGCCCCGCCGACGTCCGCGAGCTGCCCGGGCTGACCATCAGCAAGGTCGCCGTCAGCGAGATGGCGAACAACGCCTACCTGCTGCGCTGCACGGCGACCGGCGAGGCGCTGCTGGTGGACGCCGCGGCCGAGCCCGACACCCTGCGCTCGTTCATCGGCGACGCCGACCTGCGCACCGTCGTCACCACCCACGGGCACTGGGACCACCACCGGGCGCTGCCCGAGGTCGTCGCGGCGACCGGTGCGGTCACCGTGGCCCACCCCGCGGACGCCGCCGACCTGCCCGTGCCGGTCCAGCGGCCGGTGGAGCACGGGGACACCGTCGCGGTCGGCGAGCAGGTCCTCGAGGTGGTGCGCCTGCGCGGGCACACCCCGGGCAGCATCGCGCTGGTCTGGCGGGGCCCGGAGGACGCCGGCGTCCACGTCTTCACCGGCGACAGCCTGTTCCCGGGCGGCGTCGGCAACACCCAGCAGGACCCCGCGCGCTTCGCCAGCCTGGTCGACGACGTCGAGCAGCGGCTGTTCGGCACCCTCCCGGACGAGGCGTGGGTCTACCCCGGGCACGGCAAGGACACCACGATCGGCGCCGAGCGCCCGTCGCTGCCGGAGTGGCGCGCCCGCGGCTGGTAGCCCCGGGACGCGACGGCGGGGCCGGTCACCGGACCGGCCCCGCCGCTGTTCACTTCCGGGCCGTCAGGCGCTCTCGCGCTCGTGGTCGTGGTCGTGCACGTGGTCGTGCGCGAGACCGCCGCCGCCGCCGGCGAAGGTGCCCTCCGGCCCCGCCGGGGCCGGCAGCGTGAAGGCCGGCCCCGGGACCTTCTTGCCCGGGACGCCGTTCACGGCCTCCGTCGAGTAGCCGAAGTGCAGCATCGCGTAGGCGATCAGGTCGCTGTTCACCTCGAGGGCCCCGGCGTCGTAGTTGGCGATGTCGTCGCACGCCGCGTGGTAGCAGGGGTCGAACTGGTTCCCGGCCGTGCCGCCCCAGACGGCCTGCTGCTCCGGCGTCTTCCGCACCTCGGCGCCGGTGAAGAGCCCACCGGACGGGATGCCGCTCTGGATGAACGCCTGGTAGTCGCTGCGCCCGGAGAACTCGCTGTCGTCGTAGGGCTGCCCGACCTTGGTGTAGTAGGCCTCGTAGACGTCCTCGATCGCCTCCGAGCCCTCCGGCACGACCACCGGGGCCGGGAAGGTCGACTCGTCGGCGTCGTACACGCCCAGGTAGTAGTTCGGCGAGCCCACCATGTCGTAGTTCATGTACAGGGCGATGCGGTCGCGCTCCGCCTGCGAGAGGCCGGCGACGTAGTCGCGGGAGCCGACCAGGCCCTCCTCCTCGGCCGCCCACCACCCGAACCGCAGGGTGTTCGGCGTCTTGGACTTCGCCATCAGGAGCGCGGTCTCCAGCAGCGCGGCCGAGCCCGAGCCGTTGTCATTGATGCCCGGGCCCTCCGTCACGCTGTCGAGGTGGGCCCCGGCCATGACGACGTTGTCGACGTTCTCGCCCGGCAGCTCGGCGATCACGTTGTAGTCGGTGCGCTGCTCGGGCTCCTGCACGTCGATGAGCGCGGTGGAGCCTGCACGGGCCAGGGCCTCGCCCGCGGCGAAGCTCGTGCCGACGACCGGCCCTTCCGCCTGGAACGCGCCGAGCGTCGGGCTGACGACGCCGAGCCGGTCGCCCCCGCCGATCGTGTCGCCCTGGTTGAAGATGACCACGGCCTCGGCCCCGGCGGCCTCTGCGTTCCGGGCCTTGATCTCGAAGCTGCAGGTCCCGCGCTGGACGAGCGCGATGTCGGTGGGCCCACCGAAGTCCAGGCCCGCGAAGTCGCCGGCCTCGCAGCCGCTGCTGTTGACCCGGTCCCCGCTGAGGTTGACGTCCACGGGGATGACCGGACCGGAGAACGTGCCGTACCCCGAGCCGGTGGCGATCGCGATGGGGTGCTCGGCAGCGGTCGGCGTGACCTGGCTCAGCGTCGAGGGGCGGAAGAACGTGACCGGCACCGGGTCGAGCGTGACCGTGTACCCCGCGTTGCGCAGCAGGCCGGCGACGTAGTCGACGCTGTCCGCGTAGCCCTCGGTGCCGGCGGCTCGCGAGCCCGGGTAGACCGGGTCGGTGCTCTCGTCGGCGATCCGCTGGAACGCCTCCATGTGCTCGACGACGCCGTCGAGCGTCACGCACGTGAGCAGCTTGTCGTAGCTGTTGTTGGTGCGGTTGTCGCAGGCGTTGCCCGGTGCGGCGGTGGCCGCGGTGGCGGGCAGCGCCAGTGCCAGCAGCACTCCGCTGCTGCCCAGGGCGATGGCCCGAGCCGCCGTCCGTCGGGGGGAGGCGGTCCGTCGGTCGCTCACGCTGGATCCCTTCGATCGGTCACCGGCGACGGGTGGACCGCGCCGGGCCGACGTCGCTGTCGGCACCCGACCCTCACCCGCGCGCGCGCCGGCTGCAAAGAGGAAGGTCACGATGACCGAGCGCGAGCACAAGAGACGGTCGAATGTCAACGTGCCGCTGACCTGGGCGTTTGCCTGTGACCTGCGACACGCCGACGGGCGGGACGATGCACTGCGTCACGAACCGTGACCTTCAGTCATGCGTCGAGCGGCTCAACCGGCGGCCGGGCGCTCCGCCGTCGGTAGCCAGCGCGCCCACCAGCGCAGCACGTGCTCGAACCGGGCGAGCCGGTGCCTCGGCCGCCCGGACCGGGACAGCTCGTGCCCCTCGCCCGGGAACAGCAGCAGCTCGGAGGGGACACCCCGGCGTCGCAGCTCCACGAAGAGCCGCTGCCCCTGCTCCAGCGGCGTCCGCCAGTCCTCCTCCGAGTGGACGACCAGCGTCGGCGTGGTGATGCGCGACGCGGAGGCCATCGGGCTCTGCGCGGCGAGCCGTACCGGGTCGGTGCCGAGGTGCTGGTCGACGAAGTACCAGCCGATGTCCGCCGACCCCACGAAGCTCACCGGGTCCACCAGCGCCCGCTCGACCACCGCCGCGGCGAAGCGGTCGGTCCGGCCGAGCAGCAGCGCGGTGAGGTACCCCCCGTACGAGCCGCCCATGATCCCGACCCGGTCGCCGTCCAGCGCGGCATCGGCCAGCGCTGCGTCGAGGAAGGCCAGGACGTCGTCGGCGTCCAGCCCGCCCCAGGCGTGGCGGATGGCCCGGCCGTGGGCCGCGCCGTACCCGGAGGAGCCCCGCGGGTTGCACTGCACGACGGCGTACCCGGCGGAGACGAGGACCTGCGTCTCGTCGAAGAGGCTGCGCTCGTACTGGCGGAAGGGACCGCCGTGCACGGTCAGCAGGACCGGGTGGGGGCCCGGGCCGGGCGGCGTGGTGACCCAGCCGTGCACCGGGTAGCCGTCCGGTGCCGTCGCGGTCCGCTCCACCGGGCGGTGCAGCCGGCCGGTGGCACCGAGGTCGCGCCCGAAGCCGGTCAGCAGCCGCCGGCCGCCAGGGGTGATCGACAGCAGCTCGCCCGCCGAGCGGTCGTGCGCCACAGTGGCGACGACGACCTCGCCCGCCGCCGCGACCGCGCGCACCACGAAGGGGCCGTCCACCAGCGTCTCGGGCGCCCCGCCGCCGAGGGGCACCCGCAGCAGCTCCACCGCTCCCCGGCGCTCGACCCCGAGCAGCACCGCGTCGCCGGCCAGCACGGTCGTCGGCGTCTCGTCGCCCCGCTGGTGCTCCTCGGGGTCGAGCAGCGGTCGCAGCGGTCCGCCGTCGGCGGCCACCAGGCAGGGCACCGCCTGGCGCGCGACGACGTCCAGCCCCTCGGGCCCGAGGTCCGGGACGGCGGTGACGACGACGGCCGCGCCGTCGGCGGTCCAGGCCGGGCGCGAGCAGTCCCCGCGGCCGCCGGTGAGCAGGCGGAGCCCGCTGCCGTCCGGCGCCACGGCGTAGACGTCGCGCACCACGTCCCGCTCCGCCCGCGGGTGCCGGGCCGAGACGAAGGCCAGCTCCCCCCCGTCCGGCCGCCACGTGACGTCCGCGCAGTCCGCGGTCCCGGCGGTCACCTGCACCGGTTCCGGCAGCGGCGCCGTGTCGTCGGCGAGGTCGGCGGGCAGGTCGAGGACGAACACCTGGCTCGGCCGGTCGCCGGTGAACCCGACCCCGTCGAGCCGGTAGCGCAGGCTCGTCACCAGCCGTGGTGGCTCCGCGGCGGCGTCCGTCCGGTCGGCGGTGCCGTACCGGCCGGCTCCGGGGACGCGCGCGACGTAGGCCAGGCGACGGGAGTCCGGTGACCACACCGGGGCCCCGGCGCCCAGGGGGTGGGCGGTCAGCCGGCGCGGGGCGCCCCCGGCGGCGGGGAGGAGCAGCACCTGGGGCCGGCCGCCCGGCTCGGCGCCGAGGTAGGCCAGCCACCGGCCGTCGGGCGAGAAGGCGGGGGCGGTGTCCCGCTGCCCCGAGGTGATCGGCCGGGCGGGGGCCGAGGCGTCGGTGGGGACGGCCCAGAGCTGGCTGCGGTACTCGTCGGCCTCGAGGTCGGGCCAGCTCACGGCGACGACGGCGATGCGCCCGTCCGGTGAGACGGTCGGCGTCCCCGGCGTGCGCAGGAGCGCGAGATCGTTCGGCCGCATGATCAGGCGACGCTAACCCAGCGGCGGCCGCCCGCCCTCCGGGAGGAGGGTGGGCAGCCGCCGGGTGGACGGGTCAGCGGGTGGTGCGGCCCTCGTCGGTGGACGCGCCCTCGCCACCGGCGATCTTCGACTCGGCGGCGGCCGCCGCCTCCGGACCGCCGGTGGGGACGGACTTCGCGGTCTCCGGGTCCACGACCGGCTCGTCGACGTCGACCAGCTGGCCGCGGGTGCGGATGAGGCTGGCGACGGTGGCCACCACCAGGACGCCGAGGATGATCCCCAGCGACACCACGATCGGGATCTCCGGGACCGACTCGATGTGCTCGCCGCCGTTGATGAACGGCAGCTCGTTGGTGTGCAGCGCCTCCATCACCAGCTTGACGCCGATGAAGGCCAGGATGACGGCGAGGCCGAGCGAGAGGTAGACCAGGCGCTTGAGCAGGCCACCGAGCAGGAAGTAGAGCTGGCGCAGGCCCATCAGCGCGAACACGTTCGCGGTGAAGACGATGAACGGCTCCTTCGTGAGGCCGAAGATCGCCGGGATGCTGTCCAGCGCGAAGATCAGGTCCGTCGTCCCCAGTGCGAGGAAGACGATGATCATCGGCGTCCAGAGCTTCTTGCCGTTCTCGACCACGCGGATCTTGGCGCCGTGGAAGTCCTGGCTGATCGGCAGGACCTTCCGCATGCGGCGGATGAAGGCGTTCTCCTCGTAGTCGTCGTCCTCACCGCGGTGCCGGACGAGGTTGACCGCCGTGTACACGAGGAAGGCGCCGAAGAAGTAGAAGATCCAGGTGAACCGCTCGATGAGGGCGGCGCCGGCGAGGATGAAGATGCCGCGCAGGACCAGCGCGATGATGATGCCGACCATCAGGGCCTCCTGCTGCAGGTGCCGCGGCACCCGGAAGCGGGCCATGATGATCACGAAGACGAAGAGGTTGTCGACCGAGAGCGAGTACTCGGTCAGCCAGCCCGCGTAGAACTCGGTGGCGTACGTGCCGTTGGTGAAGACGAGCACCAGCACGCCGAAGAGCAGGGCGAGGGCGACGTAGAAGCCGACCCAGAGTCCCGCCTCCTTCATGGAGGGCTCGTGCGGACGGCGGGTGACGATGGCGAGGTCGGCGAGCAGCAGGACTGTGAGCCCCACGAACGTCGCGATCTCGAACCAGACGGGGAGCTCCACGAGGCCTCACTCTACGGGTCGACCGGCCCTGGGACGCGCCGGCGCTGGTGCGGACAGAACTCCGGCGGGACCCCCTCACGGGGGCCCCGCCGGGCCTTCGTTCAGTGCGTGGCCGCCCCGTCGGTCCGGGGCTCCGCGCTCACGGGCACCGGCTCGGCGGAGCCGGTCCCCTCGGTGCCCCGGGGCAGGTCCCGGGAACCACCGTGCCGGCCGGCGACCGCCCGCTCCGCACGGTCCCTGCGGCTCTTGGCGAGGCTGGCCACCGTGGTGACGACCAGCGTCACGAGGATGACCGACAGCGACAGCCAGGTGGGCACCTCGGGGATCAGGGTCACGTGCTCACCACCGTTGACGAACGGCAGCTCGTTGGTGTGCAGCGCGTGGATCACCAGCTTGGCGCCGATGAACCCGAGGATGACCGCCAGCCCGTAGGACAGGTAGACCAGGCGGTCGAGCAGCCCGTCGATGAGGAAGAACAGCTGGCGCAGGCCCAGCAGCGAGAACGCGTTGGCCGTGAAGACCAGGTAGGTCTCCTGGGTCAGGCCGAAGATCGCCGGGATCGAGTCGACGGCGAAGATCACGTCGGCGGTGCCGATGGCCAGCAACGCGATGGCCAGCGGGGTGATGAGCCGGCGGCCGTCGACCCGGACGGTCATCCGGTCGCCGTGGTACTCGTCGGTCGTCGGCAGCACGCGCCGGGCGAACCGCAGGACGGCGTTCTCCTTGTAGTCCTCGTCGCCGCTGTGACCGCCGCTGCGGGCCTGCACCCACGCGGTCCAGATCAGGATGGCGCCGAAGAGGTAGAAGACCCAGCTGAAGTTCTCGATGGCGGCGGCGCCGACGAGGATGAAGACGGTGCGCAGCGCGAGCGCGAAGGTGATGCCGAAGAGCAGCACCTTCTGCTGGAGCTCCCGGGGCACCCCGAAGCTCGCCATGATCAGGACGAAGACGAAGAGGTTGTCGACCGACAGGCTCTTCTCGGTGATGTAGCCGGCGAAGTACTCGCCGGCGAACTGCGCACCGGAGAAGACCAGCACGAGGACGCCGAAGACCACGGCGAGGCCGACGTAGACCGCCGACCAGATGGCCGACTCACGCAGCGACGGCGCGTGCGGCGTGCGCACGTGGCCGACGAAGTCGAAGACGAGCATCGCCATGATCGCGGCGACGGTGATACCCCACACCCACATGGGCACGTCCATGCACAAACCTCCGGAGACTGGCAGTCGTCAGTGTCCGAAGGTCTCTTCCGCCGCCGGCTGGAAGCCGGTGGCCGACGGTGCCGGATCCCGGGCTGCGAGGCCCGGTCTCGTACTGACGACACCGCCGCGGAGGAATACTCCCCTTCGCATCCGTTCACGGTCAGGCGTCATCGCCGCCGGTCACGGTGCCGCCACTCTACCGTGCGCGGCCCGCACTCCGGCCCAGGCCGCGCCGATCGCCCGTCCGCGGACCCCGGATCTCACCCGGCGTGGGGAGCCGGCGCCGGCGACCCGGCTCCGGTCAGGCGTGCGCGGCGTCGAACTGGCGCAGCTCCTTCTTCAGCTCGTTGAGCTCGTCGCGCAGCCGGGCGGCCACCTCGAACTGCAGCTCCCGCGCAGCGGCGAGCATCTGCTCGTTCATCTGCGTGATGAGGTCGGCGAGCTCGTTGCGCGGCAGCCCCTGGACGTCGATGGCACCGGCCTTGCCGGCCTTCTTCGACGACAGCCCCGGCACCGGCGACTTCCCGCGGGACTGCTGGCGCCCCGAGCCGCCCAGCAGCTCCCCGGCGTCGGAGTCCTCCGCCTCCCGGTAGATGCCCTCGAGGATGTCGACGATCTTCTTCCGCAGCGGCTGCGGGTCGACACCCCGCTCGAGGTTGTAGGCGATCTGCTTCTCGCGCCGGCGCTCGGTCTCCTCGATGGCCTGGGCCATCGACGGGGTGATCTTGTCCGCGTACATGTGCACCTGGCCGGACACGTTGCGCGCCGCGCGGCCGATGGTCTGGATCAGCGACTTGCCCGACCTGAGGAAGCCCTCCTTGTCGGCGTCGAGGATCGCCACCAGCGACACCTCGGGCAGGTCCAGGCCCTCGCGCAGCAGGTTGATGCCGACCAGCACGTCGTACTCGCCCTGCCGCAGCTCGCGCAGCAGCTCCACCCGGCGCAGGGTGTCGACCTCCGAGTGCAGGTACCGGACCTTGATGCCCAGCTCCAGCAGGTAGTCGGTCAGGTCCTCGGCCATCTTCTTGGTCAGCGTGGTGACCAGGATCCGCTCGTCCTTCTCGACGCGGACCCGGATCTCGTGCACGAGGTCGTCGATCTGGCCCTTGGTCGGCTTGACGACGACCTCGGGGTCGACCAGCCCGGTCGGGCGGATGACCTGCTCGACCACCTCACCGCCGGTGCGGCCGAGCTCGTAGTCGCCGGGGGTCGCCGACAGGTAGACGGTCTGGCCGATGCGGTCGGTGAACTCCTCCCACTTCAGCGGGCGGTTGTCCATGGCCGACGGCAGCCGGAAGCCGTGCTCGACGAGCGTCCGCTTCCGGCTCATGTCGCCCTCGTACATGCCGCCGATCTGCGGCACGGTCACGTGCGACTCGTCGACGACCAGGAGGAAGTCGTCCGGGAAGTAGTCGATGAGGCAGGCACCGGCGGAGCCGGGCGTGCGGCCGTCGATGTGCCGCGAGTAGTTCTCGATGCCGGAGCAGAAGCCGACCTGGCGCATCATCTCGATGTCGTAGGTCGTGCGCATGCGCAGCCGCTGGGCCTCCAGCAGCTTGCCCTGCTTCTCCAGCTCCGCCAGCCGCTGCTCCAGCTCTGCCTCGATGCCGCGGATCGCCCGCTCCATGCGGTCGGGGCCGGCGACGTAGTGGCTCGCCGGGAAGACGAACAGCTCCTGGACCTCCCGCACGACCTCGCCGGTGAGCGGGTGCAGGTAGTACAGCCGCTCGACCTCGTCGCCGAACATCTCGATGCGGACGGCGAGCTCCTCGTACACCGGGAAGACCTCGATCGTGTCGCCCCGCACCCGGAACGTGCCGCGGGTGAAGGAGAGGTCGTTGCGCGTGTACTGCTCGGTGACCAGGGTGCGCAGCAGCTCGTCGCGGTCGCGCTCCTCCCCCACCGAGATCTTCAGCGCGCGGTCCACGTACTCCTCCGGCGTCCCGAGGCCGTAGATGCAGGAGACGGTGGCCACGACGACGACGTCGCGCCGGGTCAGCAGGCTGTTGGTGGCCGAGTGCCGCAGCCGCTCGACCTCCTCGTTGATCGAGGAGTCCTTCTCGATGTAGGTGTCGGTCTGCGGGACGTAGGCCTCGGGCTGGTAGTAGTCGTAGTACGAGACGAAGTACTCGACGGCGTTGTTCGGCAGGAGCTCGCGGAACTCGTTGGCCAGCTGCGCGGCGAGGGTCTTGTTCGGCGCCATGACCAGCGTCGGGCGCTGCACCTGCTCGATCAGCCAGGCGGTGGTCGCCGACTTGCCGGTCCCCGTGGCCCCGAGCAGGACGACGTCCTTCTCCCCCGCGTTCACCTTCTCGGCCAGCGCCTTGATCGCCGCGGGCTGGTCACCCGCGGGCTCGTACTCGCTGACTACGCGGAAACGCCCCTGGGTGGGCCGGAGGTCGGTGGTCGTGCGCACCCCACGAAAGTACGTCGGCGGTGTGACAGAACGCGTCCCGAGCGCGCTCGTGCGACCCGTGGTGCACCCGCGAGCCGAGGGGCAGGGCGGGTACTTGTCTCCTCCCGCGGACTTCCCTAGCGTGCCTGGTCGCAGGAGCGGTCACCATCGGGTACCAGCGCCACCCGGGCCCCCACCCGGGCGAGGTCGGTGCCCGCTGCGCGTGGCCGCCCCGGCGGCGGGGGCGCTGCGGCGCCCCTGCCGGACCTGCGCACGACGCCCCCTGCGGCCCTGCCGCCGGGGGCGTCGTCGTCTGCGCGCCGACCAGGCAACTCGGGGCGGACGGGTCCCGTGGGACGGCCGTCAGGACTCACACCGCGTCCAGGTGTGGCGGGGCCCTCGCGCGGGCAACGGGTCACCGTCGCCCGTCCCGGTCGGCCGCGCCAGCACGCGCGCCGGCCCGGCCCCCAGCCCTCGGGGCCCCATGCAGGAGGAACTCCACACGATGACCCAGGTATGGCCCGGTAGTGCCTACCCCCTCGGCGCCACCTACGACGGCACCGGCACCAACTTCGCGATCTTCAGCGAGGTGGCCGAGAAAGTCGAGCTGTGCCTGTTCGACGAGCAGGGCAACGAGGAGCGCATCCGGCTCCCCGAGATGGACGGCTACGTCTGGCACGCCTTCCTCCCCGGCATCCACCCCGGGCAGAGGTACGGCTTCCGCGTACACGGCCCCTACGAGCCGGAGCAGGGCCTGCGCTGCAACCCGAACAAGCTGCTGCTCGACCCGTACGCCAAGGCGGTCGACGGCCAGATCGACTGGGACCCGTCGGTCTTCGGCTACGACTTCGAGACCAAGGAGCGCAACGACGACGACTCCGCGGCGCACATGCCGAAGTCCGTCGTCGTCAACCCCTACTTCGACTGGGGCGTGGACCGCCCGCCGAAGACCCCCTACAACAAGACGGTCATCTACGAGGCCCACGTCAAGGGCCTGACCATGACCAACCCGAGGATCCCCGAGGAGCTGCGCGGCACCTACGCCGGCGTCGCGCACCCGGCGACGATCGAGCACCTGCAGGAGCTCGGCATCACCGCGATCGAGCTGCTGCCGGTGCACCAGTTCGTGCAGGACGACACCCTGCAGCAGAAGGGCCTGCGCAACTACTGGGGCTACAACACGATCGGCTTCTTCGCGCCGCACAACGAGTACGCCCAGGCGAGCAACGGCCAGCAGGTGCAGGAGTTCAAGGGCATGGTCCGGGCCCTGCACGAGGCGGGCATCGAGGTCATCCTCGACGTCGTCTACAACCACACCGCCGAGGGCAACCACCTGGGCCCGACGCTGTCGTTCAAGGGCATCGACAACCGGACGTACTACCGGCTGGTCGAGGGCGACGAGCAGTACTACATGGACACCACCGGCACCGGGAACTCGCTCAACGTCCGCGTCCCGCAGTCGCTGCAGCTGATCATGGACTCGCTGCGGTACTGGGTCACCGAGATGCACGTCGACGGCTTCCGCTTCGACCTCGCCTCCACCCTGGCCCGCCAGTTCCACGAGGTCGACCGGCTGTCGGCGTTCTTCGACCTGGTGCACCAGGACCCCGTCGTCAGCCAGGTGAAGCTCATCGCCGAGCCGTGGGACATCGGCGACGGCGGCTACCAGGTCGGCAACTTCCCGGCCCTGTGGACCGAGTGGAACGGCAAGTACCGCGACACCGTCCGCGACTTCTGGCGCGGTGAGGGCGGGACGATCGGCGAGTTCGCCGACCGCATCTCCGGCTCGGCCGACCTGTACCAGCACTCGGGCCGCCGCCCGGTCGCCAGCATCAACTTCGTCACCGCCCACGACGGCTTCACGATGAAGGACCTCGTCTCCTACAACGAGAAGCACAACGAGGCCAACGGCGAGGGCAACAACGACGGCGAGAGCCACAACCGCAGCTGGAACTGCGGCGTCGAGGGCGAGACCGACGACCCGGAGGTCCTGCACCTGCGGGCCCGCCAGCAGCGGAACTTCATCGCCACGCTGATGCTCAGCCAGGGCGTGCCGATGCTGCTGCACGGCGACGAGCTGGGCCGCTCGCAGGGCGGCAACAACAACGGCTACTGCCAGGACTCCGAGCTCACCTGGATCGACTGGGACAACGTCGACGAGGGGCTGCTGGAGTTCACCAAGAAGGTGACGCAGCTGCGCTGCGACCACCCGACGTTCCGCCGTCGCCGGTTCTTCCACGGCCGTCCCGTGCCCCGCGGGCTGGGCGAGCCGGTGCCGGACATCGCCTGGCTGACCCCCGAGGGCGACGAGATGGGCGACGAGGACTGGGACGTCGGCTACGCCAAGTCCCTGGCCGTCTACCTGAACGGCGTGGGCATCCGGGAGACCGACGAGCGCGGCGAGTACGTCAAGGACGACCACTTCTACCTGGCGTTCAACGCCTCCGACCAGCCGATCGAGTTCACCCTCCCCGGCGAGGACTACTGCCAGGGGTGGACGACGGTCCTCGACACCGCCGAGATGGGCGAGGTCGAGCCGGTCGAGCTGAAGCCGGGCGAGACGGTCACCGTCGACGGCCGGGCGATCGTCGTGCTGACCGGGCCGTCGGCGTGACCGGCCCGGTCCTGGCTCCGGACGAGGAGCCGCGCCGGGGCGTGCCCTCGGCGACCTACCGGCTGCAGGTGCACGCGGGCTTCCGGCTGCAGGACGCCGCGGAGCTGGCCGGCTACCTGGCCGACCTCGGCGTCTCGCACGCCTACTCCTCCCCCCTGCTGCGCTCGGCCGAGGGCAGCAACCACGGCTACGACACCGTGGACCACGCCCACATCGACGAGGCGCGGGGCGGGCAGGAGGGCTTCGACCGGCTCGTCGGCGCGCTGCACGAGCACGGCCTCGGCCTGGTGCTGGACCTGGTGCCCAACCACATGGGCGTCGACGACCCGGCCGCCGCACCGTGGTGGTGGGACGTCCTCCAGCACGGCCAGAGGTCCGCGCACGCCGGCGCCTTCGACATCGACTGGGAGGTCGGGGGCGGCAAGGTCCGCATCCCGGTGCTCGGGTCGGCGGACGACGTCGAGAAGCTGGAGGTGGTGGACGGGGAGCTGCGCTACTACGACAACCGCTTCCCGATCGCGCCGGGCACCGAGGGCGGGACCCCCCAGGAGGTGCACGCCCGCCAGAACTACGAGCTGGTCGACTGGCGGCGCGCGGACTCCGACCTGAACTACCGGCGGTTCTTCGCGATCAACACCCTCGCCGGCCTGCGGGTCGAGGACCCCGCCGTCTTCGACGCCACGCACGAGCTGGTGCTGCGGCTCGTGCACGAGGGCGCCGTCGACGGTCTGCGGATCGACCACCCGGACGGGCTGGCCGACCCGAAGGGCTACCTCGACCGCCTGGCCGAGGCGTCGGACGACCGGTGGACGGTCGTCGAGAAGATCCTGGAGCCCGGCGAGGACCTGCCGGAGTCCTGGCGGACGGCGGGGACGACCGGGTACGACGCGCTCGCCGAGGTCGACGAGGTGCTGGTCGACCCGGCCGGCGAGCCTGCGATCACCGCCCTGGACACCGAGCTGGCCGGCACGCAGGTCGACTACGCGGAGCTGGTGCGGAGGTGCAAGCGCGAGGTCACCGACGGGATGCTCGGCTCGGAGGTCGCCCGCCTGGTGCGGGTGATCGGTGAGCTGCCCGGCGTCGACCGGGAGCAGCAGACCGAGGCGCTGGCCGAGCTGCTGGCGAGCTTCCCGGTCTACCGCAGCTACCTGCCCGACGGTCGCGAGCACCTGGACACCACGGTGGCCGCGGTGCGCGAGCGCCGGCCCGACCTGACCGCGGCGCTCGACGCCCTGCACCCGGTGCTCTCCCAGGCCGGCACCGAGGCGGCGACCCGGTTCGAGCAGACCAGCGGCCCGGTCATGGCCAAGGGCGTGGAGGACAGCGCCTACTACCGGTGGGCGCGGTTCGTGGCGCTCAACGAGGTCGGCGGCGACCCGGCCGAGTTCGGCACCTCGGTCGCGGAGTTCCACGAGGCGCAGCAGCGACGGCTGGAGAAGCGCCCGCGGTCGATGACCACGCTGTCCACGCACGACACCAAGCGCAGCGAGGACGTGCGGGCCCGGCTGGCGGTGCTGGCCGAGATCCCGAGCGAGTGGGCGCAGCTGGTGCGCGGCTGGCTGTCCCGGCACCCGCTGGCCGACCGCTCCCTGGCGCACCTGGTGTGGCAGAACCTCGTGGGCGCCTGGCCGCTCTCCCGCGAGCGGGCGCACGCCTACGTGGAGAAGGCCGCCCGCGAGGCCGGCACCTCGACCACCTGGACCAACCCGGTGCAGGAGTTCGAGGAGCAGCTGCACGCGCTGGTCGACGCCGCCTACGACGACCCGACGACGACGGCGGAGATCGAGGCGTTCGTCGCCCGCATCGCGCCGCTGGGCCGGTCGAACTCGCTGAGCCAGAAGCTCCTGCAGCTCACGATGCCGGGCGTCCCCGACGTCTACCAGGGCACCGAGCTGTGGGACTACTCGCTGGTCGACCCGGACAACCGCCGTCCGGTGGACTACGCGCTGCGCCGGGAGCTGCTGGCCCGGCTCGACGCCGGTGAGGTGCCCGGGGTCGACGAGACCGGCGCGGCCAAGCTGCTCGTCGTGTCCCGGGTGCTGCGCGCGCGGCGGGACCACCCGGAGTGGTTCGCGGGCTACTCCCCCGTGCAGGTCACCGGCTCGGGCGCCGACCACGTGGTCGCGTTCGACCGGGGCTTCGAGGACGCCGACGGCGTGGTCGTCGTGGCCACCCGGCTGCCCGCGAAGCTGGCGGAGCAGGGCTGGGGCGACACCGCCGTCCAGCTGCCCAACGGCGCCTGGCGGGACCTGCTCACCGGTGAGCGGGTGGTCTCCGACGTGGCCGGCATCGCCGCCGACGCCCTGCTCGCGAAGCTCCCGGTCGCCCTCCTCGTCCGCGACTGACCAAGGACCCCCGCCCGCTCGGGCCGGCCCCCTCGCAGGGACCCGGCCCGAGCGGAGCGAGGGTCGGGGGGCGAGGGGGTCCTTTCAGAAGCGGATCGCGTCGATGACCTTGGCGCGGACCGCGATGATCGCGGGCAGCAGGCCGGCCAGCGCGCCGACGGCGGTCGCGGCGAGCATCCCCTCGACCGCCGCGGCGACCGGGAAACCGGGGGCGTCGGCGAGCGGGATGCCGTCGTTGAACAACCGCTCGATCGGCAGGTTGCGCACCAGCACGACCGCGGCACCGACCGCCGCCACGCCCGCGAGCGCCGTGGCGCAGACGCTCTCCAGCATCACCGCGGAGAACACCCGGCCGGAGGTGGCCCCGAAGCTGCGGCGGACGCCGATCTCGCGGATCCGCTGGCGCACGGTGACCAGGCCGATGTTGAGCACGCCCAGCCCGCCGAGCACCAGGACGACGATCCCGGCGCCGCGGATGGCCAGCCGCAGCGTGGCCATGGTCTCCTCCATGCCCTCGACGTCCTGCCGGTAGGCGTCGACCTGCGCCCCGTCGAGCGCCAGCCCGAGGTCCCGCTCGACGGTCTCCATGACCTGGTCTGCCTGGTCCGGGCCGACCCACAGCTCGAGGTTGGTCGGCCCGCCGTACATCGCCTGCACCGGGTCGACCGTGCCGGCCTCGCCCCAGGGCCCTCCGGAGCGGTCGACCCGGTAGGCGACGAGCTCGGTGCCGTAGCCCTCGCGGACCACGCCGACGATGGTGGCGGTCACCGGCGTCGGCCCGCCGAGCACCACGGTCGGCCGGGAGCCCAGGTCGGGGACGCCGAGCGCCTCCATGAACGCCTCGTTCACGACCAGCGCCGGGCTCAGCGAGGTCCGGTCGCCCTCGCGGAACCAGCGCCCCTGGACCGGCTCCTTGCGGTGCAGCTCGCCGTAGGAGGGCGACACCCGGATCGTCTGCACCCGCTGGGTGCCACCGGGGAGCCGGTACAGCCCCTCGCCGTAGGCCATGTTCGCCGAGGTGGTGATCCCGTATCGCTCGACCAGCTCGGCGACCGCCGCATCCCACTCCTCGGCCGCCGGGGGCATGCCGGTCATCGGGTCGAAGGCCTGGACGACGATCGTCGCCGACCGGCCACCCGTGCGCTCGGCGTTCTCCTGCTGCACCTGCGCGACGATCAGGCCGAGCGCCGTCACGGTGGTCATGGCGAACACCGCGAGGAAGACGCCGACCAGCGAGAGCAGCACCCGGCTCTTGTGGACGCGGACCTCGTCCCACGCCTCCGAGAGCGCGCCGAGGACGCCGGTCACACCGTCCCCCGGTCCGCCGTCGCGGCGCCGAGGGAGCCGGCCTCGACCAGGGGCGAGAGCCGGCCGCCGTCCAGCCGGTAGCGCCGGCTCGCGAGCGCGGCCACGGACAGGTCGTGGGTGATCGTGATCAGCGCCGCGCCGTTCTCCGCGGTGGCCTGGGCCAGCAGCGCCATGACCTGGGCGCCGGTCTCGACGTCGAGGGCGCCGGTCGGCTCGTCGGCGAGCACCACCCGCGGGGCGCGCACCAGCGCGCGGGCGATGGCCACCCGCTGCTGCTCGCCACCGGAGAGCCGCTCGGGCACCTGGTCGGCCCGGGCACCGAGACCCACCCGGTCGAGCATCTCGGCGGCGGTCCGGCGCCGGCGGAGGAAGTCACGGCCCCGGGCGTAGAGCAGCGGGGCCGCGACGTTCTCCACTGCGGTGCGCCGCGGCAGGAGGTTGAACTGCTGGAAGACGAACCCGAAGACCTCGCCCCGCAGCCGCGACCGCCGGCGGGTCCGCAGGTGGTCGGTCGGCTCCCCGTCGAGCAGGTAGGTGCCGTCGGTCGGGCTGTCCAGCAGCCCCAGGATGTTCAGCAGCGTCGACTTGCCCGACCCCGAGCGCCCCACGATCGACACGTGCTCGCCGGGTGCGACCTCGAGGTCGACGCCGGTGAGGATCGGCAGGAGGCTCCCGTCCGGCAGGTCGACCTGCCGGCTGATGCCGCTCAGCTGCAGCAGGCTCATCCGAAGGGCCCGCCCATCATCTGGTCGTCGACGGTGTCGTCGGGCACCGGGATGAACTGCAGCACCTGCTCGCCCTCGGCCAGGCCCTCGCGCACCTCGATCTGGTCGCCGTCGCTGAGGCCGAGCACCACGGGCCGCTCCTCCTCGGTGCCGTCCTCCCCGACGACCCAGACGTTGCCCTGCTGCACCGACCCCTGGACGGCGGTGATGGGCACGACCAGCACGTCCTCGGCGGTACCGGCGTTCACCGCGACCGTGGCCGCCATGCCCGCGAAGACGGTCGCCCCTGCGGGGACGGCGCAGCGGGCGGTGGTGCCTCCCGATGCCTGCGGTGGCCCGAACCCGCCGCCGGCCCCCTCGTCCCCGCCGGGCGAGGCCGGGGCCGCGCCCAGGGTCAGGCCGGTGCAGGTGAACGGCGCGGGGCCGCCCTCGACGGTGACCTCCGCGGTCGACGGCGGCGCGAGCAGGCGGAACTGCTCGGCCTGGGTCAGGCTCGCGGTGACCGAGAGGCTGCCGGGAGAGATCTCGCCGATCTTGTCCCCCACGGCCACGACCTGGTCGACGAGGGCGTCCATCGCGGAGACCGTGCCGCCGCTGGGGGCGGCGACCGTGACGGTGCGGACCCGGGGCGGCCGGGGCGTGACCGTCGGGTTGCCCTCGGCGTCGGTGCCCGTGGTCGGCTGGAGCTGCTCCTCCACCCGAATCTCCAGCAGCCCCTGCCCGGCCGTGACGGTCGTCCCCTTGCCTGCCAGGACCCGGCGGACCGTGCCCGCGGCGGTGGCTCGGACCGGCACCGGGTCGTCGGCCACGACGGTGCCGCTGACCGACACGGTGTTGGCGACGGTGCCGCGCGCGACGGGGATGGTCGGCGAGGTGAGGTCGAGCACCGGCGCGCCCGGGCCGGCGGCGGGCTCGGTGCCGCTGCCACCACGGAAGGCGAGCACGACCAGCGCGACCGCGATCACCGACCAGACGAGCAACCGCAGCGCGGGGAAGACGAGGGTGCGGACCGTTCCCACAGGGGCCTCCGACCGATAGGGCACCGAGCGGTACCGGTGGCGCGGGACGATAGCGGGTGAGCACCCGGTCACGGCCCGTTTCCGTCGCGGCACGCGGACGGCCCTCCGCGGGTGAGCAGCAGTGATCCCGGTCCGGCGATGGTTGGGCTGCCCCAACGCGGGCAGAACCCCTGCGCTCCCGCCGTCCCCCGTCATCGGAGGCTCCCGCATGCCCGCTCCTGTCGAGTTCGCCGTCTGGGCGCCCCTGCCCCAACGCGTGCGAGTGCAGGTCGACGGCACCGTCCACGACATGCGGAGGGACGACGGCGGCTGGTGGCGGGCCGAGGTCGAGGCCCGCCCGGACGCCGACTACGGGTTCCTGCTCGGCGACGACGACGCTCCGCGCCCCGACCCCCGCTCGCGCCGCCAGCCCGAGGGCGTGCACGGGCTGTCCCGCCGCTTCGACCCGTCGGCGTACGCCTGGGGCGACTCCGCCTGGACCGGCCGTCCGCTGGCCGGCGGAGTGGTCTACGAGATGCACATCGGGACGTTCACCCCCGAGGGCACGCTCGACTCGGCGATCGAGCGGCTGGACCACCTGGTCGACCTCGGCGTCGACTTCGTCGAGCTGCTGCCGGTCAACGCCTTCAACGGCACCCACAACTGGGGCTACGACGGCGTGCTCTGGTACGCCGTGCAGGAGACCTACGGCGGCCCCGAGGCCTACCAGCGGTTCGTCGACGCCTGCCACCAGCGCGGCCTCGGCGTCATCCAGGACGTGGTCTACAACCACCTCGGCCCGTCGGGGAACTACCTGCCGCTGTTCTTCCCGGTCTTCGCCGAGGGCGGGTCGAACACCTGGGGCGACTCGATCAACCTCTCCGGCCCGGACTCCGACGAGGTCCGCCGCTACATCCTCGACAACGTGCTGATGTGGCTGCGCGACATGCACGTCGACGGCCTGCGCCTGGACGCCGTCCACGCGCTGGTCGACGAGCGCGCCACCCCGATCCTCGAGCAGATGTCGACCGAGGTGGACACGCTCTCGGTCGCCGTCGGCCGGCCGCTGACGCTCATCGCCGAGAGCGACCTCAACGACCCCCGGATGGTCACCCCGCGCGCCGCCGGCGGGAGCGGCATCCACGCGCAGTGGAGCGACGACTTCCACCACGCGCTGCACACCACGCTGACCGGCGAGGGGCAGGGCTACTACGCCGACTTCGCCGAGGCGGGCCTCGGCGGGCTGGCCAAGACGCTCACCGGCGCGTTCTTCCACGACGGCAGCTGGTCGAGCTTCCGGAAGCGCTCGCACGGCCGCCCGGTGGACACCGCGCGGCTGCCCGGCTGGAAGTTCCTCGGCTACCTGCAGGACCACGACCAGATCGGCAACCGCGCCACCGGCGACCGGATCTCCGAGACCCTTTCCCCCGGCCTGCTGGCCGTCGGCGCGACGCTGGTGCTCACCGCGCCCTTCACGCCGATGCTTTTCATGGGCGAGGAGTGGGGCGCCCGCACGCCGTGGCAGTTCTTCACCAGCCACCCCGAGCCCGAGCTGGGCGAGGCGACGGCGAAGGGGCGGATCGGCGAGTTCGCCGAGCACGGCTGGGACCCCGAGACCGTGCCGGACCCCCAGGACCCGGAGACCTTCACCCGCTCCAAGCTCGACTGGGCGGAGCCGACGAAGGAGCCGCACGCCCGGCTGCTCGGGATCACCAAGACGCTCCTGGCGCTGCGCAAGCAGCACCCCGACCTGGTCGACCCCGACCTGTCCGCCGTCGAGGTCAGCTGGGACGACGAGGACCGGACGATGACGGTGCACCGCGGAGCGCTGCGGGTGGTAGCCAACCTGGCCGACGGGCCGCGCGAGGTCGCCCTGGACCGCGCCGCGACCGGCGTGGTCTTCTCCACCGGTGACGAGCCGACACTGGACGGGACGACCGTGACGCTCCCCGCGGAGAGCGCGGCGATCCTGAGCACCCGCTGACGTGCGGCGGCTGTTCCCCGACCAGGCCGAGCTCGACGACGACGGCCTGGTCGAGGCCTACCGCTGCCCGCCGGGGCGCTGGCTCCGGATGGACTTCATCGCCTCGCTCGACGGCGCCATCACCGTCGACGGGGTGAGCGAGGGCCTGGGGTCGCCGGGCGACCGGCGGGTGTTCCGCGTGCTGCGCGCGCTGGCCGACGTCGTCCTCGTCGGCCACGGCACCGCGGCGGCGGAGGGCTACCACCCGGTGCTGCTCGGGTCCGCCGTCGGCCGGCTCCGGGAGTCGCTCGGCCGCAGCCCGACGATGCCGGTCGCGGTGGTCTCCCGCCGGGCGTCGCTGGACCCGGCGAGCGGCCTGGTCGCCGATGCGGTCTCCCCCACGATCCTGGTGACCTGCGGCGCGTCCGACGCCGGCCGGCGGGCAGCGCTCGCGGCCGCCGGCGTCGACGTGCTGGTCTGCGGGGACGACGACGTCGACCTGCCGGCCGCGCTCGACGCGCTCGCCGACCGCGGGCTGGAGCAGGTGACCTGCGAGGGCGGGCCGCAGCTCCTGCGCACCGCGCTCGCCGCCGGGGTGGTCGACGAGCTGGACCTGTCGGTCTCGCCGGCCCTGGTGGGCGGCGAGACCCGGCTGCTCGACGACGCCCTCGGCGGTGCGGTCCGGCTGTCGCTGCGCCAGGTGCTCGAGGAGGACGGGATGCTGTTCACCCGCTACGCGGTGGGCGGCCCCCCGGCCCGGTGACCGGTCACCCGTGGCGGAGGACCTCGCCCACGGCGACCGCGACGGCGCCCACCCCGATGACCTCGGCCAGCATCGCCGCGATGAGCAGCCATGCCTTGACGTCGTTCATCGCCCTGGCGCGCTTGAGCATCTTCACCCGGGTGCCGGTGATCAGCTTGAGCGCGTGCTCGCGGCCCTTGGACCACAGGACGCGCAGCTCGTCCGCGGTGTCCCCGAGCGCGGCGTTCGCGTAGGGCAGCGGCACGTTCGTCAGCAGGGCGAGCAGCGCGGCCACCGCGAACGCGACGAGAGCCACCCCCAGCGGGCCGCCCGCCTGCCGCGGCAGGTCGAAGCCCTCGGCGCCGCTCACGAGCGCGGTGAGGCCGAAGAGCAACGTGGCCAGCGCCCCGCTGGTGGTGATGACGGCCAGCCCGCGCTGCTCCAGCGACGCCTTGCGGGCCTCCTGGGCCTGGCTCAGGCCGGAGAAGTACTCGGCGTACTCGGTGCCGACATCGACGGAGTCACCGCTCTCGGACATCGTCGGTGCGCGAGGGACGCCGGTCCGCGTCCCGCCCGGGCTCGTCACCACCGTGCGCGAACTCGCTCTCGTGGCTCCTGCTCTCGCGCTGGGACTCGAGCGAGCTCGTGGTCACCAGGCCCTCGAACGGGTCGTTCTCGTCGGACTCGCTCATCGCCCGCTCCCTTGGGTGAAGGACCTGGAGGCTAGCGGAGCGGCCGTGGCCACGCCATCGGCGCGACGGCCCCGCTCGCGAGCCGGGTCAGCGGACCACGACCACCGTCCCGCGGACCGGGCTGCCGTCCGCCCCGGCCCACTCGGCGGTCACCGACCCCGCCCCCGGCTGCTCGTCGTTGGCCGGCTGGAGCACCCGGACGAGGTCCAGCGCGAGCTGCCGCCCGCCGTCGGCCGCGAGCGTCACCGTCGTCCGCTCGGCCTCGTCCTCGGTGACCCGCAGCGGCGTCACGCCGGTCACCGCGTCGAGGGTCCAGCGCCGCTGGACCGAGGGGTCAGGGGTGTCGCTCTCGCTCTGGTGCTGGGCCTCGGCCTGCCCGGACAGGAACGCCAGCAGCTGGGCCGCCGCCGCCGGGTCGTAGGCGGCGTCGTAGATCCAGCGCGTGCCCAGGACACCGTGCTCGGAGGTCCCCAGCAGCCCGGGCTCCGCCCCCGGCAGCGCGGCACCGCGGTAGCTCAGCGGCGTGAAGTAGGTGGTCCCGTCGGCGTCGTGGACGACCATGAACTCCAGCCCCACCTTGCCGGCCGGGTCGTCGAGCCGGAAGCCGCCGGCCCGGGCCAGCTGCGGGGCGCCGGTCCCCCGGTACCAGGGCCGGCCCGGCAGCCACCCGGTCAGCAGCTCCAGCTTGGTCGGGGCCATCGTCGTCCGGTGGATCGTCGCCATGCCCGCACCCTGCCACGCCCGCGGGCGCCGTGGACCTCGGCCCCGGCTGCTTGACTGGCCGGCATGGATCTCCCCGTGCAGCCGCCGGTGAAGCCGATGCTGGCCAAGGCCGCGACCAAGGTGCCGACCGGCGACGAGTGGTTCTACGAGCCGAAGTGGGACGGCTTCCGCTGCATCGTCTTCCGGGACGGCGACGAGGTGGAGCTGGGCAGCCGCAACGAGCGCCCGCTGACCCGCTACTTCCCCGAGGTGGTCGCCGCGGTCAAGGAGAACCTGCCGGAGCGGTGCGTGGTCGACGGCGAGATCATCGTGCCCCGCGGCGACCGCCTGCACTTCGAGGCGCTGCTGCAGCGCATCCACCCCGCAGAGTCCCGGATCAACCTGCTGGCCGAGCAGACGCCGGCCTCGTTCGTCGCCTTCGACCTGCTCGCGCTGGGCGACGAGCCGCTGCTGGAGTCGCCGTTCGCGCAGCGCCGCGCCCGTCTGGAGGACGCCCTGTCCGGCATCCGCCCGCCGGTGTACCTGACCAGCGTCACCCGCGACGCGGCGACCGCGCAGCGCTGGTTCGAGACCTTCGAGGGCGCCGGCCTCGACGGCGTCGTCGCCAAGTCCGCCGACCTGCCCTACGGGCCGGACCAGCGGCTGATGACCAAGGTGAAGCACGTGCGCACCGCGGACTGCGTGGTCGCCGGGTTCCGCTGGCACAAGAGCGGCCCCATCGTCGGCTCGCTGCTGCTGGGGCTCTACTCCGACGGGGAGCTGCAGCACATCGGCGTCGCGGCGTCCTTCCCGATGAAGCGCCGGGCCGAGCTGGTCGAGGAGCTGGCGCCCTACCGCGCCGAGGCCCTGGACGGGCACCCGTGGCAGGACTGGGCCAACGCCCAGGTGCAGGCCGACGGCGAGCAGCGCATGCCCGGCGCGGTCAGCCGGTGGAACGCGAAGAAGGACCTCTCCTGGGTGCCGCTGCGCCCCGAGCTGGTGGTCGAGATCAAGTACGACCAGCTCGAGGGGCGACGACTTCGTCACACCGGCCAGTTCCTCCGCTGGCGCCCCGACCGCGACCCCCGCAGCTGCACGTACGACCAGCTCGACGTGCCGGTTCGCTACGACCTCGGCGAGGTCCTCGACGGCTGACACGCGGTCACGACGGCGCCGGAGAGGTCCCCCGATGGGGCGCGCGCGCCTGCAGCGGGCGCTCGCGCCTCCTAGTCTCGTGATCATGCGTCTGAACCGAGGCCTCCCGGCCGTCGCGTCCAGCCTGCTGCTCGCCCTCCCCCTGGCGCTGGCCGGCTGCACCTCGTTCGGCGAGGGTTCCGAGGAGCCCGCCGCCGCCAGCGCCACCCCCACGGAGGTGGAGGCGGCCCCGATCGAGTGGAGCGACTGCGACGCCCAGATCCAGCCGCTGATCGAGGGCCAGCCCGGCAGCGAGCGGGACCTGCTCTTCGAGTGCGGCCGCACCGAGGTGCCGATCAGCTACGACGAGCCCGCCGGCGCGACGCTGCCGCTGTTCCTCGTGCGCGCCACCCCCGCCGGCCAGACCGAGCGGATCGGCTCCCTGGTGGTCAACCCGGGCGGGCCCGGCGGCTCCGGCGCCGACGCCGCCATCGGGCTGGCGCTCACCCTCCCCCAGGACGTCCTGGGCCGCTTCGACATCGTCGGCTTCGACCCGCGCGGCGTCGGCCTCTCCACGCCGGTGGACTGCATCCCCGCCGAGCTCAAGGACCGGGTGATCGCCTCGGAGCCGCGGCCCACCACCGCCGAGCAGCTTGACGACGTGTTCGCCCTCTCCCGCGAGATGGCCGACGGCTGCGCCGAGGAGTACGGCGACGCCCTGGGCACGTTCAACACCGTGGACACCGCGCGGGACATGGAGCAGCTGCGCAAGTCCCTGGGTGACGAGCAGCTGACCTACCTCGGCTACTCCTACGGCACCACGCTCGGCTCGACCTACGCCGAGCTCTTCCCCGACCGGGTGCGGGCCATGGTGCTCGACGCCGCCGTCGACCCGGACACCGACGTCGTCGCCGACGCCGAGGCCAGCGCCGCCGGCTTCGAGGCGGGCTTCGACGCGTTCGCCGAGAACTGCAAGGGCCTCATCGCCGGCTGCCCGCTGGGCGACGACCCGCGCCGGTTCCTGGAGGAGCTGCTCGCGCAGGCCGGCGGCGCCCCCGTCCCGAGCAGCGAGGAGGGCGAGACCCGGCAGGCGACGCCGGGCGTCGTCCTCACCGCCGTGCAGGCCGCGCTGTACGACACCGCCTCGTGGCCGCAGCTCGCGCAGGGCCTGCGGGCCGCCCGCGACGGCGACGCCAAGGCGCTGTTCTCCCTGGCCGACGAGCTCACCGGCCGCCTGGAGGACAACTCCTACTCGAACCTGCTCGACGCCAACCTGGCGGTGAACTGCGCCGACACCGACGAGGTGGTCGAGGAGACCGAGGTCCGCCGGCTGGTCGCGGAGTGGAGCCAGGCCTACCCGCTCTTCGGGGCGGGCTCGGCGGCCGGGCTGTTCACCTGCTCGGTGTGGGACGCCGAGCGGACGCCGGTCCCCGAGCGCGACGCCGCGGGCAGCGCGCCGATCCTCGTCGTCGGGAACCAGGGCGACCCGGTCACCCCGCTGCCCGGAGCCGTGGACATGGCGGAGGACCTGGAGTCCGGCGTGCTGCTGACCTGGCAGGGTCAGGGGCACACGGCCTACCCCAAGACCGACTGCATCACCGCGGCCGTGAACGCCTACCTGATCGACCTGGTGGCACCGCAGGACGGGCTGACCTGCCCGGCCTGACCCCCGGCTGAGCGAGCGGAGCGGCTTGATGGCCAGCAGCAAGGACGCCGTCGTCCTCGACGTCGACGGTCACGAGGTGCGGGTCTCCAACCCGGAGAAGCCGTACTTCGCCGAGAAGGGCGTGCGCAAGATCGACGTCGTCGAGTACTTCGTCGCCGTCGGCGAGGGCATCCTGTTCGCCCTCGAGGACCGGCCGACGACGCTCGAGCGCTGGCCCGGCGGCGTGTTCGAGGGGGCCCGGATCTCGACCCGCGTGGACAACACCGGCGACGCGTTCTACCAGAAGCGGGTGCCCAAGAACGCCCCGCCGTGGGTGCCGACGGCGCACATCACGTTCCCCAGCGGGCGCACCGCCGACGAGATCGCGCCGGACTCGGTCGCCGTCGTCGCGTGGTGCGCGAACCTCGGGACGCTGACGTTCCACCCCTGGCCGGTGAGCAAGGCCGACGTCGAGTCCCCGAACCAGATCCGCATCGACCTCGACCCCCAGCCGGGCACCGACTTCTCCGACGCGGTGTGGGTGGCCCCGCACGTGCGCGAGCTGCTGCACGAGTTCGGCATGGAGGGCTGGCCGAAGACCTCGGGGGGACGCGGCGTGCACATCTACGTGCCGATCCTGCCGCGGTGGACGTTCACCGACGTCCGCCGGGCGGTCATCGCCTTCGGCCGCGAGCTGGAACGCCGCCTCCCGGACCGCGTGACGATGTCGTGGTGGAAGGAGGAGCGCGGCGAGAAGATCTTCATCGACTACAACCAGATGGCCCGGGACCGCACGATCGCCTCGGCGTACTCCATCCGGCCCAAGCCGCACGCCCCGGTCTCGGCACCGGTGGACTGGGACGAGCTGCCCGACGTCTCGCCGTTCGACTTCGACGTCCTGACCATGCCGGCCCGGTTCCGGGAGGTCGGCGACAAGCACGCCGGCCTGGCCGACCACGCCTTCGACATCTCGGGCCTGCTGGAGCTCGCGGAGAAGCAGGAGAGGGACGCCGGCCTCGGCGACCTCCCCTATCCCCCCGACTACCCGAAGATGCCGGGCGAGCCGATGCGGGTGCAGCCCAGCCGCGCCCGGAAGCCGGCCGCGGCGGAGGGCTGACGCCGCCTCACTCCGCGGCGGCGCGCTCCTCGCGCAGCGCCTGGAACACCCGGCGGCGCAGCGAGTCGCTGTCGCCCTCCGGCACGTCGAGGAACCGCACGGACAGCAGCCAGCGCGGGCCCTGGACCGTCTGGCGCACGATCTCGCCCCGCAGGTGCACCGTGCGCTCCCGGAGGTCGACGCCGACCTGGATCTTGGCGCCGTTGTCCGGCGGCAGGCCCCAGCCGTCGACCAGCGCCCGCAGGCCGGCCTCGCTGAGGTCCACGGTGTGACCGGACAGCATGCCGTCCGACCACGGCATGGTCACGGGCACCTCGACCCGCGCCCGGACCGCGCGCCGGCGCTGGCTGCGCTCCGCGGGGCCGGTCGCCGTCAGGTTCCAGAGGACGTCCTCGCCCTCGTCGTCCAGGCCGGTGATCTTGGCCGGGAGCGTCCGCTCCTCGTAGCCGGCGACCCAGTAGAGCTCGACGGAGTCCCCGGGCTTGACCGAGGTCTTCTACGCGGTGCCCTCGCCGTGGGGCCGGACGGAGATGACGAACTCGGTCGAGACCTCGACGGACGCGGTCACGGTGATACCGCGCGCCACCAGGGTCACGTCGCCCGACGTGCTCACCTCGGGGCGAACAGCGTTCGGGTCGGTCATCGGGATCCTCCACCTGCACACTGAGAGAACTGTCCGGCCTCCTGGCCGTGACGGCGGAGGCTAGCGACCTGGCCGACCTCCCCCTCGTCCATCGGCGGGCGTGTCCGCCGAGTTCTCTGCTCGGTGCAGGGCCCTCCCCCTACCGGGTGAGGGCCGCTCCGCGGCTCAGGAGGCCAGGCGACGGGCCCGCGCGCCGAGGCGGTGCGCCACCAGCGCCGCCGGGCCGGCCATCTCGACGGCCAGGGTCGCGGCGGCCGCAGCCGCGCGGAGGGCGACCGCCGACTCCGCCAGCCGGTCGGCCAGCAGCAGGTCCAGGTCGGCGTCGAGCAGGTCGTCGATCTCCCGCAGGGGGACGGCGGCGCCGAGCTCGGCGATGACGGGGGCGTGGGTGGCTGCTGCGGGGCGCATGGTGGTTCTCCTGGTTCGGCGCTGGCTGCCGGATCCGTCCGGCTCCATGACCGTGCGGGTCCAGGCGCACGCCCACGCCGAGAGAACCGCAGGAAATCCGCAAGACCGGCCTCCGCCCGTCCGGTCCGATGGCCCCCTCCCCCACACGGGTGACGCGGGCGGACCGCCCCAGGCCGCCTGCTCCAGCACCGCCGCCCACGGGTCGATGCAGGTCAGGAGTTCCGACGGAGGGAAGCACGTGAAGGTCTGGCTGCTGGTGTACGGCGTGCTGTACGTCGTCATCGAGATGGTCGGCCACTCCCTGGAGACCGTCGGGTGGCCCCAGGTCACCGCCCTGGACGTGGCGACGGCGGTCACCGACGCCTTCCTCACCGTCTCGGTCCTCCTGGCCGTCCTGCTCGCGCTGAAGCTGGGCGCCGAGCGGTGGGGGCCCTCCCTCGCCCTGCGCCTGGAGAACCGGGAGCGCGTCCCCGCTCCGCCCCCGGGCCCCATCGGCGTCCGGTCCTGGCGGGCCGACCCGGTCCCGCTGCCCACTGCGCCGCCGCCCCCACCCGTCCCGGGGAGCACCTACGCGGTGGGCGCGTACGCGCCGCGCCGACGGCGGACCGCACCTGCTTTCCCCGAGGATCCCGGCCACTTGCTGTGACGGTCCGGTGCCGCTCCGGCACCTCCGGGAAGAGCTGCAGGTCACAGTTCTGCGGCGGCGTGTTCCCTTCCGGCGATCTTTGGCTAGGGTTGGGGCGTCGGGAAGGCCCTGCGCTATGGCAGGACCCCGATGCACAACCTCAGCTAGGAGCGAGCAATGCCCGAAGGAACTGTCAAGTGGTTCAACGCGGAGAAGGGGTTCGGCTTCGCCACCCCTGACGGTGGCGGACCGGATGTGTTCGTCCACTACTCGGCCATCCAGACCAGCGGGTACCGCTCGCTCGACGAAGGCCAGCGGATCGCGTTCGACATCGAGCAGGGCCAGAAGGGCCCGCAGGCTGCGAACGTCACCCCGCTCTGATCATCTGATCGGCGCAGCGCCCCCGTCCGGTTCTCCGGGCGGGGGCGCTGTCGTTCGCGGACGCAAGGACCCGGCACGCACGGGGCCGGTGGGGCGGGCGGGACGGGTGCTGGCAGCCCTTGCCAGCCGCCCTCGCAGGCTTCGGACGGCACACGCGGCGGCGGAGCGACGGGCGGGCCTGACGGCGTAGTTCGCTGTCGCGGTCCGTCCACGCGTCGGCCCGCCGATGCCCGTCGAGAGCACGTAGCCCCCCTTGAACAACCGCATCCCCCGCCGCACCGCCACGCGCCGGCCCCGCCCGCGCCTGGCCCCGCGTGCCCTCACCGCACTCGGCACGGCCGCCGGCCTGGTGCTGCTCGGCGCCGGCCCCGCCCAGGCCTACGACCCGCCCGTCGGTGTGAACACCAGCGGCGGCACCAACGCCTCCGACGGGCTGGCGATCCACTACGGGTCGGAGCAGATCCAGATCCGTCGCGAGGGCCGGGGACAGGTGTACGGCCAGATGCAGCTGCCCGCGGCGACCACCACGTCCGGCCTCTTCAACGGGATCTACCTGCGGGTCGGCGACACGCTGGTGGGCCCGCGGCACAGCAAGGTGACCACCACGGCCGGTGACGTCGCGCAGTCGGTGGAGTGGGACTCCGTCACCGCGACCGGCGGTTCGACCACCGGCCCCGGCGCCATCACCAGCCTGCTCACCTGGACCGACCCGGACACCGCGCGCGCCTACGAGGTGCAGCTCACCCTCGGGTACGCCGCCACCTCCGACGACTTCTACACCGAAACGGCGCAGGTGACCGTGCCGGCCGGCAACACCGAGACGGTCAAGCTGTACCGCTCCATCGACACGACGCTCAACGGTCGCGACGAGGGCGCCGGCTTCGCGAGCGGGGGGAGCCACCCCGTCGTCGGCGTCATCGACGACGACCGCACGGTGGTGGAGGCCTACCGGCACGTCTCCGGTCCCGTCTGGACCGGTTACTGGAGCGGCGAGTACTCCTGCATGTTCATGGACTGCGCCGAGCAGGGGTTCATGAACCGGGGCCGGGACTACCCGACGGGCAGCGCGGCCCTCAACCCGGATTCGCTCACCGACAACGGCATGGGCATCAACTGGGACCTCGCGCAGTCGACCGGCCTGCCCACCGGCGCCGCGGCCCCCGCCGGGGTGCAGACGTTCCGCTACGACCTCGTCTTCACCGACGACCTGAGCCTCGCCGGGATGCCGCAGACCATCACGTTCGCCCCGCTGTCGGACCGCCGGCTCAGCGACGGCAGCCGTCAGGTGTCCGCCACCTCGTCCTCCGGCCTGCCGGTCACCTTCAGCAGCTGGTCCCCGTGGGCCTGCACCGTGTCGGGGAACGTGGTCACCTACGTCGCGGAGGGCCAGTGCGACGTGACCGCCAGCGCCGCGGGGAACGGCACCTACGCCCCGGCGACCTCGGTGATCCAGTCGTTCGACATCACGGCGGACGGGACGACCCCCCAGGCGATCACCTTCCCCGCGCCGACCGGCACCCCGCGTCCCGGGGGAACGGTCCCGCTGGCCGCCGTCAGCGACTCCGGGCTGCCGGTGGCCTACCTCTCCCGCACCCCGTCGGTGTGCACCGTCAGCGGCTCGACGCTGACCCTGCACGCCGCCGGCACCTGCACCGTCGAGGCGCAGCAGGGCGGCGACCCGACGTTCGCGGCCGCCCTGCCGGTGCTGCGGGACGTGGTCGTCGCCGCCCCCGTCGTGGCTCCCGGGGGAGGCGGCGCCGGCACCCCGACCGCGGTCGCGGCGCCCGCCGCGGTCCCCGCCGACGCGGTCTCCCCCTCCCCCGCGCGCGGCTCCGCAGGGCCCCTGGCCCACACCGGCGTGGAGCTGGCCGGCCTGGTCACGCTGGCCGCTGGCCTGCTCGCCGGCGGGCTCGTGCTGGTCTGGCGCGCACGCCGCCGGCCCCGCACGCGCTGAGGTCGGCCGGACGGGCGCGTGGGACCGACGTCCCCCGCGCCCGTCCGCTGCCCGCGGCGCTCAGCGCCTGCGCGGCACGTAACCGCCGATCAGCGACTGCATGAGCAGCGCCCCGGCGTCCGGTCCCACGGCCGCCGCCGCGTCGGCCAGAGCGCGCCACCGCTGCCGCTCCACGTCGGTCGGCGCGTTCGCGGCCCGGGCCTCCACCTGCTCCAGCAGCCGGTCCCACTCCCCCTGGGGTGTCGGCCACAGGCCGGCCAGGCGCCGGGCCTCGGCCGAGATGGCCGTGATGCGGACGATGTCACCGGCGTGGTTGGTCAGCGGCTCGATGTACCCGGCGGCCGCCAGCGCCTTCGCCGCCGAGACCACCTCCGCCTTCTGCAGGCCGCTGGCGGGGACCACCGCGCCGAGCAGGTAGGGCGCCCCGCCGTGCTCCGGCCCGTCGACCAGCCGGGCGATGGCCCGCAGCACCGGGAGGTCGCGGGTGAACCAGGCGTCGGGCAGCGGTGCGTCAGGGGTGCTCACTCCCCCAGTCTCCGGCATGCCACCGCCCCGCCCACCCGTGCGGGTGAGCGGGGCGGTGGGGCGGAGCGCTCCCTCAGTCCCGCGTCCCGGTCAGCTCCGGCCGGGCCGCGAGGATGACACCCAGGGCCACGTAGCCGATGAGCAGGTGCGCCGCACCGACGTACTGCGCCGCCGCGGGGAGCAGGAAGGCGGTCGGGACGGTGACCGGCGCCCAGCTCTCGGCGACCGTCGGCCAGAAGCGGGCGGCCCCCCTCCAGCGGCCGGCGATCGCGATCCGCACCCCGATCGCCGGATCGCGGAGTTCTTCTCCGCCGGCCCGACGGGGCCCGAGACCGCGTTCCCGCAGCTGACCGCCCGGGAGCGGGAGGTGCTGGACCTGGTCGCCGCGGGGCGCTCCAACGCGCAGATCGCCGCCACGCTGTACCTGTCGCCGAAGACGGTGCGCAACAACGTGTCCAACGTGCTGGCCAAGCTGCACGTCACCGACCGGGCGCAGGCCATCGTGCGGGCGCGCGAGGCGGGCCTGGGGCGGTGACCTCGGGAATGGTGCCCGGCCCCTGCTCGTTCGTCCGGGCATGACCACCTCCGCATCGCAGCCCAAGGTCACGAAGACCGACGAGGAGTGGCGCGCGCAGCTGTCCCCCGAGGAGTACGCGGTGCTCCGCCAGGCCGGCACCGAGCGGGCCTGGACCGGTGAGTACGTCGACACCAAGACCGTCGGCGTCTACGAGTGCCGCGCCTGCGGCGCCGAGCTCTTCCGCTCGGAGACCAAGTTCGACTCGCACTGCGGCTGGCCGTCGTTCTACGAGGCCTCCGCCGAGGACAACGTCATCCTCCGCGAGGACCGCAGCTACGGGATGATCCGCACCGAGGTGCTCTGCGCCTCCTGCGAGAGCCACCTGGGCCACCTGTTCGACGACGCCCCGCAGACGCCCACCGGCGACCGCTACTGCATCAACTCGGTCTCCATCCGGCTGCAGCCGGCCGAGTAACCCGCGCCCGAACGCCAGAGGGCGGCTACCGAGTGGTCGGTAGCCGCCCTTTGGCGTCTGCGCGCAGGGTCAGGGCAGGTCGGCGACGAGCTCGCTGACCGGCTTGCGGGTGCCGGTGTAGAACGGCACCTCCTCGCGCACGTGCCGCCGGGCGCGGCTGGCCCGCAGGTCGCGCATCAGGTCGACGATGCGGTGCAGCTCGTCGGCCTCGAAGGCGAGCATCCACTCGTAGTCGCCCAGGCCGAACGAGGCGACGGTGTTGGCCCGCACGTCCGGGTAGGGCCGGGCCTGCATGCCGTGCTCCTTGAGCATGTCCCGCCGCTCCTCGTCGGGCAGCAGGTACCACTCGTAGGAGCGCACGAACGGGTAGACGCACACGAAGCGGCGCGGCTCCTCGTCGGCGAGGAACGCCGGGATGTGGCTGCGGTTGAACTCCGCGGGGCGGTGCAGCGCCATCTGCGACCACACCGGCTCCAGCCGGCGACCCAGCGCGGTGCGCCGCAGCCGCGAGTAGGCCTCCTGCAGCGCCTCCGCCGAGGAGGAGTGCCACCACACCATCAGGTCGGCGTCGGCGCGCAGCCCGCTCACGTCGTAGGTGCCCCGGACGACGACGTCCTTGCCGGCCAGCTCCTCGATCAGGGCGGCCACCTCGTCGCCGGCCGCGGCGCGCTGCTCGTCGCCGAACGGCGTCGCCAGCTTGAACACCGACCACATCGTGTAGCGGATGCTCGCGTTCAGCTCGTTCGCCCGCTTGCCGATGCTGCGTTCCTCGACCTGGTCGCTCATGCCGCCATTGTCGCGCGCCCGCGACCGCCGCTGGCGCCGAGGGGCTGTGATCTACCGCGGGACGGCGACCAGCGGGCGCGCGGAGCGCCCGGGCAGGCAGGCCAGCGCCGCGAGGCCGATGGCGGCGGCGTCCTCGAGCAGGGCAGCGCGGAGGTCGGGCATCCGCTCCCCGGCCCACCGGCGCCAGCGGAGCCCGCCGAAGCTCCCGACGACGCCGCCCGCGGCGGCCGCGAGCACCGGCAGCGCCCCGTTGGCCCGCTCCCGTCCGGCCAGGGCGGCGCCGCCGACCGCCGCGGACCCCAGCCGGCCGGCGAGCGCGCCCGGCTCCGTGCGGGCCGGTGTGGCCGGCTGCTTGTCGACCACGAGCTCCCCGGCGAGGGCCGCGAGGGAGAGCAGCCGGGTCGGGACCGACCGCCGCCCGGGCGCACCCGCGCGTGCGGGTGCGGTGAGCGCCGGGCCGGCGAGGCCCAGCGCGCTGCGGCCGCCCGCGGCGACGCCGAGGACGAAGGACCGCGCCGTCAGGCCCGCACCCGCCGGTCGCACCGGGCGGGCGCGCTCCGCCTCGGTGGGCACGCTCTCCAGCACCGTCTGCACCGCGGCGCCGTAGGCCAGGTGGGGGACGACGTCGGCCAGCCACTCCTGCCGCGTCCACCGGCGCGGGTCGTCGACGCCGAGCCCGGCGACCGCGCCGTCGGTCAGGGCCATCGAGGTCGCGCCGGCGACGACCGCCCCGACGGGTGCGGGGAGGCGCACGCCGGCCGAGCGCAGCGCGCTGGCGAGCACGCCGGTGCCGAGACCGTTGCCGATGCCGGCGAGCGCACCGAGGGCGCTGCGCCGGTTCCGACGGGCCTCGCCGCGACCGGGGACGTCCCGCTCGACGGCCGCCGCGGCGGCGTCGACGAGGCGCCCCGGGACGGCGCTGGCCGGGCGGCCGCGCACGGCCATGTCGAGGTGGTTGACGGCGTCGAGGACGACGGCGCCCAGGGCACCGGCGGCCAGCCCGCGGACGAAGGTGCTGGTCATCCCTCGACCCTGCGGGGCGGCGTCCGCCCCGGCAACCCGGCGGGGGTCACGGCTCAGTCGCCGCGGCCGGCCGCATCCGGCCGGGGCGCGACCGCGCCGTGGGCCTGCCGGCAGTCGTGGCACGCCGCCATCCAGACGTGGTGGCGCAGGCAGCGGGCGGGGGTCGTGGAGTGGGTGGTGGTCCTCTTGTTCGGGTGGTGCGTGGTGCTCACACGGGAGAGAACGCCCTTCGCCCACCGGTGATGCCCGGGCCGGTCGGAGGTCACAGGAGGGCGTCGACGGCCCGGTGGGCGTCGCGGATGCAGGCCGGCACACCCACGCCGGCGAAGGCGGCGCCGGCGATGCCCAGGCCCGGCACGTCCCCGACGGCGGCCCGGACGGCGTCCACCCGCCCCTGGTGGCCGACGAGGTACTGCGGCAGCCCGCCGCCCCAGCGCACCACCGCGGTCTGCACCGGCTCGGGCCGGGACAGCCCCAGCAGGTCGGCGACGTCCGCGACGACGGCTGCGGCGAGGTCCTCGTCGGTGCGCTGCAGCTCCGACTCGTCGCGGAACCGGCCCACCGACGAGCGCACGAGCAGCACGTCGCCGCCCAGGTGCGGCCACTTCGAGGAGGAGACGGTGACGCCCTTGACCAGCCGGCCGGTGACCGGCGGCACGAGCAGCCCCGAGCCGGCACCGACGTCCTGGGCCGGGAAGGCCATCGCGACGACGGCCATCGACGCGTACGGGATGCCCTGGAGCGGCTCCACCGCAGCCGGGGCCACCCCACCGAGCAGGCGCGCGGCCTTGCCCGCGGGGGCGGCGACGAGCACGGCGTCGGCGTGGAGCACCTCCGGGTGCGCCACCTGCCCGACGGAGACCTCCAGTCCCGAGGGGGTCCGCCGGATCGCGTGGGCCGGCGCGCGCAGCCGCACCTCGGCGCGGGCCGCCGCGACGAGCGCCGCGGGCAGCGAGCCGATGCCCTCGTCGACGGTCTTGAAGACCGGGCCGTCGGCGTCGCCGCGGCTGCGGGTACCGGCGTCCCGGGCGGCCGCGGCGGCCGCGAGGACCGACCCGGCACCGGGCAGGTGCGCGAAGAGCGCCGGCATGGTGGCCTGGAGGGAGAGCTCGTCCGCCCGGCCGGCGTAGACACCGCCCAGCAGCGGCTCGACCAGGCGGTCGACCACCTCGTCGCCGAGCCGCTCGCGCAGCAGCCCGCCGACGGAGACGTCGCCGTCCACGCTCAGCGGCGGCAGGTCGGCCTCGGCACGCACGCGGGCCACGCCGTCGGGCGACAGGAACCCGTCGAGCCCGTCGGCGGACGCCGGCACGCCGAGCACCGTGCCCGCCGGCAGCGGGAACCGGCCCTCGGGCAGCACGACCGACGCCTGCGTGGTCGCGGGCGCGACCAGCCGCTCGCCCAGCCCCAGGGCCTCGACCAGCCCGACCGCCTCCGGCACCCGCGCGAGCATGGCCTCGGGCCCGGTGTCGTACCAGTGCCCGGCCAGCTGGATGCGGTGCAGCTTGCCGCCGATCCGGTCGCCGGCCTCCAGGACGACGATCTCGTCGTCGGGACGGCGCCGCCGCCACTCGAAGGCGGCGGCCAGGCCGGTGATCCCGGCGCCGACGACGACCAGGCGGCGGGTGGTCACCGGCCCGGCGTGGTGGCGTGGGCGGACGACGCCGTCAGCTCGTGGACCAGCTCGACGACGTGGGTGAGCACGCCGGGGTCGGTCTCGGGCAGCACGCCGTGGCCCAGGTTGAAGATGTGCCCGCGCGCGGCCTTCGCCTGCTCGACGACGCGGCGCACCTCGCGGTCCACGGTCTTCCGGTCGGCCAGCAGCACGGCGGGGTCGAGGTTGCCCTGGAGCGACCGGCCCGGCCCGACGCGGCGGGCCGCCTCGTCCAGCGGGACCCGCCAGTCGACACCGACCACGTCGGCCCCGGCGTCGCCGATCAGCGGCAGCAGCTCGCCGGTGCCCACGCCGAAGTGGATGCGCGGCACGTCGCGCTCGCCCAGCCCGTCGAACACGGCGCGGGAGTGCGGCAGCACGCGCTCGGCGTAGTCGGCGGCCGACAGCACGCCGGCCCAGGAGTCGAAGAGCTGGACGGCGGAGGCGCCGGCGTCGACCTGGGCGCGGAGGAACGTCGAGGACGAGACCGAGAGCTTCTGCAGCAGCCGCGACCAGGCCTCGGGCTCGGCGTACATGAACGCCTTGGTGCCCGCGTGCTCCTTGGAGGGGCCGCCCTCGATGAGGTAGGTGGCCAGGGTGAAGGGGGCGCCGGCGAAGCCGATGAGCGGCGTGGCGCCGAGCTCGGCGACCAGCCGGCGCACCGCGGTCTCCAGGAAGCCCAGCCGGTCGGGGTCGAGGTCGGGGAGCGCGTCGACGTCGGCGACGGTGCGCACCGGGCTCGCCACGACCGGGCCGACGCCGGGCTTGATCTCGATGTCGACGCCGGCGACCACGAGCGGCAGCACGATGTCGGAGAAGAAGATCGCCGCGTCGACCCCGTGCCGGCGGACCGGCTGCAGCGTGATCTCGGTGATCAGGTCGGGGTCCTGGCAGGCGTCGAGCATCTTGGTGCCGGCGCGCAGCTCCCGGTACTCCGGCAGCGACCGCCCTGCCTGGCGCATGAACCACACCGGGGTCCGGCTCACCGGGAGGCCACGGGCGGCGCGGACGAGATCGGAATCGGCCGGGGACGCCGACGCGGGAGCACTCACGAGCGTCGATCCTCCCAGACGACCGTCGCACGGTCCTCCGGCGCGTCGGGTGGACATGCGGCGCGTCTGCGGCCATGTCCGGTGTCCCGGCCTACTCTGCGCTCGTGGAGCCGCGAAACCTGGCCGGTGCCGGGGAACCCTCGCGGGACGTCGCCGACGTCCCGGCGGCCTTCCGCGCGGCCCTCGAGTCCCTGGCCGCGGTCCGCGCGCGGCCGGAGATCGAGCTGGAGCACATCCCCGCGCCCCAGCGGCTGGCCCCGTTCGCGCACGCCATCGGGGCGAACATCGCCGACCCCGAGGACCCGGACGACGACATCGCCAGCGCGCGGTTCATCGTGCTGTTCGACCCGGAGGGCCACGAGGCCTGGCACGGGACGATGCGCTGCGTCGGCTACCTCTCCGCCGCGACCGACGAGCAGCTCGTCGACGACGCGATGTTCTCCGAGGTCGCCTGGAGCTGGCTGACCGACGCGCTCGGCGAGTCCGGGGCGGGCCACCACACCGTCGGCGGGACGGTCACGCGCACCGCCTCCACCCGGTTCGGCGAGCTGGCCGGGCCCGAGCACTCGGTCGACGTCGAGATGCGGGCGTCCTGGACGGCCGAGGACACGGACCTGGGCCGGCACTTCCAGGCGTGGCTCGAGGTCCTCGGTAACGCGGCCGGGCTGCCGCCGCCCGGAGTGCGGCTGCTGGGTCCCTCCGACCGGGTCGGTAGCGAGACTCTCTAACATCGAACCGGCGCGAGGGCACCAGCCCGCGCAGCCGGTGCTCCTCTTCTGGATCCTGCGGCCGGGCCGCAGCCGACCCGGCCGGGCGCCGGCGACCGACAGACGAGGACCGGCAAGAAGGTGGACGGCAACTGAGCACCGACCCCACGCCCCGGCCGGAGCAGGAGACCGCTCCGGCGGCGACCCCCCTCCTCGCTCCCCGCGACGGTCTGCCCCCGGTCATCGAGACGTCCACCCAGCTGGTCGAGTACGCCGAGGCGCTGCGCGCCGGCACCGGGCCGGTCGCCGTCGACGCCGAGCGGGCCTCCGGCTACCGCTACGGGCAGAAGGCCTACCTGGTGCAGCTGCGGCGCAACGGCTCCGGCACCGGCCTGCTCGACCCGATCCCGCTGCCGGACCTGTCGGTGCTCCAGGCGGCCATCGCCGACGCCGAGTGGGTCCTGCACGCCGCCAACCAGGACCTGCCCTGTCTGGCCGAGATCGGCCTGGTCCCCTCGCGGATCTTCGACACCGAGCTGGCCGCGCGGCTCGCCGGCCTGCCCCGTGTCGGGCTGGGCGCCGTCGTCGAGTCGCTGCTGGGCTACTCGCTGCAGAAGGGCCACTCGGCCGCCGACTGGAGCACCCGGCCGCTCCCCGAGGAGTGGCTGGTCTACGCCGCGCTCGACGTCGAGGTGCTGGTCGACCTCCGCGACGCCCTGGCCGCGATCCTCGAGGAGCAGGGCAAGACGGAGTGGGCGCGCCAGGAGTTCGAGGCGATCCTCGCCGCCGGCCCGCCGCCGCCCAAGCAGGACCCGTGGCGGCGCACCTCGGGCGTGCACGGGCTGCGCAGCCGCCGCCAGCTCGGCATGCTCCGGGCCATCTGGGAGGCCCGCGACACCCTGGCCCGCAAGCGCGACGTCGCCCCCGGCCGGGTGCTGCCGGACTCGGCGATGGTCGCGGCGGTGCAGGCCGACCCGAAGAACGAGGGCGCCCTGCTCGAGCTCCCGGTGTTCCGGGGCCGCGCCAACCGCCGCCTCGTGGCGCACTGGTTCACCGCCCTGGCCCGCGGCAAGGCGCTGCCGGAGGACGACCTGCCGCTGCACAGCAAGCCGGGTGACGGCCCTCCGCCGGTCAACCGCTGGGCCGACCGCGACCCGGCCGCCGCCCAGCGTCTCCAGCTGGCCCGCGCCGGGCTGGCGGAGCTGTCGGAGAAGCACTCGGTGCCGGTGGAGAACATCGTCTCCCCCGACCTGGTCCGCCGGATCACGTGGAGCCCGCCGGAGCCGCGCGACGCCGCGACCGTCGCCGAGGCCCTGCGTGCCGGCGGCGCGCGCGAGTGGCAGGTCGTGCTGACCGTCGACGTCCTCACCGACGCCGTCACCAAGGCCTGACCCGGCCGACGCGTGGTGCCGCCCGACCTACCGGGCGGCACCGACGCCGACGGGGCGCCGTCCGCAGCTCGCGGACAGCGCCCCGTCGGTGGGGATCACCTGCCGCCCGCCGGCCAGTGCACGGCGGGCGGCAGGGGTCAATGGCCGGTCGCCGCGGCCCGCCGGCGGGCCAGGGCGTCGACGCTGGCGGCGAGCAGGAGCACGCCACCGGTGATGATGAAGTTCAGGTACGCCTCGACCCCCAGCAGGCCCAGCCCGTTGGCGATGATCGCGACCACCAGGCCACCCAGGACGGCGTCCCGCACCCGGCCCCGGCCACCGAAGAGGCTGGTACCGCCGATGACGGCCGCACCCACCGCGTAGAGCAGCGTGTTGCCGCCGCCGGAGGCCGCCGTGACCGAGCTCAGCCGGGCCGCCGCCACGATGCCGCTGACCGCGGCCATCGACGACGAGATCACGAACACCAGGACGCGGATCTTGGTGACGTTGATGCCCGCGCGACGGGCCGCCTCGGCGTTGCCACCGACCGCGTACACGTGCCGGCCGAACGACGTGCGGCCCAGGACGAAGGTGAGCAGGAGCAGCAGCACGATCACCAGCGGCACCGCGTACGGGATGCCCTTCAGCTCGATCGCGGCCGAGAGCGCGCGGTCGACGCTGAGGATGGCGGTGACGCCCAGGACGACGACCGCGATGACCGCGATGCGGGCGACGACGACCGCCAGCGGCGACCGGGCCAGCCCACGGGCCTTCTGCACCCGCCAGCGGTTCAGCTGGATGGCGGCGTAGACGACGATCGTGGCGACCGCGAGGCCCCAGCCCAGGCCCACCGGCATGAAGTCGTTGGTCAGCGCGCGGATCGTGGAGTCACGCACCGGGACGGTGCCGCCCTGGCCGATGATCCACAGCGTCACGCCCTGGAAGCCGAGGAACAGCGCCAGGGTGACCACGAACGACGGGATCCCGATCAGCGCGACCAGGAGGCCGGTGAGCAGCCCGATGAGGGCACCGGCGACCACCGCGCCCAGGACGGCGACGTACCAGGGCGCACCCTGCTCGGCGAGCAGCTGGGCCATGACGGCCGCGCACACACCGCTGACCACACCGGCGGACAGGTCGATGTCGCCGAGCAGCAGCACGAAGACCAGGCCCATCGCCAGGAGCGTGATCGGCGCGGCCTGCACCAGCAGGTTGGCGATGTTGATCGGCTTGAGGAAGGTCTCGGGCCGCAGCGCGAAGAACAGCAGCGTCAGCGCGACGATGCCGAAGATCGCGGGCAGGGCGCCGAGGTCGCCACCCTTGATCTTGTTGAGGTAGCTCCGCGCGACGCCGGCGACGGAGTCCTCGGCGCGGTCGTTCTCGAACCCGGCCGGTGCCGCGCCGCCCGGCTGGGCGGCGGTGGTGGTGGACGTGGTCATCAGATGACCCCCTCGGCGACGGCGGGCGCGATGCCGAGATCGCCGGAGCGCCCCGCGGTGATGAGTTCGATGACCTGCGGCCGGTCGACGGTGCTGATCGGCACGTCGGCGGCGATGCGGCCCAGGTAGAGCGCGGCCACCCGGTCGGCGACCTCGAAGACGTCGACCATGTTGTGGCTGATGAAGACGACGGCGTGGCCGGTGTCGGCCAGCCGGCGCACGAGGTCGAGCACCTGGCGTGTCTGGGCGACGCCGAGGGCGGCCGTGGGCTCGTCGAGGATGACGACCTTGGACTCCCAGAGCACCGCCTTGGCGATGGCGACGGTCTGCCGCTGCCCGCCGGAGAGGCTGGAGACCAGCTGCCGGACGGACTTCAGGGTCCGCACGGAGAGCTTGGCGAGGGTGTCGCGGGCGGCCTGCTCCATCGAGGCCTCGTCGAGCAGGATGCCCCGCTTGCGCTCGCGGCCGAGGAACATGTTCTGGACGACGTCGAGGTTGTCGGCCAGCGCGAGGTCCTGGTAGACGACCTCGATGCCGAGGGCGGCGGAGTCGCGCGGGCCGGAGATGTCGACGGGCTTGCCGTCGAACAGGATCTGACCGCCGTCGATCGGGTGGATGCCCGCGATGGACTTGATCAGCGTGCTCTTGCCGGCACCGTTGTCACCGACGAGCGCGGTGACCTTGCCGGGGTAGACCTTGAGGTCCACACCGTGGAGGACCTGGATGGCGCCGAAGCTCTTGTCGACGCCGCGGAGCTCGAGGATCGGGGTCCCGTCCTCCGGCTGCGGCACGCTCACGAGGCTTCCTTCCTAGGACGAAGAAGCCGAACGGGGCGCCCTCCGGATGCGGAGGGCGCCCCGACGGTAGGGGTTAGGAGATGCCGAGCTCGGTGCAGGCGGCGGCGAACTCGCCGGTGCACAGCTCCTCGGCCGTCACCTGGCCGTCGTCGACGACGTCCTTGACGTTGTCACGGGTGATGGTGACCGGGTCGAGCAGCACGGACGGCACCTGGCGGTTGCCCTCGGTGTCCTCGGCCTCGCCGTTGGTCTCGGCCTCCTCGCCGTTGATGAGCGCGATGGCGAGCTCGGCGAGGGCGTTGGCCTCCTGCTTGGCCGACTTGTAGACGGTCATGCACTGGTTGCCGGCGAGGATGTTCTGCAGACCCTCGACGGAGGCGTCCTGACCGGTCACCGGCACGCCGGTCTGGCCGTTGCGGGCCAGGATCTGGATGACCGCGTTGGCCAGCGTGTCGTTGGCCGCGAGCACACCCTGGATGTTGCCGCCGTTCTGGGTGTACATCTGCTCGAAGATCGTCGCGGCGGTGTCCGGCTCCCAGCCCGGGACGGCCTGCTCGGCCACCTGGGTGTACTGGGTCATCTCGTCGAGGACCTCGTGCGCGCCCTCGGAGAACAGGGTGGCGTTGTTGTCGTCCGGCGAGCCGTTGAGGAAGGCGATGTTCGCCGGCTCCTCGCCGAGGCAGTCGGCCAGGCCCTGGCCCTGCAGGCGGCCGACCTCGGTGTTGTCGTAGGAGACGTAGTACTCGGCCGAGCCGCCCAGGGTGAGGCGGTCGTAGTCGATGGTCGACACGCCCTGCGAGGCGGCCTGCTCCTGGATCTGCGCGCCCGAGGCGGAGTCGAGGTTGGTGATCGCGAGGACGGTGACGCCCTCGGTGATCATCTGCTCGGCGATCGTGGCCATCCGCTGGGCGTCGCCCTCGGCGTTCTGGATCACGTACTCCACGCCGGCCTCCTTGAAGGCCGCCTCGAGCAGCGGGCGGTCCGCGCTCTCCCAGCGGGGCGAGGACTCGGTGTCGGGGAGGATGACCCCGACCTTGCCTTCGGCGGAGCTGCCGCCGCCACCGTTCCCACCGTCGCTGTCGGAGCCACCGCCGCAAGCGGCCAGACCGAACACCAGACCGGCGGCGATCGCCGTCGTCACTGTGCGCCGTCGCACCATGAGGGGACCTGCCATTTCGTTGGGGTTACAGAGAAATTCCGGCGGCACATCTTGCGCGCCCCTCCGCAGTGGCCGCAACCACACCCCTGCCCCGTTGCCGGACCGTGATCCGGAACCCCCTCGAACGGGGGGCGGTGCCGCGCTTGGCCGTCCGGTTACCGACGGGTAACTTGAACCCGCCGGGCCCTGCCGGGCCTGGACTCGAAAGCTGCGGAGGTTCTGTGTCCCAGGAAGATCGACGGCCACGCTCGCTGCGTGAGGTCGTCTTCGTCGACGGCGTGCGCACCCCCTTCGGCAAGGCCGGCCCGAGGGGCATCTACGCCGAGACGCGCGCCGACGACCTCGTCGTGCGCTGCATCCGCGAGCTGCTGCGCCGCAACCCGGAGCTGCCCGCCGACCGCGTCGACGAGGTGGCCATCGCCGCCACCACCCAGATCGGCGACCAGGGCCTGACCCTGGGCCGCACGGCCGCGCTGCTGGCCGGGCTGCCGAAGACGGTCCCCGGCTACTCGATCGACCGGATGTGCGCCGGCGCCATGACCGCGGTGACCACCACCGCGTCCGGCATCGCCTTCGGCGCCTACGACGTCGCCATCGCCGGCGGTGTCGAGCACATGGGCAACCACCCCATGGGCGAGGGCGTGGACCCCAACCCCCGCATCATCAGCGAGAAGCTGGTCGACCCGTCCGCCCTGGTCATGGGCTCCACCGCGGAGAACCTGCACGACCGGTTCCCGCACCTGACCAAGGAGCGCGCCGACGCGTTCGCGCTGGCCAGCCAGCAGAAGTACGCCAAGGCCGTCGCCAACGGGCAGATCGGCCCGGAGCTGGTCACGATGGCGACCCGCTCGAAGGAGAACGGCTGGGGCGTGGCGACGGTCGACGAGCCGCCGCGGCCGCAGACGACCCTCGAGGGCCTGGCCACGCTGAAGACCCCGTTCCGCCCGCACGGGCACGTGACCGCCGGCAACGCCGCCGGCCTGAACGACGGCGCCACCGGCTGCCTGCTCGCCGCCGAGGACGTCGCCCAGGAGCTGGGCCTGAACATCGGCATGCGCCTGGTCGGCTACGGCTTCGCCGGCGTCGAGCCCGAGGTCATGGGCATCGGCCCGGTGCCCTCCACGGAGAAGGCGCTGGCCCGCACCGGCCTGTCGATCGAGGACATCGGCCTGTTCGAGCTGAACGAGGCCTTCGCCATCCAGGTGCTGGCCTTCCTCGACCACTTCGGCATCGCCGACGACGACGAGCGCGTCAACCCCTGGGGCGGCGCCATCGCCGTCGGCCACCCGCTGGCCTCTTCCGGCGTCCGCCTGATGACCCAGCTGTCCCGCCAGTTCGCCGAGCGCCCCGACGTCCGCTACGGCCTCACCGCCATGTGCGTGGGCCTGGGCATGGGCGCCACCGTGATCTGGGAGAACCCGAACTGGGAGGGCTCCACCAAGTGACCACCGCTGTGTTCGAGAACGAGGTCGTCACCGAGGCGAAGGTCCGCTACCTGAGCCTCCCCGGCCTGTCGGGCGAGTTCGCCCTCATCACCATCGACAACGGGCACGACCACACCCGTCCGTCGACCTTCGGCCCCGGCGGGCTGGCCTCCCTGGACGCCGCCCTGGACGAGATCGCCGCCCACTCCCCCGCCCCCGCGGCGATCGGCGTGACCGGCAAGCCGTTCATCTTCGCCGTCGGCGCGGACCTCTCCGGTGTGCCGTCGGTGACCGACGCCGCCGCGGCGCGGGAGATCGCCGAGACCGGGCACCGGGTGTTCCGCCGGCTGAAGGACTCGTCGGTCCCGACGTTCGCCTTCGTCAACGGCGTGGCGCTCGGCGGCGGCCTCGAGCTGGCGCTGCACTGCCACTACCGGACCATCAGCGGCGGCGCCGCCGTCGCCTTCCCCGAGGCGTTCCTCGGGCTGGTCCCCGGCTGGGGCGGCACGCAGCTGCTGCCGAACCTGATCGGCATCGACCCGGCCGTCACGGTCATCGTCGAGAACGCCCTGGCGCAGAACAAGATGACCCCGGCGCCGAAGGCAGCGAAGCTGGGCATCGCCGACGCGCTCTTCGAGCCGGCCGACTTCCTGGAGCGCTCGCTCGAGTGGGCCGTGGGCGTGCTCGGCGGCTCGGTGACGGTCACCCGCCCCGAGGTGGACCGCTCGGCGTGGGACGACGCGATCGCCCGCGCGCGTGGCGTCGTCGCCGCGCGCACCCGCAACGCCTCCCCCGGCGCCGTCCGGTCGGTGGACCTGCTCGACCTGGCCCGGGCCGGCGTCGAGGGCGAGGCGTTCACCGCCGGCACCGCCGCGGAGGACGACGCGCTCACCGAGCTGCTGATGAGCGACCCGCTGCGGGCCTCGCTCTACTCCTTCGACCTGGTGAACAAGCGGGCCAAGCGGCCGGCCGGCGCGCCGGACAAGTCGCTGGCCCGCAAGGTCACCAAGGTCGGCGTCGTCGGGGCCGGGCTCATGGCCTCGCAGCTGGCGATGCTGTTCGTGCGGCAGCTGAAGGTGCCGGTCGTGCTGACCGACATCGACCAGGCCCGCGTCGACAAGGGCGTGGCCTACGTGCACGGCGAGCTGGACAAGCTGGCCCAGCGCGGCCGGCTCAACCAGGACAAGCTCAACCAGCTCAAGGGCCTGGTCACCGGCTCGCTGTCCAAGGACGTCTTCGCCGACGCCGACCTCGTCATCGAGGCCGTGTTCGAGGAGATGTCGGTCAAGCAGCAGGTGTTCGCCGAGGTGGAGGCGATCGTCTCCCCCGAGTGCGTCCTGGCGACCAACACCTCGGCGCTGTCGGTGACCGAGATGGCCTCCAAGCTCGAGCACCCCGAGCGCGTGGTCGGCCTGCACTTCTTCAACCCGGTCGCCGTCCTCCCGCTGCTGGAGGTCGTGCGCGCCGAGCAGACCGACGACGCGTCGCTGGCCACCGCCTTCGCCGTCGGCAGGTCGCTGAAGAAGAGCTGCGTGCTGGTCGCAGACGCCCCGGCGTTCGTGGTCAACCGCCTGCTCACCCGCTTCCTCGGCGAGGTCACCGCGGCCGTGGAGCAGGGCACGCCGGTCGAGGTGGCCGAGCGCGCCCTCGACCCGCTCGGCCTGCCGATGACGCCGTTCGAGCTGCTGTCGCTCGTCGGCCCGGCGGTCGCGCTGCACGTGGCCGAGCGCATGCACGAGGCCTTCCCCGACCGGTTCGCCGTCGGCGAGGGGCTCAAGCGGATCGTGGAGCTGGGCAAGGCCAGCGTCTTCTCGGAGCCGGGCGTCGTCGACCCCGAGCTCGCCGAGGCGTTCACCGGCGACTCCCCGCTCACCGCCGAGCAGGTGCACGACCGGGCGGTCGAGGCGCTGGCGCAGGAGATCCGGCTGATGCTGGACGAGGGCGTCGTGCAGGCGGCGCAGGACATCGACCTGTGCATGATCCTCGGCGCGGGCTGGCCGTTCTGGCTGGGTGGGATCACCGCCTACCTGGACCGCACCGGTGTCTCGGAGCGGGTGACCGGCTCCCGGTTCCTGCCGCAGGGTGTGGCCTCGCTGCCCGCGTAGCGACCACCTGACCACGACGGCCCGGCCCCCTCAGCGTCGAGGGGACCGGGCCGTTCGTCGTCCTGGGGGTTCAGCGGAACTTGCTGGTGAGGCTGTCCATCGTGCGGTTCACCGAGGCGACCTTGATGTGCGAGAGGCCCGCGTTCGCGCCGGCGGCGAGCATGGCCTCGTGCGCGGCCCGCAGCGTCGCCCACACCTCGTCGGCCTCGCCCTCGAGCGTGGTGCCCAGCGCCCCGACCTCGTAGCGCAGCCCCGACGCCTGGATCACCGCGATCGCGGCCTCCACGTGCGCGTGCGGGTTCTCCTCGGTCCCCGGCGGCGACGGCGCCACCTGGATCTCCGCGATCACCGTCACTGCTGGGCTCCGTCGACCGGCTCGACGACGTGGTTGTCGGTGCGCTCGGCCAGCCGGGAGGTCCACTCCGCGATCCGGCGGGCGACGTCCTGCTCGGTGAGCCCGGCGTCGGCCAGCACCTGGCCCCGGCTGCCGTGCTCGAAGAACTCCTGCGGCAGGCCCAGCGTGCGCACCGGCACGTCGACGCCACGGTCCTGCAGCGCCTGGGTGAGCGTGGTGCCCGCTCCCCCGGCCCGGCCGCCGTCCTCGACGGTGACCACGAGCCGGTACCCGGCCGCCAGGTCGAGCAGCTCCGGCGCGACCGGCAGCACCCAGCGGGGGTCGACGACGGTGACCCCGATGCCGTGGTCGGAGGCGCGCTCGGCGGCGGCCAGGCACGTCGGGACCATCGAGCCGACGGCGACCAGGAGCACGTCGCGCCGCTCGTCGCGGCGGAGCACGTCGACGGGGCCGCGCCGCTCCAGCGCCGGGATGTCGACCGGCGGCGCGCCCTTCGGGAAGCGGACGACGGTCGGCCCGTCGGTGACCGCGACCGACTCGCGCAGCGCCTCGCGCAGGGTCGGCTCGTCCCGCGGCGCGGCCAGCCGGATGCCCGGGACCACCGACAGGATCGACATGTCCCACATGCCGTTGTGCGAGGCGCCGTCCGTGCCGGTCACGCCCGCCCGGTCGAGCACCACGGTCACCGGCTGGCGGTGCAGCGCGACGTCCATGAGCAGCTGGTCGAACGCCCGGTTGAGGAACGTGGAGTAGACGGCGACGACGGGGTGCAGGCCGCCCATCGCCAGGCCCGCGGCCGAGGTGAGGGCGTGCTGCTCGGCGATGCCGACGTCGAAGGTCCGCTCGGGGAACCGCTCGGCGAAGGCCGCCAGGCCGGTCGGGTGCAGCATCGCCGCGGTGATGGCGACGACGTCGGAGCGCTCGGACCCGATGCGCACCAGCTCGTCGGAGAACGCGGTCGTCCAGTCGCGGGCGGCCGCGACGCTCGCGCCGCTGTCGGGGTCGAAGACGCCGGTGGCGTGCCAGGCGTCGATCTGGTCGGTCTCGGCCGGCGGGTAGCCGAAGCCCTTGGTGGTGACGGCGTGCACGATCACCGGCCCGCCGAAGGACCGGGCGCGGCGCAGCGCGGACTCCATGACCTCGATGTCGTGACCGTCGACCGGGCCGACGTACTTCATGCCGAGGTCCTCGAACATGCCCTGGGGCGACAGGACGTCCTTGAGGCCCTTCTTGATCGCGTGCAGCGCGTCGTACAGCGCCGAGCCGACGACCGGCGCCTTGTGCAGCGCCTGGCGGACCTGCAGCAGCGCGTTCTCGTAGCCGGGGCGCAGCCGCAGGGTGGCCAGCGCGTCGGCGACACCACCGATGGTCGGCGAGTAGGAGCGGCCGTTGTCGTTGACCACGATGACGACCGGGCGGTCCTGGGCGGCGGCGATGTTGTTCAGCGCCTCCCAGGCCATGCCGCCGGTGAGGGCGCCGTCGCCGATCACCGCGACGACGGGGCGCGTGTCGCCGCGCACGGCGTAGGCCTTGGCCAGCCCGTCGGCGTAGGACAGCGACGTCGAGGCGTGGCTGTTCTCCACCCAGTCGTGCTCGCTCTCCGCGCGGCTCGGGTAGCCGGAGAGGCCGCCGCGCTGGCGCAGGCGGTCGAAGCCCTCGACGCGGCCGGTGAGCATCTTGTGCACGTAGGCCTGGTGGCCGGTGTCGAAGACGATCGGCTCGCGCGGGGAGTCGAACACCCGGTGCAGGGCGATGGTGAGCTCGACGCAGCCCAGGTTGGGGCCGAGGTGGCCACCGGTCTTCGCCACGCTGGTGACCAGCGCGTCACGGATCTCCGCCGCGAGGGCGGGGAGCTGCTCGGCGGGGAGGGCCCGCAGGTCCTCCGGGCCTCGGAGCGATCGCAGGAGCGGCACGGCTCGGCGGTGTCCTCTCTCCAGGGGCAGCGCGACCCGGACGCAGGCCGCCGGCCCACTGTAGTCGCGGAACCGGGGACGACCGGGGGCGATCACGATCACCCCGTCACAGACGGGGCACCCAGCGCTCCCCGCGGAGGGCGCCCCCGACCACCTCGACGCCCCGGGCGGCGGCCGCCAGCCGGGCGCCCTCCCGCTCGTAGGCCGCGATGGCCGCCTCGAGCGCGTCGGCCGGCAGCTGGTCGGCGAGCTCCACCCGCACGGTCCGCCACCCCGCGCGGGCCGCCTCCAGCCCGGCGGTCACGTGGTCGCCCGCGAAGCGGGCGAGCAGCACCGGGTAGCGGCGCAGCACCTCGTGCGCCCGGTAGTCCGGCGGCACCAGGTCGAAGAGCCAGGCGACGGCGGTGCGCTCCCAGTCGGGCGCGCCCGGCGGGCGCACCTCCTCCGGCCACCCCGGCGGCACCGTTCCGTCCACCCGGCCATTCTGCCCCATCCGTCGAACACCTGTTCGACGGATGGGGGGTGTGTCAGGGGACCTGGCGCTTGAGCCAGAACTGCTCGAAGCCCCAGCTGCCGGCGCCGCTGGAGTGGTAGCTGACCAGCTCCCACCCCTCCGCACCGAGCTTGTTGAGCACCGAGCTGGTGTCGCCCTGCTGCCGCTCCGACTGGCCGCCGGGGAGCTTGACGCTCACCCCTGCGCGCTGCGACTCGGCGTCGTTGGCGGTGATGACCGAGGCGTATTCCCACGTGGGCACCCCCAGACGTTATCGAGGTGGGCCACCTCACGGCGCGCCGGGCGGGTCTCCGCGGCTCCTGGCCCTCCCGCACCAGGACCGGGACCGGCTCAGGCGGGGACGAGCAGCGCCACGCACTCCACGTGCGCGGTCATGGGGAAGGCGTCGAACCCGCGCAGGCCGGCGAGCCGGTAGCCCGCCTCGGCGAACGCCGCGACGTCACGCCCCAGGGCAGCCGGGTCGCACGCGACGTAGACGACCGCTCGCGCGCCGGTCCCGGCCAGCAGCCGGCTGACCGCCCTGCCCGCGCCGGCGCGCGGCGGGTCCAGGACGACGACGTCGGGTGCGCCACCGAGCTCGGCGAGCAGCTCCTCGAGCCCCTCGGCGTCCACCTCGCCCTGCCACACCTCGGCCTGCGGGAGCGCGGCCAGGTTGGCGTCCGCGGCCGCGCACGCACCGAGGTCGGCCTCCACGCACACCACGCGGCCCTCCTCGCCCACCGCGGGCGCCAGCGCCCCACCGAAGAGCCCGGCCCCGGCGTACAGGTCGAGCACCGTCTCCCCCTCGGCCACGGCGGCGAACCCCGCGACCGCGGAGACCAGCGCGTCGGCCGCGGCCGGGTGCACCTGCCAGAACCCGGTGCCCTCGACCTCCCAGTCGCGGCCACCGGCGCGGCGGGCGGCACGGCCCACGGGCTCCGCGGGGAGCTCCTCCCCCGCCTGCAGCACCTCGGCGAGCTGCGGACGGCCGCGGCGGTCCAGGCGCGCGGTGGTCACCGCGCCGGTCGAGTCGATCGACACGTCGACGGCCCCCGCCCCGGGCCAGCGCCGGGCCAGGACCGCCTGGGCGGCCGGCTCCACGGTGATCGGGCAGTCGTCGAGGACGACGACGTCGTGCGAGCGGTGCCGGCGCAGCCCGGCCGCGCCGGAGGCGTCGACGGCGAACCGCGCCCGCGAGCGCCACCGCAGCGCCCCGCCGGGCAGCTCCTCGACCACGAGCCCGGCCACGACCGGGTCGTCGGCGTCCCGTCCGCCCAGCCGCACCAGCTGCTCGCGGACGACGGAGGCCTTGAGCCGGTGCTGCTCAGCCGGGTCGACGTGCTGCCAGTCGCAGCCGCCGCACCTGCCCGGCCCGCTGTACGGGCACGGCCGCTCGACGCGGGCGGGCGCGGCCTCCAGCACCTCGATCGCGTCGGCCCGGCAGAAGCCGGGGTGCCGGTCCTCGGTCACCCGCACGCGCACCCGCTCGCCGGGCAGCGTGTGCCGCACGAACACCACCCGGCCCTCGTGCCGGGCGACGCAGTGCCCGCCGTGCGCGACCGGCCCGACGGTCACCTCGAACTCGTCACCGGTCCAGCCCACGTTGCGGTTCTCCCGCGGGCGGGCGGGGCGGCGGTGCCGTCGCCGGCCGTCAGCCATAGGGCGTCACGTCGACCTGGTCGTCGGTGAACCCGCGCCGCAGGTCGCCGGGGGCCGGGCCCCCGCGCCGCCCGTCGCCGTCGTCGTCGTGGCCGATGCTGCTCTCTAGCTGCCACGGGACCGTCGTGATCATGACCCCCGGCTGGAACTGCAGCCGGGCGCGCAGCCGGAGCGCGCTCTGGTTGTGCAGGATGTTCTCCCACCAGTGGCCGACGACGTACTGCGGCACGAAGACGACGACCAGCTCGCGCGGGCTGTCGCGGCGGATGCCCTTCACGAAGTCGAGCACCGGCCGGGTGATCTCCCGGTACGGCGACTCGAGCACGGTCAGCGGCACCGGGATGTCGTAGCGCTCCCAGTCCGCCCGCAGCGCGCGGGTCTCGGCGTCGTCGACGTTCACCGTCAGCGCGGTCAGCGCATCCGGCCGGGTCGCCCGCGCGAAGGCCAGCGCCCGCAGCGTCGGCTTGTGCACCTTCGACACCAGCACCACGGCGTGGACCCGGCTCGGCAGCGTGCGGGCGTCGGTGTCCGGCCGGAGCTGGTCGGAGACGTGGCGGTAGTGCCGGTTGATCGCCTTCATCAGCGCGAAGAGCACCGGCATGGCCAGCAGCACCAGCCACGCGCCGTGGGTGAACTTGGTGACGACGATGATCGCCAGGACCGCGGTGGTCAGCGTGCCGCCGACGGTGTTGATGACCTGCGAGCGGCGCATCCTCCGCCGCGCGCCGGCGTCGGCCGCGCTCCTCATCTCGCGGTTCCAGTGCCGCACCATGCCCCACTGGCCGATGCTGAAGCTGGTGAAGACCCCGATGATGTAGAGCTGGATCAGCCGCGAGACGTCGGCCTCGAAGGCGATGATCAGCAGGGCCGCGAAGCCGGCGAGCACGAGGATGCCGTTGCTGTAGACGAGCTTGTCGCCGCGGGTGTGCAGCTGGCGCGGCATGAACCGGTCCTGCGCCAGCACCGAGCCCAGCAGCGGGAAGCCGTTGAAGGCGGTGTTCGCGGCGAGGATGAGCACCAGCGCCGTCGCCGCCTGGATGAAGTAGAACCCGACCGTGCCGTCGCCGCCGAAGACGGCCGCGGCGAGCTGGGCGATGACGGTGCGCTGCGGCTCGGTCTCGCAGTTCGCGAACCCGTCGAGGTCGCAGGGGTGCTCCACGTACTTGATGCCGGCGAGCAGGGCGAGCGCCGTCACGCCGACGAACATGGTCGCGGCGATGCCGCCCATGAGCGCCAGGGTGGTGGCGGCGTTCCTGCTCTTCGGCGGCCGGAAGGCGGGGACGCCGTTGGCGATCGCCTCGACACCGGTGAGGGCCGTGCAGCCGGAGGCGAACGCCCGCAGCGCGAAGAAGACCAGCGCCAGCCCGGCCAGCTGGGTGTACCCCGGCTCGGGGGTGACGCTGTAGGCCGAGCTCTCGGCGGTGAGCGCGCCGTCGGTCACGAAGTACCGGATGAGGCCGGTCACCATCATCACGAGGATGCCGCTGATGAACAGGTAGGTCGGCAGCGCGAACGCGCGCCCCGACTCGCGGACGCCCCGGAGGTTGGCCGCCGACAGCAGCGCCACCAGGCCCAGCGCGATCAGCACGCGGTGCTCGTTGAGCGACGGGAACGCCGAGATGATGTTGTCGGTGCCGGCGGAGACCGACACGGCCACGGTCAGCACGTAGTCGGTCAGCAGCGCGCTGGCCACCACCAGCCCGGCGAACTGCCCGTGGTTCTTCATCGCGACCTCGTAGTCGCCGCCGCCCGAGGGGTAGGCGCGCACCACCTGCCGGTAGGACAGGACGACGGTCACCAGCAGGACGACCACCATCGCGGCCAGCCACGGCGCCAGGTACAGGAACGCCGTCCCGGCCAGGGTGAGCACGATGAGGATCTCCTGGGTGGCGTAGGCCACGGAGGAGAGCGGGTCGCTGGCGAAGATCGGCAGCGCCAGCCGCTTGGGCAGGAGGGACTCCCCCGCGCGGTCGCTGCGGACCGGGCGCCCCACGACGAGACGTTTCGGTAGTTGTCCGAGGTCGGACAGGCTTGGCACGGCGCGATGGTACGGACCTGGCGGCACCGCGTGCGGGTGACTCGGCCCACCTCGCCCCCTGGGGGGAACGGGGGCGCCTGCGCCGACGCCGGCCCGGTCCGGGTGTAGCTTCGCGCCCGGTGATGCGCGGGCGGACGGCGCCGGCGCGGCCCGGAACAGGGAGTGACACGTGCACGTGGTCGTGATGGGCTGCGGCCGTGTCGGCTCGGCCATCGCCCGCAGGCTGGAGCAGATCGGCCACAGCGTGGCGGTGATCGACCAGGACCCCGAGGCGTTCCGCCGGCTCGGTCCCGACTTCGCCGGCCGCCAGATCACCGGCCTCGGCTTCGACCGGCAGACCCTGCTGGACGCCGGTATCGACAGCGCGGGCGCCTTCGCCGCGGTCAGCAGCGGCGACAACTCCAACATCATCAGCGCCCGCGTGGCCCGGGAGACCTTCGGCGTCCAGCACGTGGTCGCCCGCATCTACGACTCCAAGCGGGCCGAGGTCTACGAGCGGATGGGCATCCCCAGCGTGGCCACCGTCCCCTGGACGGTGAACCGCCTGCTGCGCGAGCTGCTCTCCGTCAAGGTCAGCGAGCTGTGGCGGGAGCCGACCGGCAAGGTGCTCCTGATCCGCGTCACCGTCACCGAGGGCTGGGTGGGCAGGCGGCTCGCCGACCTGGAGTCGGCCACCGGCGCGCGCGCCGCGTGGCTGGTCCGCTTCGGGGAGGCCCAGCTGCCGACGGCGACCACGGTGCTGCAGGACGGCGACCAGCTGATCGTCGCCGCCACCGACGAGCTCACCACCCACGTGCACGAGATCGTCGAGCGCGGACCGCAGGGAGGGCAGCACTGATGCGCGTCGCCATCGTCGGCGCCGGCGCCGTCGGCCGCTCCATCGCCGGGGAGCTGCTGGAGAACGGCCACACCGTGATGCTCATCGAGAAGGACGGCCGCAAGGTGCGCACCCGCTCGGTGCCCGGCGCGGAGTGGGTCCAGGCCGACGCCTGCGAGGTGTCCTCCCTGGAGGAGGCCCAGCTGGCCACCTGCGACGTCGTCGTCGCCGCGACCGGTGACGACAAGGCCAACCTCGTCGTCTCGCTGCTGGCCAAGACCGAGTTCGCGGTCAACCGCGTCGTCGCCCGGGTCAAGGACCCGCGCAACGAGTGGCTCTACACCGAGGCGTGGGGCGTGGACGTCGCCGTCTCCACCCCGCGGGTGCTGGCCGCGCTGGTCGAGGAGGCGGTGAGCGTCGGCGACGTCGTGCGGCTCATGAGCTTCCGCAAGGGTGCGGCCAACCTGGTCGAGATCACCCTGGGCGACGACACCCCCTGGGTCGGCCACCCCCTGCGCGACGTGCCGCTCCCCCGGGAGACGGTGCTCACCACGATCCTGCGCGGCGACCGCGTCATCACCCCGACGCCCGACGAGCCGCTGGAGTCCGGCGACGAGCTGCTGTTCGTCTCCCACGGGGACACCGAGGAGCAGCTCCAGCAGGTGTTCGCCGCCGACGGCCCGGGCGCCTTCGCCGGCTGACGCCGCCGGGGCGCCGGCTCAGGCGTCCGGCTGCGTCCGGTGGCGGTGCAGCCGGGCGACCACCCACAGCGTCACCGCGAGGACGACAGCGGTGAGCGGGAGCCCGAGCACGACCGAGAAGGTGCCCAGCAGCTCCACCTCGTCGGCCAGGTAGTAGACCCACTGCACACCCGCGCGCAGGAAGAAGCTGGCGGCCCACAGCACGGTCAGCCACGTGTAGGCGCGCAGCAGCCGGGGGTCGTCGCGCCAGTGCCGCTCCGGCTCCGGGTCCGCCCCGCTCTGCCCGGTCTCGCCGTCCGGGGTCCCGCTCCCGCCCTCCTCGGGCCGGACGCGTCCCCGGCGCAGCGTGTGCCCGGCCAGGGAGCCCACGTGGCTGGGTGCGAGGAACTCGGCGGCCACGCCCACCAGGGGCCAGCGGAACGGGATCGAGCCGAGCAGCACGACGCCGACGGCGAGGCTGCGCACGATGCCCAGGACGAAGTAGTCGCGGGCCTGGCCCGAGGCCGAGGCGATGGCCACGGCAACCCCGACGGCGAACAGCCCGCTGACCGCCTGCTGGATGGTCTCCCGGCGGACCATCCGGAGGAGGAAGACCACCAGGGCCGCGAGGATGGCGGCCCAGATGCCCACGCGCAGCCCGCCGATGCCGTTGGCCACCACGAAGGCCACGGTCGGCAGCGTCGCGTCGACCATGCCGCGCCAGCCACCGAGCTGCTCGAGGACCATCTCGCGGTCGAACATCGAGGGCTCGCGGTCGGGAGCGGGCTCCGTGGCCCGGTCCCCCACCTCGTCGCCCGCCGGACCTGCTCCGGTCACGCTCGTCCCCCTGTCCTGCCGTCCGGCCCCGCCCGCGGTCCTGCCCGCCCGGCGGGTCAGCCGGCGCTGAGCTCGTACCAGGGGTTGTAGATGACCTGCCGGCCGTCGAAGGCGGCGAACCGGCCCCGAGCGGTGAGCGACCGCCCCGGCTCGATGCCGGGGATGCGCCGCCGGCCCAGCCAGACCAGCGTCACCGAGCCGGAGCCGTCGAAGAGCTCGGCCTCCAGCGTCGGCACCGTCTCCCGCGGCGTGTAGACCACGGACTTCAGGCGGCCGGTCACCGTGACCACCTCGCCCTTGCGGCAGGCGCTGACCGGCTCGCAGCCGGCGCTGGCCGACCCGGCGCGCAGCTCCTGGGCGTCGATGGCGTGGTCGTCAGCGGTGATCCGCTGCAGCGTGCGCGACCACCAGCCGGCGGGTCGGGTCTCGGTCACGTCACCAGCGTAGTGCGACCGGGTGCACAGGGGTGCCACGGCGCGTGCCGGTCAGGCGGGACCGGCGCCGGGCCGGTCCGCCTGCTGCTGGGCCTGCTGCTGCTGGGCGAGCTGCGCGGCCGCCTGGGCGGGCAGCGTCAGGGGCAGCGGCTCCCGCACGGGCATCGGCTCTGCCCCCCGGACGACGACGATGCCGCGGAACGCCGCCTCGAGCAGCTCCTCGCCGGCCCGCGCCTCGTCCTCCACCGGCCCGCTGAGCAGCCCGCGCAGGAACCAGCGCGGCCCGTCGACGCCGAGGAAGCGCGCGTGGCGGCGCACCGGCTGGGGCGGCGGCCCGCCGGGCTGCCCGGGCCCGGGGGCCACCATCGTGCCCGCCAGCTCGATGCCGAACGGTCCCTCGACCTCCCGCAGCGAGGCGCCCTGGCCCGAGGCGCTGCGCGCCAGGTCGGTGCGCACGTCGTCCCAGATGCCCGCGGCCCGCGGGGCGGCGAAGGCCGAGACCTGCAGCAGCGACTCGCCGGAGCGGAGCGTCGCGGCGATCACCCGCTGCTGCTGGTTGAGCTCGACCCGGAGGTCCATGCCCGGCAGCGCCGGGAGCCGGATCGCGCCGAGGTCGATGCGCGCCAGCCCGTCCTCGGGTGCGTCGGCCTCGTCCCAGGGGCCCGTGGTGGCCTCGACGTCCCGGACCCGCTGCTGCGGCTCCGGCGGGACGCCGCGCTCGCGCAGGCTCCGGTCGATGCGGTTGCGCCGCCGTCCGAACGGCATCTCAGTTCCGCCCCTCGCGTGCTGGTGGATCGGTGGGGCCGTGCCCGCCGGTGGACCCGTGCCCGCCCTCGCCCCGCTCGCTGGCCGGCAGCTCGGCGACCGGCACGAAGCGCGCGCGGGTGACGGGCTGGACGACCAGCTGGGCGATGCGGTCCCCCCGGCTCAGCCGCAGCGTGCGCTGCGGGTCCAGGTTGATCAGGTTGACCTTGATCTCGCCCCGGTAGCCGGCGTCGATGGTGCCCGGCGCGTTGACCATGCCGAGGCCCAGCCGGTGCGCGAGGCCCGACCGGGGGTGCACGAAGCCGGCGTAGCCGTCCGGGATCGCCACGGCGACCCCGGTGCCCACGAGGCGGCGCTCGAAGGGGGCGAGCTCGACGTCCTCGACCGCGGTGAGGTCCGCGCCGGCGTCGCCGGGCAGCGCGTAGCTCGGCAGCGCGCCGTCCGGTGCGGTGAGCCGGACCGGGACGTCCGGCTCGGCGAGTGGGTCGGGCACGACGGCGACCCTAGCCTCGCCGCGCACGGAGGTCGGCGAGGACCCGACGGGCCAGGTTCTCGGTGGCCCGCCGGTTGCCGCGGCCGGACAGCGCCGCCCCGATGAGCAGCGGTGCCGCCGCCGGCACCGCGCCCGCGAGCCGGCGGGTCATCCGGCGGCGCAGCGCGCGCATGCCCGCGGTGCCGAGCACCGAGCCCAGGCTCGCGCCCTGGGCGCCGACCGCCCGCTGCTCGGACCAGGCCGCGAGGTAGGCCTCGCCCCGCTGGGCGGCGTCCCCGGGTGGGCGCCGGCCGTGCAGCTCGTGCAGCTCGGCGATCAGCACGATCTCCACGGCCGCCACCAGGACGGTCTCCGCCCCGAGCTCCAGCGGCACCGCGACCAGGGAGGGCGGTGCCAGCCAGTGGGCCGCGGAGAGCCCGCCCGCGGCGGCCCCGATGCCCGACGTCGCCCGCACCGCGCGCTGCACGAGCGCGTCGGCGATCTCCTCGTCCGAGGCGCCCGGGTGGGCGGCGCGCAGCCGGTCCCGGTCGCGCACCGGCAGCCGCGGGACCGCGACCGCCAGGAGCTCGCCGAGCAGGGCGCCGGGACCGCGCCCGGCCGACGGTGCCGCAGCGGGGTCGCCGGTGCGGGCGTCCGTCGGGCCGGGGGTGTCGGAGCCCGTCGCGAACGCGCCCGCCACGGCTCCGGCGACGGCGCCCACGACGTCGCGCAGGCCACCCGCGGCCGACCGGCCCGGAGCCGTGCCCGCGAGGCCGGCGACGGCGTCGGCGACGGCCCGGCCGGCCCGCGCGAGCGGGCTCTCCTCCACCGGCGGTGCCGGCGGCGGGGAGACCGGCCGCGGCGGCGGCACGTCGCGGGGCGCCCCGGTGCGCGGTTCACTCATCGGTCCCCCTCAGCTACCGGATGGAACGGCCCTCGTGCAGGGTCCCACCGCGAGCCTGCGAGCGGTGGGGGGCACGGGGGTCCTTCTAGGCGCAGTCGCGGCAGTAGAGCTGGTCGCCCTTGGTGGCGGCCAGGCGGCTGCGGTGCTGGACGAGGAAGCAGCGGGAGCAGGTGAACTCGTCCTCCTGCTTCGGGAGGACGCGGACCGTGAGCTCCTCGCCGGACAGGTCGGCGCCCGGGAGCTCGAGGTTCTCGTTGAAGTCGGTCTCGTCGACGTCGACCGAGGAGGACTGGGCCTCGGCCCGGCGGGCCTTAAGCTCCTCCAGCGAGTCCTCGCCGAGCTCGTCGGTCTCGTTGCGGCGCGGGGCGTCGTAGTCGGTGGCCATGGGGTGTGCCCCTCCTCCGGGTTCTCGGGCGTCGTGCCCGTTCGTCTGACGCGGCGTCGGGTGCGCGCCGTCGTCCTTCCTGTCGCCGGTGGGCGACCGGTGGTCTGCAGGCGGGGCCCGCTGCTGGGGCTCCCGGTCCACCCGGTCCTCCTCGCAGAGGACCGGCAGCCCCCCCAACGCCGGACGAGCCCGGTTTGTGCCCGCCTCCTGGAAGCGGACACATCGGGCCCGGCAGCGGTCGGGCGGGCGGGCGGAGCCGCAGAGGTTACCCTGCCGCCGTGGCGACTCCCCCGGGTGCCGATCCTGCCGTCGTGGGCCCGTACCTGGCCTCCGCGCTGGGGCACGAGAAATGGCGTTCGGTCACCGTCGAGCTCATCGCGGCGGGCATGTCGAACCTCACCTACGTCGTGACGCCCGAGGGGGGCGGCCCGGGCGAGGCGGTGATCCTCCGGCGCCCGCCGACGGGTGCCGTCCTGGCCACCGCGCACGACATGGCCCGCGAGCACCGGGTGATCTCGGCGCTCGGCCCGACGCCCGTGCCGGTCCCCCGGACCCTGCACCTGTGCACCGACCCCGCGGTGCTCGGCGCCCCGTTCTACGTCATGGAGCGCGTGGTCGGGGTCCACGTCGTCAGCGAGCTGCCGGCCGGCTACGCCGACTCCCCCGACCAGCGCCGCGCCATCGGCGACGCCCTGGTCGACACCCTGGCCGACCTCCACTCCGTGGACCCGGCCGCCGTGGGGCTGGCCGACTTCGGCCGCCCCGAGGGCTTCCTGGCCCGCCAGGTGCGCCGGTGGACCACCCAGTGGGAGGCGACGCGCGACCGGGACCGGCCCGACCTCGACGCGCTCGCCGCCCGGCTGGCCGAGACGGTGCCGGCGACGCAGCGCCCGGGCATCACGCACGGCGACTACCGGCTGGACAACTGCCTGCTCGACCCGGCGCAGCCCGGTCGCATCGCCGCGGTCCTCGACTGGGAGATGTCGACGCTGGGCGACCCGCTCACCGACATCGGGATGATGTTCGTCTACTGGCCGGAGGCCGGGGAGCGCCGGCCCTCCACGCTGAGCCCGGTGACGACGCTGCCCGGGTTCCCCACCCGCCTGGAGGTGGCCGACCGGTACGCCGCCCGCACGGGGACCGACCTGTCGGACCTCAACTGGTACGTGGGGTTCGCCTTCTTCAAGTTCGCCGCGATCATCGCCGGGATCCTCGCCCGCTCCGCCGCCGGCGCCATGGCCGGCAAGGACACCAGCGGCTACGCCGAGCGGATCGGCCCCTGCGTCGAGCTGGGACGCGCCGCGCTGGAGGACGGTGCGATCTAGGAGCGCGGCGCGCCCCTAAGCTCCGGGCGTCAGCCGCCCACCGGGACCTCGTCGAGGAGTACGCAGTGACCGAGCGCACCGCCGCCCGTCCCTCGGTGCGTCCCCGGAGCGGTCGCCGGCCGCTGCCACCGCTGATCTTCCTGCTCGTGCTGGCCGTCGCGGCCGCGGCCGTCTGGTGGACCGTGATCCGCCAGGACCGCGCCCTCCAGGCCGAGGAGGCCGCCGCCTGCGCCGAGGCGGAGGAGGCGCCGCCCGCGCTGGACCCCGGCACGGTGTCGGTGCGGATCTTCAACGCGACCGACGAGGCCGGCCTGGCCCAGCGGGTGTCGGACCAGCTCGGCGCCCGCGGGTTCACCATCGGCGAGGTGGCCAACGACTCCAGCGAGCGCGAGGTCCAGGGCGTGGGCGAGGTGCGGTACGGCTCCCGCGGCCGGGACCAGGCCCGCTTCCTCGGCGCCTACGCACCCGGCGTCGAGCTGCACCAGGACACCCGGGCCACGTCCGAGGTCGACCTGGTGCTCGGGCCCGAGTTCACCGGCCTGGCCGCCGAGGAGGAGGTCGCCGCGGCGATCGAGGCCGGGGACGACGCACCGCTGGGCTGCTGAGGCACCCGCCCCCGCTCAGGGGTGCAGCTCGGCCACCAGGTCGGCGAACGGCCCGGCCACCGACGGCGCCGCGGCGATGACCATCGGCTGCCCCACCGGCGTCCCCCGCAGACCGGTGACCACCGCGCCCGCCTCGGCCGCGACCAGCGCGCCGGCGGCGTGGTCCCAGGGGTTGAGGCCCAGCTCGTAGTAGGCGTCGACCCGCCCGGCCGCCACCGCGCACAGGTCCAGCGCCGCGCTGCCGAACCGGCGGATGTCGCGCACCCTCGGCAGCAGCTCGGCGACGACCCGGCCCTGCGCCCGCCGCTGCTCGGCCCGGTACCCGAACCCGGTCGCCACCAGCGTCTGCTCCAGCGACGGCGGCCGACCGGCGCGCAGTCGGCGCTCCGGGCGGCCCGGCGCGGCCAGCCGCGCGCCGCCGCCGTCGGTGGCCGTGAACAGCTCGCCCGTCGCCACGTTGAGCACCACCCCGGCGCGCACCGTGCCGTGCACCTCGGCGGCCACGGAGACGCCGTAGGCCGGCACGTCGTAGAGGAAGTTCACGGTGCCGTCGATCGGGTCCACGATCCAGCGCACGCCGCTGCTGCCCTCCCGGGCGGCGCCCTCCTCGCCCAGCACCCCGTCGTCCGGCCGGGCCGCGAGCAGCCGCCCGACAAGCAGCTCCTCGCTGGCCGCGTCGACCGCCGTCACGACGTCGACGGGGCTGGACTTGGTGCCCACGTGCTCCCCCGCGCCCTCCCGTCCGCGGGCCACCAGGTCGGCCGCCTCGCGCGCCGCCGACACCGCCAGCCCGAGCAGCTCGGCGGGCGAGGGCCCCTGGTCGCGCGCGGAGGTCACGACGCCGATCCTGCCCCAGCGACCGGCTCCCTCGCAGGGGCCCGCTGCGAGCTCGCGAGTGGCGGGGGGCGAGGGGGCCTTCTACTAGCCTGTCCGCGTGCAGGGCTTCGGAGTGGACATCGGCGGCAGCGGCATCAAGGGGTGCCTCGTCGACCTCGACGAGGGCCGCCTCGTCGGGGAGCGGGTACGGATCGAGACGCCGCAGCCGTCCGTGCCGGACGCGGTCTACGGCGTCGTCGCGACGATCGTCGAGTCCTTCGGCTGGAGCGGGCAGGTCGGCGTGACCTTCCCCGGCGTCATGAAGGCCGGGGTCGCGCACACCGCGGCCAACGTGGACAAGACCTGGATCGGGACCGACGTCGACGCCGGCCTGGAGCAGCGCATCGCGGGCTCGGTGCAGACCCTCAACGACGCCGACGCCGCCGGCCTGGCGGAGATGCGCTACGGCGCCGGCCGGGACCGCAACGGCGTCGTGCTGATGCTCACGTTCGGCACCGGGATCGGCAGCGCGCTGTTCGTCGACGGCCGGCTGGTGCCCAACACCGAGTTCGGGCACATCCAGGTCGACGGCGAGGACGGCGAGCGACGGGCCTCGGCCGCCGCGCGCGAGCGCGAGGAGCTCGGCTACCCCGAGTGGGCGCAGCGGGTGGACCGCTACCTCGACGTGCTGGAGGCGGGGCTGTGGCCCGACCTGATCATCGTCGGCGGCGGTGTGAGCAAGAAGGCGCACAAGTGGGTGCCGCTCCTCAGCACCCGCACGCCGGTCGTCCCGGCCCAGCTGCAGAACGACGCCGGGATCGTGGGTGCCGCGCTCGCCGCCGTGGAGCGCCTGGCCCCCTGAGCAAGCCCCGCTCACCCTCCGGGGGGAGGCCCGACCGCCCCGTCGGAGGCAGGGCCAGCGATCCGAGGCGATGGTTTCGCCGCCGGACGCCGTTACAATGGTGAAGCCCCAGCCCGACGCCCTTCCAGCCGGGAGGGATCCCCTGCCTCCGCCACGGTCAAACGCCGTGCGGATCTGCCGGGTCCTCCCCCGCCCGGGGCGCTGGCCGGAGCCGCTGCCCGCGGACCACACGGTCCCCCGGGGAACGAACCCAGCACGGGAAGGAACCTGAGTGCCCGCCGACCAGCCAGCACCGGAAGCAGCCGCAGCGAGCACCAGCCCGCGCGCCAGGACGGCCGCGACCGGTACCCGTGCCACGAAGACGGCCGCCGAGCCGGCTTCCGCCCGGAAGAAGGCCCCGGCCAAGTCCGCCGCCGCGAAGGCGCCGGCCAAGAGCCGCACCAAGCCGGCGATCACCCCGTCCCCCGGCGCTGCCGAGGGCACCGTGCTCACCGCGGTGGCGACCGACGACTCCGCCGTCGCCGTCGTCGCCGCGGGGACCGAGGGCCTCAAGCTCGACGAGACGATCGTCGCGGGCACCGACGGCCCCGAGGCCGAGGCGCCGGCCGCCGAGGAGGCCGCCTCCGGCGACTTCGAGTGGGACGAGGAGGAGGAGTCCGAGGCGCTGCGGCAGGCCCGCAAGGACGCCGAGCTCACCGCGTCCGCCGACTCCGTCCGCGCCTACCTCAAGCAGATCGGCAAGGTCGCGCTGCTCAACGCCGAGGAGGAGGTCGACCTCGCCAAGCGCATCGAGGCCGGTCTCTACGGCTCCGAGCGCCTCCGCCAGGTCGAGGAGGAGGGCCAGAAGATCTCGCCGCAGATGCGCCGGGACCTCAACTGGATCGTCCGCGACGGCGAGCGCGCCAAGAACCACCTGCTCGAGGCCAACCTGCGCCTCGTCGTCTCCCTCGCCAAGCGCTACACCGGCCGCGGCATGGCGTTCCTGGACCTGATCCAGGAGGGCAACCTCGGCCTGATCCGCGCGGTGGAGAAGTTCGACTACACCAAGGGCTACAAGTTCTCGACCTACGCGACGTGGTGGATCCGCCAGGCCATCACCCGCGCCATGGCCGACCAGGCCCGCACCATCCGCATCCCGGTGCACATGGTCGAGGTCATCAACAAGCTCGGCCGCATCCAGCGCGAGCTGCTCCAGGACCTGGGCCGCGAGCCCACCCCGGAGGAGCTGGCCAAGGAGATGGACATCACCCCGGACAAGGTGCTGGAGATCCAGCAGTACGCCCGGGAGCCGATCAGCCTCGACCAGACCATCGGCGACGAGGGCGACAGCCAGCTCGGTGACTTCATCGAGGACTCCGAGGCGGTCGTGGCGGTCGACGCGGTGAGCTTCACGCTCATGCAGGACCAGCTGACCAGCGTGCTGCAGACGCTCTCGGAGCGGGAGGCCGGCGTCGTCCGGCTGCGGTTCGGCCTGACCGACGGCCAGCCCCGCACCCTCGACGAGATCGGCCAGGTCTACGGCGTGACCCGCGAGCGGATCCGCCAGATCGAGTCCAAGACCATGTCGAAGCTGCGCCACCCCAGCCGGTCGCAGGTCCTGCGCGACTACCTGGACTGAGCGAGGCCCGTCCAGAGGCACCGCACGGCGGCCGGTGACCCTCCCGGGTCACCGGCCGTCGTCGTCCACCGGCCGGCGTCCCCCGTACGGGGATGCACATGGTGTCGGTTGGGTGACGACCGGTGTAGCCCGACAGCTGTCGGGTAGACGGCGTAGCGTGGGAGACGCAAGACAGCAGAGGACCGACGGTCGTCCCGGCTCTCCCACCCGGGGCTCCGACGACGACCAGCAAGTGCTCCACCCGTAAGAAGCCAGTGACGTCCCCTGCTGGAACCGACCGCGGTGCACCCGTCGGTCACGGACTCATCTCTTTCGGCGAGTCCGCGACGAACGCATCCGCAACGGGAACACGAGGGGCCATCCTGGCGCTGTGCAGGAGGCCGATCCGCAGCCGCGGGTCCGTGCGGTAGAGAGCGAGTGATGACCCAGATGACCCAGACGCTGACGACGACCCCCGCCGCCGACGACCTGGTCGTGCCCTTCCACTGCGACCGTTGTGGCGCCCTGGCCAAGGTCCGTGTCGTGCTCGCCAGCGGTAGCGACCTCGTGTTCTGCGGGCACCACGCCCGGGAGTACGAGAGCAAGCTCCGTGACATTGCTGTCGACATCATCGACACAGAGGGCGACCAGCACCTGACCGCGTGAGAGAGGCGCTATCGTCGCGCCCGCGATGACCGCCTCACCTGACGACGCCGCCGCGTCCGACTCCCCGCCCCGTGCGGGTGTCGGGCCGGCGGCTCCGTCGTCTCCGGGGACCCCCGGTACGCGGCGACCGGAGGAAGACCCCATGTCCCAGCAGTACCCGGCACCGGACGAGACGGTCCGGATGCGCCCCAGCGGCACCGACCCCCGCCCGGTGCCCGCACCGCCCGCGCAGGGCTTCGGCGAGGAGCCCGACGACACCCGTCCGGTGACCCGCGAGTGGCTGCAGGGCAAGCCCGCCGACGAGCGCCCGGAGCCGGCCGCCGCGGAGCACCCCACGGCCCCGGTGGCCGCGCCGGTCACCACCGAGCACGACGCGACGGGCCGCATCGACCTGTCCTCCGGCGACGAGGACCGCACCGCCCACCTGCCGCCCGCCGAGGCCGCCGGCCGCACCGCCGTCGTGCCGCCGCTCGACCTGCGCGACGGGCCGGCCGACGCTCCCCCGCCCGAGCAGCCCCCCGTGGACGGCCCCAGCGGCCCGTGGTGGCGCCGGCGGGCCGTGCTCGTCCCCGCGGGCGCCGTCGCCGTCCTGGCCGCGCTCTACGGCGTCGACCTCGCCACGACCTCCGGCGACATCCCCCGGTCCACCGTCGTCGCCGGGGTCGACATCGGCGGCCTGTCCCCCTCGGCGGCGGCGAGCACGCTGGAGCAGGAGCTGTCCGAGCGGGTCACCGCCGAGCACCAGGTCCGCGCCGACGACGTCACCGTCCCCTTCACCCCGGTGACGGCGGGCATCGCGCTGGACGTCGACGCGACCGTGGACGCGGCCGACGACCAGCCCCTGAACCCCTGGACCCGGCTGACCAGCTTCTTCTCCGACCGTCCGGTCGAGCCCGTGCTCACCGGCGAGGCGACCGCCCTGGCCGCCCAGATGGACACGCTGGCCGAGCAGGTCGACCGCGCGCCGGTGGACGCCACCATCGCCATCGAGGGCACCACGCCGTCGGTCGTGCCGCCCCAGGACGGCCGGACGCTGGACCGCGACGGCGCCGCCGACGCGATCATCGCCGCGCTCGCCTCCGGGCAGGACCCCGCCACCGCCATCGACCTGCCGGTCGACGTCGAGGGTGTCTCGGTCGACGAGGCGGAGGCCCAGCGCGTGCTGGAGGAGACCGTGACCCCCGCGCTGTCGGCTCCGGTCGGCATCGTGAGCGAGGACGGGAGCGTCTCGGCCGAGGTCCCGGTCGCGGCCATCGCCGCCTCGCTGACCTTCACCCCGGGCGAGGACGGCACCCTGGGTGTCGCGGTCGGCCCGGAGCAGCTGGTGCAGGCCCTCGGCGACGAGCTCGGCCGCTTCGGCACGCCGGCCAAGGACGCCGGGTTCGAGATCAACGGCAGCACCGTCTCCATCGTGCCGTCGGTGGACGGCACCGGGATCGACCCGGCGAACCTCGCCGAGCAGCTGCTGCCGGTGCTCACCGAGGACGCCCCGCGGACCGTCACCGCCGTCCTCGGACCGGTGCCCGCGGACCTGACCACCGAGGAGGCCCAGGCCCTGGGCATCAAGGAGCAGGTCAGCACGTTCACGACGAGGATCAGCAACCCCGTCAGCGGCACGAACATCCGCGTGGCCGCCGCGGAGGTCGACGGCGCGCTGGTCATGCCGGGCGAGACCTTCAGCCTCAACGAGTACACCGGCCCCCGCGGGACCGCCCAGGGCTACGTCGAGGCCACGGTCATCAGCGGCGGCCAGCTGTCGAAGGCGGTCGGCGGTGGGGTGAGCCAGTTCGCCACGACGATGTTCAACGCCGTCTTCTTCGCCGGCCTCGAGGACGTCTACCACAAGCCGCACAGCTTCTACATCGACCGCTACCCGGCCGGGCGCGAGGCGACCGTGTACGAGGGTCTGATCGACCTGCAGTGGCGCAACGACACCGACACCGGCATCTACGTCGACACCGCCTGGACCCCGGGCTCCCTGACGGTCAGCTTCTACGGCACGAAGCGCTACGAGATCCAGGCGATCGAGGGGCCGCGCACCAACTTCCGGGAGCCCGCCCGGCTGGAGAAGCCGGCCGGCGACAACTGCATCCCCCAGTCCGGCGTGCGCGGCTTCGACATCACCGTCACAAGGGTGTTCCGGGACCTGGGCTCGGGCTCGGAGATCAAGCGCGAGAACTTCCGGACCAGCTACGCCGCCGAGGCGGTGCTCACGTGCACCGCACCGCCGGCACCGGCCCCGCCGGCCCCCGAGGGCACTCCCCCGGGCGGCCCGCCGTCCCCGGGCGGCCGTCGTCCGGCCCGTCCCCGCGCGGCCTGACCGGGCGGTAGGTGCTGCTCGGGCGGCCGCGCCGGGCAGCACCTCGTCGGCCGGGCCGGGCCGCGGCGTGCACACTGTCGTGGTGAGTCCCGTCCTGCCCACCGGCCCGGTCGCGCCGGCCGGGCCGGACGCGGCGCCCGACGAGGGCCCGGCGCCGTCGACGGCCACCGGCCCGGACGGGGGCCCGGGGTCCCCGGAGGACGAGTCCCGGCTGCGGCGCTGGCCACCGGTCCTGCGCATCCCCCTCGAGGTCCTCGGGCAGACCGTCGCCAAGGCCTGGCACGACCGCATCCTCGGCCTGTCGGCGGAGGCGGCGTTCTGGCAGATCCTCTCCATCCCGCCGCTGCTGATCGGGCTGCTCGGGTCGCTGGGCTACCTCGGGGACGTCATCGGCAGCGACGCGGTCCGTCAGATCGAGGACCAGCTGCTCGACGCCTCCGCCGAGGCGGTGACCCCGGGCGTCGTCGACTCGCTGGTCGCCCCCACCTTGGCCGACATCCTGGGATCGGGGCGGCTGGACGTCGTGAGCCTGGGCTTCGTGCTCTCTCTGTGGGCGGGGTCCTCGGCGACCGCGACGTTCATGAACACGATCGTCATCGCCTACGACCAGCGCGACGTCCGCGGGCCGATCCGGACGCGGCTCAAGGCGCTGTGGCTGTTCGTGGTCGGCATGGTCGTGGCCGTGCTGACGCTGCCGCTGCTGGTGCTGGGCCGTGAGGTGCTGGTGGCCCTCGCCCCGCCCGACTGGCGCGGGCCCACGGCGATGTTCATCGACGCCGTCTACTGGCCGCTGGTGCTCGTCGGCCTGCTGCTGGCCCTGACGAGCTTCTTCCACGTCGTCCTGCCCCACCGGCTGCCGTGGCGCCGGCACCTGCCCGGCGCGTTCCTCAGCCTCGGCTTCTTCCTCGTGGCGGCCCTGCTGCTGCGCGCCTACATCGGCGACATCCTGACCACCGCGCTGCCCTACGGCGCGCTCGCGGCGCCCATCGGCGCGCTGCTGTTCTGCTTCTTCTTCGGCATGGCCGTGCTGCTGGGCGCCGAGCTCAACGCGACCATCCAGTCGCGGTGGCCCGCACCGCTGCGCCGGCACGACCGCCGGCGACGGGCCCGGCGGGCGGCCAAGCTCGAGGAGGAGGCGCGCCGCCTCGGCCTGCGCTAGCGGCCCCGGTGGCGGGTCCCGCCGCGAGCCCGCGCGTGGTGGGGGCGGCCGGGGTGCTCCTACTTCTTGAGCTGGTTGTAGATCTCCTTGCAGGCCGGGCAGACGGGGCTGCCGGGCTTCGGGCTCTTGGTGACCGGGAAGACCTCGCCGCACAGCGCCTCGACCATCGTCCCCATGACCGCGCTCTCGGCGATCTTGTTCTTGCGGACGTAGTGGAAGACCTCGTTGGCGTTGCCCGTGTCGGCGTCGCGGACGTCCGGGCGCTCGAGGATGTCGCTGCTGGTCATGCGGGCTCCCTGCTCGGCGGTCGTGTCGTGCGGGCGGTCCGGCGGCGGTCGGCCTCGGTGCCCCCGCACCCGGCGACCATGATGACAGGGCGGGCTCCCCCAGCTCGGCCCAGCCCGGGCACCGGTCAGACGTCGATGATCCGCGTCGACCGGGCGGGGTTCTCCAGGACCCGGTCCGGCCGCGGGGTGTAGCCCCGCATCTCCGTCTTCTTCTTCGGCGGACGGTCGTTGGCCATGACCACGGCGATCCACGGCAGCACGGTGCCCAGGATCGCCAGGATGATCATGAGCCACACGATCTTGTAGAAGACGGCGGCCAGGATCAGCGCCACTGCGCGGATGGCCATCGTGATCGCGTACCGCCGCTTACGGGCGGCGTGCTGGTCGGCGAGGCTGGTCTGGGCTTCCGTGATGAGCAGGGGCTCGGACCTGCGTGCGCGCGCGGACTGCTGGCTCGAGGCCACGGGTACCTTCCCTCCGCCGGCCGGGTCGCTCGGGGCGCCCCGGACCCCTCCCATGGTGCCACCGGAACGCGGTCCGGCGGCGGGGCGCCGGTGCTCAGCCGGCGGAGGCCTGGCGGGCCGCCTTCGCTGCCTGCTTCTGCTCCTGCTTGAACGCCCGCACCTCCGCAAGCGACTCCGGTCCCGTGATGTCGGCGACCGAGCGCCGGGACCCGTCGGCGCCGTAGTCACCGGCGGCCTCGCGCCAGCCCGGCGGGGTCACGCCGTACTGCTTGCCGAGCAGCGCCAGGAAGATCTTCGACTTCTGCGCACCGAAGCCGGGCAGCGCGTTGAGCCGCTTCAGCAGGGTGGCGCCGTCCGGCCCGTCGGCCCACAGGCCGGCCACCTGGCCGTCGTACTGCTCCACCAGGGCGCGGCACACCTCCTGCGCCCGCCCGGCCATGGAGCCGGGGTAGCGGTGCAGGGCCGGCGGCCCCTGGAAGAGCCGGACGAGCTCCTCGGGGTCCGTGGCGGCGATCTGCTCGGCCGACAGCGTGTCCACGCCGAGCCGGTCGGCCAGCAGCCGCGGGGCCCCGAAGGCGCGCTCCATGGGGAACTGCTGGTCCAGCAGCATCCCGATCAGCAGCGCGAGCGGGTCGCGTCCGAGCAGCTCGTCCGCGGCGTCGTCCTGGGCGATGCGAAGGGTCGGCACGCCCGGAATCGTGCCCCACCCCGGTCCTGGAGCACCGACCCGGGCAGCGTCCCGGCGCCTAGAGCCCCCGCGCCACCCGCTCGAGCAGCCCGTCCAGCTGGGCCTCGCGCTCCTGCTCCGACAGCTCCTGCAGCGGGCCCTGCAGGCACAGCACGGCGAACCCGTGCACCGCGGCCCAGCAGGTGAGGTCCGCACCGGGACGTCGCTCGGCGGGCAGCTCTCCGGCCGAGACCATCTCGTCGAGCACGGTGGAGAGCACCCCGTAGGGGCCCTGGCCCGGTGCCCCCTCCTCCGGCCGGCCGCAGGCGAAGGCCGTGGCGAACAGGCCCGGCTCCGCGAGCGCGAAGTGCACGTACTCGCGGCCCACGGCACGCAGCCGCGCGGCGGCGGGCCGACCGTGGTCGTCGGCGGGGAGGTCGGCCAGCCGGTCGCGCATCCGCTGCTCCAGCTCGGCCATGCCGCGCGAGGAGACCTCGGCGAGCAGGTCGTCCCGGTCCGCGAAGTGGCGGTAGGCCGCGTTGTGCGAGACGCCGGTACGCCGGGCGGCGTCGCGCAGCACGACCGCGTCGGCGCCTCCGGCCCGCGCCTGGTCGACGGCGGTGTCGATCAGCGCGGCCCGCAGGTTGCCGTGGTGGTAGCGGCGAGCGGCGCCGGGACCTTCGACCATGTTGACAGTGTCCACCTTCCGTGCTGTGGTGTCCATGTTGCCGGTGCCCACATCGGCGCTCCCCTCCTCCGCCTCCGCGCCACCGACAGGAGAACCGCCATGAGCAGCACCGCACTCGCCGGCCGGGTGACCGCCGACGCACCGCCCGGCACGGTCGCCTTCCTCATCGGCATGCGGGTCAACCGGCTGCGCAAGGTCCGGCAGTGGCTGCCGGTCGCCACGGCGATGCCTCGGATGCTGCAGGAGCTGCTCGCGCAGCCCGACCTGGGGCTGCTCGCCGCCCGCACCTACGTCAGCGGGCGCATCGTGCTCACGGTCCAGTACTGGCGCAGCGCCGAGGACCTCGACCGCTACGCCCGCGCCCGGGACCACGCCCACCTGCCCGCCTGGCGGGAGTTCAACAAGCGGGTCCGGGACAACGGCGACGTCGGCATCTTCCACGAGACCTACGTCCTGGACCGCTCCGAGAGCGTCTACGTCAACATGCCCGCCGGCTTCGGCCTCGGCGGCGCCACCGGCCTGGTCCCCCTCGCCGCGCGCGGGCAGCGCGCGGCCCACCGGCTGGACGCCTCGGTGCCCGACGTCCCCGCCGTCGCCCCCTACTGACCGGCGGGACCCGGGGGCCTGCCCCCCGACGCGGACCGGCCCCCGGCCGCGGCTGCGGTCGGGGGCCGGTCGGTGCGGCAGCGGTCAGCGACGGATGGTGACCGTCACCGTGTCGGTGGCCGTGACCTCCGCCCCGAGGCTGTCGGTCATCGACATCGTGCACTCGAAGCGCGCGGTGCCGGCCGCGGTGGGCGTCCCCTGCAGGGAGAGGTTGCCGAACTGCCACGCCGAGTAGTCGCGCCTGGCCGCCTTCTGCACCGTCGCCGGCTTCGCGGTCAGCGACAGCGCACCGGCTCCGGGCGCACCGGCGTTGGTCTGCACGCAGCCGTACTCCAGCGTGCTGCCGAGCAGCTTCCCGGAGCCGATGTTGCCGAAGATGACGACGGGCGCGACGGGCTTGCCCACCCTGCCCTGCACGGGCAGCCCGATGTTCACCTCCTGCACGAGCTTCGTGCGGGTGGCGGGTGCGGTGACCACCACGTCGAAGGTCATCGGGTTGGCCTTGTTGCCGGCCTTGTCGGTCGCGGTGCAGGTGACCGTCGTGGTGCCGAGCGGGAACTGCGAGCCCGAGCGGGGCGAGCAGACCGGGGTGACGGCACCGTCCCGCGTGTCACCGGCGACGACCGAGTAGGTGACCTTCGCGCCGTTGACGCTCGTCGAGGGAACCCGCACGGGGTCCTTGCCGGCGATGCGCGGGGCCAGCTGGTCGGCCGGACGCGGGGCGAGCCTGGCCGGGTCCACGATGCCCCAGTAGGCGGGGGTCACCTGCAGGTCGTCGTCGAAGGGCAGCGGCGCCTCCCACGGGCGGGCGGCCGGCCACGTCCGCAGCCAGCTGCGGGCGTTGCTGATGCCCCAGAAGGTCACCGACTCGATCGACCCCGAGTGCTTGCGGAGCACCTGGAACAGGTCGCGGTAGTAGTACCCGTTCTCCGTCTCCGACTCGGCCTGGTTCGCCATCCCGGGACGGTGCTGCGGCACCGTCCCGGCGCTGACGTCGGCACCGTTGTTCTCCGCCGAGGTGCTGATGTCCAGCTCGGTGATGACCTGCAGCAGCGTCGGGTCGAGCTTCTCGACGGCGGTCAGCGAGTCGTCGAGCCACTGGACCGGGCGGGCGAAGTCCATGTGCGCCTGGTGGCCGACGCCGTCGATCGGGACGCCCCGCTGCATGAGGGCGGAGATGAGGGACAGGTAGTCGGCCCGCTTCTCCGGCATCTCGGAGTTGTAGTCGTTGATGAACAGCTTCGCCTGCGGGAAGTACTTGTCGGCGAAGCGGAACGCGTCGTCGACGAAGGTCTCGCCGAGCACCTGGAACCAGCGGCTGTCCCGCATGTCGTGCGGGTTGGCGTTGTCGCCGTCGGCGATGACCTCGTTCACGACGTCCCAGGCCCAGATCGGGCTGGTGCCGTTCGGGTAGCGCGCGTTCACGTGGTCGGCGATCGCCTTGATGTGCGTCTCCATGCGGGAGCGCAGCAGCGCCTGGTCGGCCGGGCTGTTGGTCAGGTCGCGCTCCCCGTCCTTGAAGAACCAGGCCGGGGTCTGGGAGTGCCAGGCGAGGACGTGGCCGTAGACCTTCTCGCCGTTCCTGTCGGCGTAGTCGAGCAGCGCGTCGAGGTCACCGAAGGTGAAGGTGCCCTCCGTCGGCTGGATCTCGGCGGGCTTGCCGTCGTTCTCCGGGGTGATCGCGTTGAAGTGCTTCTGCAGCAGCTGGGAGGGCCGGCCGACGGTCTCGCGGGCGTCGACGGCGACGCCGACGTGCTCGAAGCCCTGGGCGCCGAGCACGTCCTTGAGCGCGGGGACGTCCTGGATCGGCGTCTCGGCGAACTCCTTCACCGTGACGTCGTCGATGAGGAAGCTCGCGCCGGCGGTCCCCTCGACGTAGAGCTGCGCCTTGTCGACCGGAGCACCCAGCGTGTAGGTCCCCTTCAGCTGGACCCACGCGGCATCGGTGACCACCGCGCTCGCGCCCGCGACGTTGTCGTAGCCCGTGGCGGCGCCGGCGCGGTCACGCTGGACCGAGGCCAGCAGCGAGGCGGAGCCCTGGCCGGGGGCCAGCTTCGCCCACAGGGAGACCTGCACGGTCTTGCCGACCGCGACGCTCTTCGTGAGGTCGAGGACCGGGCCCTGCCAGGACTGCAGGCGGTTGGTCGCCAGCAGGCTCTGCGCCCCGCCGTGGGCGTCGGAGGTGACGACCTCCACCTTGGCGTCGCCCCGGGGGCCCCAGCCCTGCAGACCGCTCTCGAAGTCGGTGCTGACCGGCTGGACGGTGCCCGGCTCGGCCGGCGGCTGCGCCGCCTCGCCGACGATCTTCACGTCGTCGACGTAGAAGCTCTGGGTGGCGTCGGGGCTCTCGAGGTAGACCTCCAGCTCGGAGGTGGGCGCGGCGATCGAGTAGGTGCCGGAGAGCTTCGTCCAGCCGGCGTCGGTGACGTCGCCCTGCTGGATCCAGTCGTAGGCGGTCGCGCCGCCCGTGGGCGTGCGCTTCACCGCGAAGGTCACCTTGTCGGTGCCGCTGCCGGCGGGCAGCCGCACCCAGGCCTCCAGGCTGTAGTTCCCGGGAGGCATGAGCGAGAGCCCGTTCAGCCCCGGCCCCTCCCAGTTCTGGGTGCGGCCGGTGACGGCGAGGCTCTGCGCCCCGGTGCGGGCGGCGTCGGTCGTCGTCGCCACCTTCGCGCCACCACGGCCGTACCAGCTGCTGGTGCCGTTCTCGAAGCTCGTCTCGTGCACGGTGGCCGGAGCGGCTCCCGCGACGGGCGCCCCGATCACCGCCAGCCCGGCGGTCATGCCGAGGGCGAGACCCCCGGCGGCCAGACGACGTCCTGACATGTGAACCCCTCGCCCCGATCGTTCGGCGGGCCGTCGTGACCTCGCCGTGATGCAACCGAGGGGAGTGAAGCGGCTCACATTCTGTTACGTCAACGATTTCCATGGTTTTCGAAACTCTTGCGCGCAACAGGTCGCGGCGCCGCGGGGCGGCCCGCCGTGGCGGCACGGGAGAATGCCCAGGTGCGCGCCGTCGTGAGCCGAGTCAGTACAGCCGCTGTAACCGTCGACGGGGTCGTGGTCGGGGAGATCGGCCCCGGGCTGCTGTCACTGGTCGGAGTGGGCCGCGAGGACGACGCGGACGCGGCCCGGGCGCTGGCCCGCAAGATCCACGAGCTGCGCATCTTCCCCGCCGAGGGGGGCCAGGTGTCGGCCGCCGACCTGGGCCTGCCGGTGCTCGTCGTCAGCCAGTTCACGCTCTACGCCGACACCCGGAAGGGTCGCCGGCCGTCCTGGCAGGACGCCGCCCCCGGTGAGCTGGCCGAGCCGCTCGTCGACGAGGTGGTGGCCGAGCTGCGCCGCCGCGGGGCGACGGTGGCCACCGGGCGGTTCGGGGCGAGCATGCGGGTCTCGTCGGTCAACGAGGGCCCCATGACCCTGCTCCTGGAGGTCTGACCTCGGGGAACGGCTCCGGCCGAATTACATGTCTGGGACTCTGCGTCACCGGGTATGTGCGGGTGACCGAAGACACTCCCTGTCGGTTTGCTGTCAAGGGTGGGTTCCTGGAACACCAGGCCCCCTGGCGACCGTTGTGCAGGGCGTACCACACCGGACAGAGAAGAGCGGAACCGGCCGGACACCCCGGGCCCACCCGCTGAACGCCTGGATGACCTTCCGCCCGTCACCGACGCGGCGCGGATGCATCCGAATCCAAGGCAAGGACGAAGACCCATCGTGACGCTGCTGCAGTCTTCCCCCTCCGACTCGCTCGACGTGCGCGCCCCGCGCCGTGAGCCCGACGCCAGCGGTCTGGTCTCGACCGACCTCGTGCGCGTCTACCTGAACACCATCGGCAAGACCGCGCTGCTCACCGCCGAGCAGGAGGTGGAGCTCGCCAAGCGGATCGAGGCCGGCCTCTACGCCGAGCGGCTGCTGGACGAGAAGAAGGACCTCACCGCCGCGCGCAAGCGCGACTACAAGATCCTCGCCACCGACGGCAAGGCCGCCAAGGCGCACCTGCTGGAGGCCAACCTCCGGCTCGTGGTCTCCGTGGCCAAGCGCTACACCGGGCACGGCATGACCTTCCTGGACCTCATCCAGGAGGGGAACGTCGGCCTGATCCGCGCGGTCGAGAAGTTCGACTACACCAAGGGCTTCAAGTTCTCGACCTACGCCACGTGGTGGATCCGCCAGGCGATCACCCGCGCCATGGCGGACTCCGGCCGCACGATCCGGCTGCCCGTCCACCTGGCCGAGCAGGTCAACAAGGTGGTGCGCACCCGCCGGCGGATGCACCAGGAGCTCGAGCGCGAGCCCACCGCCGAGGAGCTCGGCCTCGAGCTGGACATGGCCGAGGAGCGCATCGTCGAGCTGCTCGAGTACAGCCGTGACCTGGTCAGCCTCGACCAGACCGTCGGCACCGACGAGGAGTCGCGCCTCGGTGACTTCATCGAGGACGCCGACGCCGCGGTCGCCGAGGACGCGGTCGCCTTCCAGATGATGAAGGGCGACGTCCGGCACGTGCTGGACACGCTCGAGGAGCGCGAGCGCGACGTCGTCGTCCTCCGCTTCGGCCTGGACGGCGGCCAGCCCCGCACGCTCGAGCAGATCGGCAAGCAGTTCGGTCTGTCCCGCGAGCGGGTGCGCCAGATCGAGCGGGAGACGATGGCCAAGCTGCGCGACCCGCAGCGCGCCGACGCCCTCCGCGACTACCTGGCCTGACAGCCGCGCCACGACGGGCCGCCTCCCCACCGGGAGGCGGCCCGTCGTCGTTCCCGGCTAGACCGGCGAGCGCATCCGGCGCGGGCCGGGGTCGACCCGGGCGGTGGGCGGGCCGACCAGCGCGGTGCCCCCGGCGACCACCAGCGACCGGCCGCCGTGCCACGGGTTCGGCGGCCCGACGATCACCGGCTCCAGGGTCAGCCGCAGCACCTCGGGCAGGTCGTCGGCCAGCCGGGCCACCCGCAGCAGCAGGTCCTCGAGCGCGTCGGTGTCGACCGGCTCCGAGCCGCGCCAGCCGTCGAGCAGCGGCCAGGCCCGGGGGGCGCGCACCAGCTCGGCGGCGTCCAGGTCGGTCAGCGGCAGCGTCCGGAAGGCGCGGTCGCCGAGCAGGTCGGTGGCCACTCCCCCGACGCCGAAGCTGACCAGCGCACCGAACGACGGGTCGTCGACGATCTCCACGACGGTCGCCACCCCGGGTGCGGCCATCTCCTGCACGATCACCGGGTCGCCGGAGGGGATCGCCGCGAACGCCTGGCGCACCGCCTCGGCGTCCACCAGGTCCAGCCGCACGCCCCCGAGGTCGGAGCGGTGCCGCAGCCACGGCGCGGTGGACTTGAGGACCACCGGGTAGCCGATCTCCTCGGCGGCGGCCACGGCCGCCTCCGCGTCGGTGACCGTGCGGGTGCCCAGCAGCGGCACGCCGTAGGCGCCCAGCAGGGCCAGCAGCTCGTCGTCGCGGAGCTCCCGCCCGGCGGGCTCCTCGGCCAGGACACGGCGCACGAGCTGCTGCGCCGCCGGCTCGTCGACGTCGGGCAGCTCGGGCAGGTCACCGACCGGGCGCCGGCGCCACTCCGCGTACTCCACGGCCTTGGCCAGCGAGATCACCGCCCGCTCCGGTGTGGAGTACGACGGCACCGAGCCCCGGGCGGCCACGCCCTGCTCGTCCAGGACGGCGAGCTCCTCGGGGACGCCCTCGGTGGAGAGGAAGCTGGCGACCACCGGCTTGGCCGAGCTCCTGGCCACGTCGCGCAGGGCGGGGCCGAACTCCGCCGAGCCGGCCATGAGCGGCGGCAGGAAGACCGCCACGACGGCGTCGACGCCGTCGTCGTCCACGGCCTGCTGGAGCGCGGCCCGGAAGTCCTCCGGCGTGCCGGTGACCCCGATGTCCACCGGCTCCTCGCAGGCGAGCTCCAGCCCCTCCTCCAGGACGGCGTCGGCCACCAGCCAGCCGATGGCCGTGGAGTTGCCCACGACCGCCACGCGTCGCCCCTCCGGCAGCGGCTGGTAGGCCAGCAGCGTGCCGACGTCGAACATCTGGGCGACGGTCTCCACACGGATGACGCCGGCCGAGGCGAACAGCGCCGCCACCGACTGCTCCGGCACCGCCACCGACGTGCCGGCGAGCCCCCGGGTCACCTGCACGTGCCGGCCGCTCTTCACCGCCACGACGGGCTTGGTGCGGCCCACGGTGCGGGCCAGCCGGGCGAACTTGCGCGGGTTGCCGAAGCTCTCCAGGTGCAGCAGGACCACCTCGGTCCCCGGGTCGGTGGCCCAGTACTGCAGCATGTCGTTGCCGGACACGTCGGCCCGGTTGCCGGCCGACACGAAGGTGGACAGCCCCAGGTTGCGGCTCCGGGCCCGCTCCAGCAGGGCCACGCCCAGGGACCCCGACTGGGCGAAGAACCCGACGCGGCCGCGCGCGGGCACCATGGGCGCGAGGCTGGCGTTCAGCCGGACCTCGCGGTCGGTGTTGACCACGCCCAGGCAGTTCGGCCCCACGACCCGCATGCCCGAGGCGCGGGCGGCGGCGACCAGCTCCCGCTCGCGGGCGCGGCCCTCGGGCCCGGCCTCGCCGAAGCCGCCGGAGACCACGACGAGCCCGCGGACGCGCTTGCGCCGGCAGGCCTCCACGACCCCGGCCACCTCGTCGGCGGGCACGGCCAGGACCGCGAGGTCCAGGTCGTCGGGGATCGACTCGATGTCGGCGTAGGCGGGCACCCCGCGGACGTGCCGGGCGGTCGGGTTCACCGGGTAGACCGGGCCGGCGAAGCCGTAGTCGAGCAGGTGGCGCAGCAGCGCGTTGCCGATCTTCCCCTCGTCGTTGCTCGCGCCGACGACGGCGACCGACGACGGCGTGAGCAGCCGGGCGATCGACCGGGACTCGCTGCGCTGCTCCCGCTCGTAGGCGACGGCGAGGGCGTCCTCGGTCTGCTCGATGGGGAAGGTCAGGTGGACGACGCCGTCCTCGTAGGACCGCTCGGCGTCGTACCCGGCGTCGCGGAAGACCCGGACCATCTTGCTGTTCTGGGCCAGCACCTCGGCCACGAAGCGGCGGATGCCCCGCTCGCGACCGGCCGCGGCCAGGTGCTCGAGCAGCACCGAGCCCAGCCCCCGGCCCTGGTGGGCGTCCTCGACGAGGAAGGCGACCTCGGCGTCGTCGGTGCCGGGGTAGCGGTCGTAGCGGCCCACGGCGATGACCTGCTCGCCGAGCAGGATCACGAACGCCACCCGCTTGTCGTGGTCGACGTGGGTGAACCGGTGCAGGTCCTTGTCCGAGAGCCGCTTCATCGGCCCGAAGAACCGGTAGTAGCGGGTCTGGTCGCTGCTGCGCTCCATCAGCCCGGTGAGCCCCTCGGCGTCGTCCGGGCAGATCGGGCGCAGGTGCACGGTGCCGCCGTCGGCGGCGACGATGTCGGCCTCCCAGCCGGGCGGCGGGGTGGGGACGCCGTCGTCGTCGGTGGTGCCGGGGGTGGTGGTCTGCTCAGTCACGGGGGTCGTCCGGGTCCAGGCCGAAGTAGGGGAAGGCGGCGCGGCGGGTGCGCATGATCGCCCGGTCCACGCGGGACTCGGTGAAGGTGTCCCAGCGCGAGAAGCCGGTGTACCCGCCCTCGGTCATGTGCGTGGGCGGCCGCGCCCGCAGCCCGCGGCGCACGACGTCCTCCCGCCACGACTCCGGGATCTCCGTCGCCGGGCTGAGCGGGGAGCCGCTGACCTCGGCGAGCAGGTGGGTCCAGGCGCGGGGGACGCAGCGCACCAGGCCGTAGCCGCCGCCGCCGAGGGCGACCCAGCGGCCGTCGCACAGCTGGTGGGCCAGCTCGTGCATCGCCTTGTAGCTGGCGCGCTGGCCGTCGACGGTGAGCGCGAGGTCGGCGAGCGGGTCCTCGTGGTGGGCGTCGCAGCCGCACTGGGTGACGATGATCTGCGGCTCGAACGCCTTGAGCACGCTGGGCACCACGGCGGTGAAGGCGCGCAGCCAGGCGGAGTCGTCGGTCCCGTTGGGCAGCGCCAGGTTGACCGCGCTGCCGAGGGCCTTGTCCGGGTCGCCGGTCTCCTCGGGGTAGCCGGTGCCGGGGAACAGGGTGAGCGGCGTCTGGTGGATGCTCACGGTGAGCACCCGCGGGTCCTCGTAGAAGGCGGCCTGGACGCCGTCGCCGTGGTGCACGTCGAGGTCCACGTAGGCGATCCGCTCGTACCCCTGGCCCAGCAGCCAGGCGATGGCGACGGCGGCGTCGTTGAAGACGCAGAAGCCCGACGCGCTCCCCCGCATCGCGTGGTGCAGGCCGCCGGAGATGTTGACCGCGTGCTGCGCGGCCCCGCTGTGCACCTGCTGCGCGGCGAGCACGCTGCCACCGGTGATCAGGGCGGCGGAGTCGTACATGCCCTCGAAGATCGGGTTGTCGGAGGTGCCGAGCCCGTGCCCTACCCCCGGGTCGCCCGGCGCCCGGCGCACGGCCTCCAGGTAGGCCGGGTCGTGCACGAGCGTGAGGAGCTCGGTGTCGGCCGGCGTGGGGGCCACCACGCGCAGGCGGTCGGTGGACAGGACGCCGAGGCTGTCGGCCAGCCGCATGGTGAGGTCCAGCCGCACCGGGTGCAGCGGGTGGTCACCACCCATGGTGTAGCCCAGCAGCGCGTCGTCCCAGACGACGGTGATCGAGTCGCTCACGGGCCCCCTCCCCTGCCGGCGCCCCGGGCGCGCCCGCTCGGGCCGGACGCTACCGGTTCGCCGTCCCCGCCGTGGGCTGCCGCCGGGCCCTCCGCGCTGGTCACCGAGACCACTCCCGGGAGGGGCGGCCAGGGGCCTTCGGCCCCGTAGACTGTCCGCTGACACGGAGGAGTGCTTGTGAACGACCTCATCGACACCACGGAGATGTACCTCCGGACCATCTTCGAGCTGGAGGAGGAGGGGATCACCCCGCTCCGCGCGCGCATCGCCGAGCGCCTCCACCAGAGCGGCCCGACGGTCAGCCAGACCGTGGCCCGCATGGAGCGCGACGGGCTGCTCACCGTGGAGGGCGACCGCCACCTGCAGCTCTCCGAGGAGGGCCGCCAGCTGGCCACCGCCGTCATGCGCAAGCACCGGCTGGCCGAGTGCCTGCTCGTGGACGTGATCGGCCTGGACTACGCCGACGTCCACGAGGAGGCCTGCCGCTGGGAGCACGTGATGAGCGAGGCCGTGGAGCGCCGGCTGCTCTCGCTGCTGGGCAACCCCACGGTGTCGCCGTTCGGCAACCCGATCCCCGGCCTGGACGCCCTGCGCGGCGAGGAGCCGCTGGGCGGCGAGACCTCGGCCGTCCTGGACTCGCTGACCCTGCTGTCGACCACGGCCAGCGCCGAGGGACGGCCGGTGGTGGTCCGCCGGATCAGCGAGCAGCTGCAGGAGAACGCGGAGCTGCTCCGCGCCCTGGCCGACCACGGGGTGCGCCCCGGGGTCACCATGACCGCCCAGCTGGTGGAGGGGTCGGTCAGCCTCGACGGCTACGTGCTGCCGGTCGGCATCGCCCAGCACATGTTCGTGAGCGCCGTCGACGAGGAGCTCACCCCGCTGGAGGCGGCTCCCCTGCTCTGACCGCGGCGGGCGCGGGCGGGCACCCGGGCGGCGCCGGGGGGACCCGGCTCTTACGGTGGGCGCGTCCCTGCTCCACGGTGAGAGAAGGCCCTGGTGACCTCGTCCGCGTCCCCGTCCGCCGACCCGGCCCCCGAGCCGGCGCCCAGCCCTTTCCACCGGCTGGCCGACTTCGTCGCGATCCCGCGGATCGGCTCGCTGGCGCTCTCGCCCGACGGCCGGCTGGCCGTCTCGCTGGTCACGCTCGACCGCGAGGGCAAGAAGTGGCAGTCCGCGCTCTGGGAGCTGGACCCGGAGGGTCGCCGGCCGGCCCGCAGGCTGACCCGGAGCGCGCCCGGCGAGTCGTCCCCCACCTGGGCGCCCGACGGCTCCCTGCTCTTCACCTCCGCCCGGCCGGACCCCGGCGCGCCGGCATCCGACGAGCCCAGGCCCGCCCTGTGGCGGCTGCCGGCCGAGGGCGGTGAGGCCCGGCCGGTGGTGGCCCGGCCGGGCGGCATCGGCGCCTTCGCGGTCGCCGCCGACAGCGGTGACGTGGTGGTCGTCTCCTCGACCCTGGCCGGTGGCGCAGAGCCCGAGGCGGACGAGGAGCGGCGCAAGGCCCGGGCCGACGCCGGGGTGACGGCGATCCTGCACGAGGCCTACCCGGTGCGGTACTGGGACCACGACCTCGGACCGGCGGCGCCGCACGTGTTCTGGGCCGGCCGGCTGCCCGCCGACGAGGACCCCACCGGCCCCGCGGCCGTCGCGCTGCGGGACCTCACGCCCGACGCCCTGCCCCCGAACGGGGCCGGCGAGGAGGTCACGCTCTCCCCCGACGGCAGCCTGCTCGCCCGTGCCGACGACGTGCCCGACGGGCCGGCCGGCCGGCGCACCCGGCTGGTGGTCACCGACACCGCCTCCGGCGAGACCCGGGTGCTGGTGGACGACCCGCTGGCCGACGTCTACGGGGCCGCGTTCTCCCCCGACGGCAGCCGGCTGGTGTGCGTGCGCGAGTCGATGTCCACCTACGCCGACCCGCCGGACTACACGCTGCTGCTGGTGGACGTCGCCGACGGCTCCGCCCGCGAGCTCACGCCGGGCTTCGACCGGTGGCCCAGCGCTCCGCAGTTCGCCGCCGACGGCGCGGCGGTCTACTTCCTGGCCGACGACCAGGGCCGCCACGCCGTCTTCCGGGTGCCGGTCGACGGTGGTGAGCCGCTCCGGCTGACCGGGGACGGCGCCTACAGCCACCTGCAGGTCGCGCGCGACGGCGGTGCGCTGTTCGCCCTCCGGTCGGCCTACGACTCCCCGCCCGTCCCGGTCCGGCTCGACCCGGCGACGCCGATGCAGGACCCCGCCCCCATCCCCAGCCCCGCCTCCGTGGGGACGCTGCCCGGCACGCTGCACGAGCTCAGGACCACGGCCGCCGACGGGGCCGAGGTGCAGTCCTGGCTGGTGCTGCCCGAGGGAGCCTCCGCCGACGCGCCGGCCCCGCTGGTGCTGTGGGTGCACGGCGGCCCGCTGATGAGCTGGAACTCCTGGTCCTGGCGCTGGTGCCCCTGGGTCCTCGCTGCGCGGGGCTATGCGGTGCTGCTGCCCAACCCGGCGCTCTCGCAGGGCTTCGGGCTGGACTTCGTCCGCCGCGGCTGGGGCGAGTGGGGCGAGGCGCCCTACACCGACCTCATGGCGGCGGTGGACGCCGCCGAGCAGCGCCCGGACGTCGACGAGACCCGCACCGCGGCCATGGGCGGCTCCTTCGGCGGCTACATGGCCAACTGGATCGCCACGCAGACCGACCGTTTCAAGGCGATCGTCACCCACGCCAGCCTGTGGAACCTCGAGGGCTTCCTCGGCACCACCGACGCGGCCTACTACTGGGAGAAGGAGTGGGGCGACCCGCTCACCGACCCCAAGCGGTACGAGCAGAACTCGCCGCACCGGTTCGCCGACGCGATCCGCACACCGATGCTGGTGATCCACGGCGACAAGGACTACCGCGTGCCGATCGGCGAGGGGCTGGCCCTCTGGTACGCGCTGCAGAAGCGCGGGATCCCCTCGAAGTTCCTCTACTTCCCGGACGAGAACCACTGGGTCCTGACGCCCGGCAACAGCCGCATCTGGTACGAGGCGGTGCTCGCCTTCCTCGCCGAGCACGTCCTCGGCGAGGAGTGGCGGCGGCCCGAGCTGCTCTGAGGCCGGCGCGCCCGTCACCCCCGGCCCACGGCCTGCTCGACCAGCTCGCGCAGGTCGCCGGGGGTGAGGCAGGCGTCCAGGCCCTGCCGCAGCAGGCGGGCCAGGACGTGGCCGGGGTCGCTGTCCAGCGCCCGCCCCAGCGCCACGTTGGCCATGGCGCCGTCCCCGCGCAGCCACACGCTGACGGCCAGCAGGGTCGCCGGCGCCGCGTCCAGCGGGGGCGACCCGCGACGGGTGCACTCGGTCCAGAGCGTCTCGGCGGCGGCCGCGTCGTCACCCAGGGCCAGGGCGAGCGCCCGGTCCCGCACCCGTGCGTCCCGCAGCGCCCAGAGCACCATCGCCGTCTCCTCGTCGGTGAGCGGGCCGGCCGGCGACGGCGCCCCGGGTCCGCAGCGCGCCACCGCCGCGAGGACCGCCGTCCACGACTCCTCCAGCAGCGCCGCCCAGCCGGAGCCCCGGGCCCGGGCCGCCCGACGCGACGCCACCCGGGAGCAGGCCGCCCGCACGCCCTCGCGCGCACCGGGCGGCGGGTCGAGCCGCGCCGCCAGCGCGGCGCGGTCGGGGGCGAGCACCTGGCCCGTGCTGACCGCCGCGGCGGCCAGCGGGCTGACCCCGCCGGGCACCGGCGTGCCCGCCCCGGGGAGGCAGCAGGGGTACGGGCAGTCGTAGGACCACCACCGCCCGCCACGCACGAGCAGGACGTCCCGGACGGCGACCCCGGCGGCGGCCAGCGTTCCGACCAGGGCGTGCACCACCGACCGGTGCGGTAGCGCGGCGCCGGCCAGGGGCTCCTCTTCCCAGGGCTCGAGGACATCGGGCTCCTCGGAGACCACGACCACGAGCGCGGCGTCGGGCCGGTCGGTCCGCAGGCTCCTCGTCAGCACCGCGGCCGCAGCCGCGGCGTCGTGCGCGGCGGGCAGGTCCGCGCGCACGGTCAGCCCCACCCGGCCCCCGGACGGGCCGCCGAGGCCGATGAGGACCACGGACTCCTGCGGGTGGAAGCCCAGCAGGTGCGGGAGCGCCGCCGCCACCTCGCCGGGGTCGGAGATCCGGACCTCGGGTCGGTCCGGGGCGGGGTGGGCGGTCGAGGTGTCCATGCCCCGACCCTGGTCACGCCGCCGGGGGCTGACCAGGGTCGGCCGCGGCCTGTGGACGGCCCCGGCGGGTGTGGACGCGCGGGTCAGCCGAGCGCGTCGGCCTGCGTCTCGTAGGCCTGCGCGAGGAGGTCGGCGAAAGCGGCCGCGTCCAGCTCGGCGCCGGCGGTGGGGTCGGCCACGACCGTGAGCAGCAGGAGCAGCCGGTCGCCGTCCTCCACCGCGCCGACCAGCGTGGGCACCGAGATCTGCGTGCCGTCCGGTGCGGTGACCGCCGTCGTGTACCGGAGCAGCGCCGAGCCGTCGCCGAGGTCGTCGACGGGCAGGTTCTCGAAGGTGATCGTCGCCTGCCCGATGTCGGGCAGCTCCACCTGAGCCTGCGGGCACCGCTCGCCGGCCTGGGAGAGCTGGCCGACGGCGTCCTCCAGCGGGCCGCCGCGGACCAGCATCTCCACCGTCGCCGTGCCGCCCAGGCTGGCGCTCTGCGCCGCCACGTCCTCGAAGTCGTCGAGGTCCGGCTGCGTGCCCTCGACCGCGACCCGGCAGCTCTCCGGCTGGATCTCCACGCCCTCGGTGAGGGCCGAGATGCCGGCGCCCTGGCGCAGCTGCTCCGGGGAGATGGCGACGACGGACGCCTCGGCGCCGAACGCCTCGGCGGGGAGCAGCCCGGAGGCGAGGTCGGAGGCGGCCTCCGTCTCCTCCGCCGAGGAGGACGCGGACGTGCTCGACGCCGACTCCTCGGAGCCGCCGTCCCCGCTGCACCCGGCGAGCACGACGGCCGAGACGAGGCCGGCGGCGAGCGCGCCGGGGAGACGGAGCCGGCCGCGGACGTGGAGAGCAGTCGCCATGGGGAGAACGCTAGCCGCTCCGCCGTCGATCGGCGCCCGCTCAGGCCTCGTGCTGCACCGCGCTGCGGGCGGCCAGGATCGGCCGGACGTGCTCGGCGATGACCGCCTGGTGCACCGGGTCCTTCGCGTAGCGGCGGAACGCCTCGGCGTCGGGGAACTCGGCGATCAGCACCGTGTCCGCGTTGCCCTCGGTCAGGCCGGCGTCGTCCGCGACGACGAGCGACGTCATCCCCCCGACGGTCTCGCGCAGGCCGCGGAGAGCGGCGACGGTCGCCGCCCGCCGCTCGGCGTCGGCGTCCGGGGACCAGGTGAAGACCACGACGTGACGGATCATGCCCGCCACCTTGCCAGCCCCGACCGGGTGGCACCGCCCGGCTGGCGTCGGGCGCACGGGCGCGGCTGGTTAGAGTCCGCCTCATGGGACGGTCGTTGCGCATCGCACTGCTGTCCTACCGGAGCAAGCCGCACGGCGGCGGCCAGGGCGTCTACGTCCGCGCCCTCTCCCGCGAGCTCGCCGAGCTCGGGCACCGCGTCGAGGTGCTGAGCGGCCAGCCCTACCCGGAGCTCGACGACGGCGTGCCGCTCACGAAGCTGCCGAGCCTGGACCTCTACCGGGAGCCCGACCCGTTCCGCACCCCGCGGCCCTCGGAGTTCCGCGACTGGGTCGACGTCGCCGAGTGGGCCACCATGTGCACCGCCGGCTTCCCCGAGCCGCTGACCTTCAGCCTGCGCGCCGCCCGCCACCTGCTCCCCCGGCGCGACGAGTTCGACGTCGTCCACGACAACCAGTCCCTGGGCTACGGCCTGCTGCGCCTGGTCAACGCCGGCGTCCCGACCGTCGCCACGGTGCACCACCCGATCGCGATCGACCGCGAGCTGGAGCTGGCCGCGGCCCCGACGCTGCGCAGGAAGCTGACGCTGCGCCGCTGGTACGCCTTCACCGGCATGCAGGCCCGCGTGGTGCAGCGGCTCGACGGCGTCACGACCGTCTCGGAGAACTCGCGCCGCGACATCACCACGCACATGGGCCTGGCGCCGGAGCGCATGCAGGTCGTCCCGGTCGGCATCGACCCCGACCGGCTGACCCCGCCACCGGACGGGCAGCCGCGGGAGGCCGACTCGATCCTGGCCATCACCAGCGCCGACGTCCCGCTCAAGGGGCTGGTGCACCTGCTCGAGGCCCTGGCCAAGCTCCGCACCGAGCGCCCGGTCCGGCTCACCGTCGTCGGCAGCGCCCGGCCCGGCGGCCCGGCCGAGGCCGCCCTGGAGCGGCTCGGCCTGCGCGACGCCGTCCGGTTCACCGGGCCGGTCCCCGAGGCCGAGCTGGTCACGCTCCTGCAGCGCGCCACCGTGCTGGCCATCCCGTCGCTGTACGAGGGCTTCTCCCTGCCGGCGATCGAGGCGATGGCGTGCGCGACACCGCTGGTCACCACCGACGCCGGGGCGCTGCCCGAGGTCGTCGGCACCAAGGCCGGGCTGCGGGTGAAGGCCGGTGACGTCGGCGAGCTGACCGCGGCGCTGAAGCTGGTCCTGGACTCGCCCTCGCTCGCCGAGCAGCTCGGCCGCGCCGGCCGCCGGCGGGTCCTGGAGATGTTCACCTGGCGGGCCACGGCCGAGCGCACCGCCGACTGGTACGCGGAGATCCTCGAGCGGAAGGGGCGGCCTTGCTGACCGTCGACTACGACCTGCTGGACCTGCGGCCGGGGATGACCGTCCTCGACCTCGGGTGCGGCGAGGGCCGGCACGCCTTCGAGGCCTACCGCCGGGGCGGCCGCGTCGTCGCCGTCGACTGGGGCCAGCACGAGGTCGAGACGACGAAGCGCTGGCTGGGTGCGATCGCCGAGGCCGGCGAGGCCCCGGAGGGCGCCCGCTACGAGGTGGTCCGCGGCGACCTGCTGCACCTGCCCTTCCCCGACGCCAGCGTGGACCGGGTCATGGCCTCTGAGGTGCTCGAGCACATCCCCGACGACGCGACGGCGATGCGGGAGATCTTCCGCGTGCTGAAGCCCGGCGGCCGCGCCGTCGTGACCGTGCCCCGCTACGGCCCCGAGCGGGTGTGCTGGGCGCTGTCGGACGAGTACCACGCCAACGAGGGCGGGCACATCCGCATCTACCGCGGCGGCGTGCTGCGCGCCCGGCTGGCCACGGCCGGGCTGGTCCCGGGGAGGAGCCACCACGCGCACGCCCTGCACGCCCCGTTCTGGTGGCTGAAGTGCGCGGTGGGCGTCGAGAAGGACTCCGCGCTGGTGCGCGCGTACCACCGACTGCTGGTCTGGGACCTCACCGACCGCCCGCTGGTGACCCGGCTGGCGGAGAAGGTGCTCGACCCGCTGATCGGCAAGAGCTTCGTCGTCTACGCCGACAAGCCGGCCGGCTCCGGGACCGACCTCCGGACCGGGGCGTTCGGCGCCGCCGAGGGGCGGGAGCGGTCCGCTGCCGCCCGCTGACCGGTCGGTGCTCCTGCCGGAGCTGACCGGGGTCCTGTCCGGGGACCAGGTGCGGCAGACCGTCGACTGGATCTCCGGCCAGCAGGACGCCGACGGCGCCCTCCCCTGGTTCCACGGCGGCCAGCTCGACCCGTGGGACTCCGTCGAGGCCGCCATGGCGCTCGACGTCGGTGGCGAGCACCAGCGGGCGGCCGCTGCCTACCGCTGGCTGGCCGGCCGGCAGCGCCCGGACGGGAGCTGGGCCGCCGAGTACCGCGACGGCGCCGAGAGCGCTCCTGCGGCCGAGAGCAACCACGCCGGCTACCTGGCCGTGGGCGCCTGGCACTCCTGGCTGGTCACCGGCGACGAGGAGCTGGTGAGCGAGCTGTGGCCGGTCGTCCGGCGGGCCCTGGACCTGGTCACCCGGATGCAGCTGCCCGGCGGCGCGGTGAGCTGGGCGCTGCGCCCCGACGGCACCCCCGACGACCTCGCCCTGGTCACCGGCAGCGCCAGCCTGTTCCAGGCGCTGCGCTGCGGGCTGGCCCTGGCCGAGCTGGCCGGGGACGCCCAGCCGGACTGGGAGCTGGCGGTCACCGACCTGGGCAGCGCGCTGCGGGAGCGGCCCGAGGCGTTCGGCGACCGGTCCCGGTTCTCGATGGACTGGTACTACCCGGTCCTCGGGGGCGCGCTGTCCGGCGCCGCCGCGCAGGACCGGCTCGCCGCCTCCTGGGACACCTTCGTCGTCCCGGGCCTCGGCATCCGGTGCGTCTCCGACCGGCCCTGGGTCACCGGCGCGGAGACCTGCGAGCTGGCCCTGGCGCTCACGGCGGCCGGGCGGCCGGACGACGCCCTGGAGCAGGTGGCCGCGATGCAGCACCTGCGGCACGACGACGGCTCCTACTGGACCGGCTTCGTGTTCGCCGACGACGCGCGGTGGCCGATCGAGCGCACCACCTGGACCGCCGGCGCGGTGGTGCTCGCCGCCGACGCCATCTCCCGCGCGACGCCGGGGTCCGGGCTGTTCGCCTCGCCCGGCGACCTGCCCGGAGCGGGTATGCCCGATCCCACCGGATCGGCGGGTTGGCTGGCGGGAGGTGCGGGCACGGTCCGTCCGTGACCCCGCCCCGCTCCCCCGACGTCACCGTCGTCGTCATGTCCCGCGACCGGCGGGAGGACCTGCTCGCCACGCTGCCCCGCCACGAGGCGCCGGTCGTGCTGGTCGACAACGCCTCGACCGACGGCACCGTCGAGGCGGTCCGGGCCGCGCTGCCCGCGGTCGAGGTCGTGCCCCTGCCGGAGAACGTCGGCTCCTACGCCCGGACCGTCGGCGTGCAGCACGCCGGCACGGAGTTCGTCGCGTTCGCCGACGACGACTCGTGGTGGGCGCCCGGCGACCTCGCCCGGGCCGCGGGGCTCATGCGCGCGCACCCCCGGCTGGCCGTGCTGAACGCGCGGATCCTCGTGGGCCCCGAGGAGCGGCTGGACCCCGTCTGCGCGGAGATGGCCGCCAGCCCGCTGGGCACCCCGGCCGACCTGCCCGGCCCGGCGCTGCTGGGCTTCGTGGCCTGCGCCGCCATGGTGCGCACCGAGGCGTTCCTCGCCGTCGGCGGCTTCGACCGGGTCGTGCGGTTCCCCGGCGAGGAGGAGCGGCTGGCCCTCGACCTGGCGGCGGCCGGCTGGGGCATGGCCTACGTCGACGAGGTCACCGTGCACCACCACCCCTCGCCGCGGCGGTCCGCGCCCGACCAGCGGCGGACGGCGATCTGGCGCAGCCGGGTGCTCACCGCGGTGATGCGGCAGCCCCTGCCCGAGGTGGGCCGGGTGGTGCTGCGGGCGGTGCGCACCGGCCCGGCCGAGCGGCGGGGCCTGCTGGGGGCGCTGCCCGACGTCCCGGCCGCGCTGCGCTCCCGGCAGGCGCTGCCCGCGGGCGTCCGGGAGCAGCTGCGGGTCCTCGCCGGGAGCGGGGCGTGAGCGCCGACCCGCGGGTGGCCGTCGTCGTCATCACCCACCAGCGGCGCGACGAGCTGCTGCTGGCCCTGGAGCGTCTCGTCGCCCTCCCCGAGCAGCCGCACGTGGTCGTGGTGGACAACGGCTCGACCGACGGCACGGCGGCCGCCGTCGGCGAGCGGTTCCCGCAGGTGGAGCTGATCGCCTCGCCGGAGAACCTCGGCGCCGTCGGCCGCAACCTCGGCGTCGCCCGGCTGGACACCGACTACGTCGCCTTCTGCGACGACGACACCTGGTGGGAGCCCGGCTCGCTGCGCACCGCCGCCGACGTCCTGGACGCGCACCCGCGCCTGGCGGTGGTGACCGCCCGGATCCTGGTCGAGCCCGGCGGGCGCGAGGACCCGATCGTCGCGGAGCTGCGCGACTCCCCCGTGCGCGGGGCCGACTGGCTGCCCGGCCCGGCCCTCGGCTCCTTCCTCGCGGGCGCCTCGGTGCTGCGCCGGGCGGCGTTCGAGGAGGTCGGCGGCTTCTCCGAGCGGCTCTGGCTGGGCGGCGAGGAGGAGCTGATGGCCGGCGACCTGGCCGCCGCCGGCTGGGAGCTGTGCTACCTGCCCGCGCTCACCGTGCACCACCAGGCCAGCCGGGCCCGCGACCCGCACAAGCGCCGGGCCGACGGCATCCGCAACACGCTGTGGACGACGTGGCTGCGACGGCCGTTCCGCCCCGCGCTGCGGCGCACCGTGCACCTGCTGCGCACCGTGCCGCGGGACCGGGTCACCGCGCGCGGGCTGCTCGCCGCCCTGCGCGGGCTGCCGTGGGTGCTGCGCGAGCGGCGGGTGCTGCCCGACGTCGCCGAGGCCCGGTTCGCCGCCCTCGAGGAGGCGCAGCGCACCTCCACGGCCCGCCGCTACGTCTCCTGACCCCGAAGGCGAGATCTGCACACTCGTCCCCATCAGCCGCCTGATCGGGACGAGTGTGCAGATCTCGCCGGGGACGGGTCAGCGGGCGCAGTCGATGCAGGTGCGTGCGGTCGGCCGGGCGGCCAGCCGCTCGGGCGCGATCGGCCGGCCGCAGGACTCGCAGCGCCCGTAGGTCCCGCCCTCGACGGCGGCCACCGCGGCGTCGACGTCGGCCAGCCGCCGCCGCGCCTGGTCGAGGAGCGCGGCCACCTGCTGGCGCTCGAACGCGATCGTCGCGCCCTCCGGGTCGTGCTCGTCGTCGGCGTTGGACGACTGCGAGGCGGCCACGATCTCGTCGAACTGGCGGGTCAGCGCCTCGATCTGGGCGAGCGCGGCCTGCCGTTCGGCGCCGAGCGGGTCACCGCTCACGGCGCAGCAGCCGCATCGACCCGGTGCCCGGCAGCTCGGTGAAGTCCCCCGACTCCAGCACCCGGGTGTAGACGCCGTAGGGCGCCTGCCCGCCGTCGGCGGGGTCGGGGAAGACGTCGTGGATGGCCAGGGTGCCGCCGACCGCCAGCTTGGCGACCCACGCGTCCTGGTCGCGGCGGGCGGACTCCTCGGTGTGCGAGCCGTCGAGGAACAGCAGCGCCAGCGGCGTCGCCCACAGCGGGGCCAGGGTCTCCGAGCGGGCGACGACGGCGACCACGACGTCCTCGGCACCGGCCTGCGCGATGGTCCGGCGGAAGTGCGGGAGGGTGTCGATCCGGCCGACGGCGGGGTCGACCAGCGTCGGGTCGTGGTACTCCCAGCCGGGCTGGTGCTCCTCGGACCCGCGGTGGTGGTCGACGGTCACCACCTGCCGGCCGGTCTCCCGGGCCGCGGCCGCCAGGTACAGCGCGGACTTCCCCATCCAGCTGCCCACCTCGAGCAGCGGGCCGGGGACGCCGACGGCGCGGGCGGCCTCGTAGAGCGCGCGGCCCTCGTCGTCGGGCATGAACCCGGGGGCGGCCTGGGCGGCGGCGAGCAGGTCGGTGGCGGTGGCGGTCACGCCCACAGCCTCGCTCATCGGGCGAACCGGGTGCGCAGGGCGGTCACCCGGCGCTCGGTCGCGGCGCCGGCCTCGGTGTCGGCGGCCTTGGCGAAGAAGGCGCCCGCGGCGGTCGTCACCGGCACCGCCAGCACCAGCGCGATGGCCCCGACGAGGGTGCGGATCACCTCCTCGGCCATGGCCGAGGAGGTCAGCACGACCCAGCCGGGCTGGTCGTAGAGCTCGAACAGCAGCAGCAGGGGCAGCGCGGCACCGGCGTAGGCGAAGACGATCGTGTAGACGGTGGAGGCGATGTGGTCGCGGCCGACGGCCATGCCGCGGGTGTAGAGCTCCTTCCACGTCATCGACGGGTCGACCTCGTGCAGCTGCCAGATCGCCGACGCCTGCGTGATCGTCACGTCGTTGAGCACCCCGAGGCCGGCGACGACGATCCCGGCGAGCACCAGCCCGGAGAAGTCCAGCGTCGGGTCGAAGTTGTTCAGCGTGGTCGTCTCCTCGCTGGTCAGCCCGGTGAGCCGGGCCGTGGCCACGGCGACCGAGCCGAGGACGGCGACCAGCGACAGGCCGAACAGGGTGCCCACGAGGGCGGTCGTCGTCCGCGCGGAGAACCCGTGCGCGAGGTAGAGGACGACGAACATGATGGCCGCCGAGCCGACCAGGCTGACCAGCGCGGGCGAGTCGTAGGTCAGCAGCCCGGGCAGCACGAACTGCAGCAGGACGAAGAAGGCGAAGGCCAGCCCCACCAGCGAGGCCAGGCCCCGCCACCGGGCGACCAGCCCCACCACCAGCGCGAAGGCGACGGCCAGGGTGATGATCGGGGCGTCGCGCTGGTAGTCGTAGAACTGGTAGGACGGCCCGCCCTCGGCTGCCGGGTCGCGGGTGAGGACGAGGGTGTCGCCCTCCTCCACGCCGCTGGCCACGACGTCGGACTGCAGCTCGACCTGCTGGTAGTCGCCCTCGCCCTCGCCGTCGAGGATCTCCACCACCGCGCGGGCGCAGTCGGCGGGCACGCCCTCGGGGTCACCGCAGTCGAAGGTCTCGACGGAGACGACCCTGCCGTCGGGGTAGGTGGTCCCCGGAGGGAGGTAGGTGGCGGCGACCTCCTGGGCGCGGGTCGGCTCGCCGCCCGGCCACAGGACGAACAACCCGATGACGGTGGCCAGGCCGACGGGGACCAGCAGCAGGAGCATCAGCCAGACCGCGCGGCGGCGACGGCCGAGGGCCTCCTCCGTCGGCGGCGGCGCGTCCGGGTCGGGACCGTGGCTGTGAGCGTGAGACGACACCCGGTCAGGCTAGGAGCACGGCGGCCGGGCGGCCGCCAGGACACCGGTCAGGAGTGGTCGGCCGGTCCGGGACGCGGGCCGCCGTCGCCGGTCGCCTCGGCGGTCACGCCGCCACCGGCCTCGACGACGGTGAAGCGGTGCCACAGCCCGGTCAGCTGCAGCGGGCGGGTGACCGGGGACGTCGGCTCGACCAGGACCATCTCGATGCTGCGGGGCGCGGCCAGCTTCTGCAGCTGCACGAGCACCGCCAGCCCGGCGGAGTTCATGAAGCCGACGCCGGCCAGGTGCAGCTCCACCCGGCGCAGGCCCTGCTCGGCCAGGAGCAGGTCGGTGAGCACGCGCACGAGCGGGCGCCGGGCGGCGTCGGTGAGCTCACCGGTGACGGTGAGCCGTGCGGTGTCGCCGTCGACCTCGTGGCTGACGCTGGGCTCGGCAACCGGGGTCTCGCCGGCGGGCGGGGTCTGCGGCACGGTCGTCTCCTCCACGTCGTCCCTCTGCCCCGGGCGGCGCCGGTTCACGCACGACTGCTCGTCCCCTGGGAACGACGAGCGGGAACATTTTCCACCGACGGACGTTTACCTGGGTGCGCCACCGAGGTAATCTCCAGTCGCCACTAGAGGTTCTACCTCGGGCAGCGAACACCGGACCCACCGTCTGAGGAGGTACCAGCCATGATGCTGACCGCTTACGACCCGTTCGCCGCCACGTCCGCCGCCTTCCGCGCGCTGGACCAGCTCACCGGCCGCAGCGGGTCCACCACCGCCCGCCCGCTGTCGGGCATGCCGATGGACGCCTACAAGGTCGGTGACAACTTCGTCGCCCACTTCGACCTCCCCGGCGTCGACCCGGGCTCGATCGACCTCTCCGTCGAGGGCACCACGCTGACCATCAGCGCCGAGCGCTCGGTGCCGCAGCTGGAGAACGCCGAGTGGGTCGCGGCCGAGCGCCCCTACGGCAGCTACACCCGGCAGCTGGTGCTGGGCCGCAGCCTGGACACCGACCGGCTGGAGGCCAGCTACCACGACGGCGTGCTGACCGTGAGCATCCCGGTCGCCGAGAAGGCGCGGGCCCGCAAGATCACGGTGACCCGCGCGGACGCGCCGGCCGCCGTGGAGGCGCGCACCATCGAGGGCGAGCAGCCCGCGGTCGAGAGCTGACCGCGACCGGAACGGCACCACGGGGGCCGGGCCCGCACGGGCCCGGCCCCCTCTTCCTTCCACGAACCGGTACCGACGACGGGAGCACGGCGATGGACGACCACCCGGCCGCCGACCCGCTGCGCCGGCTGGACGACCCGGACTACCCCGCGCTGACGATGAGCCAGGCCGCGGAGCTCCTCGGCGTCCAGGCGGCGTTCCTGCGCAGCCTGGACAGCTCCGGCGTCCTCTCCCCGCACCGGTCGCGCGGCGGCCACCGCCGCTACTCGCGCCAGCAGCTCACCCTCGCCGCGCGGGTCCGCGTCCTCCTCGACGACGGGCACCCGCTCGCCTCCGCAGAGGTCATCGTGGGCCTGCAGGACGAGCTCGCCGCAGCACGGGCCGACCTGGACCGCCTCGAGGGTGGACGACAGGAACCCTAGGGGGGTATGGTTCCTCGTGACGCCGCGGACCCGCGGCTCCGTCAGGAGGGACCACGTGGAGACGACCGAGAGCGGCTGCGCCGGCCACGACCACGCGCACGGCTACATCCACCGCAAGGACGACTACCTCAAGCGGCTGCGCCGCATCGAGGGGCAGGCCCGCGGCCTGCAGCGGATGGTCGAGGACGAGAAGTACTGCATCGACATCCTCACCCAGGTGTCGGCCATGACGAAGGCGCTCCAGGCGGTGTCCCTCGGCCTGCTCGAGGAGCACCTCAGCCACTGCGTCGTCGACGCCGCCAAGGCCGGTGGCCGCGAGGCCGAGGAGAAGGTGCGCGAGGCCACCGAGGCCATCGCCCGTCTCGTCCGCTCCTGACCGCTCCCCCACCCCGAGAGGAACCCCCGTGAGCAGCACCGCCAGCTACACCGTGACCGGCATGACCTGCGGCCACTGCGTCACCGCCGTGACCGAGGAGGTCTCCCAGGTGCCCGGCGTGACCGCCGTCGACGTCGACCTGGCCACCGGCGGCCTGACCGTCACCAGCGAGCAGCCGGTCGACGAGGCCGCCGTGCGCGCCGCCGTCGAGGAGGCCGGGTACGAGGTGAGCGGCCGCTGAGGCCGGAGCCATGAACACACCGACCCGCATCGCCGCGTTCGCACTAGGGCTCACCGCCGTCTTCGGCGCCGCCGCCGGGGTGGGCGCGGCGGTCGGGCCGGTCGGCTCCCCCGCGACGCCGCCCCCGGCCCACGGGGACGGCGCGCACTCCGAGGGGGACCACACCGAGGCGGCCCACACCGGGGCGGCCGGCACCGGCCCCGGCGGGCTCCAGGTGAGCGAGGACGGCTACACGCTGGACCTCTCCTCCCCCTCCGCGCCCGCCGGGCCGGCCACCGAGGTCGCTTTCCGGGTCCTCGGCCCCGACGGCCACCCCGTCACCGGCTACCAGCGCGAGCACGACGTCGACCTGCACCTGGTCGCCGTCCGCCGCGACCTGTCCGGCTACCAGCACGTGCACCCCGAGCTGGGCCCCGACGGCACCTGGCGCGCCCCGCTGGCGCTCGACCCGGGCACCTGGCGGCTGTTCGCCGACTTCACCCCGGCGGCCGACGGCGAGAACCGCACGCTCGGCGTGGACCTCTCGGTCGCCGGCCCCTACGAGCCGCGGGCCCTGCCCGCCCCCTCCGCGGTCGCCGAGGTCGACGGCTTCACCGTGGTGCTCGACGGGGAGCTGGCCCCCGGCCGGGAGTCCCGGCTGACGCTGGCCGTCAGCCGGGACGGCGTTCCGGTCACCGACCTCCAGCCCTACCTGGGCGCCTACGGCCACCTCGTCGCGCTGCGCGAGGGCGACCTGGGCTACCTGCACGTCCACCCGCTGGAGGACGGCCGCCGGCCCGCGCCCGGGCCGCACGTCCGCTTCGCCACCACCGCCCCGTCCGCGGGCACCTACCGGCTGTTCCTCGACTTCCGCCACGGCGGCGTCGTCCGCACCGCCGCGTTCACGGTCACCGTCGAGGGCCACGAGGAGCACGGGTCATGACCGCCACCGGCACCACCACCGACGTCGAGCTGATCATCGGCGGGATGACCTGCGCCTCGTGCGCGGCCCGGGTCGAGAAGAAGCTCAACAAGCTCGACGGCGTCACCGCCACCGTCAACTACGCGACCGAGAAGGCGAAGGTGAGCGTCGCGGGCGACGTCACCACCGACGACCTGATCGCCACCGTCGAGAAGACCGGCTACACCGCGACGCTGCCCGCGCCTCCCCGGCCCGAGACGGTGGAGGAGCCGGACGGGACCGCGCCGCTGCGCACCCGGCTCCTGGTCTCCGCCGCGCTCACCATCCCGGTGGTGGCCATGGCGATGGTCCCCGCGCTGCAGTTCGAGTACTGGCAGTGGCTCTCCCTCACCCTGGCCGCGCCGGTCGTCGTCTGGGGCGGCGCCCCCTTCCACCGTGCCGCCTGGACCAACCTCCGGCACGGCGCGGCGACCATGGACACGCTGGTCTCCCTCGGCACCCTCGCCGCGTTCGGCTGGTCGCTCTACGCCCTGTTCTGGGGCACCGCGGGCGAGCCGGGCATGACGCACCCCTTCGAGCTCACCGTCGCCCGGTCCGACGGCGCCGGGAACATCTACCTGGAGGCCGCCGCCGGCGTCACCACCTTCCTGCTCGCCGGCCGCTACGCCGAGGCGCGCTCCAAGCGCCGGGCCGGCGCGGCACTGCGCGCCCTGCTGGAGCTGGGCGCGAAGGAGGTCTCGGTGCTGCGCGGCGGCACCGAGCGCCGGGTCCCGGTCGACCAGCTCGCCGTCGGCGACCTCTTCGTCGTCCGGCCCGGGGAGAAGGTCGCCGCCGACGGCGAGGTCACCGAGGGCGCCTCCGCCGTGGACGCCTCGATGCTCACCGGCGAGTCGGTGCCGGTGGAGGTCCGGCCGGGCGACGCCGTCACCGGGGGCACCGTCAACGCCGGCGGCCGGCTGGTCGTCCGGGCCACCCGGGTCGGGTCCGACACCCAGCTGGCCCAGATGGCCCGGCTGGTCGAGGACGCGCAGAACGGCAAGGCCGACGTCCAGCGGCTGGCCGACCGCGTCTCCGCCGTCTTCGTCCCGGTGGTGCTGGCCCTCGCCGCGGCCACGCTCGGGTTCTGGGTCGGCGCCGGCGCCGGACTGCCGGCCGCGTTCACCGCCGCGGTCGCCGTCCTGATCATCGCCTGCCCCTGCGCCCTCGGGCTGGCCACGCCGACCGCGCTCATGGTCGGCACCGGCCGCGGCGCGCAGCTGGGCATCCTGATCAAGGGCCCCGAGGTGCTGGAGAGCACCCGCCGGGTGGACACCGTCGTCCTGGACAAGACCGGCACGGTCACCACCGGGCACATGACGCTGCTCGACGTCGTCCCCGCCGAGGGCGAGGACGCGGGCCGGCTGCTGCGGCTGGCCGGCGCGCTGGAGGCCGCGTCGGAGCACCCGATCGCCCGCGCCGTCGCCGCGGCCGCCGCCGAGCGCGGTCCGCTGCCCGCGGTCGAGGGGTTCGCCAACGTCGAGGGCCTGGGCGTGCACGGCGTCGTCGAGGGCGCCGCGGTCGTCGTCGGCCGCCCGCGGCTGCTGGCCGACTGGTCGCTGCCCCTGCCGGAGGCGCTCGGCCGGGCCGCCGACGAGGCGGAGGAGGCCGGGCGGACGGCGATCGCCGTCGGCTGGGACGGCGCCGCCCGCGGCGTCCTGGTCGTCGCGGACGCGGTCAAGGAGACCTCGGCCGCGGCGGTCCGCCAGCTGCGCAACCTGGGCCTCACGCCGGTCCTGCTCACCGGCGACAACGAGCGCGCCGCGCGGTCGGTGGCCGCCCAGGTGGGCATCGACGAGGTGGTCGCCGAGGTGCTCCCGCAGGACAAGGTGGACGTCGTCCGTCGGCTGCAGGACGAGGGCCGCGTCGTCGCCATGGTCGGCGACGGCGTCAACGACGCCCCTGCCCTCGCCCAGGCCGACCTCGGCCTGGCGATGGGCACCGGCACCGACGTCGCCATCCAGGCCAGCGACCTGACCCTGGTGCGCGGCGACCTGCGCGCGGCGGCCGACGCGATCCGGCTCTCCCGCCGGACGCTGGCGGTCATCAAGGGCAACCTGTTCTGGGCGTTCGCCTACAACGTGGCCGCGATCCCGCTGGCCGTGGCCGGGCTGCTCAACCCGATGATCGCCGGGGCCGCCATGGCGTTCAGCTCGGTCTTCGTGGTGACCAACAGCCTGCGGCTGCGCGGTTTCACCCCGCTGGCCGAGAACCGCGAGGCAGCCGAGCACTGACCGAGTCGCCTCACAATCCCGAGGCGTGGACGCCGATCCGAGAAATCGTCACCACAGAGGGGATTCCGCTAACTTCCGATCGCCTTGATGCCTTCGGCGACGGTCGTGGTGATCGCCGTAGCAGGAATCAAACCAGCCCATTCCACGAGGACGCCCCGCGCCCTTTCTCGCCAGCGCTTCTTATCGTTTTCATCGGACGCATGATCGGCCACCGTGTGCATCGCGCCGCCCAGCTCAAACGTGACAGACCGAAGAGTCGCTGCGCCAAAGGTCCGAATCTCGTCAAGACACCGGTCCGCCTCGAAGACAAGCCCGAGCAGGTAGCGCCGCGCACCAGCCTCCAACAGCGGGGGCCCCGCAGCCTCGATCAGCTCCCGAGCCTCGCCGAGCTTGAGCCTCAGCTGCGCCAGCTCGTCCGCCGCCGCCGTTGGTGCCAAGTTGATGCTGTCGATCTGGGCTGCGAGGGCGCGAAGGAGTCGCATGTCCCGACCGTCCAAGAGAGAGACGTCTTGCGTCTGACCCGACTTCCAATGGTACTCGTAGGAGAAGACGGCGGCCGTCCAGTCACCCAGGGTCTCGCGGTAGTGCTCGACAACGTCGCCAGCAGCTTCCATCGCGTCGAGGTCCCGCTCGATCTGAAGCAAGTAGCCCACCGCGAGCCGATGCTGGTGCCAGAATCCACGTTCTCCCGCGGTCTTCTGCCTTGCACTCCTGGCATTTTGGCCAGCTGGGATTTTCCAGGCTTCGAGGAGATCCGCCAGCAAGCCAGCAGCGTTGGTCACAGACCCAGCCTGACAGATGGTGCCGCGGCAGTCTCGACGTCCATCTGAAGGGAAGCCTCAGCGGCGGCCCATACTGCCGCTGGCGGAGAACCGGGACGCGGCCTGTCGCTGACCGGGGCATGCTCGACCCATGGACGACGACGCCGCTCGGCGCGACCTGACCCGCGCCCTCTCCGGTGCGGGCCTCCTGGCCGGCCTCGCCTTGCTGGCCCGGCCGGGCGCGGTCGCCGCCGCGGTCGCGCCGCGCTTCCCGCGCGAGCGGCTGTGGGTGGCCCGGGTGCTCGGAGCACGGCTCGTCGCCCAGCACGCCCTGGTGCTCGCCGCGCCCGAGCCGGCGGTGGTCCGGGCCGCCGCCGCCGTCGACGGGCTGCACGCGGCGAGCATGCTGCCGGTGCTCGCGCTCCCCCGTTACCGGAGGTTCGCACTGGTCACCGGCGGGCTGGCCGCGGCGTACGCACTGCTCGGGCCGGCGATGGCGCCGTCAGAGCGCGGGTAGCAGCAGCAGCGCGGTCGGGATCAGCAGCAGCAGGACGGCGGCGGCCAGGGCGGACCAGCGAGCCGCCGGCGGCAACGGGTCGGCGGGCTCCAGCAGCCGCACGACCCGCGCCCGCACCCCGGCACCGGAGACGGCGAGCGCCCCCGACGGCACTCCCCCGGACCCACCGGCGGCCGCGACGATCGCCTCGGCGAGCGTCCGCCGCGGCGTCGCCCCGGGCAGCGAGGCGAGCGCGACGTCGTCGGCCCGCATCTCGACCAGCTCCCGCACCGACGCGTGGGCGCGCTCGGCCGCGGGCAGCACCGGCAGCGCCGCCTTCCACGCCACGAACGGCAGCAGCAGCAGGTGGTGGTGCTCGGCCAGGTGGGCGCGCTCGTGCGCGACCACCGCGGCCAGCTGGTCCTCGTCGAGCTCGGCGACCATGCCGGAGGAGAGCACCAGCAGCGGCCGGGCGCCGGGGATGCAGAACGCGACCGGCGCCGGGTGGTCGAGCAGCCGCGCGTCGGCCTGCGGGCCGGGCTGCACGACCAGCTCCAGCAGCTCGCGGTGCCGGCGGCGCGTGCGGGCGATCCGCACCCAGGAGAGCACGAGGACGCCGACCAGCTGGAAGGCCAGGACCCCGGCGAGGGTGAGGGCGACCCAGTGGTCACCGCGGACCGGGTCCGTGGCCGGGTGCCCGCGCACGACCGCCCAGGCGGCCTCGGGCAGCGAGTGCCCCCAGGGCGCGAGACCGTGCACCAGGAGCGCGCCGACCATCGACAGCCCGCCGGCCAGGCCCACCGCCTGCCAGCAGACCAGCGCGACCAGCGGGTCCCGCACCGGCCAGCGGGCGCGGGCCAGCAGCGCCGGTACGGGCCACGCGAGCAGCGCGGCCAGGACGGCGAGGGCGACCGCGGTGGCAGGCAGCACCCCGTCAGCCGGTGGGGCCGCCGGCGAGCAGCTCGCGCAGCATGCGGGCCTCGTCGTCGTTCACGCTGCCGACGAAGCGGGCCAGCACGGCCTGCCGGTCGGCTGCCTGGCCGAGCACCTCGTGCATCAGCTCGGCGGCGTGGTCCTCACGGCTGGCGCGGGCGGAGAACCGCCGCGGCCGGGCGTCGTCGTGCCGCACGAAGCCCTTCTGCTCCAGCCGGGTGAGCACGGTGTGCACCGTGGTCAGCGCGACCCCGCGGTCGGCCAGCTGGTCCCGCAGCTCGGTCGCGGCCACCGGGCCCTCGGCGGCCCACAGCCGCTCCATGACGGCCCGCTCCAGCTCCCCCAGCGATGCCATCGGCCCCCCTGTTCCGCGGATCACACGACACTCTTCTACGTGCTGTAGAACTTCTTCTTCTACTGGGCGTAGAAAGAACGCGACGATCGTACGACGGTCGCCTCGTCGAGGAGAAGGAGCCGGCCCGTGGACGTGCTGGACATCGCTCGGTGGCAGTTCGGGATCACCACCGTCTACCACTTCCTGATGGTGCCGCTGACCCTCGGGCTCGGTGTGCTCGTCGCGGTCATGCACACGATGTGGGTGCGGACCGACAAGCCCGAGTGGCTGCGGATGACCCGCTTCTGGGGCCGCATCTTCCTCATCAACTTCGTCCTCGGCGTGGCCACCGGCCTGGTCCAGGAGTTCCAGTTCGGCCTGGCCTGGAGCGAGTACTCGCGCTTCGTCGGCGACGTCTTCGGTTCGCTGCTCGCGCTCGAGGCGCTGCTGGCCTTCTTCCTCGAGTCCACGTTCCTGGGGCTGTGGATCTTCGGCTGGGGCCGGATCCCGAAGAAGGTGCACCTCGCCGCGCTGTGGGCGGCGGTCATCGGCTCCTGGGTCAGCGCGTACTTCATCATCGCCGCCAACTCGTGGATGCAGCACCCGGTGGGCGTCGTCACCGACGACGCGACCGGTCGGCCGCTGCAGGTCGACTTCGTCGCCGTCCTGACCAACAACACGGCACTGGCCGCCTACGCGCACACCCTCGTCGGCGCGCTGATGGTCGCCGGCGCGCTGCTGGTGGGCATCGGGCTGTGGCACCTGCGCAAGCGGAAGCTGGCCGAGCAGAGCACCACCGACCCCGCGCGCCAGAGCGTCGATGACGGGGTCTGGCGGCGGTCGGTGCGCCTCGGCGGCTGGGTGTCGCTGGCCGCGTTCCTGCTCGTCGCGGTCACCGGCGACTGGCAGGCCAAGCTGATGTACCAGCAGCAGCCGCTGAAGATGAGCTCGGCCGAGGCGCTCTGCGAGACCGAGGCACCGGCGTCCTTCTCGATCTTCGCCTTCGCCAAGTTCGGCTCCAACGAGTGCGACGACGTGCACTCGATCACCGTGCCCTACCTGCTCTCCTACCTCGCCAACGGTGACTTCACCAGCGCGGTCCCCGGCGTCAACGAGCTGCAGGAGGAGTACGCCGCCGTCTACGGCGAGACCTACCCCGACGACCCCTCCTTCGGGGACAAGGCCGGGGAGCCGATCGACTACACGCCGCTGCTGGCCGTCACCTACTGGAACTTCCGGCTCATGATCGGCATGGGCGCCGCGTCCGCCGCCGTCGCCGCGTACGCCCTCTGGTCCACCCGGAAGGGCCGGGTGCCCACCTCGCGGATCGGCGTCACCGGGGCGCTGCTGGCCATGGGCGCGCCGTTCGTCGCCAACGCCGCCGGCTGGATCTTCACCGAGATGGGCCGCCAGCCCTTCGTCGTCTACCCGAACCCGGACGTGCCGGTCGAGGACCAGGTGTACTTCTTCACCGCCCAGGCCGTCTCCCCCGGCATCACCGCCGCCGAGGTCTGGACGTCGCTGGTCTCGCTCACCGTCGTCTACGGGGCGCTGGCGGTCGTCGAGCTCTGGCTGGTCACCCGCTTCGTCCGCCGCGGCGTCACCACCGCCGACGGTGCGCCCGTGCCCGGCCACACCCCCGAGGGCGGCCCCGACGACGACACCCCGGGCGGCGCCGACGGCCCAGCGCGCCGCGCCGACGACGACGTCCTCTCGTTCGCCTACTGAGAACGGAACGCTGACATGGACCTGCAGACCGTCTGGTTCGCCGCCGTCGCCGTCCTCTGGATCGGCTTCCTGCTCCTGGAGGGCTTCGACTTCGGCGTCGCCGCCCTGCTGCCCGTGCTCGGCCGCCGCACCGCCGACCGGCACCTGATGCTGCGCAGCATCGGCCCGCTGTGGGACGGCAACGAGGTCTGGCTGATCACCGCGGTCGGTGCGGTGTTCGCCGCCTTCCCCGGCTGGTACGCCAGCTGGCTGCCGGCGCTCTACCTCCCGTTCGTGCTGGTGCTCTTCGGCCTGATCATCCGGGCCGTCGCCTTCGAGTGGCGGCACTCCCACCACACCGAGCAGTGGGACGCCACGTGGACCCGGGTGATCGTCGCCGGCTCGCTGATCGCCTCGCTCGGCATCGGCGCCGCCCTCGGCGCGACCACCCTCGGCCTGCCGATCGACGACGACGGCAACCGCGTGGGCGGCGCGTTCTCCGGGCTCGGCTGGCCGGCGCTGCTCGGCGCCGTCGCGGTGCTGGCGTACTCGACGGTGCACGGCGCGCTGTTCCTCGCGCTCAAGGTCGACGGCGACGTGCGCGAGCGCGCCCGGGCCTTCGCCGTCCGGTGGTCGCCGCTGGCCGCGCTGCCCCTGCTCGCCTGGGCCGGGGTCACGCACCTGCGGTACGGCACGCCGGCCACCGCGGTGCTCTGGCTCGTCGCCGCCCTGGCCGTGGTCGTGGCCTGGGCGCGGATCCGGGTCGGCCGCGAGGGGCAGGCCTTCGCGGCGTGGGGCGCGATGCTGGTCGCCGCCGCCGCGACGATCTTCGGGGCGGCCTACCCCGTCGTCGTCCCGTCCACCATCGACGCCGCCTTCGACCTCACTGTCGCCGACGCGTCGGTCAGCGACTACACCCTCACGGTCATGACCTGGGCCGCGGGCTTCGGCCTCCCCGTGGTCCTCGGCTACCAGGCCTGGACCTACTGGGTGTTCCGCGAGCGCCTGACCGCCGACCCGGTCCACGAGGAGCACGAAGAAGTCCCGGCATGAGGGCCGACATGGCCACTTCGGCCCCTCGGGGGCGGGGGCCGCTGGGCGCGCTCGCCGGCGTCCCCGGGCTGAGCGGTGCGCTCGTCCGCGCCGCGCTCGCCGCCCTGGCGCAGGCAGGCGGCCTGGTCCTCCTCGCCGCAGGCCTGGCGCACGCGGTGGCCCGCGCGGCCGGCATGGCCGAGGGCCCGCCGGCCACCCCGCTCGTCCTGGCCGCCGCCGGTGCCGCCCTGCGCGCCGCCGCCGGCGCCGTCGGGGAGGCGGTCGCCGCCCGGGACGCCCGCCGCGCGGAGGACGTGCTGCGCCGTGCCCTGCTCGACCGGCTGGTGTCCTCCCCGGCCGCGGTGGGCGCGGCGGGTGGCCCCGGCCCGGCCGCGGTGCTGGCCACCACCCGGCTGCACGACCTCGGCCCCGCGCTCGCCGGCTACCTGCCCGCGCTCGCGCAGACCGTCGTCGTCCCGCCGGCGCTGCTCCTCGTGCTGGCATTCACCGACCTGCTCTCCGCGGTCCTGGTCGCGGTGACGCTGCCGCTGGTGCCGCTGTTCATGGTGCTGGTGGGCCGGCACACCCGGACGGCGACGGCGGGCTCCGCGCGGGCCCTGGACCGGATCGCCGCGCACGTCGCCGAGCTGGTGCGGGGGCTGCCGGTGCTGGTCGGGCTGGGCCGCGCCGCCGAGCAGACCGCGGCGCTGGCCGCGCTCGGCGAGGGCCACCGCACCCGCGCCCTGGCCACCCTGCGGGTCGCGTTCCTCTCCGCGCTGGTGCTGGAGCTGGTCGCCACCCTCTCGGTCGCCCTGGTCGCCGTCACCGTCGGCATCCGGCTGGCCGAGGGGCACATGGCGCTTCCCCTCGGCCTGACCGCTCTCCTGCTGGCCCCGGAGGCGTTCGCCCCGCTGCGGGCGCTGGGCTCGGCGCACCACGCCTCGGAGGACGCGGCGCTGGCCGCCGCCGAGGCGCGGGCGGTGCTGTCCGCGCCCGCCCCGGCCCCCGCCGCCCGGCCGGTGCACGACGACCCGCGCGGGGCCGACGTCGCCGTCTCGGGGCTCACGGTCTCCTACCCCGGCCGGGCCGTCGCCGCGCTGCCCCCGACCGACCTGGTCGTCCGCCCGGGCGAGCTCCTGGTGCTGCGCGGCGCGAGCGGGTCGGGCAAGTCGACCCTCCTCGCCGCGCTCGCCGGCCTGACCGGCCCCGAGGCGCGGGTCGGCGGCTCGGTGACCGGGGCGGGCGCCGTCGCGGTCGTCCCGCAGTTCCCCCGCACCACCGGCGCCACCGTCGCCGACGAGCTGCGGCGGCACGCCGCGTCCGACCCCGGCCTCGACGAGGTCGCCGGGGAGGCGTTCGTGATCGAGGCGCTGGCCCGGGTGGGCGCCGAGGAGCTCGCCGGCCGCTCGCCGCACTCCCTCTCCCCCGGCGAGCTGCAGCGGGTGGCCCTGGCGCGGGCGCTGGTTCGCCTCCGCCGAGGCGCGGGCCTCCTGCTGCTCGACGAGCCGACCGCGCACCTGGACGACGCCGCGCGGGACCGGGTCGCCGCCGTGCTGGCCGCGCTCCGCGGGACGGTGACGACGGTGCTGGTCACCCACGACCCCGCGCTCGCGGCCCTGGCCGACCGCACCGTCGACCTGCCGGCCCCCCACCTCCCCGGCCCGCCGCCGCCGGCCGCGCCGGTGCTCGCCGCCGCGGGTCCGCAGGAGCCGCCGCTCACTCCGGCCGACGCCGTGCCCGCGCCGGTGGCGGGCACGATGCGCCGGGCCGTCGCCGCCGGCGCGCTCTCGGCGGGGGCGGGCATCGCCCTGACCGCCGTCTCCGGGTGGCTGATCGTCCGGGCCGCCGAGATGCCACCCGTGCTGACCCTGCTGGTCGCCACCGCCGGCGTGCGCTTCTTCGGGATCGCCCGCGCGGTCCTGCGCTGGCTGGAGCGCCTGGTCGCGCACGACGCCGCGTTCCGGCAGGCCGCGGCGCTGCGGGTGCGGGTGTGGAGCGCGCTGGCCGCGCAGGGGCTGGCCGCCGACCGGACCCCCGGCTCGGCGCTGGCGCGGGTCGTCGGCGACGTCGGGGTCGTGCAGGACCTGACGGTGCGGGTGCGCCCGCCGGTCGCCGTCGCGGCGGTCGTCACCGTGCTCACCGCCGCGGCGCTCGTGCTGGTGGACCCGGCCGCCGGGACCCGCTGACGGCGGTCCCCTCCGCGCTGGACGCGGTGGCGCCGGAGCACCGGGACAGGTGGGCCGTGGTCCTGGCACCCGGCTGGACACCCGCGGACGCGACGGAGTCGAACGGCGCGGTGTG